>NZ_JASSPG010000005.1:0-340844 GCF_030247125.1 Halomonas sp. LC1 | reverse complement strand
GCCGCCGCCGACCAGTGCAGCAGCGCTCGCGCTGTGGTGGGGTTGGCGAAAAGGTCGCTGGCCCCAGTCGGCTTCCAGCGCCAAGCCACATACCGAGCGCACTGCGGCCACCTGTAGTGCATCATCCTCTGACAGCGGCGGCAGAATGCCGGGTAAGCGGCTGGCGAGCATGGTTTTGCCGGTGCCGGGTGGGCCTGCGAGCAATAGGTTATGGCCTCCTGCAGCAGCGACCTCTAACGCCCGGCGGGCCTGATGCTGGCCGCGCACGTCGGCTAAGTCCGCCATGGGGGCGGTGGATTTGACGGAGGCTGAGAGCTGGTGGGGCGGAATTTTCTCCTGGCCCAGCAAGTGAGCCACCACTTGCCAGAGAGAGTCGGCGGGCAGCACCGGTAAATCGCCTGCCAGAGCCGCTTCATCGGCACAGGCGCGGGGCACAATCAGCGCTTTGTTGGCGCGCCGGGTGGCCAGCGCAAACGGCAGCACGCCGGGTACAGCGCGCAGTTTGCCATCCAGGGCCAGTTCGCCCGCGCACTCCATACCTTCCAGCGCATCCACCGGGATTTGACCCGAGGCCGCGAGAATGCCCAGCGCAATGGGTAAATCAAAGCGGCCACCCTCTTTAGGCAGATCCGCCGGGGCGAGGTTGAGGGTAATGCGCTTGGTGTTGGGGAAATCAAAACCCGCGTTGATCAAGGCGCTGCGCACCCGCTCGCGGCTCTCCTTCACGGCGGTTTCCGGCAACCCCACTAGGGTTAAACCCGGCAAACCGTTGGCTAAGTGAACCTCTACATGTACCGCCGGTGCTTCCAACCCCACGCCTGCCCGCGTGGCCACAATCGCTAGTGTCATGGCGCTCCCTCGCAACGTCTACCAATCGGCTCACTCAGTTTAATGAGCTATCTCGTTGGCTAAGCCTACTTTATGTCAGGCCTTGTGCGCTACTCAGGTGGGCAGGCTGATGGCGGGCTAGTCAGCGTGATGGGCATTCAACGCGCTGGTGAGTTCGCGGGCAAAGCGCTGAGCGGAGGGCAGTGCACCAAAGCTCCACACTGGTGGTAGGCGAAGCAGGCGGCCGTTTTGCACGTTGGGTAAGTGCTGCCAGAGGCCGCTCCCTTCCAACTGCTCTTCCACGCCTGCGGGGAGTGGGTCGACGATGACCAGCGTGGCATCGGGGTAGCGTGCCAGCGCTTCAATACCGGCCAGTGAAAACCCCCAGGCGTTGGTGGGTTGGTCCCAGGCGTTGGGTAGCTCAAGTTGTTCTAGCACGGCGTTGTAGAGGCTGTTCTCGCCAAACACCCGCACATGGCGGGCATCCATAAACTGCACCATCAGCAGCGGTGGCGAGTCGCTGTGCTGGCGGCGCAGCTCGGCCATCAGCTGTTGGGTGCTCTCGATCAGCTCCTCGGCTTCGGCGTTGCGGTCGGTGAGCTCGCCCAGTTGACGGGTGAGGCTCTGCATCTCTTGCCATGTCTCCGCGCCCGGTGAGTAGAGGGCGAAGGTGCCTACCGGGGCGATTTTCTCCAACCGGGGAATTAGCCCGGTAAACATAGGCGAGAGCAGCGTTTGCTCGGGAGGCGATTGGGCCAGCAGCTCGAAGTTGGGCTGGGTGCGCAGGCCAATATCCATCACATGCTCGGGAATGCGCGGCTCGCCCACCCAGTCGTGGTAGGCGGGCTGCTGCGCAATGCCGCTCACGGGGGCCTTGATGGCCAGCAACGTCTCGGCAATGGTCCAGTCGATGGTGGCCCATTGGGCGTGGCTGGCGGTAGACAACAGCAGGCCAGCCGCAAGCAGGCTGCGGCGAGCCAGGATAAGCAGTCGGGGGAAACAGCGCATGAGGTTAGTACCTAGCAATAAGCGCCTTATTTAAACGAGTCTGTTTATCAATTGCAAATAGAAACACCCAGGCATGCACAGGGCGCGGGCGCCTGGGTGTGGTCGCTGCTTAGAATCGGTAATGAACGCTGGCGGTGACGCCGCGTTCGGCACCGAAATAGCAGTACTCCAGCGAGTTACACGACGCCACGTACTCTTTATCCAGCGCGTTGTGCACATTCAGGCGGGTTTCGACGCCATTGAGGCCTGCTTGGCTCCAGTCGTAGCCCAGCGTGGCGTCAACGAGGGTGTAGTCCGGCACGGTGGCGGTGTTGGCGCGGTCAGCGGCAATGTCAGCGTAGTGGCGCACGCCCACGCCGATATCCACACCGCTTAGCCAACCCTTCTGCACGGCATAGTGGCCCCACAGCTGTACTTGATAGCGGGGTGAGTAAATGGCGTTATTGCCCTGGTTGCCGTCGTCGCTCTTGGCGTAAGTAATGTCGGTAAAGCTGTAGCCTGCCTGGAGCGAGAGCGCCTCGGTGAGCTGCGTTTGGGCTTCCAGCTCAATGCCTTGCGACTCAATCTCGCCTACGGCACGGTAGGGGTCGGTAGGCTGCTCTTTGGTAGCCACGTTCTCCTGGCTAATGTGGAACAGCGCTGCGCTGTACTGCTGCCGGTCGTTGGGCTGGTATTTCAAGCCGGTTTCCCACTGTGCGCCCTCCATGGGAGCGAGCAGGTCGCCGTTGGCATCGACGAAGCTGGTGGGGGTAAAGGCCGTCGAGTAGCTGACGTAGGGGGCGATGCCGTTATCGAACAGGTACACCACCCCAGCGCGGCCGCTAAATTGGGTGTCACTCAACGCGCTGGTAGCGCCGCTGTCGCGATTGGTGTTGTCGATATTTACCCAGTCAAAGCGCCCGCCTAGCGTCACGCGCCAGTTATTGACGGTGATCTGATCCTGAAGGTAGATGCCGGTTTGCTCCAACTCGTGGTTCTCCCGGATGGGCGCGTAGAACGCCAGCGGCTCGCTGCCGTAAACCGGGTTGAAGGCATCCAACGAGGGGAACGCGCCGGAAGGCCAGGCAACCTCGTTCTTGCGCTGCTGGTAATCCGCTCCCAACAGCAGGGTGTGCTCCATGAAGCCGTTGGTCAGGCGGGCTTCTAACTGATTATCCACCGTTAAGGCTTGAAGCGATTCCTCGCTGCCGGAGTAGTAGCGGGCCAGTGCGTTTGAGGTCGGCGATGCCCAGCCAAACCCATACACCTGATTTAGCGTCACGTCTGAATTGAGATAGCGCAGCAGTTGGCGGGCGGATACGCGGTCGTTAAAGCGGTGCTCAAGGGTATAGCCGAGCATGCGCTGGGTGCGCTTATAGGCGTCGTAATCGGCTTCGCCATCGAAGAAGTTATTGCTTATTTGGCGGCCATTGCGAGCGATCACCGCGCCTTCATAAGGCACGCCGGAGTGGTAGCCGCCTTCTGGCTCATCCTGAAGATACGCTTCGACGGTCAGGCTGGTGGCGTCGGTCATGTCCCAGGTCAGCCGTGGCGCAATAGCGTAGCGCTCCTCTTCGGCTGGGCCAAACTGGGTATCGGCGGCGCTGGCGATGCCGGTGAGGCGAAACGCAACGCGCTGCTCTTCCCCCAGCGGGCCAGTGAGATCAAACGCAGCGCTGCGCTGATCATTATTACCGACCCTAACGCGCAGCTCGCCGCCCGGCTCGAATTCAGGACGTTTGCTGTTGAGGGCCACCACGCCGCCCGGTGAGGCGCGGCCATACAGCACGGATGCAGGGCCGCGCACCACTTCGATGCTGTCTAAAAACCAGGGGTCGATGCGCATGCTGCTATGGGAGTTGGCGTCGCCCATCACCTTCAAACCATCTAAAAAGGTGTTGCTCAAGCTGCCATCGGAGAAGCCTCTTAACACCAGGTAATCAAAACGGTTAGAAGCCCCTACTTGGTTGCTGTACACGCCGGGAGTGTAGTCGGTGGCGCGCTGTACGGTACTGACGCCGCGTTGCGTCATCTGCGTTTCGGTGATGGTCGAAACGCTCTGTGGGGTTTCGATAAAGGGCGTAGCAACTTTGGTCGCCGCCTGTTGGGCAGTCACAGTGACGGTGGCTAAGGCAGTGCTCGGCTGTGCCGCAGCAGGCGTTGCCAGCGCGATGAACAGCGCACTGCTCAAGGGGGCCAGTAGAAACAGACGATGGGTGGAGGCCATAAGTGATCCTGGGAGGAAGTGGAATCAGTGTTATTAAGCAATGAGAATTATTGCTTTTTATGACGCCATAAAGGTATGCGCCGTGCCAAGCCTGCTATGCGCGCTGACATGTTTGTACACGCGGAAGGAACTCAAGCGCGGGCTATAAGCTGGAGCGATTCCTCTCGTGAGGGGAAAAACCGAAGTGGCGCTTGAAGGCGCTGGAGAAGTTGCTGGCATGCCGATACCCACAGTGATGGGCCGCTTGTTGCACGCTCTCACCTCGTTGCAGTGCCTCGTACCCCTGCTGTAATCGCACTTGGCGAATATAGTCGAACAGCGTGCAGCCGTAGCAGGCGCGAAACTTCTGGCGCAGGCTGCTAGGGCTCATAGCGGCTTCTTTGGCTAATGCGGTGAGGCTATAAGGCTCGGCGGGATGCTGAGCAATGCGCGAGTGCAGTGCCGTGAGGCAATGACGATCACGGGTAGAAAGGCGTTTTTGCTCGGGTAGCGCTGTCAGACGCTCTGGCAAGCCTAACCCAATCAACTGCAATGCTAACCCCTGCCATACCAGCGCTTGTCGCCAGAGCGTGGGCGGTTGCTCACTAATGGTGCAAAGCGTTTCGCAGAGGGCCTTGGGGAGCTTCCAGCAATGCAAACATGAAGCATCAGGCGGGGTGGGTAGGCCTAAGGGTGCAGTGGTCAGAACCGCAATATTCACAGTACGAAGGCGTGTCTGAACAGGTTGATGCACCGTGAGTGGGTGCCGGGCATCAAAGTGGCTGCATACGCCATCTCCTGCAGAGAGCTGTATCTGCTGCTTGCCCATTTGGAGATGAATAGTGCCTTCCAAGATAACGCTCAAGAACCATGGCACGCTTTGGTAAGACGTGGAGGTATAGCCACGTTCTACCTGCAAATCAGAAAGCGTTAAGTGAATCCCGTGGCGCAGGCTAACGTCATGAACATGACCGGTGGCGACTGGTTGGCGCGGAGAAGTAGGGCCTTCAATGCGGTAGTGAATGCCGAAGCGCTGGCCAAGCTGGGCCAACGAAAAGGGGGTGATTTCAGGCGTTGCTAAGCGTTCCTGCTGAGGCATTGGGGCAGTCGCTATCGTGGGTGGAGCATAGTGCCTGCGCCGTATTGGTGCTTAACGGCACGCGGGAGGCTACAGATAAGCGCACGATAGCACTATCACTAGGGTTGTCAATGATAGTGATTCTTGTTCACTGGTATAAGGTGTTGAATTAAGAGCAAGAGAGAGGACGGGCGAGAGTGTGGGAGAGAGGTAGGGGCAAGAAGTGGGGCAGCCGAACCTGCCCCATGCCGTGCAAAACGGCGTACTTACTCAGCGCCGTCAGCGGTTGGCTTAGTTGTGCTGGAAGGTTGCACAGGGGCGGGCGGTACTTCAGCTTCTACAGGCGTGGCGGCGGTGGTGCTAGAGGCCTCTACCGCTGCTTCCAAACTGGCCACTTGGCGCTCTAGGGCTTCTACCCGCGAGCGGGTGCGCTGCAGCACATCCATCAAAATATCAAAGTCTTCCCGTGATACCAGCTCCAGGCGGTCAAACGCGCCGCGTACCACCTGCTGGACACCTTTCTGAATATCTTCCGGGGCTTGTGACGCATTCTGCAAACGGTCGCCGATCTGCTGGGCTAAGCGGCTAATGCGGTCTTGGGGCGCCATGGCTCTCTCCTTAAACGATCACGCATAAATGTGAACTGCTTGTGAGTAAGGATACGCAACCCGCCGTGGATTCGCATGTGCCGTTTGTTAATTAAGCGCAATGGATAGTGAGCAGATGGGGAGCGGACAAATGCATCGAAATGGAGCGGCTAGCTTTTTTGAATGCTCATTAATGGTGCAGGGCCCGAGGGGAGGAGAGTGAGCAAGGCCATAAAGCTACCGTCAGTTGCTTATATGAATAGATTAAGTATCTGAAATATAAAAATAAAAAAGTGGATGGCACGGTATGCGCATTAGCAGGGCAAGCACTAAATTCGGGCGGCCATGCCGCTTTCCACCGAGTGGGACTGATCCAGCAGGGGAGATCCGGGATGAAACTCATCACCGCTATCATCAAGCCATTCAAGCTTGACGACGTTCGTGAAGCACTCGCCGACAACGGCGTTCAGGGGATTACGGTCACTGAAGTAAAGGGCTTTGGCCGCCAGAAAGGGCATACCGAACTCTACCGCGGCGCGGAATACGTGGTCGATTTTCTGCCCAAGGTGAAAGTGGAAGTCGCCGTGGACGATGCGCGCCTGGAAAGCGTGCTGGACGCCATCTGCAACGCAGCGAATAGCGGCAAGATCGGCGATGGCAAAGTGTTCGTCACGCCGTTGGAAGATGTGATCCGTATTCGTACCGGTGAGCGCGGTGCCGACGCCGTTTAAGCGTCGCCCATCGATCTGCTGATGACGTATAACTTCGCTTAGTATAACGGGGAACACCTCATGAATGAGTTAGCTGATTTGAGCTATGCGCTCGATACGTTTTACTTCTTGATCTGCGGCGTGCTGGTCATGTGGATGGCCGCTGGCTTCGCCATGCTGGAAGCGGGCTTGGTTCGCTCCAAGAATACCGCCGAAATCCTGACGAAAAACATCGCGCTGTTCGCGATTGCCTGCACCATGTACCTGCTGGTGGGCTACTACATCATGTACTCCAGCAGCGCAGGCGGCTTCCTGCCGAACCTGGGCTTCTTGATCGGCACTGAAAACAGCGCCGATGCGGTGCTGGCCGGTGGCGACGATGCGCCTTACTACTCCATGCGCTCTGACTTCTTCTTCCAGGTGGTGTTTGTGGCCACCGCCATGTCGATTGTCTCGGGTGCGGTTGCTGAGCGTATGAAGCTGTGGGCATTTCTGGCCTTTGCCGTGGTGATGACGGCATTCATCTACCCGGTGTCTGGCTACTGGACCTGGGGCGGCGGCTGGCTGTCTGAAGTCGGCTACTCCGACTACGCCGGTTCCGGCATCGTGCACTTGGCCGGTGCGGCTGCAGCGCTCGCCGGTGTGCTGGTACTGGGCCCGCGTAAAGGCAAGTACGGTAAAGATGGCTCTATCCATGCGATTCCCGGTGCCAACATGCCACTGGCAACGCTGGGTACCTTCATCCTGTGGATGGGCTGGTTCGGTTTCAACGGCGGCTCCGAGCTGAAAATGTCCGATATCGGTTCAGCCAACAACGTTGCACAAGTGTTCGTGAACACCAACGCAGCGGCTGCCGGTGGCGTGATTGCTGCGCTGGTGCTAGCCAAACTGTGGTTCCGTAAAGCGGACCTCACCATGGCACTGAACGGTGCGCTGGCCGGCCTGGTCGCGATTACCGCTGACCCGCTCTCTCCGTCAGCACTGGGCGCTGCCATGATTGGTGCGGTAGGTGGTCTGATTGTGGTGGGTGCCATCGTGACCCTCGACAAGCTGAAGCTGGATGACCCGGTCGGCGCGATCTCCGTACACGGTGTGGTTGGTATCTGGGGTGTGCTGGCAGTGCCGCTCACCAACGGCGACGCCTCTTTCGGTGCACAGTTAATCGGTATCGTGGGCATCTTTGGCTGGGTCTTCATCGCAAGCTTAGTGGTATGGCTGGTGCTGAAAGCGGTCATGGGTATCCGCGTTAGCGAAGAAGAAGAGTATGAAGGCGTCGATATCGCTGAGTGCGGTCTGGAAGCCTACCCCGAGTTTAGCGTTAAGAAATAAGCTTGCGCTAATCATGTGAGCTGGCGTGCTCCTTGTGGCCTCCCCGAGTGGGAGGCCTTTTTGTCGTTTACGCATCGGCGGCACGTCGCTGGTTATGAGCTAGGTACGTACGGGTTTTTTATTCTCCGCCCTGGGCGGTGTATGCTTAACCGACTGGGTAACGGGCTTGGCTATGCGAGCGCCCCGCCAACCTTGATGGGTTATGACAACCGTTCAATAACGCTGTTTTGATACAGTGGGCCACCAAGCTAGAGGATGTCGCAATGAAATTGATCTCAGCCATTATCAAGCCGTTCAAGCTTGATGACGTACGCGAATCGCTCTCTGATATCGGCGTGCAGGGCATTACGGTAACGGAAGTGAAAGGCTTTGGCCGTCAGAAAGGCCACACGGAACTCTACCGTGGTGCGGAGTACGTGGTGGATTTCCTGCCCAAGGTGAAGCTGGAAGTCGCCGTTGACGACGATATGGCCGAGCAGGTGATCGACGCGATTACCCAGGTCGCCAATACCGGTAAGATCGGTGACGGTAAAATCTTTGTGATGCCCCTTGAGCAGGTCATCCGTATCCGTACTGGTGAAACCGGTAAAGACGCGGTTTAACGGTGAAGCGTCAGTAGTGAAGGGTAAGGCGTGAACAGTGAGTTGCGCTGAATAGACAAAGCCCCTGTGGATATCATCCACAGGGGCTTTGTGCATAAGGCGATGGTGATACGGGCTACGATTTTCTATTCACCCTTCACCATTCACCATCCAAGCAGCACTTACTTCTCGACGAACGCACGCTCAATGACGTAGTCGCCCGGCTCGCCCATGCGCGGGGAGATGTTCAGGCCCAGTTCGTCGAGCAGCGCGCTGGTGTCGTCCAGCATCGCCGGGCTGCCGCAGATCATGGCGCGGTCTTGGCGCGGGTCAATCGGCGGTAGGCCGGTGTCTTCAAAAAGCTTGCCGCTGCGGATGTGGTCGGTCAGGCGGCCCATAGTGTGAAACTCTTCACGGGTGACCGTGGGGTAGTACACGAGCTTTTCGGCGATCTCTTCGCCCAGGTACTCGTGGGCGGGCAGCTCTTTGGTGATGAAGTCGGCGTAGGCCAGCTCGGAGACTTCACGCACGCCGTGTACCAGCACGACTTTTTCGAAGCGCTCGTAAACTTCCGGGTCTTGAATCAGGCTCATGAACGGCGCCAAGCCGGTACCGGTCGAGAGCATATACAGGTTGCGTCCCGGCAGCAGGTCGTCGCACACCAGCGTGCCAGTCGGCTTGCGGCTGACCATGATTTGGTCGCCTACTTTCAGGTGCTGTAGGCGCGAGGTGAGCGGGCCATCGGGCACTTTGATGCTGAAGAATTCCAGGTGGTCTTCGTAGTTGGGGCTGGCGATGGAGTACGCGCGCATCAGGGGCTTGCCGTCCACTTCGAGACCGATCATGACGAATTGGCCGTTTTTGAAACGCAGGCTGCGCTCGCGGGTGGTGCGGAAGCTGAACAGGGTATCGTTCCAGTGGTGAACGCTTAGCACTTCTTCTAGGGCAAACTTGCTCATGCTCACTCCTCCAGAGGCGGCGCAGCCTAAGCCTTGCTCGCCATATTCCAAAAAAGAATAAAAAATAGCTCTATAGGTTTCTCTCAATTCTAAATAAGGGTGGTATATCTGTTAAGCAAATTATCTTGATAACGCTTATCTTTAAAATCGATATAGCCCTTCGCCGATCACTCGACAGATAGGTTTTGGTCATGCACTACACCCTGCGCCAGCTAGAAGTCTTCGTAGCCGTTGCCCAGCACGAGAGCGTTTCCCACGCGGCGCGCGCGCTGGCCATGTCGCAATCGGCTACCAGCACGGCGCTGGCCGAGCTGGAGCGCCAGTTCGACTGCCAGCTGCTCGATCGCATCGGGAAACGGCTGAAACTCAACGCGCTCGGCTTCCAGCTACTGCCCAAGGCGGTGGCCCTGCTCGACCGCGCCGAGGAGGTCGAAGAGCTGCTGCGGGGTCAGCAGGGCGTGGGCGCATTGGACGTGGGGGCAACGCTCACCATCGGTAACTATCTGGCCACGCTGCTGATCAGCGATTTCATGCAGCGCTATCCCGGCAGCCGGGTGCGGCTGGCGGTGCGCAATACGCGGCATATTATCGAGGGCGTGCGCCAGCACTCGCTGGATTTGGGGCTGATTGAGGGGCAGTGCGATGACGATATGATTATCAGCCAGCCCTGGGTCGAGGATGAGCTGTGCGTGTTCTGCTCGCCGCGCCACCCGCTGGCAGGGCGGGAGCATCTGGAGCTGGATCAACTGCTGCGGGAGGATTGGATTATGCGCGAGGAGGGCTCCGGTACGCGTATGACGCTAGAGCATGCCGCCCGCCACCGTCGCAGCCGGTTCAATACGCTGTTGGAGCTGGAGCATACCGAGGGCATTAAACGCGCGGTGGAGTCGGGATTAGGGATTGGCTGCGTGTCGCGGCTGGCACTGCGTGATGCCTTCCGGCGCGGCAGCTTGGTGCCGCTGCCCACGCCGGAGTTGGATCTAAAGCGCCAGTTCACCTTTATCTGGCATCGCCACAAGTACCTGACCACCGGCGTGAGGGAGTTTTTAAGGCTCTGCCGCGAAATGACCGCCGGGGCCAAGCGCAGTGACGATATTCCGCTGCCACCGATTCCCTAGCGGTTACACCTTGGCCTTTTCAGGGCTTGGCAGCGCCTGAGCCTGATGCTGCGACGCCTCTAGCGTAAAGCCACCCACTAGCGCGGCCAGCCTGTCCGCTTGGTCTTTAAGCTGCTCGGCCGCGGTGGTGGACTCTTGCACCAGGGCGGCGTTTTGCTGGGTCATCTGATCCAGGTCGGTCACCGCGACGCTGACTTGGTTAATGCCGTCGTTCTGCTCACCGGCTGCCGTACTGATATCGCCCAGCATTTGGGTGACGCGCGTCACGCTATCGGCCAGCTCGTGCATGGCGGCTTCAGCGTCGCGTACCATTTGCGTGCCGCTTTCGACCTTGTCGGCAGACGCATCGATGCGCTGGCGGATATCCTTAGCGGCGTCGCTGCTGCGCGAGGCGAGCTTGCGCACTTCATCGGCCACCACGGCAAAGCCGCGCCCGTGCTCGCCAGCCCGCGCTGCCTCTACTGAGGCGTTGAGCGCCAGCAGGTTGGTTTGGAAGGCAATGCCGTCGATCACGCTGACGATGCTCTGAATCTCTGCCGAGGTCGCGCGGATGTCATCCATGGTCGAGACCACCTGCACAAACGCCTTGTCGGTACGGGAAGCCAGCTGCGAGGCGGTGTTGGACAGCCCGCTGGCCTCTTGGGAGGCGTGGGTGGTGTGGCTGACGGTGCTGCTGATCTCTTCCATCGCTGCCGAGGTTTCTTGCAGGCTGGCAGCGGCTTGCTCGGTACGCCGTGACAGGTCATGGCCGCCTTGGGTGATCTCGTTGGCTGCATGGTTCACGGCCTCGCTACTGCGCCGTACGTCCAGCAAAATGGCCTGAATTTTTTCGGCAAAGGCGTTGAACTGCTCGGCCACGGCGGCGCTCTCATCGCGGCCATGCACGGGCAGGCGCTGAGTGAGATCGCCGTTTCCAGAGGCGATCTCTTCCATTCTGTTCGCTAAGCGTTTGAGCGGACTCGCAATACGCCCACCAATCCACCACAGGGCAGCGATGCCGATGGCCGCCAGCAGCAGCCCCACCAGCGTCATCCCTAGGGTGTTTTGCTGGCGCTGATCGCTCAAAACGTTCTGCAGCGCGTTGAGTTCGGCGAGCACGACGGACTCGGGCAGCTGTAGCACTAGTACCCACGGCTGCTCCGTATCGCCAATGGTCAGTGGCTGATAGCGCTGAAACATGCCGTTGGCCATGCTGCTGTAGAGGCTGCCTTGTGATGTGGCTTCGGCAATGCCGTCAAGCGCCGTGTCGCTCAGCGCGTTGCTGGCAGGCAGGCCCAGGGCCTCTTCGCCGTTGGTGTCCGCCACCAAGCCGCCGCGCCCGGCGACCAGCGCCATACGGCCTGCGCCGTCATACAGCGCGGCGTTGGCGTCGCGCAGCAGCGTTTGAATGAAGTTCAGCGAGAGGTCGACCCCGGCCACACCGCGAAATTCGCCGTTCACCAAAATCGGTGCGTTGAACGAGGTGACCAGCTGCGTTTCGCCGTCGTAATCGTAGGCGGCGGGGTCGATCACACAGGGGGCGAGCGTTTCGCGTGGGCAGAGGTAGTACTCCCCCTCACGCACGCCGCTGGCGAGGCGGGTTTCGCTCTCCATAGTGTCGCCTAGTGGTAAGACCTCGAGCGAGCCATCCCCAGTGCGGTACCACCAGGGCATGAAGCGGCCACTGCCATCGTGGCCGTAGCGCTCGTCGCCAGCAAAGCGGGCGTCGTCTCCAAAGGCGTTGGGCTCCCAGCCGATGAACGCATCCAGCAGCGCCGGGTTGTCGGCAACCGTCTGCCGTACCAAGTTGGAAAGCTGACGGCGGCTCAGGTAGAGCGCACGCTGACCTTCGGCATCTTCCACGCCCATGAGGGCGTTGGTGGTGGCGAGCTGGCTGGCCAGGGTCATGGCCTTGTCCAGCTCGCGTTGAATCCGTTCACCCTCTGCTTCGGCAATGGCATCGAGCCGCGCGTCCAGTGCGCTTTGCATGAGCGTCTGGGTATGCTCTTCAACGGTTTGTTGGGTGCGGGCGGCCGCGATCAGGTTATACACCACTAGCGCGGCAACGACGGCAAGCAGGCAAGGGCCTGCCAACGCCAAAACGAGAGAGCGAAGGGAACGAAAGTGCATAGAGGAGCGGTCCTGTTTCAGCAAGAGGCGAAAGAGCGTATCGAGTGCCATCCTTGAACCAGTAGAACAAAGATTCATGGCTAACGCGTGACATGGCCACCACCGCAGGCAAGAGGGCGGAGGCGGCCAGGGAGGCGCTGCCGGTTAGAAACTCTCCGACGTGCGCGGTAAACGGTCCTGTGGCGCCTGTAGCGCGGGCGATGCCGTGTGAGAGAGTTTGAAGCTGCTGATCGTCCCGGTCAGGTGATCCGCCTGCTCTTTCAACTGCTCGGCGGCGGTGGTGGACTCTTCGACCATCGCAGCGTTTTCTTGGGTCATCCGGTCCAGTTCTGCCACCGCAATATTGACCTGCTTGATACCGTCGCTCTGTTCGCTCGTCGCGGCGTTGATCTCTTCTAGAACATCGGTCACGCGGGTGATGTGCTCGACGATATCCTGCATGGTACTCCCCGCGTTACGCACCAACGAGGTGCCGTTATTCACCTTGGCTTGCGAGTCCTCGATCAGTTTCTGGATATCGTTAGCCGCGTCGCTGCTACGGCCAGCCAGTTTGCGTACTTCCTCTGCCACGACGGCAAAGCCACGGCCGTGTTCACCCGCGCGGGCAGCCTCGACCGAGGCGTTCAGTGCCAGCAGATTGGTTTGAAAAGCGATGCTGTTCATCAACGTGACGATATCGCCAATCTTGTTGGAAGCGTCGGAGATGTCTTCCATGGTGGTGACCACGTTCGATACCACCTGACCGCCCTCTTTCGCGACTTCGGTAGCCGCGTGGGAGAGCTTGTTGGCTTCCTGGGCTGAGGCCGCCGTGTGCTGTACGGTGCTGGTGATCTCTTCGACCGAGGCCGAGGTTTGTTGCAGGCTCGAGGCGGCGTTATCCGTACGGCGCGAGAGATCCTGGCCACCCATGGCAATCTCGTTAGCGGCGTGGTGCACCGATTCGCTGCTGGTGCGCACGTCGATCAAGACGTCTTCCATTTTGCCTACGAAGCGATTGAAGGCGCTGGCAATTTGAGCCACTTCGTCGGTGCCCTCCTCGGGAAGGCGCTGGGTCAAGTCGCCTTCGCCCGAGGCGATGTTATCCATCGCATTGCGGACGCCCAGCAGGCGACGCAGCAGCAGCGACAGCAATATGCCAAAGACCACGGCGGTAATGGCCGCGACGATCAGCAGGGTAACGATGGACGTGGTGGCAATGGCGCGCAGGCCTGCGGTGGCCTCTGCTTCGTCTAACGCGACGACCAACTGCCAACCGCTGTTGCCGTCGATGGTGCGTCCCATCAGTAGCTTGCTGCTGCCTTGTAGCGCCAAGGGGTGCGGCTGCTGAGCGTTGGATAACGTATTGAGATACTCGGCATTCAATTTGCTGTTGAGTGTGGTCGTTGGTTCCAGTGCCAGCTCACTGTCTGGGTGGGCAATGAGGGTGCCGTCGCCGGTGGCAAGAAAGCCAAAGCTAGAGGGAGTCGGCGAAATTTCCTGCACGATGGCGACCATGTCACGAATATTGACATCGGCTCCCACGACCGCCTGTAGTTGGTCGTTTCTGTAAAAAGGGCGTGCAAACGTTACGACCAAGTCGCCGCTTTGAGCGTCGATGTAAGGGGCCGTCACAATGGTGTCACGTGCCTCCACCGCTGCTTGGTACCAAGGACGCTCCCTAGGGTCGAAATCAGCCGGTGGCTCCCAGCCATTAAAAAAGATGGTTTCGCCGCTGGCCGCAACGCCAATATAGGTCGCCATGAAGTTGCCGGAGGTCGTCAACTGCCGCAAAGCAGCGCGAGGGTCATCGCTAGCAATGGCTTCATCCATACCAGACAGCATCGTACTGCGCGAAGCGATCCACTCGCTTAACGCGCTGCTATTGCCGCGCACGACGGCATCCAAGTTACGGGTGATCTGTTGAGCGTTGTGCTGTTTTACCGTTAGGTAACTGGCGATGCCATTTATGATCAGGGCCAGCGTAATAGCCGTGAGTGCCGCTAGAAGAATACGTAAACGTAGGGAAGAAAACATAGTCGCTCTCGGGATCATCAGGGTTCATGATGGGTATCGGCGAGAGCGGCTACGCCTTTAGTAAAAAGCAGGAAAAAAGTTAGTAAGCGCTAACTGTAGTGTTAACGAAGATCGCTGACCGCGTTCTGAATATCAGCCATGGACGCTTTGCTGAGGTCTTTCGAGAGCGTGTGGGTGACCAGCTTCTGCGTGGGGTTGTCGAGCTTCTCTTTGAGCAGCCCCAAGAACTTGGGAGGCGCGACCATGATCAGCTTGTCCATGCTGTTGTCCACCCGCGCAGTGTAGAGTCGCTGGGCGACTTCTTTGGCAAACAGCTCGTTTTCATGTTGGGAGGCCGCGCCCTCCTCGCCGGATGAGCGCGATGACGTTGACGTAGACTCATGAACATCGGCACCGCGGCGGTCCGTGATCAAGTCGCCTTCATGCAGCCTGCCTGCGGCGTGTACCAAGCTCTCCTGCTCGGCGAGGTGAAGTGCATCACGGGTGAAGATACGTGCCCGAGCGGCGTCGGCTACCACGATATAGGTGGTCATTGTCATACGTCCTCCATGTCATTGATTACCCTTTAACCATGGCAACCGTTCCGTGTTTGGTCAAACACGGTTTTCATAGAGAAAAGAGCATGGATATAGACGACTCACGTCATCATTGGCGAAACCGCTATCTGCTGATGCGCCATGGCCATAGCCAGGCTAACGCACAAGGCACCATCATCAGCTCCCCTGAGCGAGGGCTGTTGGCGTATGGGCTGTCGCCGCAGGGCGAGCAGCAGCTGGCAGATACCGTCGCACGGTGGCACTGGCCGGTACCCACACAGGTCGTGCATTCGGACTTTTTACGCACTACGCACACCGCCGCCCGAGTGGCCGCCGCGTTTGGGTTGGAGATGCAAAAAGAGGAGCGCTTGAGGGAGCGCCACTTTGGTGAATTGGAGGGCAAGGCGGATAGCCACTACCCGGAGGTGTGGGCCTTCGATGCTCAGAACGCCGACCACACCCAGTGGCAGGTGGAGCCGGTCAAGTGTGTCGCGGCGCGCATGGTTGCTGCGCTGGAAGCGTTGGAGCAACGCTTTGAGGGTGAAACGGTGCTGGTGGTCAGCCACGGCGACCCCCTGCAAATTCTGCTTACGGCGCTGGCGGGCAAGCCGCTGACGCAGCATCGGGAGCAGCCTGCGCTACTGCCTGCCAGCATTACGCTCGTGGGTGGTTAAGCGCCCGCTTTGGGAGGAATCCAGGCGATCATATCGACTTCGACATCCGCGCCGCCCGCAAGCCCGGTCACGCCAATGCAGGTGCGGGTGGGCAGCGGTTGTTGGAAGTAGCTGGCGTAGACCTGATTCACTTCATCGAAATGGCCCATATTGGTGATGAAGACCCGCGACTGCACCACGTACTCGAAGCTACTGCCGACCTCTTCCAGCACGATGGCCAGATTCTGCATCACCCGGTGGGTTTGCTCGGTAAACGTGCCCAGCAGCATCTCGTTGGTTTCCGGCACCGTGGGCATTTGGCCGGTGATGAAGACCAGGTCGCCCACCCGGCAGGCGTGTGAGAACGGGGCGATGGGCTGCGGCGCGCGGTCAATGAAGAGCTTTTCCATGATGACTCACTTGTTGTGATGTTGTGGCGTAGAGGGTCCATGAAAATGGGCCTCACTGGAGGCCCACGTTCAGTACATCGTGGCACTGGAGACAGGATTAGTGCCCCAGAATCTGGCTCAAGAAGAGCTGGGTGCGCTCGGATTGCGGGTTATTGAAGAACGGCTCCGGCGCGTTCTCTTCGATGATTTGCCCTTGGTCCATGAAGATGACGCGGTCGGCCACAGTCTTGGCGAAGCCCATCTCGTGGGTAACGCACAGCATGGTCATGCCCTCTTCGGCCAGCTCGATCATGACGTCCAGTACTTCCTTGATCATTTCCGGGTCGAGGGCCGAGGTCGGTTCGTCAAACAGCATGACGTCCGGGTGCATGCACAGCGAGCGGGCAATGGCGACCCGCTGCTGCTGACCGCCGGAGAGTTGGCCAGGATATTTCTTGGCCTGCTCGGCGATGCGCACGCGCTCCAGGTACTGCATGGCCATGGCTTCGGCCTCTTTGCGGGGCTTCTTCTGCACCCACATCGGTGCGATACAGCAGTTCTCCAGCACCGTGAGGTGAGGGAACAGGTTGAAGTGCTGGAACACCATGCCGACGCTGCGGCGAATCTGCTCGATGCGTTTGACGTCCTGAGTGAGCGGTACGCCGCCTACCACGATCTCGCCTTTTTGGTGCTCTTCCAGATGGTTGATGCAGCGAATCATGGTGGATTTACCGGAGCCTGAAGGCCCGCAAATGACGATCCGCTCGCCGCGTTTCACTTCCAGATAAATGTCGCGCAGCACGTGGAAATCGCCGTACCACTTGTTCACGCCGCGCATTTCTACCATCAGATCGGAGGGGCTGGTGCCAGGGGTGTTGGTCGCTGCTTGAGTCATGTCACTATCCTGCTAAAAATCGTTGATGAAAGCGGCGTTAGCGCTTGTGGCCGGTATGCAGCTTGCGTTCTAGGTACTGGCTGTAGCGCGACATGCTGAAACAGAAAATCCAGAACATGAAGGCAGCGAACACGTAACCTTCCAACGAGAAGCCGAGCCAGCGTGAGTCGGCCAGGGCCGCTTGCACGATCCCCAAAAGGTCGAAAAGCCCGATGATCATGACCAGAGTGGTGTCTTTGAACAGCGAAATGAAGGTGTTCACGATACCTGGGATCATCATCTTCAGCGCCTGGGGAAGAATGATCAGCCCCATGCGCTTCCAGTAGGTCATGCCGAGGGCAGCCGCCGCCTCCTCTTGGCCCTTGGGAATGGCTTGCAACCCACCGCGGATGACCTCGGCCATGTAGGCGCTTTGGAACAGCGTCAAACCGATCAGCGCCCGCACCAGGCGGTCTACGTTCATCTCGGAAGGCAGGAACAGCGGCAGCATTACCGAGGCCATGAACAGCACGGTGATCAGCGGCACTCCTCGCCAGAACTCGATAAACACCACGCAGAAACTTTTGACGATCGGCATGTTGGAGCGTCGCCCCAAGGCCAGCACAATACCGATCGGCAGCGCGCCCACCATGCCCACCGTGGCCAGCAGCAGTGTCAGCATCAGGCCACCCCAGCGGTGCGTCGGCACCTGGGGAAGGTCGAAGTAGCCGCCGTAGAGCAGTATGAACGACAACACCGGGAAAACGACCAGCGCAAAAATGGCCACCCAGCGTTTGAAAGGCAGTTTGGGAATCGCCAGCCAGCCGATTAGGGTAAAGAACATGGCGAACACGATATTGGCGCGCCAGATCTCTTCGCTGGGGTAGAGGCCATAGATGAACTGGGTCAAACGGGCGTTGATAAAGACCCAGCAGGCCCCTTCCCGTGAGCAGTCGTCGCGGGTGGTGCCGACCCAGTCGGCGTTGATGAACGCCCACTGCACGGTGGGTACCACCAGCAGATAGAGAATGTAGAGGCCAATCAACGTGAAGATCGTATTGATCGGGCCGTTGAACAAGTTGGTGCGCAGCCAAGCAATGGCGCCTACGGAGCTGCTGGGCGCCGGTCGCTGCTCGATCATGGTTTGATTATGAATCATGTGTGGCTCCTCGCCTCAGCCTAGCGTTCAACCAGCGCCACACGGGCGTTGAACCAGTTCATGAACATGGACACCAGCAGGCTGATCGTCAGGTAGACCGCCATGGTCATGGCAATGACCTCGATGGCTTGGCCTGTCTGGTTCAGCGTGGTCCCTGCAAACACCGATACGAGGTCCGGATAGCCAATGGCCGTAGCCAGCGACGAGTTTTTGATCAGGTTCAAATATTGGCTGGTGAGCGGGGGAATGATGACTCGTAGCGCCTGAGGAATGACCACCAGGCGCAGCACTAGGTTACGCGGCAGGCTCAGGGCTTGAGCCGCTTCGGTTTGGCCATGAGAAATGGCCTGAATGCCGGAGCGCACGATCTCGGCAATGAACGACGCCGTATAGATCGATAGCGCAAACCATAGCGCCAGGAACTCGGGAATCACCGTGATGCCGCCGCGGAAGTTAAAGCCGCGCAGCTCGGGCATTTCCCAGGTGATAGGCACGCCAGTGACGAGCATGACCAGCAGCGGCAGGCCAAAGATCAGCGCAAAGGAGATCCAGTACGCGGGAATGCGCTGCCCCGTGGCCTCCTGACGGCGCTTCGCCCAAATCACCAGCGCGATACTGGCTGAGATGGCGACCACGAAGGTGACAGGAATCAGCCCAAAGCCTGATTCGAACAGCGGCTCAGGCAGGTAAAGCCCGCGCACGTTAAGGAACACGGCTTCGCCAAATGCCAGGCTTTCCCTCGCGCTGGGGAGCGCCCGCAGCACGGCAAAGTACCAAAAGAAGATCTGCAGCAGCAGCGGGATATTACGAAACGTTTCGATATACGCCGCCGCCAGTTTGGCGATCAGCCAGTTGGGCGATAAACGGGCGATACCGACAATGAAGCCAATGAGGGTGGCGGCAATCACGCCTAGCCCGCCCACCAGCAGCGTATTCAATAGGCCAACGAAAAAGGTGCGGCCATAGGTGCTTTGGGAGGAGTAGTCGATCAGACTCTGTACGATCCCAAAGCCGGCGGTATTACTCAGGAAGCCAAAGCCTGTGGTGATACCCCGAGAGGAGAGGTTGTCTTGCACGTTGCCGACGATATAGAACAAAAAGGCGATGACAGCGGCAATCAGCAGACATTGGAAGATGAGCGCACGTTTGGCGCGGTCTCGCCAGAACGGTGGCTTTTGGCCAACGGGGCGAGCGTTAGGTCTTACGGACATGGGTGGCGTCTCCGCGATACGGAAGGTCAATCAAATGGCCCGCCAGGACCCAAAGGGGTGGCGGGCCGGGGTCAAGCGAGACGCTTAGCGAATCGGCGGTGCGTACTGGAAGCCGCCTTGGTTCCACAGGGCGTTGACACCGCGTTCGATTTCCAGCGGTGAACCCATACCTACGTTGCGCTCGAAGCTTTCACCGTAGTTACCCACTTGGCTCAGGATGTTGTAAGCCCAGTCGGCTTCGAGACCCATGCCTTCACCGTAGTTACCGTCCTGGCCGAGCAGACGCGCCACGTCCGGGTTCTCGGAGCTGAGCATCTCTTCAGCGTTTTCGCTGGTGACGCCGTACTCTTCACCGTTGATCATGGCGAATAGCGACCACTTCACGATGTTGAACCACAGATCGTCACCCTGACGCACGACCGGACCCAGCGGCTCTTTCGAGATGACATCCGGCAGAATCATGGCGCCAGCCGGGTCGTCGAGCTGAATGCGCAGTGCGGCCAACTGAGAAGTGTCAGACGTCAGAACGTCACAGCGGCCAGCCTGGAAGCCACCGACGGTTTGCTCAGAGGTATCGAAAACGATCGGGTCGAACTCCATGCCGTTGGCACGGAAGTAGTCCGCTAGGTTCAGCTCGGTGGTGGTACCGGATTGGATACAGATCGCTGCGCCATCCAGCTCGGCCGCGCTGGTAATACCGAGGTCGCGAGACACCATGAAGCCCTGGCCGTCGTAGAAGTTAACGCCGGTGAAGTTCAGGCCCAGGGTAGTGTCACGGGTGGTGGTCCAGGTGGTGTTACGAGAAAGAATATCCACTTCGCCAGACTGCAGCGCGGTGAAACGCTCGACGGCGTTCAACGAGATGTAGTTGACGGCATCCGCGTCGCCCAGTACTGCAGCGGCGACGGCGCGACAGACGTCAACGTCCAGGCCCTGCCAGTTGCCGTTATCGTCCGGGGCGGAAAAACCTGGTAAGCCGTCGCTCACGCCACACTGAACGGCACCACGCTCGCGGGTATCTTCCAGCGTATCGGCTTGGGCGGTGGCAACGCCCGCAAGAGTGATCGCGCCTGCAGAGGCCAGAAGTACCAGGTGTTTCTTATTGATCATGTTGTGTTCCCCTTCCTCGATTTTAGTGTCGTTATGCATGGTGATGCATCACTAAAAGCTAGCAAGGAAGGTGCCAAAAAAGATATGTCGGCAAATTCAGCGCTTTTCAACGTAAAATCAGCGAATTTAACGAAGGTCTTGGTGCAAAAAAGTGCGCCAGCGGCTACGCATTGCGCCTTTTTGGTGCGCAGCCGCTGGCGAGTGACCGAGCGCGCTAGCGAATGGGCGGCGCGTACTGAATCCCACCATCCTTCCACAGGGCATTCAGACCACGGGCAATGTTGAAATCAGAGTCCGCGCCCACGTTGCGGTCATAGATGTCCGCGTAGTTACCGACCTGTTTGACGATTTGGTAAGCCCAATCTGATTGTAGGCCCATGGCTTCGCCAAAGTCGCCGTCTTGCCCCAGCAGGCGCATCACATCGGGATTTTCTGAGCTTAACTGTTCATCCACATTGGCTTGGCTGACGCCCAGCTCTTCAGCGTTCAGCATGGCAAACAGCGACCACTTCACGATGTTGAACCACTGGTCATCGCCTTGGCGCACGGCGGGGCCAAGCGGCTCTTTGGAGATGATCTCCGGTAGTACCACGGCCATGTTGGGGTCGGCCAGCTGGATGCGCTGGGCGTAGAGCTGCGAGGCATCCGAGCTCAATACATCGCAGCGGCCGGCTTCGAAGCCCGCAATCGACTGCTCGGGTGAATCGAACACCACCGCATCGTAGGTCATGTTGTTAATGCGGAAGTAGTCGGAAAGATTCAGCTCGCTGGTGGTGCCTGACTGGGTGCAAACAGCCGCTCCATCCAGCTCTTTGGCGCTCTGCACGCCGAGGTCGCTGGCCACCATAAACGCTTGGCCGTCGTAATAGCTGACGCCAGTGAAGTTCATCCCTAGCGTGGTATCGCGGCTAGAGGTCCAAGTGGTGGTGCGGGAGAGCACGTCCACCTCACCCGACTGCAGCGCGGCAAAGCGTTCCACTGAATCTAACGGCACAAAATTGACCTTGCTGGCATCGCCCAGCGCAGCGGCTGCCACTGCACGGCACACATCGGTATCCAGGCCGCGGTACTGGTCGTTGTCGTCTAACGATGAGAAGCCGGGCTGGGCCGCGTTAACGCCACAGCGCACGCTGTCGCGCTCTTGAATGGCCTCAAGGGTATCGGCCATGGCCGTGGCAGGTACCCAGAGGGCCGGGGCTAATAGAGTGATTCCCAATCCTAACCAACGCGTGGTGTTCATTTGTTATTCCTTAACGTCGAGCGCAGCAACACTTGCGCATAAAAAAGGCCGGGCAGAGCCCGGCCTGATGCATAACGTCACCGCAAACTTATGCGAACGCTTTACGCATAAAGGGCGGCAGCGCCAGGGCACCGCGGTGGGCATCTACTGTGTAGTACTGTAGCGGCATTTCGTGGCTGGCGGCAGCCTCTTCACGGAAGCTTTCAACGTTGGTGCCTTTGCCTGCCAGTGTCACGCTCCACCAACCCGAGGGGTACACCGGCTGGGGGAAGGGCAGGGTGGCGACGCTATCAAAGCCAGCTTCGCGCATGTCGTTACGCAGCTCGCGGATAATCGAGCCGCTGTGATACAGCGGTGACTCACTCTGCTGAACCATGACGCCGCCGCTTTTCAGAATGCGGTGGCAGCGCTTCAAAAAGTCGGTTTTGAACAGGCCTTCGGCAGGGCCTACCGGGTCGGTGGAGTCGATGATCAGCACATCGATGCTTTCGTCGGCGGCGTCATCGACCCATTTCACGCCGTCAGCAAACAGCAGCTCGGCGCGGGGGTCGCCGTTGGCTTCCACCAGCGACGGGAAAAAGCGCTCGGAGGCTTTGGTCACTTCTTCATCGATGTCGATCTGAGTGACTTTTTCAACGCCCGGATGGCGCAGCACTTCTTTCAGCGTGCCGCAGTCGCCGCCGCCAATGATCACCACCCGCTTGGGGTCTGCGTGGGTGAACAGCGCCGGGTGGGCAATCATCTCGTGGTAGAGGAAGTTGTCGCGATCGGTCAGCATTACGCAGCCATCCAGCACCATCAGGTTGCCGTAGGTTTCGGTGGCGTACACTTCCAGGTGCTGGTAAGGGCTTTGCACATCCAGCAGTTTTTCGGTGATTTTCAGCGAGAAAGCGCTGCCGTGGCTATCAAAGACTTCGGTAAACCACTGGTCGTCGCGTAAGTCGCTCATTGCTTGGCTCCTGGGCACTGGTCGTTCGTTTGGGTCGGAATGCCCTGATGGTACTGCGGGCTTAAGTCGTGCAGCGCCTCCATGAAGGCGGTGACGTGGTCGGGATTGGTGAACTGGCTGATGCCGTGGCCCAAGTTGAACACGTGGCCCGGGCCGTGGCCGTAGCTCTCCAGCACGCGGGCCACTTCGGCGCGAATGGCCGAAGGGCGAGCAAACAGCACGTTGGGGTCTAAATTACCCTGCAGGGCAACTTTATGGCCTACGCGGGCGCGGGCGTCGGAAAGCTCGGTTGACCAATCGATACCCAGCGCGTCGGCACCGGCGCAGGCGATATGCTCAAGCCACTGGCCGCCGTTTTTGGTGAACAGAATCACCGGCACGCGGCGGCCGTCGTGTTCGCGGATCAGCCCGGAAACGATCTGCTCCATATAGCGCAGCGAGAACTCTAGGTAAGCAGGCGTGGAGAGCGCGCCGCCCCAAGTATCGAAAATCTGTACCGCCTGAGCACCGGCACGAATCTGCGCGTTCAGGTAGTCAGTGACCGACTGCGCGAGGGTATCCAGCAGCTGGTGCATGGTGTCCGGCGTGTCGTACAGCATGGTTTTTAGGTGGCGGAAATCCTTGCTGGAACCGCCTTCGACCATGTACGTCGCCAGCGTCCAGGGGCTGCCGGAGAAGCCGATCAGCGGCATGCGGCCGTTCAGCTCGCGGCGGATGGTCGAGACCGCCCGCATCACGTAGTCCAGGTCGCGCTCGGCGTTTGGCACCGTCAGCGCGGCGACTTCTTCCGGCGTGCGGACGGTTTTTCTGAATTTGGGGCCTTCGCCGGTTTCGAAGTAGAGGCCCAGCCCCATGGCATCGGGGATGGTCAAAATATCCGAAAACAGAATCGCGGCGTCGAGCGGGTAGCGCTCTAGCGGCTGCAGGGTCACTTCACAAGCCAGGTCATGATTGCGGCACAGATCCATAAAACTGCCTGCGTCGGCGCGGCTAGCGCGGTACTCCGGCAGGTAGCGGCCTGCTTGGCGCATCATCCACACCGGAGTGCGGTCAACGGGCTGGCGAGCCAGCGCGCGAAGAAAACGGTCGTTTTGCAAAGGTGTGGTGGTCATAAACACTTGCTCTTGAGAAATTTGCCCGCATTGTAAGGGAGTCATCGTACCTGAAGATAGGAATTGTACGTGAAGATCGCCGGGGGTGGCGGCGCAAGCCGTGGCAAAAATCGTCGCACCCCGCTAAGACCGTGAGGCCAGCGTGGCTTCCTGGTAAACTGTCCGCCCACTTCGCCAACACTGGTGTGGTTAACTGGTTTGGTTAATCAGCGAGGAAACCTGTGACCATTCGCTTCATTGCTGCCTCTCGGCTGCCCACTCCCTGGGCCACATTCACCATGCATGGCTTCGAAGACGACGCCACGGGTAAAGACCATATCGCCCTAACGTTGGGCGATGTGAGCGGCGGCGAGCCGGTGTTAGGGCGCGTGCACTCTGAGTGTTTAACCGGCGATGCGCTATTCTCGATGCGCTGCGACTGCGGCTACCAGCTGCAAGAAGCGCTGAAGCGCATTGCGGAAGAGGGGCGCGGCGTGCTGCTCTACTTACGCCAGGAAGGGCGGGGCATTGGCCTGCTCAACAAAATCCGCGCCTATCATCTGCAAGACCAGGGGGCCGATACCGTCGAAGCCAACGAGCAGCTCGGCTTCGGTGCCGACATGCGCCGCTACGACCTCTGCGTGCCGATGCTCAACCAGCTGGGCATCACGGCGCTCAAACTGATGACCAATAACCCTCGCAAGGTCGATGCGCTGACCCGCGACGGCGTGAACGTCGTCGAGCGGCTGCCGATCACCACCGGTTTAAACCCTCATAACGAGCAGTACCTCTCCACCAAGGCAGGCAAGCTCGGCCACATGATGGCGCTGGATGACTTCACCCAGGCCAGTGATGTGGATATCGAGCGTAAGGGGTAGGTGGGTTACGTCGAAGAACCATTTTTAACTTAAATTTCTCGATAAGGACGTTAACGTCGCCGAACGCCTGTAAAAAAGCTTTTTCTTAACTTTGGTTGCCGTATGTCTGAGCTATGGTGATACATGGCAGGACGCTATGCGCACCGATGTAAGGAGAAGCAGCCATGAAAGCACTTTGCTGGCACGGCAAGAACGATGTCCGTTACGACACCGTGCCCGACCCCACGATCGAACACCCCCGCGACGCCATTATCAATGTCAGTAGCTGCGCTATTTGCGGCTCTGATCTGCACCTTTACGACCACTATATGCCCGGTATGACCTGTGGCGATGTCCTTGGCCATGAGTTTATGGGCGAAGTGATGGAGGTGGGCAGCGAGACGCCCAACCTCAAGGTAGGCGACCGGGTAGTGGTGCCCTTCACCATTTTTTGCGGCGAATGCGAGCAGTGTCAGCGTGGCAACTACTCGGTTTGCGAGCGCTCCAACCGTAATAAATCGCTGGCAGATAAAGTCTTTGGCCATGGCGGCGCCGGGCTGTTTGGCTACTCCCAACTGACGGGCGGCTATGCGGGGGGCCAGGCCGAGTTTGTGCGCGTGCCTTTTGCCGACACCACGCATATTAAAGTGCCCGATACGCTCACCGATGAGCAGGTGCTGTTTCTGGGGGATATTTTCCCCACTGGCTGGCAGGCCGCCGTGCAGTGTGACATTCAACCTACCGATACCGTCGTGATCTGGGGCGCAGGTCCGGTTGGCCAGTTCTGCGTGCGTAGCGCGGTGCTGCTGGGCGCCAAACAGGTCGTGGTGATCGATAACGTACCCGAACGGCTCTCGATGGCCGCAGCAGGTGGCGCGATCACCATTAACTTTGCCCACGAAAGCGTGTTGGGCAGGCTGCAGGAGCTAACCCACGGTAAAGGGCCGGAGAAGTGTATCGATGCAGTGGGGCTCGAAGCCCACGCCACGCGCTCGCTGGACTCGGTGTATGACCGGGTAAAACAGGCCATGTGGCTGGAAACCGATCGTGCCCACGTGCTGCGAGAAATGATCTATGTCTGCCGCCCGGCGGGTATTTTGTCGATTCCTGGGGTGTATGGCGGGCTGGTCGATAAAATTCCGATGGGAGCGCTGATGAACAAAGGGCTCACCGTGCGCACCGGGCAAACCCACGTCAACCACTGGACGGATGATCTGCTGCGGCGCATCGACGAAGGCCAGATCGACCCTTCGTTTGTGATTACCCACTCGGTGGATTTAGCTCATGGGCCCGAGATGTATCAAACCTTTCGGGATAAACAGGATGGCTGCGTCAAAGTCATACTGAAGCCGTGATACTGCACAGGGAGGAGAGTATGACAACATCGATGAAGCACCATTCTCACGCGTCAAAACGCTCGATGTCACCAGCGGATAAGTTAGCCAGAGGCTTGGGTTGGCTAAGCTTGGGGATGGGGTTGTATCAGCTAGTGGCCCCGCGTCGTCTGGGCCGAGCGCTGGGGATGCCCCACCGTGCCAACAGCATTCGCGCTTGCGGGGCACGGGAGATTGCCAGCGGTATCGGCGCGCTGTCGGATAACCCGACCAATGCAATTTGGAGTCGAGTTGGCGGAGATGTGCTGGATTTTGCCGCGCTTACCTTTGCGTTAAAGCGCTACCCATCGCATAAAGAGAACCTCTATTTAGCGCTCACCGCGGTGGGTGTGCTGGCGGTAGTGGATGTTAGCTGCGCCAAAGCGTTGAGTCAGCGCCATGCCTACCAGGGCGGCGCCACGCCCGATTACCGCCAGCGCAGCGGCTTCCCTAACGGGCTGGAAAGTGCCTGGGGAGCCGCTCGTACCGAAGGTAGCAACGCTTCAGGGCCGCCCCAACGCCCTTCGCCTACCACGGTGTAATCAGGTGGCTTGCGCCGCCGCCTGCTCTTTTTCGGCGGCACGGGCAAGCGCTGGGCGGTTCGCGTGACGGGCGCGGTAAGCCACCAGGGGCTCCGGCAGGCGGTGCTTCATGCTGGCCGCCCAGGTCAGCGTATGGGTGAGGAAAAGATCTGCCAGGGTGAAGGTGTCGCCGACCAGCGTTTCCTGGCCGCGATAGCGGCGCTCCAGTGCGAGCAGCGCCCGCTGGAATTCCCAAGCGGCGGTGGGGAGTACCGACGGCACGCGTTTGTCTTGAGGCAGGGCAAATTTGTGCTTGGCCTGCAGCCACAGCGGCTGCTCGATCTCGGTGACGATGAAGCTGAGCCACTGGTCGACCTGGGCGCGCTCGGCCACGCTTTGTGGCAGCAGGCTGCCATCGCCATACTGCTCGGCGAGATAGCGGCAGATAGGCGCAGACTCGAACAGCATGAGTTCGCCATCTTCCAGCACCGGCACTTTGCCATCCGGGTGGCGAGCAAGATGCTCGGTACTTTGCCCCTCGCCTTTATCCAGCGCCACGTGGTGGCACTGGTACTCTAGGCCCAGCTCTTCAAGCGTCCAAGCAGCGCGTAGCGAGCGGGAATTGGGAAAGCTGTATAGCGTGATCATTCGGCGACTCCAGGCAGTACCGTGAAGCTTTCACTGTAGCACTCCCTGGAAGCCTGTCACGGGCTACTGGCCGCGTGCCGCGCGAATACGCTCGTAGGCATTACCAATTTCGCTGGTACGGGCTTGGGCCACCTCTCGCATGCTCTCAGGTAGCCCTTTACCGGCCAGTTTGTCCGGGTGGTTTTGGCTCATCAGGCGGCGGTAGGCTTTTTTGATCTCAGCATCGCTGGCATCTTCCGATACCCCTAGCACGCGGTAAGCGTCTTTCAACGCCTCTTCGCTGGCCCCTTGGGAGTTCGCGGCAGCGCCGTGGAGCATTGCTTCGATTTGCTGAACTTCGGCATCGCTGCAGCCAACGCCGCGGGCAACGCGCAGAATCATCTCGTGCTCGGCGGGGTGCAGGACGCCATCGGCGGCAATCGCGCTCAGCTGAACCTGCAAAAAGACTTGGCGCAGCACCGGCTGGCGTTGAGTCAGGCGGTTGACCTTGGCCAGTTCGGCTTCCAGGTTGAAGTCAGCCGTGCGGCCCCGGTCAAAAGCGGCGCGTGCCTTGGCGCGGTGCTCGCCCTGCAGGCGCATTTGATCGAAGAGCTTTTCGGCGACGTTTAGCTCGCCATCGGTGACTTTGCCGTCGGCCTGGCAGAGGCAGCCCATGACCGAGAAGATTGATTCCAAAAAGCCTTCTTGAATTTGAACGCGGGCAGCATTCAAGCGACGGCTGATGCGCCGACCCAGCCACCAGCCAAGGCCGCCACCTACGAGTAAGCCAATGGGGCCACCAACGGCAAGGCCAATCAAACCAAACACAATAATTAGAAATAACATAAACGTCTCAATAGGTTAAAAACGCGTGGGCCACACGCAAAGGTTACGGCAGCCGGGCACGAATGGCGCGCTCGATGCCTTCAGCGTCCAGGCCGCAGTCGCGCAATAGCTCGGCGGGAGTGCCGTGTTCCACAAAGGCGTCCGGCAAGCCTAAGTTCAGCACTTCCACCTGAACGCCTTCGGCGTTCAGTAGCTCGTTCACCGCGCTACCCGCACCGCCCGCGATCACGTTCTCTTCCAGGGTGACCAGTAGTTCATGCTCGTCTGCCGCGTGGAGCACGGCGTCGCGATCCAGCGGTTTCACCGAACGCATGTTGATGTGAGTGGCGTTGAGCTTTTCCGCCACTTCGGCGGCGGCGCTATTGACGCTGCCAAACGCCAGCAGCGCAATGCGCACACCGTCGCTGGTGCTCTCGCGGCGCACCTGGGCTTGCCCAATCGCCAGCGGCTCCAGATGCTCTGGAATCACCGCGCCGGGGCCAGTGCCACGGGGGTAGCGCACGGCAGCCGGGCCAGGATGGTGGTAGGCGGCGCTGAGCATGGCGCGGCATTCGGCTTCATCGGCAGGCGCCAGAATCACCATGCCTGGTACACAGCGCAGGAACGAAAGATCCATACTGCCGTGGTGGGTGGGGCCGTCTTCACCCACAAGGCCTGCCCGGTCGATGGCGAACGTCACGTCGAGATCTTGCACCGCCACGTCGTGAATCAGCTGGTCGTAGCCGCGCTGGAGGAAAGTGGAGTAGATCGCCACCACCGGCTTCATGCCTTCACAGGCCATGCCAGCGGCCAGGGTGACCGCGTGCTGCTCGGCGATGGCGACGTCGAAGTAGCGCTCGGGATAGGTTTGCGAGAAGCGAATCAGATCCGAGCCTTCCCCCATGGCGGGGGTAATGCCCATGAGGCGTGGGTCGGCGGCGGCCATGTCGCATAGCCAGTCGCCAAACACGTTGCAGTATTTTTTCTTCGCAGCGCTTTTGGGGGCCGCTGCTTGCTTCACTAGCGGAGCGCTGACGGTCGTGGTGGTTTTTTCCAGCTTAGTAATCGCGTGGTAGCCAATCTGGTCGGCTTCGGCGGGCAGGAAACCTTTCCCTTTGACCGTTTTGATATGCAGGAACTGCGGGCCTTTCTGGTCGCGCAGGTTACGCAGCGTTTGAGTCAGCGCCTCGAGGTCGTGGCCGTCGATGGGGCCAAAGTAGTGAAAGCCCATCTCTTCAAACAGCGTGGCGGGGCTGACCATGCCCTTCATGTGCTCTTCGGTGCGTTTGGCAAGCTCCAGGGCGCCGGGCAGATGGGAGAGCACCTTTTTACCCTCTTCGCGCATTTTGAGGTAGGGCTTGCTGGAGAGCACCCGGGCAAGGTATGTGGCAATTCCGCCGACATTTTCTGAGATCGACATTTCGTTGTCGTTCAGTATCACCAGCATGTTGGCGTTGACGTGGCCGGCGTGGGCCAAGGCTTCGAACGCCATCCCGGCGGTGAGCGCGCCGTCGCCAATGATGGCGCAGACCTTACGCGGGTCGTTCTGCGCCTGAGCGGCCAGGGCCATGCCCAGGGCGGCAGAAATCGAGGTGCTGGAGTGGCCCACGCCAAAGGTGTCGTATTCGGACTCAGCCCGGCGGGGAAATGCCGCCAGGCCGCCGTGCTGGCGGATGCTCAGCATGGCATCGCGACGCCCAGTGAGGATTTTATGCGGGTAGGCTTGATGGCCCACGTCCCACACCAAGCGGTCTTTCGGCGTGTGGAAGGCGTGGTGCAGTGCGACGCTGAGCTCGACAACGCCCAAGCCTGCGCCAAAGTGGCCGCCAGTGACGCCCACGCTGTAGAGCAAGTAGGCGCGCAGCTCATCCGCTAGCTGGGCGAGCTGTTTGGCGTTCATGGCCCGCAGCGCGGCGGGATGATCAAAAGAGTCGAGCAGTGGCGTCGCCGGGCGCTCGCGGGGTATCTCGTCGAACAGCTTCATAGGCATGTGTTAGTGGTCGCGCTCGATCATATAGTGGGCAAGATCGGCCAGAGGTGCGGCCTGCTCGCCTAGCGGGGCGAGGGCGGCAATGGCCTCGTCAATAAGCGTGTTCGCTTTGCGCTGCGCCCCCGAAAGCCCCAGCAAGCTTGGGTAAGTGGGCTTGGCACGGGCGGCGTCAGCGCCGGAAATTTTGCCCAGCGTGGCGGTGTCACCCGTCACATCCAGGATGTCGTCATGAATTTGGAAGGCTAGACCAATGGCGCGGGCGTAGCGAATCAGCGCGGCCAGACGCGGGTCGTCCTCTTCCACCGCGACCAGTCCGCCCAAACGCACGGCCGCCACGATCAGCGCGCCGGTTTTATGGGCGTGCATGTGCGCCATGGCGTCGGCATCCGGATGGCCGCCCACGGCGGCTAAATCCAGCGCCTGGCCAGCCACCATGCCGTCGCGGCCAGAGGCGACCGCCAGCGTGGTGACTAGCTGGCCCAAGCGAGGATAAGGGCGACTGGCCAGCACTTCGAACGCCAGCGCCTGCAGGGCGTCGCCCGCCAAAATGGCGGTGGCCTCGTCGAAAGCTTTGTGCACCGTGGGCTGGCCGCGCCGCAGGTCGTCGTCGTCCATGGCGGGTAGGTCGTCGTGAATCAGCGAGTAGGCGTGAATCAGCTCGATGGCCGCCGCGGGAGCATCTAGGTCTTCGTCACTCGCCCCGAGGGCTTGGCCCGCTAAATAGACCAGCAGTGGGCGCAGGCGTTTGCCGCCTACCAAAAGCCCGTGGCGCATGGCCGCTTCCAAACGCTCATCGACCGCTGGGCGAGCATCGAACAGCGCGGCCAGCGTGGCGTCCACACGCGTGCTGCTGGCTTGGCGCAGCGTGGTCAGTCGAGAGGCGTGAGCGGTTACCATGGCGGCGTCTCCTCGCTGTCGTCGCCAGCCTCCTGGGTGCCTGCGAACGGGGCAACGTTTGGTTTGCCGTCGGCATCTTCGCTCAGCGCTCGCACGGTCAGTTCGGCGCTGTCGAGGCGCTGCTGGGCGTCGCGGGTGAGCCGCACGCCCTGTTCGAAGGCGGTCAGCGCGTCTTCCAATGAGAGTTCGCCGGACTCCAGGCGTTCCACAATGGTTTCGAGCTGGGCAACCGTTGCGGCAAAATCTTGTGGGGGTGTGGTGTCGCTCATCGGGCAGTGCCTACCGTTTTCCGGGCGCCCTAGTGTCCGCCAGGGCGACGAGTGTGGCTGCGGATGCTGTCAAATAAACGCACAGTATACACCGAGGCGAGGGGGTGGCGTCTGCCCTCGCTATCGGTTGATTCGTCGACTTGCGCTTCGTTCATCTTGAAAGCGCACACTTTTCATCGTGGCAAGCCACCGGGAGCGCAAGCGGCTGTGCTACCATACGGGCCTCCCGTGAACCGATACACGGCGCATGCCGCCGACCATAGAGGTTGATTCAGCCATGGCCAAAACGTCCCTGGAAAAGAGCAAGATCAAGATCCTGCTACTCGAGGGCGTCCACCAAAGCGCGGTGGACAATTTTCACAACGCCGGTTACGAGAACATCGAGCATCTGCCGACCTCGCTGGATGAAGAGGCGCTGATCGAGAAGATTCGCGATGTTCACTTTATCGGTATTCGCTCCCGCACGCAGCTGACCGAGCGCGTGTTCGAGGCGGCCGAGAAGCTGGTGAGTGTTGGCTGTTTCTGTATCGGTACTAACCAGGTCGATCTGGATGCGGCGCTCAAGCGCGGTATCGCGGTCTTCAACGCGCCCTACTCCAACACCCGCTCGGTGGCCGAGCTGGTGCTGGCAGAGGCGATCATGCTGCTGCGTGGTATTCCTGAAAAGAACGCCCGCGCCCACCAGGGTGGCTGGCTGAAGTCGGCGAAGAACTCCCACGAAGCGCGCGGTAAAACCCTCGGTATCGTGGGTTACGGCAGTATCGGCGCACAGCTCTCCGTCTTGGCGGAATCGCTCGGCTTCAACGTGATTTACTACGATGTGATCACCAAACTGGGCATGGGCAACGCCAGCCAGGTCGGCAGTTTGGAAGAGCTGCTCGGTCGCTCTGACGTGGTCAGCCTGCACGTGCCGGATCTGGCCTCTACCCGCTGGATGATCGGCGCGAAAGAGATTGCGGCCATGAAAGATGGAGCGATTTTGATCAACGCTGCCCGGGGCAGCGTGGTAGAAATCGAGCCGCTGGCCGAAGCGATCAAAGCGGGTAAACTCAATGGGGCGGCCATCGACGTCTTCCCGGTCGAGCCGAAAGGCAACGACGAAGAGTTCCAAAGCCCGCTGCGCGGCCTGGATAACGTGATTCTGACGCCGCATATCGGGGGTTCTACCCTGGAAGCCCAGGAGAACATCGGTATCGAGGTCTCCGAAAAACTGATCACGTACTCGGACAACGGCACCACGGTCACCTCGGTCAACTTCCCCGAAGTGGCGCTGCCCGCGCATCCGGACAAGCACCGTTTGCTGCACATTCACGACAACGTGCCCGGCGTGCTTTCTCAGATCAACCGCGTGCTGTCGGAAAACGGCATCAACATTTCGGGCCAGTATCTGCAGACCAACGATAAGGTCGGCTACGTGGTGATCGATGTCGACAAGGCTTACGGCCCGCAGGCGCTGGAAGCGCTGAAGCAAGTAGAGCACACGCTGAAGATTCGCGTGCTCTACTCGGCGCAGAATAGCTAAGCAAATAGCTAGCCAGCGCTTGTTACCAAAACGGCCCCAACGGGGCCGTTTTGCGTTATATCACTTGCTAGTTAGGTGCTGTTAGGCCAAATCAAACAGCAGCACTTCGCTGGCGTCGTGGCTAGTCAGCTCAACGTGCTCGTCCGGCGTAAAAGCGGCGGCATCGCCGGTGGTGAGTCGTTCGCCGTTCACGTCGACGGCCCCTCTCACCACGTGCAGCCATGCGTAGCGTGAGGGCGGGGGCGTGACGTGGTCTCCGGCGCTCAGCAGGCTGGCATACAGATTGACATCCTGATTCACGCTCACCGAGCCATCGCGACCATCTGGGGAGAGCACCAAGCGCCACTGGCCCTGCCGCTCGGCGGTGGGGAAGTGCTTCTGCTCGTAGCTGGGCTGAATGCCACGCTGGGCGGTTTCGATCCAGATTTGCAGAAAGTGCAGCCCGTTCTCTTTGGAGTGGTTGAACTCGCTGTGCAGTACGCCCGTGCCTGCGGACATGCGCTGCACATCGCCTGGGCGCATCACTTCGCCATTGCCCATGTTGTCCTTGTGCTCCATCTCGCCATCGAGCACGTAGGAGATGATCTCCATATCCCGGTGGGGGTGGGCGCCAAAGCCGTGGCCGGGGGCCACGCGGTCTTCGTTGATCACCCGCAGCGCGCGGAAGCCCATATGATTGGGATCCATGTAATTGGCGAACGAAAACGTGTGGTAAGAGCGCAGCCAGCCGTGGTCCGCGTAGCCCCGCTCGTTGGAACGACGAATCTTCATGAAAAGCACCTCATCACTGAGTTAAGTTGCCACCTACTATACGACCGAGTGCGCGTGACGTGGGGTGAAGCTTTCTCAATGATGTCGTCGAAATAATCGACGATTGGCGCCCCTTTGATCTGCGTCAAACGCGCCGAGATGCACCGAGGGCGCGCTTTTTGCTATCATGCGCGCGTTCATTTCACCCGGTCCGCCCTTTGCGAGGGCGACTACCAGGAGCACTCCATGACGACCCCGACTCCAACACCGCCCATCGTGGTGGCGGCGCTGTACAAATTTGTCACCCTGAACGATTTCGAAGCGCTGCGCGAGCCGCTACGCCAAACCATGCTGGATAACGGCGTGAAAGGCACGCTGCTGCTGGCCAAAGAGGGCATCAACGGCACCGTGGCCGGTAGCCGCGAAGGTATCGACGCGCTGCTGGCTTGGCTCACCGCCGACCCGCGTTTGGCCGATATCGACCACAAAGAGTCATTTTGCGACGAGCCGCCGTTCTACCGCACCAAGGTCAAACTGAAAAAAGAGATCGTCACCCTCGGCGTGCCGGGCATCGACCCTAACGACACCGTGGGCACCTACGTAGAGCCAGAGAATTGGAACGACGTCATCTCCGATCCCGAAGTGCTGGTGATCGATACTCGCAACGACTACGAAGTGGCGATTGGCAGCTTCGAAGGCGCGGTAGACCCGAAAACCACCACCTTCCGCGAGTTTCCAGAGTACGTGCGCGAGCACTACAATCCGGAGCAGCATAAAAAGGTCGCCATGTTCTGTACCGGCGGTATCCGCTGCGAGAAAGCCTCCAGCTTCATGCTGAAAGAGGGCTTCGAAGAGGTGTACCACCTGAAAGGCGGCGTGCTGAACTACCTGGAAAAGGTACCGGAAGAGAAGTCGCTGTGGCGCGGCGAATGCTTCGTGTTCGATAACCGGGTCACCGTTCGCCACGACCTCACCGAAGGCGAGCACGAGCAGTGCCACGCCTGTCGGATGCCGATCTCCCAGGAAGATATGCAGTCGTCGGCCTATGAGCCGGGCATTAGCTGCCCCCACTGCATCGACTCGCTGCCCGAGAAAACCCGCGCCGCCGCCCGTGAGCGTCAGCGTCAGATCGAGCTGGCCAAGGCGCGCGGCGAACCCCACCCGCTGGGTTACAACCCTCGCCAGGACGCCCGCGAGAAGGCGTAATCCAAAGGTGGCCTTCCGCCGAGCGGGAGGCCACTTTGGTCGTAGCGCGCCCTCGGCGGCCCAAGCAAGCGCTAGACTGGGTAGCAACGTCTGCTCAGGAGCCTGCCATGTCGTCCCCTCATGCGTCCCCTTCCCACGACTGCCTGCTGCGCACCGCGCAGGGGGGCGTCGTGACGCTTACTCTCAATCAGCCCGAGCGCTTCAATGCGCTGTCGGAAACGATGTTGGAAGCGCTGCAAGCTGCGTTGGATGACATTATCCAAGATGAGCACGTGCGCTGCGTGGTTTTGGCAGCCAACGGTAAAGCCTTCTGCGCAGGCCACGACTTAAAGCAGATGCGCGCGAACCCGGATAAAGCCTACTACCAAGCGCTGTTCGCGCGCTGCGGCAAGGTGATGCAAAGCCTCGTCCATTTGCCCGTGCCGGTGATCGCCAAGGTGCAGGGCATTGCCACCGCTGCGGGCTGCCAGCTCGTCGCTAGCTGCGATTTGGCCGTGGCCGCCAGCAGCGCCCGCTTTGCGGTTTCCGGCATCAACGTGGGGCTGTTTTGCTCGACCCCGGCCGTGGCGCTTTCGCGCAACGTGCCCCGAAAGCGGGCCATGGAGATGCTGTTGACCGGCGAGTTTATCAGCGCAGACACCGCCGCCGAGTGGGGGCTGATAAATCGTGTCGCCGCAGAAGGCGAGCTTGATGCCGAGGTTGAAGCGCTCACCGCGAGCCTCTGCGCGAAAAGCGCGGTGGCCGTGCGTACCGGCAAAGCCATGTTTGCCCGTCAGTTGGCGATGCCACTGGATGAGGCCTACGTCTTTGCCGGCGACACCATGGCGTGCAACATGCTGGCCGACGACGTGGCCGAAGGGATCGATGCGTTTATCGAGAAACGCCCGCCCCAGTGGCAACACCGCTAGCCATCCAATGGTGGAATTTGTTTCCGTAAACGCGACAGCGCCCGCGCAGCGCGTTATCCTGCTGGCTTTTTACGTCATTCAGCGCCGTCAGGAGAGTCTCAGGTGAGTGAAGCCAAGCGCAGGTCAGTCGGACGTCCGGCAGGAGCCACCAAAGCCAGCGGTGGGCATAGCCAATCGTTAGTACGCGGCCTCACGCTACTCGAGTATTTGTCCGCCAGCCCCTTGGGTCTTGCGCTCTCGGAACTGGCGGAGATGGCCGACCTTGCCCCTTCCACCACCCACCGCCTGCTGCAGGCGCTGCAAAGCCAGGGCTTTGTCACCCAGGAGAGCGAGCAGGGCCTGTGGCGCATCGACGTCAAAACCTTCCGCATTGGTAACAGCTTTTTAGAAGCTCGCGACGTGGTGGCCAAAAGCCGCCCGTTTTTACGTCGTTTAACCGCAGAAACCGGCGAAACGGCGAACCTGGGTATCCGCGATGGCGCCACGGCGGTCTTCCTGGCGCAAAACGAATCCCCGCAGATGATGCGTATGATTACGCGGCTGGGCTCCCGTGCGCCGCTGCACGCCTCCGGCGTGGGCAAGGCGCTGCTGGCGTGGATGAGCGAGGAGGAGCGCAGCGCGCTGTTAGAAGGCGGCTACGAGCTGGCCCGTGTCACTGAAAATACCCTCTATCAAACGGAGGCGCTCCAGGCGGAAATGGCCGCCATTCGCGCCCAAGGCTTTGCCTGCGACCGGGAAGAGCATGCCATTGGCCTGCACTGCGTGGCGGCCTGTATTTTCGATGAGCATGCCACACCGTTGGCGGCCATCTCCGTCTCGGGCCCTATGGCGCGCATTCCCGAAGAGCGCCTGCTGGTGCTGGGGGCGCTGGTGCGTCAAATCGCGGCGGAGATCACCCAGCAGCTCGGTGGTCAACTGCCCCGTTAAACGTTAGAGGGCACGTGACGTGTTTAGCCTGTTTTGGGTGGCGCTGGCCAGCGCCACGCTGCTGCCCGGCGGCTCGGAAGTATGGTTAGCGCGGCTTTGGTGCATGGGCGAACCTGCCGTTGGTGTGTGGCTTGTCGCCACTGCGGGCAATACGCTGGGCAGTTTGATCAACGTGGCGCTGGGTCGTTACGCTCGCCACTATCAACATCGGCGCTGGTTTCCAGTGTCGCCTCAAGGGCTTGCCCGCGCTGAGCGCTGGTATCACCGCTTTGGCGAAGCGAGCCTGCTACTCTCCTGGGTGCCCGTGATTGGCGACCCGCTCACCGTGTTGGCGGGCGTCATGCGTCTTTCCTGGTGGCGGGCACTGCTCTGGATCGTGCTGGCCAAAGGGGCGCGCTACGGCCTGCTGATCGTCATGGCGCAGCAGTGGCTGGCACCCCATTGTCAATGACGGGGTCGGGTTTCATTGGCGCGCAAAAAACGGGCGCGTTAACGTCTCTGGCATAGAGGCATGTTACCCTAGCCACTTCAATCAAAGCGTTATACAACGCTGGCATTCTTAGCGGATGCACTATCCTGTGTTTAACATTAATAGGCTGAAACTTAACGAATGCAGGATGGCAAATACTCACCCAAAGGGAGGTTATGGTGTGACGTCACTACGTTTACTACCCTGGCTAGGCGTCTGGATGCTGACGCTATTCGCCATGCTGGCCGGGCCAGCCATGGCGCAAACCACGCTAGGCGCCGAGAGCGACGCGCCTGCCGCTGAAGAGCAACCCTCTTATGCGGCGCTGGCCGACCTGCTGGAAGACGAGCAGGCCCGCCAGGAGCTGATCGAACTGCTACGCAATCAAGCCTCCGAGCTGCCCGCCGGTGTGGCGGCCGAGCTGTCGCCAGAAGCGGCCGCAGCAGGGGGCAACGTGGCGCCTGAAGACGTGTCGCTGCCCCGCCAGTTGGCGGAACTGACCAGCCGCGTGGTGGGCGATGTCGGTGGGCAGATCGAGCAGGCCGTGGCCATCGTCGGCAACATGTTCTCCGGCCAGGGTACGGGCAGCAGCTTCGATATGGCGGCGTTCATCAGTGCCGCGATCAATCTAGGCATCGTGATCGTGGCGACCTTCGCCATTTTCATGGTGTTTCGCCGCCTGGCAAAGTCGCTGTTTACCAAGATCAGCGCTTGGTCGCAGCAGGGCACTGGCCTGACCCCGGTACTGCGTTTGGTGCTCTGCGTGGCGATTGCCGCCGTGCTGGACGTGCTGCTGGTAGCGCTGGCGTACGTGGGCGGTAACCTGATTGCGACCTTTGCGGTGGGGGAAACCGGTGAGCTCTCTACCCGTGCCTCACTCTTCTTGAACGCTTTCCTGATCATCGAGCTGCTGAAGGCCGGTGTGCGGATGCTGTTCTCCTCGCGCTACGAAGGCCTCCGCCTGCTGCCGATTTCCGCCAAAGAGGCATCCTACTGGAATCGCTGGCTGGCGCGTCTAATCGGCATGGTGGGGTATGGCTTGATGGTCGTCGTGCCGCTGGTCAACTTCTATATCGCGGCCTCTCTGGGGCAGGCGGTCGGCACGCTGATCATGCTGCTGGCGTTCATCTATGCGGTGGGCGTGGTGCTCAAAAACCGCGTGCGTCTGCGCGATAACCTGAATCAAATGGGCGCTCGCTCGACGCTGACGGCCAGCCGCGTGTCGCTGCAGCTCTTTGCCCGGACATGGCATTTGTTCGCGCTGATCTATTTCCTGATGGTGCTCGTGCTGACCCTGACCCGTCCTGGCGATGCACTGCCCTTCGTCCTCTTCGCGACGTTGAAGACGCTCGGCGCCGTGGTCGTGGGCCTGCTGCTGTCTGCGTTCCTGACACAGACCATTGGTCGTCGTATTCAACTCTCCGATGACCTGCGCCGTAAGCTGCCGCTGCTGGAAGTCCGGTTGAATAGCTACGTGCCCAACGCGCTGCGCGTGCTGCGCACGGTGATCGTCGTTGCGGTGATCATGGTGGTGCTGGATGCCTGGGGGGCCTTTGATCTCGCCGCCTGGTACGCCTCCGAGCGCGGTGCCAACCTGGTGGGTAACCTGATCAGCGTGGCGGTCATTCTGGTGGTGTCGCTGGGCGTATGGCTGGGTCTGGCGAGCCTGATCGAGCACAAGCTCAACCCGGAAACCGGGCATGGCGAACCCTCTGCCCGTGCCAAAACGCTGCTGAGCCTGTTCCGTAATGCGCTGGCGATCGCCATGGTGACCATCACCGGCATGATCGTGCTCTCGGAAATCGGCATTAACATCGGGCCGCTGATTGCCGGTGCTGGTGTACTGGGTCTGGCGATTGGTTTTGGTGCGCAGAAGCTGGTGCAGGATGTGATCACCGGGGTGTTCATTCAGGTCGAAAACGCCATGAATACCGGCGACGTGGTGACCGTGGGTGGCATTACCGGCACGGCGGAGCGTCTGAGCATTCGTTCGGTGGGGATTCGCGACCTATCCGGTACGTACCATATCGTACCGTTCTCTAGCGTCGATACCGTCTCCAACTACATGCGTGAGTACGGCAACCATGTGGGCGAATACGGCATTGGCTATAACGAGAGCATCGACGAAGCCATCGAGCAGCTCCAGCTTGCCTTCGAAGATCTCAAGGCCAGCGACGAGCATGGCAACAAGCTGTTGGCCGACCTGACCGTGGCCGGTGTGACGGCCCTGGCGGATAGCTCGGTGAACATCCGCGTGGTGATCAAAACCACGCCGGGCGACCAGTGGGCCGTCGGCCGTGCTTACAACCGCTTGGTCAAGCTGCGCTTCGATGCGGCGGGCATCGAGATTCCGTTCCCGCATACCACGCTCTACTTTGGTGAAACCAAAGGTGGCAAGACACCGCCTGCCAACGTGCGCATTCTGGAAGCGAAAGCCGAACGGAAGCGTACCGACACGGCACCGTTGTCAGAGCGTAGCGAAGACGCGTTACAGCATGAGCCGGAGCACCATAAGCCGGACCATGACGATGTCGACGAAACCTAAGCGTTGAGATCGTGACGTGCATGAGGCCGCCTTCGGGCGGCCTCATTGCGTTGGGTCAGCGCTGGCCAGGGTAGTTCTCGGAGTGACGACCTTCCAGGTTGATCGACTCGCCGCCATCCACGAAGAGGATCTGCCCTGCGACGAACGCGTTATCCAGCAAGTAATGCAAAGCTTGTACAAGATGGGCCGGGTCACCCTGGTGATCCACAGGAATACCCTCGATACGCCACTGAATGTAGTCGCTCGTGCGTTGTGAGGCCGGCAACACCACACCCGGCGCAATACCGTTGATTCGCAGGCGTGGCGCAAACTCCAGCGCGGCCATTCGGGTCATGTCGGCCAGACTTTTCTTGGAAAGCAGGTACGCCGCATACGGGTACTGGTGGTAGGCCACTTTGTTGTCGATGATGTTGATCACCTGACCGTGCTCTACCGCATCGGCAAAATGGCGTGTGAGGAGCAGTGGGGTGAACATGTTGACCCGAAACTGGGTCTCCAGCATGGCCAGCTCGGTCTGTGCGATGGGGGCAGGTTCGTAGGCCGAGGCGCTATTTAGCAGCACGTTCAAGCCGGGGAAACGTGTTTTCACCTGTTGAATCAGCGTCTCCAGCGAGTCGCTCAGAAAGTTGCAGGGAAGTATCTCGCACTCCCTTCCTTTGCCACGAATCACCGTGGCGACTTCTTCGGCCTCCCCTCGGGAGCTGTTGACATGCAGGGCGATATCGAAGCCCTTGTCGGCCAATGCTTCCGCAAAATGGCGGCCAAGGCGTGTGGCGCCGCCGGTAACAAGTGCCGCAGGTGTTGGCATGACGAATCCCTCGCTGTGTTGTGAATGACGCGCGTTGATACCCCAGACTTTCTGCGTGAGCGCAGCGTTTGTCAATAACTTGTACAGAGCTTGAACAAAATGGCCAACGGTCTACTCTGTGGAAGCGCGGTTCGATGCTGTGCATCAGCGCTTTACATCAGCCCGTCGAACCATGACGGCGCGGTGAACGTCGCGGCTGTTGGAAAGCATCTTGTCAGCGTCTTTGTCTCGTTACTCCATCATCGGCTTTTATCTGGGATGTCGCTATGCCAACAACGTCGTCACATGCAACACCTAGCACCCGGTACCACGAGTGCGTGATTTCAGTGGGGTCCAATATTGAACCAGAGCACCACTTCGCCCAGGCGCTAGAGATATTGAGCAGTGAATGCGAACTGGTGGCTCGCTCCGAAGCCGTCCGCACGGCACCGGTCGGCTTTCAGCAGCAGCCCGATTTTCTCAATGCCGCGCTGGTGGTGCGCACCACGCTAGAGCGTGATGCCTTCAAAGCCTATTTGAAAGCGGTCGAGCACCGCCTGGGGCGAGTGCGTGGGCCGATCAAATCCGGGCCGCGAACCATGGACTTGGATATCGTGGCCTGGGACGGCGACGTCGTGGACGACGGCTACTTCCAGCATGATTACGTGCGTGGTCCAGTCGATGACGTGCTGGCGGCCAGCGGGCGCTCGCTCAGCGCAGGCCCGGCTTCGTAACTCTGTACGCGCATGCGCGATATTATTGAGGTATAGGCCTCACGTTTCGTGGTTATCGGTCGATAATGATGCTAACCACGCATGTCGCGCTCATTTCGAGGTCACTCCCGTGATCAGCCTTGCGACTAATATCACGTCGCTACTGGTGATGAACCATCTACGCAGTAGCCAGCAGGCGATGCAGACCTCCATGGAGCGTCTGTCGTCGGGGCTGCGTATTAATAGCGCCAAGGATGACCCGGCAGGTCAGGCGATTGCCAATCGCATGGGCGCACAACTTCGCGGTATGAACCAGGCGATTCGCAATACCAACGACGGCATTTCGATGGTGCAAACCGCCGAAGGCGCGTTGGACCTGATCAATGATAGCCTGCAGCGCATCCGCGAACTCAGCGTGCAGGCGCTCAACGGCACCAATTCATCAGCGGATCGGGCGTCTATCCAGTTAGAAATCGACCAACGGTTGGAAGAGATCGATCGCATTGCCGAGCAGAGCAACTTTAACGGCATCCGGCTGATCGAGAGCGATAAAACGCTCAATATTCAGGTAGGGGCCAACGCCGGGGATGTGATTGGCGTGCGCTTTTCTGCCATGGGGCGTCAGGCGCTGGGGTTGGATAATTTCAGCGTATTAGATAATGGCTCGGCCACGCCCAAACCGATGGATGTCGTGGATGAGGCCATGAAGCAGGTGGACCGCCAGCGCAGCTATTTAGGCGCGGTGCAGAACCGCTTCGAGAGCGTCATTGACGGGCTCAACACCAACATCATTAACACCTCCGCCGCCCAGTCGCGTATTCAAGACGCCGACTACGCGCAAGAAGTCTCCAACCTTATTCGCGCCCAACTGCTTCAGCAGGTGGGTATCGCGATGCTGACCCGGGTGAACCAACAGCCGCAGATGATTCTGCGGCTATTGGAAGGGCTGTAGTTAGAAGCTGTCCATCACCGTTAGTCGATGATGCCTTGTTCACGCGCCATGGCGTAAGCCGCCTGCGGGCCGTTCCACAGCGAGGGCAGCAGAATCAGCGACACAGGGATCGCGGTGATCACGATAAACTGCTGCAGCGCGCCAATTTGACCTGCACCCATATACAGCAGCACGGCCGCCATCAGGGCCATCGCAATGCCCCAAAAAGCGCGCATGTAAGGGCTCGGGTCGTCATGGCCTGCGCCGACAACGGCAATCGCGTAGCTCATGGAGTCGCCGGTGGTGGCCACAAAAATCGTGGTCAGCAGCAGAATCGCCAGTGCCATCCAGGTGCCGCCGGGCAGCGCTTGAGCCACCGTGAGGGTCGCCACGTCAAACTGGAAGTTATTGAGCGCTTCGGTCAGGTCAATTACCCCGGTCAACTGGTAGTAAATGCCGGAGCCGCCCAGTAGCGTAAACCATACGGTAGTGGCAATCGGAGCGAGTACGGCAACCGCCAGAATCATTTCACGAATGCTGCGGCCCCGTGAAATGCGCGCCACGAAAATCGCCATCAGCGGTGCATAGCCGATAAACCAAGCAAAGAAGAACACCGTCCACCACTGCATCCACCACGCCGGGGCGGTTTCAGCGGTCATCGTGGCCATGGTGAAAAACTCGCTGACATACGCGCCCATGCTGGAAACGTAGGTGTTCACCAAAAACAGCGTGGGGCCAAACACCACAATGATGGCGCCAATGGCTAAGGCCAGCAGCACGTTGAAGCGGCTCAGCAGTTGGATGCCTTTATGCACCCCGCTCATGGAAGAGAGCACATAGATGGCCCCTAACACGGCCAGGATGATGAGCTGGCCCGTGTAGCCTTCCGGCAGGCCAAACAGCTCATGCAGGCCAAAACTCACCTGCGTGGCCAAAAAGCCGATAGGGCCTACCGTGCCCGCCACTAAGGCAATCACACAGCAGGCATCCACTAAGCTGCCCAGCGGGCCACGCATCAGGCGTTCCCCAAAAATCGGGTAGAGCAGCGTGCGCGGCTGCAGCGGTTGGCCTTTCACGTAGTGGGCGTGGGCCAGTACCACGGCGGTGAGCGATCCCAGCACTGCCCAAGCCATAAAGCCCCAGTGCATGAACGACTGCGCCAGCGCGCCGGAGACCGCTTCAGCGGTGCCCGCCTCGGTATCAAAGGCGGGTGGGGTGACCACGAAGTGGTACACCGGCTCGCCCGCGGCAAAAAACACCCCGCCACCGGCTAACAGCGTACACAGAATGATCGAGAGCCACTTAAAGGTACTCATTTCTGGTGCATCGAGATTGCCGATTTTGGCTTTCGCTGCCGGAGTTAATGCCACGCCAATCGCAATGAAAAACGTCAGTAGAAGCAGCAGCTGAAAATAGCTGCCCAGCACCAGCGCCGTCCAGGCAAAGCCTGCGCTGATAGAGCTGGCGACCCGGTCGATGTCGTAAAACGAGAGCCCGAGGAACGCCACGATGAAGCCGATGCTGAGCACCAGCACAATAGGGTCACCGAGGGAAAACCGCGAGGGCCCCTCGGCATGTTGGGGAGGTTGGTTCATGTCGAACACCTATGAATGGGAGTTGGCAGGAAAGAGCGGGGAACGCGTTAGCTTAACAAACCAAAGCGTGAGCCGACTTAACGGCGCAAGAGCGCTAAGCGAGACGCTAGTCGTCCAGGCCCGTTTTCAGAACAAAAAAAAGCGCCATTCAATGAATGGCGCGAGGACAGGAAACTGCGCACAGTATACCGACGCGTTAGACCAAAGTCTAACGTTTGGGGCAAAAATGTTTGAAGTTGGTGCGTATCTGAGTGTGGCTGCACCATTTTGGACGCTTAGTAGGCGGCCTGAGCTGTGGGAAGCTCTATAACGCTATGAATAAACAGTGAAAATAAAAAAATGGCAGTATTGCTGCAACGGTCAGGCAACGATTGTATACAAGGTGCTCTGACCCATGACCCAACTCCCCAGCTTGGCCAAATCCTGCTTTCTCTCCAGCGCCCTCTGTGGCGTTGCGCTGTCGCTACTGCCGACGAGCGCTCTGGCAGACATGACGCCCATCCGTTTCCAGCTCGACTGGCGTTTCGAAGGCCCCGCCGCCCCCTTCTTGATGGCGGCTGAGAAAGGCTACTTCGCTGAAGAGGGCTTGGATGTGCAGATTGATTCCGGCAGCGGCTCGGCGGGAGCGGTGAACCGGGTCGCCTCAGGGGCATATGAGATGGGCTTTGGCGATCTGAACGCGCTGGTCGAATTCCTGGCGGAAAACCCTGAAGGTCCTGGTATTCAGGGCGTGTATATCGTCTATGACGGCACGCCTGCCGCGGTATTTGCCCGTAAAGAGAGCGGGATCGAAAGCCCCGCTGACCTAGCAGGTAAAACCATTGCCGCGCCTGCCTTTGACACCGGCTACCGCGCTTGGGGCATCTTCGCCGCGGCCAACGGCCTGGAATCTGATGCGGTGGAGTGGCAGAACGTCGACCCTACGCTGCGTGAGACGCTGCTGACCCGCGGCGACGTGGATGCCATCACCGGGTTCTACTTCACCAGCCTGCTAAACCTAGAAGAGCGCGGGATGAGTGAAGATGACCTGACCATCATGCCGTTCCCGGATTATGGCGTGCCGCTCTACGGCAACGCGATTTTGGCTAGCGAAGCCTTCGCGGAAGCCAATCCCGAAGCGGTTCAGGGATTCTTACGCGCCTTTAACCGCGCACTGGGTGAGACGCTGGACGACCCGGAAGCCGCCATCGAGTACGTAAAAAACCGCGATGGCTTGATTGATGTGGAGATGGAAACCCGCCGTTTGAAGCTGGCGCTGGAGAGCGTGGTGGATACCCCCGATGCCCGCGAGTTTGGCGTGGGCGGCGTGGATGACGAGCGGTTAATGCAGGCGATTCAACTGGTGGCGGATGCCTATGAACTGCCCACGCTGCCGTCGCCCGACCAAGTGTTTGATTCCCGCTACCTACCGCCGGTAGAAGAGCGCATGCTGCTGCCGGAGGCCGAGTAATGTCGGCAGCGTTTGTCCGCTTTGATGACGTAAGCTTGGCCTACGACGGCACCGGCAACGCCATTGAAGAGATCAATCTCGATATCCACGAAGGCGAGTTTGTCGCCTTCGTGGGGCCTTCCGGGTGTGGTAAATCCACCTTTATGAAGCTATGCACTGGGCTGCACGCGCCCACCCAGGGCAGCGTGCGCGTGGACGATGCACCCGTGACCGGGCCGCTGAAAATCTCCGGTATGGCGTTTCAGAACGCCAACCTGCTGCCCTGGCGCACCACCCTGGATAACGTGCTGCTGCCACTGGAAATCGTCGAGCCCTACCGGAAGCAGTTCCGCCAGCGCCGGAAGGAGTTTGTGGGCTGGGCGCGGGATCTGCTGGGCACAGTGGGCTTGGCCGAGTACGAAGATAAATACCCCTGGCAGCTCTCGGGCGGTATGCAGCAGCGAGCCTCGATTTGTCGCGCGCTGATTCATCGGCCGCGCCTGCTAATGCTGGATGAGCCTTTTGGTGCGCTGGATGCTTTCACCCGCGAAGAGCTTTGGTGTGTGCTGCGGGATTTATGGGAAGCCCAGCGGTTTACCGTGGTGCTGGTAACCCACGACCTGCGTGAAGCCGCATTCTTAGCCGATACGGTCTACGTGATGAGCCGCCGCCCTGGTCGTGTGATCGAGCGCCGCGCCATTGAGCTGCCCCGGCCTCGGGCGCTGGAAACCACCTATGAAAAGCCTTTTATCGATCTGGTGCAGGAACTACGCGCCCAGATTGGCGAAGTGCGCAGTACCTAACGGACATGAATATGACCCATAACAGCAAGCTGATTGAACGGCTAGCGCCCTGGATCGCCGTGGCTGTCCTGGTGGTCGTGTGGGAAGCCTCGGTGAGGCTCTTCAACGTACCCAGCTTTATCTTCCCAAGCGCGTTAGACACCCTACAGGCGCTGGTGACGTATTCAGGGCCGATTGCCATGCACTCCTGGCAAACGTTTTGGACCACGCTGATCGGTTTTGGCTTGGGCGTCGTGGTGGGGCTGGTACTAGGCTTTATCGTTGGCTCGTCGCGCTTTCTCTATAACGCCTGCTACCCGCTATTAGTGGGGTTTAACGCCATCCCGAAAGTCGCTTTTGTGCCGATTCTAGTGGTCTGGTTTGGGATCGGCTCAGTGCCCGCCATCCTCACCGCGTTTTTGATCTGCTTTTTCCCCATCGTGGTGAATGTGGCCACGGGGCTAGCGACGCTGGAGCCCGAGATGGAGGACGTGCTGCGCGTGTTGGGTGCGCGGCGTATCGATGTGCTGCTCAAGGTAGGCCTGCCTCGCTCGCTGCCGTACTTTTTTGCCTCGCTCAAGATTGCCATCACCCTGGCGTTCGTGGGCACCGTGGTATCGGAAACCGTGGCCTCCAATCAAGGCATTGGCTATCTGATGATGAGCGCAGGCTCACAGATGCGTATGGGCTTGGTATTCGCCGGACTATTGGTGATTAGCGCCATGGCCATGGTGATGTACGAGCTGTTCGCACTGCTAGAAAAACGCATGACCGGGTGGGCCCACCGGGGGCAACACCGCTAGCGGCCACCGCGCTTACCAGCTATACAGCAGCGAGGCGCTGGTGGTGGTGTCGGTGCGCTCGGTGGCGTCTTCCGGGGGCTGGGAGTTGTGCTTCACTTCATAAGAGAGGCGCAGCGACAGCTTGGCATTGAGCCGAGCAGTCAACGCCGTCAGCGAGCGGGCAGTGGTATTTTCATCCGTGTACTCCACCGACATCTCTTGGGAAATATCTGCGTACTCGGAAAACCGGTAGCGATAGTCCAGAGCGGTATAGGCCACGGGCAGCTGCTGATTGTCTTCGTCTCGCAGGCGATCATTGCGATAACCCGGCCCCGCTTCCAATGAGAGCGTATGTTGCTTATTTTCCAGCAGCTGCCGCCCATAACCGCCAATCACTGAGAGCTGCTGGTCGTAACCGGCAAAGCGGTCCTTCTCCCAGCGGGCAAAGCCGAAGAGATAATGTGGCCCGCTAAAATCATAGCGCTCCCGCCCGGCCAATAAGTACTGCTCCGCGCTGGTCTCACCCTCCTTGCTGACGTTGCGCACTTCTCCCCGTAGCGAATGAGTCAATTGCCCCGTGAGCCAAGTCAGGCGCGTTTTGCCGATCAGGGTTTGGCTATCGGTGTTGCCTGACAGGTGGGTAAAGCCCAGCTCCGCGTCGCCGCTGAACACGGGCGTGTCCTCTTTAGGCGGTGGTGGGGCATAGAATGGATAGGCCACGGCCCCCGTGGCCCACAATGCCGTACCGCTGAAAACCAGAAAACGTAATAGGTGTCGCACGACACTCCTCCTTGAGCGTAGGATCGGTAAGGGGCTGTTATCAAAGCACAGCGAGGTGGCAGCGCAACGACTAACGGCCATTAGGCGCTGCGTGCCATAATGACGCGGTCGCGCAGAGTGAGTTCCCTTATGACTGCCCCCCGCCCTAGAACACTGGCCGAGTTACAGCGCTGGCGCCGCACCCGTGCCAAGCGCCGCTGGTATAAGCGCAGCTTCCGCCTGCAGGTCATGATGCTGGTGGGGTTGCTGCTAGCGGGTATGCTGCTGGCTCAGGGCACCTATCTCAACCATCGCAAAGCCGAGATCATCACTCACCAAATGGGCGAGCGGGCGCTGGCCGTGGCCAAAACCGTGGCCGGGATGCCGCAGATTGTAAACGCTTTTACCACTGCTGACCCCTCTGCCATCATTCAGCCGCAAGCCGAGCGAGTGCGCCAGGAAACCGGCGCACGCTACGTGGTGGTGGGCAATGCCCAATCGATTCGCTACTCCCACCCCGTGCCCGAGCGCATTGGTCAGCCCATGGTGGGCGGCGATAATGACCAAGCGCTGATCTATGGACAGTCCTATGTCTCCGAAGCCACCGGCACGCTGGGCACCGCCATGCGCGGCAAGACGCCGGTATGGGATGAGGAGGGCAACATTATCGGGGTGGTTTCGGTGGGCTTTATGCTCGACCGCGTCGATATGGATGTGGCCCGCTACACCAGTCTCGGCTGGGCGCTGGTGGCGCTCATGATTGTGCTGGGGTTTGCGGGCGCTTACTGGCTATCGCAGCACCTTAAAAAGATCATCCTAGGGTTAGAGCCTTACGAAATCGCCCGTTTGGCAATGGAGAAAGAGGCCATTCTGCAGTCGATTCACGAAGGCATTCTCGCCGTGAATCGGGATGGTCATATCACCTTGGTGAACCAGCAGGCGCGGCGCTTTTTAGAGCTGCCGGATGAGCACGTGCTGCTGGGGCAGCCGATCCGCGAGGTGGTGCCCAACTCGCGGCTGCTGGAAGTCTTGAAGCACGGCGAGCAGGAGTTCGATCAAGAGATGTGGCTGGGGGATCACCCGGTGGTGGTCAACCGGGTGCCGATTCTCCATGAAGGCGAGATAGAGGGGGCCGTGGCCACCTTCCGCAGCCGCCGGGAGATCATCGACCTCTCCCAAGCGCTTACCCAGGCCAGCCGCGATGTGGATATGCTGCGCGCCCAGGCTCACGAGTTCTCCAACAAGCTCTACACCATTTCAGGGCTGTTGCAGCTCCAGCGCATCGACGAAGCGCTGGCGCTGATTCATCAGGAAACCGAACGCGCCCAGGCGCAGATGAGCTTTTTGATGCGCCACGTGGCGGATGCGGTACTGAGCGGCACGCTGCTGGGCAAACTCACCCGCGCCCGCGAGCTGGGCGTTGCCCTGGAGATCGACGAGCAGAGCTCGCTCTCCTGCCCGCTGACGCCTACCGGCCAAGAGGTGATGATGAGCGTGGTGGGCAACCTGCTGGATAACGCCTGCCACGCCGCGCTCAACGGCCCTCACGGTAACCAGCCCCAGGTGCGGCTGTTTTTCACCGACCTCGGCGAGCAGTTGCTTATCGAAGTGGAAGATAACGGCGCTGGGGTGCCCGCTGAGCATGCCGAATCGATTTTTGCCGACGGGTTTTCCACCAAGACTGGCAAGCATCGGGGGATCGGGCTCGCCCTGGTGGATAGGCTGTGCCGCCAGCACGGGGGCGCGATAACGCTGGAAGAGAGCGAGCTGGGGGGCGCGTGTTTTACGGCCGTGCTGGATCGCTCACTATGCGCCGATCCCGCCACTCAGCCCCCGACCTCATAACGAGTGAAGAGCATACGACGATAATAAGAGGACACCGCATGTCTGCGACGCAATACGGCATTTTGGTCGTCGAAGACGATTTTCGCATCGCCGATATCCACCGCGCCTTTATCGAGCAGAGCGAGGGCTTTTACGTGGTGGGCATGGCACGCAACGGCAGCGAAGCCAAAGCGCTGATGGCTCTGCACGCTGCAGAGATTCAACTGATTTTGCTGGATGCCTACCTGCCGGATGTTGAAGGACTTGAGCTCCTGTGGGCCATTCGCCGCGACTATGTGCATGTGGATATTGTGATGGTGACTGCCGCCAAAGAGGTAGAAACCATTAGCGAGGCGCTGCGTGGCGGGGTGTTCGACTATCTGATCAAACCCATAGAAGCGGCCCGCATGAATCAGATGCTGACCCGCTTTCGCCGCGAGCGTGAAGCGCTGGCGAACCGCGCTGAAATGAGCCAAGACGAGTTGGATCACGTGCTGGCAAGGGTGACGCCTAGCGAGCCCGCACGCACGGGTAGCCGCACGCTGCCCAAGGGCATCGACCGCTTGACGCTACGCCGGGTCGTGGATGCGCTGGCCGCCGAATCCGAGTCGCTTACCGCGATGCAGGTGGCTCGCACCATGGGCGCCAGCCGCTCGACCGCACGACGCTACCTGGAGTTTTTGGTGGCGGAACAAGCGTTGAGCGCTGAACTCGGGTATGGCGATGTGGGCCGCCCCGAGCGGCGTTATCGGTTGTTGAGCGCCGCCAAAGGGTGGTTGGAAACGTTGTGAGCGCCGCTGTGTGAACAAAATGAACAAAACGCACAAAAAGAACAATTTGTCGTTAATGGTCACAAGCTTGTCGATGGGGGTGGCACTCTTCTAACGTTCACGGCGTAACCACACAAAGCTGATCACCGCGCGCGAAGCGTGATGCAGATTAGCCGTGCTTTTGGTTCATGACTCGGCGCACACAACAAGCCGCGCCCACCAAAACACCGTATGAATAATAACGCCTGAACAATAATGTGGAGAACGCCAATGACTACGCTTTCCTTGAAGCGCATCGCCGTGCTTGCCCTGCCGATGGCCGCCCTGGCCATGACGACCTCTGCTCAAGCGCAAGAGTGGACCCCAAGCCGCTCTATCGAATTTGTTGCCCCGGCGAACCCCGGTGGCGGTTGGGATACGTTGGTGCGTACCATGTCCCGCGTGATTCAGCAGGAGTCCCTGGCAGACGAAAGCTTTGCCGCCATCAACGTACCCGGCGGCGGCGGCGCAGTGGCGTGGGCCCAGGTCGCCCGTGATAGTGGCAACCCGCACAAACTGTTTGCCACCAGCCCGCCGATGATTCTGGTGCCGCTGGCAGGCGCTTCGCGCTACGACCATACCGATTTCACGCCGATTGCGCGGATCAACACCGACTACTCCATCATCCTGGTCGCGGCGGATTCCGAGTACCAAGACCTGGAAGATCTGTTCGAAGCGCTCAAAGCCAACCCCGGCCTGAGTGTGGGCGGCGGCAGTGCGCCGGGCTCCATGGACCATATCTCGGTGGCGGGCTTGGCCTCGGCGGCGGGAATGGAAGCCTCTGCGGTGAACTACATTCCGTTCTCCGGTGGCGGCGATGCCATGACCAACCTGATGGGTGGCCATATCGAAGCGGTGATCGGCGGAGCCGGTGAAGCCGTGGGCCAACTGGGCGAAGGCAGCCAGCTGCGCGCATTGGGCGTCTCTTCCGAAGAGCGTCTGGGCGGCGGCTTGGCCGACGTGCCGACCTATAAAGAGCAGGGCTTCGATTACACCTTCGATATTTGGCGCGGTGTGATGGGCGCCCCGGACATGCCGGAAGAAGCGGTCGAGTACTACGAGACGCTGTTCGCTGAAATGCTCGAAACCGAAGCATGGCGCGAAGCCAGCGACCAGTTGGGCTGGATCGATGCCTACCAGGATAGCGACGCGTTCGGCACCTTCCTGGATGAGCAGCAAGAGCAGTTCAGCAGCGTGCTGACCGACCTGGGCCTGCTGCGCCAGTAAGCGCCAGCGCCCGTTAGAGATACGCCGGCGGCTCTGCGCCGCCGGATGCTTCTATCTGTTACCGCGAGGGCTAACGCAACTGCGTTGGCATCTTCGGAGAAATTCCAATGACTCGATTAAATGTTAACCAGTGGCTAGCGCTCGTACTGGCACTGGTAGCGGCTGCTTATCTGGCCATGGCCTGGCAAATTCCCACGTTTCCTCTGCCGCGTCCGGTGGATTCAGACCTCTTCCCCAAAGTGCTGGGTGTATCGCTGCTGCTACTGGCCGCGCTGCTGTTTTTTGAGAAGCCGAGCGCCATTGCTGGGGCTGATGAAATCGACCATGAAGCCACTAACGGGCCGCTGCTGTTCACTCCCTGGGCGCGTGTCATCGTGACCGCGCTGGCCATTGCCGCCTATGCGTTCCTGCTGGTGCCGCTGGGTTTTGTACTGGCCTCCACGCTACTAAGTGTGGGTTTAACCGCCTATTACGGCTATCGCCGCCATGGCGTCAACCTAGCGGTATCGCTGGGTGTGGTACTGGCCCTTTACCTGACCATGACGCGGGTGATGGATGTTTACCTACCCACCGGCGTACTGCCGTTTTAAGCATGGCGTGCGGATGCACCTATAGCGGGTTTTAACGAGAGACACTCCCATGGATGCCTTAAACAATCTGATGTACGGCTTTGGCATCGCGCTTGAGCCAATCAATATCGCCTACGTATTCGCCGGTGTGTTTGCCGGTACTATTATCGGCATGCTGCCCGGCCTAGGGCCGATCAGCGCGCTGGCCTTGATGATTCCGATTACCTTTGCCATGGAGCCCTCTTCTGGATTGATTCTGATGGCCGGGGTCTATTACGGCGCTATCTTCGGCGGCTCGACGTCGTCCATTCTGCTCAACGCCCCCGGCGTGGCGGGCACGGTAGCGACCTCCTTCGATGGTTACCCGATGGCCAAGCAGGGCATGGCGGGTAAGGCGCTGGCCATTGCCGCCTACGCCTCCTTCATTGGCGGTACGGTCTCGGTGGTCTTTTTGATGCTGGTGGCCCCGCTGCTCTCCAAGGTGGCGGTGAGCTTTGGCCCCGCAGAGTACTTTGCACTCATGGTGCTGGGCCTGACGGCGGTGGTGTCGCTGTCAGATAAGTCGCTGGTGAAAGGTCTAATTGCGGCGGTTATTGGCGTGATGATCTCGATTGTGGGGATCGACACGCAAACCGGCACCGAGCGCTTTACCTTCAACTCGATTCAACTGCTCGACGGCATCGACTTCCTGGTCGTGGCGCTGGGTATCTTCGCCTTGGCGGAAGTGTTCTACATGCTGCTGCGTGGTGGCGGTGGTAAAGAGGTGCCGCGCAACGTGATTGGCTCGCTGAAGCTGAGCCGCGGTGAAGTGAAGAAAATTGCGGGCCCCATTAGCCGCAGTTCCGTACTGGGCTTCTTTACCGGCGTACTGCCGGGGGCGGGCGCCACCATTGGCTCCTTTCTGGGCTACAGCATGGAGAAGCGCCTGGCGAAAGATGGCGACACCTTTGGTCAGGGCAACATCAAGGGCGTAGCCGCTCCGGAAGCGGCCAACAACGCCGCCTGTACCGGCTCTTTCGTGCCGCTGTTAACTCTGGGTGTGCCGGGCTCTGGTACCACGGCGGTCCTGTTGGGCGCGCTGCTGGTGATGGGTGTGACGCCTGGCCCGATGATGTTGGAGCAGCGTCCGGATGTGTTTTGGGGCGTGATTGCCAGTATGTACATCGGCAACATCTTCCTGCTGGTACTGAACCTGCCGCTGATCCCGCTGATCGCTAAAATCCTCGACCTGCCGCGCCCGCTGCTGCTGTCGATGATTCTGATCTTCTGCATGATCGGCGTTTACGGCATGAGCTTCAGCGTCTTTGACCTGCTGCTACTGCTGGGCTTTGGCCTGCTGGGCTTGGGCATGCGCCTGTTTGGCTTCCCCACTGCGCCGCTGATCCTTGCGCTGATTCTCGGTAACATCATGGAAGAGTCCATGCGCCGGGCGCTGCAGATCTCCGGTGGCGACTGGACTACCTTTATCGACAAGCCGATTTCGCTGTCGCTCCTGGTCATCGCCGTGCTGTCGCTTGGCCTGCCGCTGCTCAAAAAACGTCGCACGAAAGCCGCTGCTGCTGTGAACTAACACTATTGGCGGACCCCGAAAGCGCCCTCGCGTCTGCGAGGGCGCTTTTTTTTATGGTGCACCTTCGCCCGTGGTGCAAAGCGTCGTGGTGGTGCATAACAATCGTGCATGGGCGCCGCCGCGTTGCGTCATCTTGGTGCTAAGTGGTCTGAGCGGTATTTTTTGTACACAGCTAAGTGTTTGATTGTATTTTTAATCGTGGCCTTTGTTCCACATTGGCGCACCCCTTGCAGTGTGTATGGCGACGTGTGAATACGAGTTGTAACTCGCGACCCACGAGTGGACGCACCAAGTGCCCCGTCGCCTCAATAACGACAACGCTTGGTCGCGGTACCCCAAACACGAGCCCCAACCATAAGGGGCGCAAGGAGGTTCAAGTGACCACACTGCAGCGCAAGACACACCCACGTACCCTTAGCCGTTTCGCCACTGCCCTGATCACCGCCGCTGTGATGGGCGCCAGCGCGCAAGCGGTGGCCCAAGACGACGACCCCATCAAAGTTGGTATTCTGCACTCGCTCTCCGGCACCATGGCTATCAGTGAATCGACCCTGAAAGACACCGTGGAAATGCTTATTGAGCAGCAGAACGAAGCCGGTGGCCTGCTGGGCCGTCAGCTAGAAGCCGTGGTGGTCGACCCCGCGTCTAACTGGCCGCTGTTTGCCGAGCGCGCCCGCGAGCTGCTGGCCCAGGAAGAAGTGGATGTGATCTTCGGCAACTGGACCTCCGTTTCCCGTAAAGCGGTGCTGCCGGTGGTAGAAGAGCTCAACGGCCTGCTGTTCTACCCGGTGCAGTACGAAGGCGAAGAGTCGTCTGAAAACGTCTTCTACACCGGTGCCGCGCCCAACCAGCAGGCCATTCCTGCCGTTGAGTATTTGATCAACGAAGTGGGTATCGAGCGCTTCGCGCTGATCGGCACCGACTACGTCTACCCGCGCACCACCAACCGCATCTTGGAAGCGTTCCTGAAAGATGAGCACGGTGTGGCCGAAGAAGACATCATGGTCAACTACACGCCGTTTGGTCACTCGGACTGGCAGAACATCGTCTCCGAAATTCGCCGCTTTGGTGAAGAGGGCAAGCCCACCGCCGTGATCTCCACCATTAACGGCGACGCCAACGTGCCGTTCTACCGCGAGCTGGCTAACCAAGGCATTGATGCCGCCGACATTCCGGTCATCGCCTTCTCGGTGGGTGAGCAGGAGCTTTCCGGTATCGACACCGGGCCGCTGGTGGGCCACTTGGCCGCCTGGAACTACTTCATGAGCGTTGATACCGACGCCAACTACGACTTTATCGACGCCTGGATTGAGCACACCGGTGACGAGATGTCGGTGACCAACGACCCCATGGAAGCTCACTACATTGGCTTCAACATGTGGGCCGAAGCCGTGCGTAAAGCGGGCACCACCGATGTGGATACGGTGAAAGACGCGATTATCGGCGTGACCGTACCGAACCTCTCCGGCGGTTACGCGGCGATGATGCCTAACCATCACATCACCAAGCCGGTGCTGATTGGTGAAGTTCAGGATAACGGCCAGTTCGATATCGTCTGGCAAACGCCCTCTACCGTGGCCGGTGATGCGTGGTCGGATTACCTGCCGGGCTCCCGTGACCTGATCTCTGATTGGCGCAAGCCCATGGAGTGCGGCAACTTTAACGTTGTGAACGGTTCCTGTGGTGGCAGCACCGCAGCAGAAGAAGCCGAAGCAGCGCTCGCCGAGTAACTTTCGTCCCCTACTGCGCCAGCGCAATGGCGCAGTAGGGGAGCACGCTACCTCTCCCATTTGATCACCAAAGGAAGAACCCCATGAGGCGTTTCCTTTCCTTGGGGCTGCTGTGCCTGATGCTACTCGGCACCGCCGTGTCGGCGCAGGCACAAAGCAGCTCCTCGACTCCCGATGACCAAGCAGCACTCGCGCTGTTGACCGCGCTGGATGTGGACTCCTACCGCGATAAAGGCGAAGCCATTGCCGCTATTCTACAAAGCGATGACGAGCGCGCCCGCGACTGGCTGCAGGCACTGCTGGATGGCCGCCTACAACGCACCGACGATGGCCGCTTTGTGCTGGTGCTCGAGAACCGTGGCCGCGACTGGCCGGTGGCGGATGCGCTGACCAACGAGCCGCTGGGCGAAATGTCCCGCCGCGACCTTGACCGTATCGGCATCAACAACGCGCTGCGTAACCAGCTGCGCAGCGCCATTGCCGTGGTGGACCTCTACTCGCCTAACGTCGAGCGCCGCCGCACTTCCGCCGACCGCTTGCTGGGCGAAGTGGACGGCGAGCTGGCCGAAACGCTGGCGCCAGTGATTGCCGACGCGGAAGATGAGTATGTTCGCACGCGCTTGGCCCAGGCGGTGGCGATTTATCGCGCCGAGCAGGGCGAGATGGCGGGCGTCGAGGCGCTCACCGGCAGCCTTCACCCGCGTGCTCGCGTGGCGTTAGGCCGTGCCGCGAATAGCGACGACCCGATTGTTGCCGATGCAGCAGCAACCGCGCTGACCGGCATCGAGCAGCAGCTCAAGATTAACCGCGGCTTGGAAACGCTCTATTTCGGCTTGAGCTTGGGCTCGGTGTTAGTACTGGCGGCGATTGGCTTGGCGATTACCTTTGGCGTAATGGGCGTGATCAACATGGCCCATGGCGAGCTGATGATGCTGGGCGCTTACACCACCTGGATGATGCAGCAACTGCTGCCGGGCCAGCCGGGGCTAGCGCTGATTCTATCGATTCCGGCGGGCTTTATGGTGGCCGCGCTGGTGGGCATTGCCATTGAGCGGGGCGTGATCCAGTTCCTCAAAGGCCGCCCGCTGGAAACCCTGCTGGCGACCTTCGGTATCAGCCTGATTCTGCAGCAGCTGGTGCGTACGGTGATTTCGCCGCTCAACCGCACCGTGGTGACGCCGGAGTGGATGAGCGGCTCGCTGGTCATCAACGACGCGCTTTCGCTCACGCTCAACCGGATGTTCGTGCTGGGCTTTGCGCTGGTAGTGTTCGCTGCGCTGATGCTGATTATGCGTCGCACCCGCTTAGGGCTTGAAGTGCGTGCCGTGACCCAAAACCGCGCCATGGCGCGCTCTATGGGTATTCGCGCCACCCGCGTTGATATCATGACCTTTGCGCTGGGCTCCGGCGTGGCGGGCTTGGCGGGCGTGGCGCTCTCCCAGCTCACCAACGTAGGCCCCAACCTCGGACAAAACTACATCATCGACTCGTTCATGGTGGTGGTGTTCGGCGGCGTGGGTAACCTGTGGGGCACGCTGGTGGCAGGGCTATCGCTGGGGGTGATCAACCAGGTGTTGGAACCCTGGGCGGGCGCGGTGCTGGCCAAGATTATCGTGCTGGTCTTCATCATTCTGTTTATTCAAAAACGCCCGCGTGGACTCTTCCCGCAGAAGGGCCGGGCTGCGGAGGGCTAACCCATGATGACGCAAGCAACTTCCAGCCAGTTTTGGCTGACCCGCCCATTCGGTGAGCGGGCCACGCAGACCTTCCTCGGCGTGCTGTTTGCCGCGCTGCTGCTGGTCACCGTGCTGCATCTGGCGGTGCCCCAGGGGCATCCGCTGCATGTGAACGCTTACACCGTCAACCTGTTCGGTAAGTACCTGAGCTACGCACTGCTCGCCGTGGCGGTGGATTTAGTATGGGGTTACCTGGGGATTTTAAGTCTGGGCCACGGGGCGTTTTTCGCCATTGGCGGCTACGCCATGGGCATGTACCTGATGCGCCAAATCGGTGACCGTGGCACCTACGGCCACCCGGTACTGCCGGACTTTATGGTGTTCCTGAACTGGGACAGCCTGCCCTGGTACTGGCACGGTTTCGATATGGCCTGGTTTGCCTTTGCCATGGTGCTACTGGCACCGGGGCTGCTGGCGCTGGTGTTCGGCTTTTTGGCCTTCCGCTCACGGGTAACGGGGGTGTATCTCTCGATCATCACCCAGGCGCTCACGTTTGCCTTGATGCTGGCCTTCTTCCGTAACGAGATGGGCTTTGGCGGCAATAACGGCCTGACCGACTTCCGCGAGCTGCTGGGCTTTAACCTGCGTAGCGATGCCACGCGCTTGGGGCTGTTTATCGCCACCGGCGTGGCGCTGGCGCTGGGTTATATCCTCTGCCGGGCAATCGTCACCAGCAAACTGGGCCGGGTATGTGTGGCCACTCGCGATGCTGAAGCGCGTACGCGCTTTATTGGCTACCGCGTCGAGCGCTTCCAGCTGTTTGTGTTTGTGGTCTCGGCCATGCTGGCGGGCCTTGCCGGGGCGCTCTATGTGCCGCAGGTGGGCATTATTAACCCCAGCGAATTCTCACCGCTGTTCTCGATCGAAATCGTGCTGTGGGTGGCGCTGGGTGGCCGGGCCACGCTGTACGGCGCGGTGATCGGCGCGATTTTGGTCAACTACGCCAAAACCATTTTCACCGGCATTATGCCCGACGCCTGGCTATTCGCCCTGGGCGCGCTATTCGTGCTGGTCACGGTGCTGCTGCCCAAAGGTGTAGCGGGGCTGTTAGGCCACCTAAAGCGCCGCAAAGAGGATGATCATCCACCCAAGGAGGCCGCCGCATGAGCCTATTACAATCGCTAAAAGCGCGGGATCGGGTGTTTGATTTTATGGCCACCGAGGCCTCGCCGGTCGACGTGCGCCACGGCCCGATTCTGTATATGGAAGATGTCACCGTCAGCTTTGATGGCTTCAAGGCGATCAATAATTTGAACCTGACCATCGACGACGGCGAGCTGCGCTGCATTATCGGCCCCAACGGGGCCGGTAAAACCACCATGATGGATATCATTACTGGCAAAACCCGCCCCACCGAGGGCAGCGTGTGGTTCGGTAGCCGCCATAACCTGCTGCAGATGAACGAGCCGGAAATCGCTAGCCTCGGCATTGGCCGCAAGTTCCAGAAGCCCACGGTGTTCGAAGCGCTCAGCGTATTCGAGAACCTGGAGCTCGCCATGGCCGCCGACAAGCGCATCTTCCCCACGCTGACCGCCCGCATGACCGGGGAGATTAAAGACCGCATTGATGACGTGCTGGAAACCATCGGCCTCACCGCGCTGCGCTTCCAGCCCGCCGGTATTCTCTCCCACGGCCAAAAACAGTGGCTGGAGATTGGCATGCTGCTGATGCAGCGCCCGCGCCTGCTGCTGGTGGATGAGCCGGTGGCAGGGATGACCGAGCAGGAGATGGAGCGCACCGCCGAGCTGCTCACCGGCCTAGCGGGCAAGCAGTCGGTGGTGGTGGTAGAGCACGACATGGGCTTTGTGCGCTCGATAGCGCGCAAGGTGACCGTGCTGCACCAGGGCAGCGTGCTGGCCGAAGGCAGCATGGATCAGGTCTCCAACGACCCCAAAGTGGTCGAGGTGTATCTAGGGTCGGATGAAGAGGAGAGCGCCTGATGCTGGCGATTGAAAAGCTCAACCAGTTCTACGGCGAGAGCCATACGCTGTGGGACTTAGACCTAGACGTGCCCGCCGGGCAGTGCACCTGCGTGATGGGCCGCAACGGGGTGGGTAAAACCACCCTGATGAAAGCCATCATGGGCGAAGTCGCGGTGAAAAGCGGCCAGCTGCGCTACCAGGGCGATGGTAGCGAGATCGAACTCACCAAAAAAGCCGTGGAAGCGCGCTCGCGCATGGGCATCGGTTTTGTACCCCAAGGGCGGCAAATCTTCCCGCTGCTCACGGTGGAGGAGAACCTGCGCACCGGCCTGGCCGCCCGGGGCGATGGGCTGAAAAAAATCCCCGAGCGTATCTACGAGCTGTTTCCGGTACTAAAAGAGATGAAGCACCGCCGTGGCGGTGACCTATCCGGCGGCCAACAGCAGCAGCTCGCCATCGGACGCGCACTGGTGATCGAACCAAAGCTGCTGATTCTTGATGAGCCAGGGGAGGGCATTCAGCCTAATATCGTCGCCCAAATCGGCCAGGTGATTCGCCAACTAATCAAAGAGGACGGCCTGACGGTGCTGCTGGTCGAGCAAAAGCTGCCCTTCGCCCGTAAATACGCCGACCGCTTCGTGATTATGGATCGCGGCCGCCCGGTGGCCAAAGGCGAGATCAGCGAACTCTCTAACGAGCTGATTAAGCAGCATTTGACGGTTTAAGTTATCCACACCCGGTTTATAGCCGTGGATCGGGTTGGAACGGCAGTTCCTCGGCGCTGGCAACGGCTTGCTCGAACAAGGGGTGGGCCGGGTTGAGCATGTAATTAAGCTCTCTCGGCACCACCACGCTGGGCAGGGCCAGCGCCAAGCTCTGACCGGAGGCTAGCCAGCCATCGCCCAGGTCGGCGGTTTCCGCAGGTGCTGGCGCTTCCTGCCAGTGGTCCGGTAGGTCGTCTACGCCAACGCTTAAAATACTCTCTGCGGGCAGCGTCAGGCGCAGCAGTGCATAGGCGTTGAGCAGCCGATAGCTTTCCAGATGCACCATGATTTCCAGCAGCGCCAACGACTCTGAGCTCGCCACATACACACAGGCATTGCCTGGGCTGTTCCAACGCCCGCCGTAAAGCCGTGCGCCCTCGCCATCAAACGCTGTCTCCTGAAACTTGCGCTTCACCAGCCGGTAAGCGGTGACCTCGCTCATACCGAGACCCCGTGCTCCAACCGTCCAATCAGGTTTAGTACCGTTTGGTACTCTGCTGAGGTAGCGCTCATTTCGACAGGGCGACGTCCGCCTAGCCCAGCATTGGGTTTGAGCAGCCAGGCACGGGCACCCTCCGCGTCACCCTCGAACAGATCCAGCGCCGCCTTGAAAAGCTCGGCAAAGCGATATAACCGGTCGCTTTCCGCCATCTTGAAGCGGCCTGACTTGGCGCGGCGGCTCAGCGTGGCAGAAGGGATATCCACATAGCGTGCCAGCGCTTTCTGCTCAATACCTGACACCTTGGCAAGCTGGGGGTAAACACGATATTCGACGCCTGCATGTAGCAGTTCATGCAGCTTACGGCCGCGAGCAGGAAGACCAACCTGCTGCCAGTAGCCAGAGGCCACGGCTTTAGGGGGCTGATATTGAGAAAAGTGAATATCCATGGCGTCATGCTCGTTTGATAATTCAAGGGTGTATCAATTGATATAGCGAGTATGCGGGCAAGCGTCAAGCGATGAGCGGTAAAGAAAGCGTTTTAGGAATAGCCCTACCGAGGGTAGGCGGGTATTCGCTATACTCCTCCACATTTTTTTCGGCATTTACGCCGGGTTCATGTTGAGTAAGGCAGAGATCAAAATGGCAAAAGCGCAGGCAAAAAAAGGGGCCGTCAAAGGCTTCGAAGAGTCCCTGTGGGACAGTGCCAACAAGTTACGCGGCAGCGTGGAATCGGCCGAGTATAAGCACGTGGTACTGAGCCTGATCTTTTTGAAGTTCATCAGCGACAAATTTGAGCAGCAGCAGAAGAAAGTCGAGCAGGAGTTTGGCGCGGAATACGTCGACATGGTGGATTTCTACGCCAAGGATAACGTCTTCTACCTGCCGGAAGAGGCGCGCTGGAGCCACATCCAGAAAAACGCCAAGCAGGATAACCTAGCGCTGGTGATCGACACCGCCATGAGCACGGTGGAGAAGAACAACGCCTCGCTGGCTGGCGCCTTGCCGGATAACTACTTCTCACGGCTTGATCTGCCTGCCAGCAAACTCGGCTCGTTGATTGATACCATCGACAACATCGACACGGTGACAGAGGAGCAAGGCCAGAGCGAAGAGGATATCGTCGGGCGGGTCTATGAGTACTTCCTAGGCAAGTTTGCGGCCAATGAGGGCCAGCGGGGCGGTGAGTTTTATACGCCCAAAAGCGTGGTGACGCTGCTTGTTGAAATGCTCGAACCCTATCAGGGCAAGATTTATGACCCCTGCTGTGGCTCGGGCGGGATGTTTGTGCAGTCGCTCAAGTTTATCGAGGCACACGAAGGTAGCCGCCGTGAAGTCTCGATTTACGGGCAGGAGTACGCTAACACCACCCGCAAGCTTGCCAAGATGAACCTGGCGATTCGCGGTATTGCGGGCAACCTGGGTGAGGCAGCGGCAGATACCTTCTTTCGCGACCAGCACCCGGATTTAAAGGCCGATTTCATCATGGCCAATCCGCCCTTCAACCAGAGCCAGTGGCGGGCGGCGGCCGAGCTGACCGACGACCCGCGTTGGGCCGATTTTGATGTGCCGCCCACCGGCAACGCCAACTACGCCTGGATTCTGCACATGCTCTCGAAGCTGAGCCACCAGGGCGCAGCGGGCTTCGTGATGGCCAACGGCTCGATGAGTTCCAACACCAGCGGCGAGGGCAAGATTCGCCAGCAGTTGATCGAGGACGACCTAGTCGAGTGCTTGATTGCACTGCCGGGCCAGCTCTTCTTTACCACCCAGATTCCGGTCTGCCTGTGGTTCCTGACCAACAGCAAGAAAGCCAACGCCGCGAAAGGCTACCGCGACCGCGAAGATGAAACGTTGTTCATCGATGCCCGCCAGATGGGCAGCATGATCAGTCGCAAGCAGAAAGACCTCACCGACGACGATATCGCCACCATCGCCCGCACCTTCCACGCCTGGCGCGGCCAGCCGGAAGCCGGGACTTATGAAGATATCGCCGGGTTCTGCAAAAGCGCGAGTTTTGACGAGATCAAAGGTCACGACTTCGTGCTCACGCCTGGGCGCTACGTGGGCGCTGCCGAGATCGAAGACGATGGCATTCCGTTTGAAACAAAGATGGCTGAATTAACCACTCAACTGAGTAAACAGTTCGACGAGTCAGCAGTGCTGGAGAGGCAGATTAGAAAGAATTTGGCGGGGTTGGGTTATGAGCTCTGATTTTTCCATTCCTAACGGTTGGTCATCAGTAAAGCTGAGTGATCTTGGCGAGGTCAATAGAGGCCGGTCGAGATACCGTCCCAGGTATGCGGAGCACCTTTACGGTGGACCTTATCCATTCGTACAAACGGGTGACATAAAAGCATCTGGTGGAAGAATTACTTGCTACTCGCAAACGTATAGCGAAGATGGTTTAAAGCAGAGCAGGCTTTGGCCGGAAGGAACATTATGCATCACAATAGCTGCCAATATTGCTGAAACTGGTGTTTTGAATTTTCCAGCTTGCTTTCCTGATAGCGTTATTGGATTTATTGCTGATTCTGAAAAATGCAATGTGTATTTTATCGAGTATTGCTTTCGGGTGTTAAGAAAAGATATTCAGCGGCAAGCGACAGGTAGTGTTCAAGATAATATTAATCTTCAGACTCTTGAGCGATTAAGATTCCCTATTCCAGCTTTATCTGAGCAACGTAGAATTGCTAGTATCTTATGTCGCTTGGATGAGAAAATAACTCTCAACACCCAAATCAACCAAACCCTCGAACAGATGGCCCAGGCCCTGTTTAAAAGCTGGTTTGTCGATTTCGATCCGGTGATCGACAACGCACTAGAAGCTTGCAACCCCATCCCCAAACCGCTGGCCGAGCGCGCCGCACGTCGTCAGGCGATGTGGGCAGCGGGCAATGAGCCAGCACCCGCACGCCTTTCAGCCGAGACACGGCGGCTTTTTCCAAATAGGTTTGAGAAGGATGAAACTCTGGGGTGGGGGCCAGCGGGTTGGGAGAGTAGAAAGGTATTAGACTTATTTGAACTCCACCGGGGCTTTGACTTACCTACCTCAAAAAGAGAACACGGCTCATATCCAGTTTTTGCTGCTGGAGGTCACCATGGCACACATAGCGAGTTCAAGATGGAACCACCAGGGGTCATTACTGGTCGCAGCGGTGTGATTGGGAGTGTTTATTTGTCTTTAGAAAAATATTGGCCACTGAATACCTCGTTATATGTGCGTAACTATAAAGTTGCCGGGCCGTATTATGCATATCATTTTCTGAGAAGAATGGATCTTGGTGCGCTAAACTCGGGTTCGGCAGTTCCAAGTTTAAATAGGAATTATGTTCATTCTTCTCCAGCGTTATGCCCCCCGGTTGGATTAGTTGTTTGTTTTGAAAAGGCTGTATCGTGTTTTTTTGAAAAAATCGCGTTGAATAATAAGCAGTCAGAAAGTCTATCTGCACTCCGCGACACCCTCCTCCCCAAACTCCTCTCTGGCGAACTCAAATTGCCAGAGGCCGAAGCCGCCGTCGAAACCGCCCTGGAGGTCGAGCCTGCATGAGCCAGCCCACCCGCGTTCAAATGATTATCGAGACACTTAAAGCCTGCCCGGATCAGAAATTTACGGCGCGGGAGCTGGCAAAGCAGTTTTTGGAGCGCTATCCAGAAGCGATGGCGGAAAAGCAGCAGAACCCCAATTACGCCACCGAAGAAAAGCTGATTGCCCAGGTGGCGGCAGAAATTGGCGGTGACCGCACGGTAAAAGCCAAGCAACTTTGCGCCAATGTCGCGACCCGCGATAAACCGCGCCCGCGCCTCTACTACTGGGAGCCTAACCCGGCTAAGGCAGACGCGCTTGCCCAAGCACCTGTTCCCGAGGCCCCGCCGGTGGCGGAGCTTGCGCCAAGCCAGGAAGAAACGCTGAGCGAACAGGCGCTCTATCCGCTGTTGATTGAGTTTTTAAATGAAGAGCTGGGGCTACAGTGCCAGCGTATTAACGAGAAAACCTCAAAAAACAGCAAGGGCAAAGGCGGTAACCAGTGGCTGCATCCAGATATCGTGGCGCTGCAACCGCTTGATAAGGGGTGGAATGAGGCGGTGCGCGATTGCGTGCGCCACGGCAATGACAGCACGGTGCGGCTATGGTCGTTCGAAGTTAAGAAAACGCTCCAGCCCGGCAATGTGCGCCAATGTTTTTTTCAGGCGGTCTCCAATTCTAGTTGGGCGCACTTTGGCTATTTAGTCGCCACTGAGCTGGGTAATGTTGAAGAAGAGCTACAAATGCTCTGCGCGCTGCACGGTATCGGAGTGCTGTTGCTCAATACGGATTCGTTGTTCGATAGCCAAATTCTCATTCCTGCGCGGGAAAAGCTCGCCGTTGATTGGCAGTCGGTCAATCGTATCGTTGAAGAAAACCGTGATTTTCATCACTTTATCGAGCAGGTGGGGATTTACCAGCAGACCGGTAAGCTAACTAAGAGCGTGTGGAATAAATAGGCCCGTGCTCCCGTTTAAGGGCAGCCTTCAAGGCAGGCGTCTATCAGCCGATCATGATATGTTGAGTGAAAAAACGACGGCGTGACTGCATGAAGTTTACCGAAGCGAAGCTGGAAGCTGCCATTATTGCCCTGCTCGGCGAGCAGGGGTATCCCCATCGGTTAGGCGCAAGCATTGATTGTGCACCGCATGACGTGCTGATCGAAGCTGATCTGCGTGCTTTTCTACAGCTTCGCTACGGCGATGTCGGCATTACCAATAGCGAGATCGATTCGATCATCGTACGCCTTCGAGGGCTCTCGCCCGGTGACCTTTACGAGAGCAATAAAACCTTCTGTGGCTGGCTGGCGGATGGCTTTCTGCTCAAGCGTGAAGACCCTGCCGAAAAAGACCTGCACATTCAGCTTTTCGATGACACTGGGTTGGAACAGCTCGGTGCTCAGCCTGCGGCCGAGCCCCTGGCTCAGGTGGCCGAGCCGTTAGGGTCTTACACAGCGGATGCCAACCGCTATGCCTTGGTCAGCCAAATGAAGATCGAGGGCAAGGAGAATAACCGCATTCCCGATGCAATTCTCTATATCAATGGCCTGCCGCTGGTGGTGTTCGAATTTAAAAGCGCCATTGGGGAACACCAGACCTCTATTCATGAAGCCTGGAAGCAGCTTACCGTCCGTTACCGGCGCGATATCCCGCAGCTGTTTGTGTTCAATGCGCTGTGCGTGATCAGCGATGGCGTCAATTCGCGCATGGGGAGCTTTTTTGCGCCTTACGAGTTTTTCTATAGCTGGCGCAAGGTGAGCGGTGACGAGTCTGTTGAAAAAGACGGTATCGATTCACTGCATACCATGGTGCAGGGGCTTTTCGATCAGCGGCGATTGCGGCTGGTGCTGCGCGATTTCATTTTCTTTCCCGATAAGTCTCACCAGGAAGAGAAAATCGTTTGCCGCTATCCGCAGTTCTACGCGGTCAACAAGTTGTATCACAGCATTATGGCGGCGCAGCGGCCCGAAGGTAACGGAAAAGGCGGCACTTATTTTGGTGCGACTGGCTGTGGTAAAAGCTTCACCATGCAGTTTCTCGCCCGGCGCTTGATGAAAAGCTTGGCCTTTGAAAGCCCCACCATCGTGCTCATCACTGACCGCACTGATCTTGATGATCAGCTCTCGCGGCAGTTCACCAATGCGCGGGGCTATATCGGCGATAACACTATTGTCGAGGTTCAAAGCCGTGAGCACCTGCGCGAGCAGCTTGCCGGGCGGCGCAGCGGTGGGGTGTTCCTAACGACTATTCATAAGTTCACCGAAGATACGAAACTGCTCACCGAACGCAGTAACGTGATCTGTATTTCGGATGAGGCACATCGCAGCCAGATCAATTTGGATCAGAAGGTACAGATCACTGACAAGGGTGTGCGCAAGGCCTACGGATTTGCCTTTTACCTGCACCGTTCGCTGCCCAACGCCACTTACGTGGGCTTTACCGGCACGCCAATCGACGCCACGCTCGATGTGTTTGGTGAGGTGGTCGACAGCTACACCATGAGCGAGTCGGTCAACGATGAAATCACCGTGCGTATCGTTTATGAAGGTCGTGCCGCCAAAGTGACGCTGGACGATGCCCGGCTCCGCGAGATCGAAAACTACTACGAAGAGTGCGCCAAGGCGGGAAGCAACGAGCATCAAATCGAAGAAAGTAAGAAGGCGATGGCCTCGATGAACTCGATTCTAGGCGATCCGGGTAGAATTCGAGTGCTGGCCGAAGACTTCGTCGCCCACTACGAGCGCCGTTTGGAAGAGGGCTCGACGGTGTGTGGCAAGGCGATGTTCGTCTCTAGCAGCCGGGAGATTGCGTGGCAGCTTTATCAAGAAGTGGGTGCTATCCGGCCTGACTGGTTAGAGATTAACGCCTTTGAGGAAGGCAGCGAGCCAACGACGGTAGAGCGCGAGAAGCTTAAGCCGATGGCGCGGGTTAATTTGGTGATGACCCGTGGTAAGAATGACGAAAAAGCGCTTTACGAGCTGCTGGGTAGCAAGGAGTACCGTAAAACGCTAGACCAGCAGTTCAAACGGGAAAAATCCAACTTCAAGATCGCTATTGTGGTGGATATGTGGCTAACCGGCTTTGATGTCCCAAGCCTGGATACGCTCTATATCGATAAGCCGGTACAGCGCCATAACCTGATTCAGACGATTTCCCGAGTCAATCGCAACTATGCGGGCAAGGATAAAGGGTTGGTCGTTGATTACATCGGCATCAAGCGCCAAATGAACCAGGCGCTCGCTCAGTTTTCGAAAGCCGATGAAACCAGCTTCGAGGATATCCAGACGTCACTGATTGCGGTGAAAAACGATCTGGATCTACTGGCCAAGCTGATGCATGGCTTTGATGATAGTGCCTACTTCAAAGGCGAGCCGCTGGCGCAGCTTGATTGTCTCAACTGCGCGGCCGAATTTGTGCTGAGCGTGGGCAAGCGTGAGAAGCGCTTCATGGCATTGGTCAAACGGCTCAAGGCAGCGTATGACGTTTGCTGTGGCAGCGAAAAGTTGAGTCAAGCTGAGCGTGATCGTGTGCATTTCTATCTCGCTGTGCGCTCGATTATTTTTAAGTTGACCAAGGGCGATGCGCCGGATACCGCACAGATGAATGCCAAAGTGCGGGAAATGATCAGTGAGGCGCTACGCGCCGATGGTGTCGAGGCGGTGTTTGCGTTGGGTGAAGAAAGTGCCGATACCATCGATATTTTTGATGAGGACTACTTAGCTCGCCTGGACAAAATCAAACTACCCAACACCAAGATTGAGTTATTGAAGCAGCTGCTAGCGAAAGCGCTGAATGAACTGAAAAAAACGAACCAGCACAAGGCGATTGAGTTCTCGAAAAAGTTTCGTTCTTTAGTTGAGCTCTATAACGAGCGCAAGGAGGAGGACGCCTTCACCAGCGAGGTTCACCAGGAAGCGGTTGATAGCTTTCTGAACTTGATGACACAGCTCAAAGAGGAAATGGGCTCCTTTGAAGAGCTGGGTATCACCGTTGAGGAGAAGGCGTTTTACGACATCCTGAAGGCGGTGGCGTTAAGGTATCAGTTTTCTTATGAAGAAGAGCGGCTGTTGGCGCTGGCAGCAGACGTGAAGGCCGTTGTCGATGATAAGACCAAATACCCCGATTGGAATAATCGCCAGGATATTAAAGCAGCGCTTCGCGTTGAGTTGATCATGCTGTTATCGAAAAACGGCTACCCGCCGGTGACTCATGCCGAGGTCTATCGAGATGTGTTTGAGCAGGCGGAAAATTTCAAACAGCATCGTGTTTAATAATGGAACATGGCAGAGGATGCCCCTTGAGGCGCGGCTTTTTCATACAGTGTAAATAGTGCTCTTAGCTTCTTGCTGGGGTGGAAGTTCCTAGCTAAAGCTCTCCTTTCTGTTTTAGGTAGCCTGAGTTATCCACGCTATGCCCGCCCTTTTTAAAGCATCAAAAGGGTGGGCTTATTGCTTAATACCCTGCGCTAGGTTTGTATTGGCCCTTTGGTTTTATGTGTAACATGGTGGGTGTCAACAATAACCATCGGGTGGGGTATGCGTTATAAAGATAAACATCAGCTCGCTGCTGAGTGGCAAGCACTCCTTGAGCGTACGCCGGTGACGCTTCGCCAAGCAGTGGAGACGCTGGTGGAGTCCCGCCGCGACTATTTTGCTGATCACTTCTATCAGGTGATGATGGAGGATCCCCACGCCTCGCTGTTTCTCTCCCATGACCAAGTGAAAAATCGCCTGCATCCCTCTATGCAGCGCTGGTTGAGCGCTATGTTTGCCGTCGAGCACGCCGATTTTGAATCCCTGGTCGAGCAGCAGGAAAAAGTCGGACAGGTGCATGCGCGTATCGATATCCCGGTGAACTTGGTACTTAATGGCGCACGGCAGTTAAAGCAGGCGCTTTATGAGCACATTAACAGCACCTTTAGCGCTGAACTCTCTTCCGGCGATGCAGCGGTTTACGTGTCTGATCATATTGATATGGCCATGGAAATAATGAGCCATGCCTATTCAGTGGCGAATAATCGTAATACCCGTATGGAAGAAGCCTATAAGCTTTTCTCTTTAACCCAGAGTATTGGTGATGAGCGCGAGCGCCAGCGCTCCGCACTGCTTAATTGGGAGAACGCGCTTATGTTTGCTGTGGCCGCGCAGCAGGCGACCAGCGCCTTGCCCCGATTAGCCAGCTCTGAGTTTGGGCTTTGGTATCACCATAAAGCGTGCCACGCCTTTGAGGGCGCGCCGGAAATCACCACCATTTCCCGGCATATTCGCCTTGTGGATGAGCAGTGGCTCGCTCAGCTAGGCGACCCAGACAGCCAGCTTCGTTTGGCCGCGTTGAGTAACATTCGTGATGCGGCGCGCACAATTTTGATGCTGCTAGACGATATTCTGGATCGCGCCTCGGGGCTTGAGGCAGGCCGCGATAGCCTAACGCGCCTGCTCAATCGTAAGTTTCTCTCGGTGGTGCTGAACCGTGAAATTGAGCTCGCCCGGCGCTCGGAGAAGTGTTTTGCGCTGCTCATGGTGGATATTGATCACTTCAAATCAATTAATGATACCCATGGTCATGATGCTGGCGATAACGTACTGCAGCAGGTGGCCAGTATCCTTGACCGCTCGACCCGAGGCGGCGATTACGTGTTTCGCATGGGCGGTGAAGAGTTTCTGATTGTACTGGTGGATACGGATCAAGACGGCAGCCGACTGTTTGCCGAACGGCTGCGCCACGCGGTGGCCAAAGAGCCGATGTTAGCCGCTGCCGATACGCTACTGAACGTCACTGTAAGCGTCGGGGTTACGCTTCATGATGGCCACCCAGACTACCAACGCTCGATGCAGCGCGCCGACCAAGCGCTGTACCAAGCGAAGCGCAGCGGGCGTGATCGGGTGGTGGTTGCCGCTGTCACTGAGTAATATCGCGTTAAGCGCTCGGTTTTGGCGATGTGACCCACGGAGAACACTATGTTGATGCGCCGTTTTACGCTGTTAACCGCAATGCTGTTCATGAGCACTCCGCTGATGGCGGCTCATCATGGCAGCGACCACTCGGATGCCATGGAAGGCCACTCCTCTATTGAAGTGACGCAACCCTGGACCCGTGCAACGCCGCCGGGAGCCGGAGCGGGCGGAGGCTTTGTCACTCTCACCAATCACGGCGATGGCGATGACATGCTGCTGGGGGCGACCAGCCCGATCACCGAGCGTGTCGAGATTCATATTATGGAGATGGACGGCGATGTGATGCGCATGGCCCCCCTGCCCGGTGGCATCGAGCTACCGGCGGGCGAGAGCGTGACGCTAGCGCCGGGCGGTTTACACTTGATGTTGATGGAACTGGGCTCACCCATCGTGGAGGGTGAGCCCGTCCCTGTGACGCTGGAATTCCAGCACGCCGAGCCGATGGAGATCGAGCTTCAGGTGCTGCCAGTAGGTGCCTCTCCAGAAGGGAGCCACCATGAAGGGAGTCACCATGAAGGTGCCCATGATCATGGGCACGCGGCGCACTAAGTCGGCCCACCGCCCTGTTAGCCTTGGCGAGCGGGGCGGCGTTCCTGAAGTGGTCGCACGATCAGCCAGTCGATGATCAGCATCACGATCAAAGACGCCCCAACGAGCGGAAACAGCACGCCGCCAATCACGAGAAGGGCGATCAGCCCACGAAATACGCGTTTATCGGTGGGCAAGGGCGGCACGCCCATGGCACCTGATGGGCGACGCTTCCACCACATCACGCCTGCGGCCACGCACATCACGATGATGGCGATGCATACCGCCAGCAGGAAGAGCTGATTGATAAGCCCAAACTCCTGCCCCAAGTGAACGTTAATCCCAAACTCCAGCCAGCGGCCTAGCGGGCCATAGTCGGCATAGCTCATATCGAGCAGCGGCTCACCGCTATATTGATCAAGGTGAATCACCCGCTGCTGGGTTAAGTGATCGGGATAAATCGAACCGGTATACACCCCGGCAGCCGTGTTGGGCAGATTGACGCTGTAGCCCTGCTGCAGGCCCAGCGCTTCTAACTGAGCCACGGCGTTGTTCAACCCAATGCGCGGGGCAGGCACGGCAGGCTGTATGGATTCAGGCACTCGCGCCTGCTCCAGCGACCAGCTGGTGCTGCCCTGGTCGCTTAAATAGGCGTTGGACATCGGCACGTCCACCCGAACGCCAGCCGGGTAGCCAAAGTTATTGCCGTTGGCCCACTCGTTCACCTGTGCGCCCCAAACGCCCGACCACGGCATGCCGGTAATGGCCAGAAACACGATAAACCCACCAATAAAAATACCCAGCACCGCGTGCAGGTCGCGCCAGAACACTCGGCTTTTGGGTTTGCCGCGCACGCTCACCACGCCGCCCCTACCGTTGCGCGGCCACCAGAGATAAATGCCGGTGGCGACCAATAAAATCGACCAGCCCGCGGCAATCTCAATCAGCTTGCGCGGGGTTTGCCCGAAGAACTTGAAGCTATGCAGGTAGCGAACGGTCCACATCACCGTGCCCCGGTCATCCAACGAACCAAGCACCTCAGCCGTATAGGGATTGACGTACACGGCCAGCCGTTCGCCGGTTAGTGAGTTAACGGTCACTTCCGCTGAGCTTCCCGGGGTGGCGGGCGAGGTGTATGTCACCGCCGTGCCGGGGTAATCCTGCAGTGCCGAGCTAACGAGTGAGGCGGCAGGCTGGGTGGTCTGCTGAACTTCCACGCGCTTGAGATCTGAATGAATCAGCGCATCCAGCTCGTCATCGAATAAATAGAGCGCCCCGGTCAGCGAGAGCGTGATTAAAAAAGGCAGGACTAATAGGCCTGCATAAAAATGCCAGCGCCAAACGGCGCGATACAGATCAAGCGACGCTTTGCGCGTTGTCTGTGTGGAACTCATTGTCGTCATGCACACGCTCCAAGCGCTTAAAGCACCGTGTTGCCCTCACGTAGCGGCGCTCACACGGCGTTCAAGACGCAATATTTATTTGCCAGCCAAGCCCGTTTTTAGCTGGCCAGTTAGGTAAACCCTTTGAGTTAAATGACCTTTAACGAGGGCGGAGCGCGAGGATAGGCGTGGGGGTAGGCTTGTACCGCAGCAGCGCGCTGGGCAAAGGCCGCTGGCAGCGGCGTACGTGTGATAAAGGCCACGCTGCCAATGGCGGGTAAATGGAGAGGGGCGGTAGGCGTTTTTTGCCATATACCGCAATAGTCACACGGGTGATACCAGTGATGCAGCGGGTCATCGTGATGAGCTGACGGACCCGCCGATGTTTCATGCGACGCGGCATCATGTCCGTGTGCATGTTCTGAAGAGTGGTCTAATGCCTGCCATTGAGACTGCAATTGAGAGAACAGCGGCCCAGCAAAGAGCAGGTAGATCGCCACGAACGCTAAATAGAGCGCTGTGCGATACCAAAAAGAGTTGGCTGAGCGGAAAGGTCGCATCTCAAACTACGCTTTGTGAGCTGCCTGAATGACGGCTAAGCAGTTTACAGCGTCATACCGATGCAAAGTACCCGATGCCTGCGATTAACGCTGTGGTGTATTGCCGCGAAAGAGGGTGCTGTATCCGCACTTATTTGGTGCGTTTGAAGGTATTTTTGCTCGTTTATGGTGCTTTTTGCCCTGATTGAACAGCATAAAGGGAGCCGCTTCAGGCTATAAAAGCGTTTTGGCGCTGCCTGAATCGCACTTTCACCATTTTGGCGCACTCCTTGCATTTGTAAGGTAATGATTTATCCACAAGGAAGCGACAGCGCCCCATGATGTTGAGCGAACTTGCCCCACCCGCTGCTGGTTCCGGCCACCGCTTTGACGCCGAGCGCCGCTGGGCCGCCTCGCTGGCCCTGCGTTTTGCCAACCGCGATGGCGTGACCCGGTTAGTGCAAGCGCGCCACCAAGGTCCGTTACGGGTACAGCGCCCCTTCTACCCAGAAGGCAGCCAGGAAGCGTGCCACGTTTACGTATTGCACCCGCCCGGCGGGCTCGTGAGCGGCGATGCGCTGACCATCCGTGCTCATATCGAGCGCGGAGCCCATGCGCTGCTCACCACACCCGCTGCCAATAAGCTCTACAAAGCCGACAGCCAAGGCGTGGCCTGGACACAGCACACCGAGCTGACGGTAGAAGAGGGCGGCGCCTTAGAGTGGCTGCCCCAGGAAACCATCGCGTTTAACGGCTCAAAGGGTACTCAGCGCACCCATATTGTGCTGCAGGGTAATGCCCGCTGCCTAGGCTGGGAAGTGATGGCGCTCGGACGCCCGGCCAGCGATCTGCCCTATGTCACGGGGCGCATCGAACAGCACTTTCGCTTAACCCTAGATGGCAAGCCGCTGTGGCTTGAACGCCAGCCGCTGGACCCCGCGCACCCACGCTTTGCGGGCCGCTGGGGGCAGGGCGGCGCCACGGTGCAGGCCACGCTCTGGGCGGTGGGTATTGACGATGCCGCTGCGGCTATTGAAGCACTGCGCGAAGCGCTGCCGGATAACCCCCGCTGGGCGGTAACCGTGCGCCACGGCGTACTGCTGATGCGCTATCTAGGCACATCCCGTAACGAAGCCTGGGCGCTGTGTGAACAGGCCTGGCACCTGCTTCGGCCGCGCTGGATCGAGCGCGAAGCGCATACGCCGCGCATTTGGCTAACTTAATTGGCAACACGCTGATAACGCTGGAGACACTCCATGGAACTGACCCCACGAGACAAAGACAAGCTGATGCTGTTTACCGCCGCCCAGCTTGCCGAGCGCCGCAAAGCGCGTGGTTTAAAACTGAACTACCCCGAAGCGGTAGCGCTGATCAGCTTTGAGATTATGGAAGGTGCGCGAGATGGCCGCAGCGTGGCGGATTTAATGAGCTACGGCCGCGAAATCCTCACCCGAGACGACGTGATGGAAGGCGTGGCGGAGATGGTCGATGAAGTGCAGGTGGAAGCCACCTTCCCCGACGGCACCAAGCTGGTCACCGTTCACACGCCGATCAACTAATCATCCACCGTTAGGAGAGCGCCATGATTCCAGGACAGTATCAGTTACAAGAGGGTGATATCGAGCTGTGCGCGGGTCGCGAGCGTATCACCGTGGAGGTGGCCAACACCGGCGACCGCCCCATTCAGCTTGGCTCCCACTACCACTTTGCCGAAGCCAACCCCGCGCTGGTGTTTGACCGCGATAAAACCTGGGGTTACCGCCTGGACGTCGCTGCCGGCACCGCCATCCGCTTCGAGCCCGGCCAAACCCGCGAAGTCACGCTGATTCCGTTTGTCGGCAAGCGGGAAATCTACGGCTTCCGTGGCGATGTGATGGGGCCGCTCGATTAGCCAACGGATTAATAAAGAACAACCGACGGTAGGGCGGGCATCGGCTGGGTGACTGTCTGCGCCATGGATGGCGCAGTCAAGCGTACAAGGATGTATTCACAGCGTGTCACACAGACGATGGCCGCCCAGCACTGGACTCAACGCTTGAGGCAGAGGCAAATATGAAACCGGTAAACAAGATCAGTCGGCAAGCCTACGCCGATATGTACGGCCCCACCGTAGGCGACCGCGTGCGCCTGGGCGACACCGAGCTGTGGATTCAAGTCGAAAAAGACGCCACCCACTACGGTGAAGAAGTAAAGTTCGGCGGCGGCAAAGTCATCCGCGATGGCATGGGCCAAAGTCAGCGCCAGGATGCCACGGTGATGGACACCGTGATCACCAACGCGCTGATTTTAGACTGGTGGGGCATCGTCAAAGCCGATGTGGGGCTGCAAAACGGCCGCATCGCCGCCATTGGTAAAGCAGGCAACCCCGATACCCAGCCCGATGTGGAAATCGTGATTGGCCCCGGCACCGAAGTGATTGCCGGTGAAGGCAAAATCCTCACCGCAGGTGGCATCGACGCCCACATCCACTTCATCTGCCCCCAGCAGGTGGAAGAAGCGCTGATGAGCGGTGTCACCACCATGCTCGGCGGCGGCACCGGCCCCGCCACTGGCTCCAACGCCACCACCTGCACCCCCGGCGAGTGGCACATTGGCAAAATGCTTCAAGCGGTGGACGACTTGCCAATGAACATCGGCCTGCTCGGCAAAGGCAACGCCAGCCTGCCGGAAGGGCTCGAAGCGCAGTTGGAAGCGGGCGCGATGGGTCTCAAGCTGCATGAAGACTGGGGCACCACCCCCGCCTCGATTGATACCTGCTTAAGCGTGGCGGAAAAGTACGATGTGCAGATCGCCATCCACACCGATACGCTCAACGAATCCGGCTTCGTGGAAGACACCCTAGCGGCGTTTAAAGAGCGTGGCATTCACACCTACCATACCGAAGGCGCAGGCGGCGGCCACGCCCCGGATATCCTCACCGCCTGCTCCAAAGAGTACGTGCTGCCGTCCTCCACCAACCCCACGCGGCCCTATACGGTGAACACCATCGACGAGCATCTCGACATGCTCATGGTCTGCCACCACCTGGACCCCAATATCCCCGAAGATGTCGCCTTTGCGGATTCACGCATTCGCCGCGAAACCATCGCCGCCGAGGATATTTTGCACGACCTAGGTGTGATCTCGATGATCGCCTCCGACTCCCAGGCCATGGGCCGCGTGGGTGAAGTGGTCTGCCGCACCTGGCAAACCGCCCACAAAATGAAAGTGCAGCGCGGCCTGTTGCCGGAAGATGAAGCGCTGGGGGCCGATAACCTGCGTGCTAAACGCTATATCGCCAAGTACACCATTAACCCCGCCATTACCCACGGCATTGCCCATGAAGTCGGCTCGATTGAAGTCGGCAAGCTGGCGGATTTGGTGCTGTGGAAGCCTGCTTTCTTTGGCGTCAAACCCGCGCTGATTCTGAAAGGCGGCATGATTGCCGGTGCGCCCATGGGCGACCCCAACGCCTCGATTCCCACGCCGCAGCCGGTGCACTACCGCCCCATGTTCGGCACCTTTGGCCGCGCCGCCAGCCAGACCCGGCTCAACTTTGTCAGCCAAGCGGCGATTGACGCAGGCATCAAAGAGCGCCTTGGCTTACAAAGCACGCTTTCCGCCTGTAAAAACGTGCGCGGCGTGCGTAAAAAAGATATGAAGCTCAACGATGCCTGCCCAGAACTCACCGTCGACCCGCAAACCTACGAAGTGCGCTGCGACGGCGAACTGCTCACCTGCGAACCCGCGACCGAGCTACCGCTGGCGCAGCGGTATCACTTGTTTTGAATGTAGGGTATACCCCACGTGACACGAGAGCCGGGAGCAGCCCGTAGAGAGGGTCTTTTGCCATGGATGGCAAAAGTAGCGTACAGGGACGTATTCACAGCGCCCTCTCGTAGGGCTGCTCCCGGCGAGCCTCAAAGGCTATACCAGGACGATATCGATGTTGAAACTGATTGAACGCCTCGGCCCCATAGATGAGGGCACCGCCAGCGACACGCTGACACTGCCCTTCGAGCTACGCATTCGCGGCCGTTTAAAAGCCGAGAGCGACAGTGGCCAGCCGCTGGGGCTGTTTCTGGATCGCGGCCCCGTACTGCGCGATGGTGAAGGCCTAAAAGCCGAAAACGGCGAGATCGTGCGCATTTGCGCCGCGATCGAACCCGTGGTGACCGCGCGAGTGAGTACTGGCTTACCCCTGGCACGGCTTGCTTACCACCTCGGCAACCGCCATGTGCAGCTCGCGCTGGGTGAAGATTCGAAAGGAGGCTGGGTACGCTTCCCACCCGACCATGTCCTCGAAGAGCTGGCCGAGCTGCTGGGTGCCACGCTTGAGCACCACAACGCCACCTTCGACCCCGAACCGGGAGCCTACAACCAAGTGGGCGGTGGGCATTCGCACGGCCATTCGCACGGTCATAGCCACACTCATTCCCACGACCACGACCACGACCACGACCACGCGCATGAGCACCACCATGCACACTGAACAGCCCTCAGACCTCGCCCTGCTAGGCCTGATGCAGCTCGTCAGCCCCGCGCTGCCCATTGGGGCCTTTGCCTTTTCCCAAGGGCTAGAGAGCGCCTTTGAACTAGGCTGGGTGAGTGATGAGCCAAGCCTCTCTCATTGGCTATCCGGCGTGCTGGAAGATGGCATAAGCTGCTGTGAACTGCCGCTGATCGAGCGGCTATATCGCGCTTTCGAGGAGCAGGATGGCGCTGCGGTGGCAGAGTGGGACGACTGGCTGGCCGCCACCCGTGAAACCGCGGAACTGGCCGCTGAAGACAGCCGCCTGGGCGCATCGCTGAAGCGGCTACTGGGCAGTCTCGACCTGTTACCCAAACATGAAGGGCTGCCCAGTGAAGACTCACTCACGCCCTTGCTACCGGTGCAGGCAGGCTATGTGACCCTATTTGCCTGGGCGGCTTACCAGCGCGGCATCCCTGTGCGTCAAGCGCAGCTCGGCTTTAGCTGGGCGTGGCTGGAAAACCAGCTGGCGGTGGCCTGTAAAGCGCTGCCGCTGGGCCACACTGCTGCCCAGCGCATTATCGAACAGTTACGTGGCGAGCTGGTGAATGCCGTCGAGAAGGCTCAGCGGCTAGACGATGACGAAATTGGCCCCGCGCTTCCCGGCGTCGCGCTGGCCAGCGCCCTACACGAAACCCAATATTCCCGCTTGTTTAGAAGCTAACGAGCGTTGTTATTTAGGAGAAAATCATGACTCACTGTTTACGCGTTGGCGTGGGTGGCCCGGTCGGTTCAGGTAAAACCGCCCTGCTCAAGCAGCTCTGTACCGCGCTGCGGGACCACTATGACATTGCTGTTGTCACCAACGATATCTATACCCGCGAAGACGCCGATTTCCTGCTCAAGCACGATGCGCTGCCAGCGGATCGCATCTTGGGTGTTGAAACCGGCGGCTGCCCGCACACAGCGATTCGTGAAGATGCCTCCATGAACCTAGCGGCAATTGACGAGCTACACGCCCGTCATCCGAAGCTTGAACTGGTGCTTGTAGAGTCCGGCGGTGACAACCTCTCGGCCACGTTTAGCCCCGAGCTTTCTGATCTGACGCTTTATGTGATCGACGTGTCGGCAGGCGACAAAATTCCCCGCAAAGGCGGCCCCGGCATCACCAAATCCGACCTGCTGATTATCAACAAAATCGACATTGCCGAGCAGGTTCACGCCTCACTGGAGGTGATGGAGCGCGACTCGAAAAAGATGCGCGGTGAGCGCCCGTTCGTGTTCACCAATCTCTACGATGGCGTGGGGCTTGAAGAGATCATCCGCTTCATTCTCGATAAAGGCATGCTGGACGAGCGTCGCCCGCAGGCGGCCACCGCATAGCCCCCAGCGGTTTTTGCGCATAAAAAAGCTGCCCAGCCCCGGTGAGTCCGGCGCTGGGCAGCGTTGTTTTGTGGTTGGCGTCGTGCCAAAACGGGCCGTCCCTGGCCACCACATCGCTACAGTGAACTGATAAGCGGCTGAAAACCTTAACGTATGTTATGAAAATCGCGTTCGTGCCTTAATTTGCTGCTTATAAAGAAGAAAATCGCGGAAGAGGGTTAAAGTTGAAGTACGTTAAGTCGATAATAAACACATAAAAATTCAATAATATAACCATGACTTAACCGGAAGATACACAATGGCAAGCCTCTCCGAGACGAAGCAACAACGTGGCCTCAGCCTTCAAACGAAGGTGCTGATGCTGATTCTGATTCCACTGTTATTGGTGACCCTGGTCTTAGTGGCCTACAAAGCCTACGACCGGATAGGAGATACCAACGATACGCTTGCCGAACAGCGTGAGATGCTGATCGAAGAGCGCCGCAACTCCGTACGCGATATCGTTCAGATGGCGACGACCGCCATCGCGCCTATTTATGATCGGGCGGGTGCCAATGACGCCGATGCCAAGGCGCAAGCAGCGGAAATGTTGCGGGCCATGCGCTTTGAGGGCAATAACTACATTTTCGTGTACGAGTATGACGGTACCAATATCGTCTTGCCGCACTCGCCTGATCGTCAGGGCACCAACCTCATCGATCTGCAGACGCCCGACGGCGACTATCTGATCCGCGACATGATTCAAATTGCCCAGGATGGCGGCGGCTTTTACGAGTATCCCTGGGAGTATCCCGGTACCGACGAGCCACAGCCCAAGCACTCCTATGTGGACCGCTTAGAGAAATGGGGCTGGATGCTGGGCGCTGGCGTTTACGTCACGGATGTCGATGAGGCGCTGGCGGAGCTGGAAGCGGCGGCCAATGCCGACCTGCGGGACGCGATCATGTTTGCGACCCTGCTTGCAGCGATCCTGTTCGTCGTGGTTGCGCTGGTGACGTTTGGCGTGGTGCGCCGTATCGTCGGCCCGATCAAGCGCACGGCCGATGCCATGGGCGACATTGCCCAAGGCCGTGGCGACCTGACCCGCCGTCTCTCGGTCGAGAGCAACGACGAAGTGGGCAACTTGGCTGTGCAGTTCAACGCCTTTGTCAGCCGCATGCAGGATACCCTGCGCGACGTACGCCGCAGCACGGTCAGCGTTTATCACTCCGCTGGTGAAATCTCGCGTAGCTCCGAGGAGCTGGCTACTCGCACCGAGCAGGCGGCGGCCAATCTGCAAGAGACATCGGCCTCCATGGAGGAGATTACCTCCACCGTGAACCACAGTGCCGACAATGCCCAGCAGGCCAACAAGCTGGTGCAGTCCACCGCCGAAGTGGCCCACCAGGGCGAAGAGGCCATGGGGCAGGTGGAAAGCACCATGCGCGATATCAACGATTCCGCCACCCGCATCAGTGAAATCATTACGATGATCGATGCGATTGCTTTCCAAACCAATATCCTGGCGCTGAATGCATCGGTCGAAGCCGCCCGCGCGGGCGAACATGGCCGTGGGTTTGCGGTCGTGGCGCAGGAAGTTCGCACGCTGGCGAGCCGTTCCAGCAACGCGTCGAAAGAGATCCGCGCGCTGATCGATGCGTCCGTGCAGCATACCCACACCGGCGCGGAGCTGGTACGCAATGCGGGCGCCACCATGCGTGAAATCGTGGAAAGCGTATCGAAGGTCACCGATGTGATCGGTGAAATCAGCGCCGGCGCCAAGGAGCAGAGCAGCGGTATTGGGCAGATCAACACCGCCGTGGCCGAAATGGACACCATGACGCAGCAGAACGCGGCCATGGTGCAAGAGTCCACCACCGCCGCAGCGGATATGCGCCGTCATGCCGAGCATCTGAACGAGCTGATCAACTCGTTTGTGCTTGGCGAGGATGGCCCGCAAACGTCATCGCGCTCATCGGCCAGCGCCGCACGGCAAGCCTTGCCTGCCAGCAGCGCCAAGCCCCAGCCAGAGCTCAAACGCCCGACGCTCTCCTCCAAACCAGCGCTTGCCAAAGGCAGCGAAGAGGACTGGGAAGAGTTTTAAGCGTTAAGCTGGCGTTTCCGCCACTCAGCGATCTTGTACGGAGGGCTTACCAATCGGTAAGCCCTTTTTTGAATGCTCACTAAGCAAGGAGCCGCTTTGATGCATATTGTCATCCCCGATGATTACCAGGACTGCGTGCGTGAACTCGATGCCTTCGCCAAGCTGGCGGGGCACCAGGTCACGATTTACACCGACACCGTGAGCGATGAAGACGAGTTGGTTGAACGCTTCAAAGACGCCGATGCGCTGGTGCTGATTCGTGAGCGCACGCCAATTACCGCGTTGTTGCTGGCGCGGCTGCCTAAGCTCAAGCTGATCAGCCAAACCGGTGGCGGCGCGGCGCATGTGGACATGGCCGCCTGCCGCGAGCACGGCGTGGTGGTACTGGCAGGCACTGGCTCGCCCTATGCGGCGGCCGAGCTGACCTGGGGGCTGGTGCTCTCTGCCATGCGGCGCATTCCTGAAGAGGTGGAAAACCTCAAGGCAGGCCGCTGGCAGCGCACCCTGGGCACCGGCCTGAAAGGGCGCACGCTGGGCGTATTTGGCTATGGAAAAATAGGCCAGTTAGTGGCCCGCTACGGCCAAGCGTTTGAAATGAACGTACTGGTATGGGGCCGCGAAGGCACCCGCCAGCGGGCCGCAGCGGCAGGGCTAGAGGTCGCGGTTTCGCAAGAGGAGTTTTTCGAGCGCAGTGACGTGCTGAGCCTGCACCTGCGCTTAAACCCGGAAACCCGCGGCATCGTCACAGCGGCGAATTTGGCCAGCATGAAGCCCACGGCCGTGCTGGTAAATACCAGCCGCGCGCCGTTAGTGGAGGCGGGCGCGTTAGAGGCTGCACTAAAAGCCGGGCGGCCCGGCATGGCCGCTGTGGACGTATTCGATGAAGAGCCAGTGATCGAGCATACACTGCTGGCGCTGCCCAACTTCTTGGCCACGCCGCACCTGGGCTACGTGGAGAAAGACAGCTACGAGCTCTACTTTGGCGATGCGTTCGATAACGTGCTGGCGTTTGATGCCGGCACGCCAGGGCGTAACTTGGCAGAGGAGAGCTAAGTCATGACGTCAAACAGTGATGCTTCAGCAGAGCGCTCTTTGCAGAGCAAGCGGGATGCGCTCAACCCCGATGGGTTAGCCACCCGCCGCGAAGTGTTAGGGGATGAGTACGTCGACGCCGCGCTGGCCCAAGCCGACGAGTTTGGCTGGCCAATGCAGGAGCTAGTGACGCAACAGTGCTGGAACGATATCTGGAACCGTCCTGGCCTAGAGCGGCACACTCGCAGCCTGATTAACATTGCCATGCTGGTGGCCTTGAACAGACCCCACGAACTCAAAGTACACGTACGTGGGGCGCTGAATAACGGCTGTAGCGAAGAGCAAATCCGCGAGGTGCTGCTGCAGTGCGTGCCCTATTGCGGCTTCCCTGCCGCGATAGATGGGCTACGCACGGCCCGCGAGGTGATTAACGCGGCGCGTCAGCCTGACCAGCCCAGCAGTATGGGCACGTAAACTACCAGTAGCAGCACGCCAATCAGCCCTAGTAGGTAAGGGATAATGGCGCGGGTAATCCGCTCAAGCGGCAGTTGGGTAACGGACGATGCCACGTACAAGTTGATGGCGACGGGTGGGGTAATCATGCCAATCGATAGCCCCACCACGATGATCAGCCCGAAGTGGATCGGGTCGATGCCCAGCTGCAGCACCAGCGGCAGCAGCACCGGGGTCAGAATGATCAAAGCGCTGGCCGTTTCGATAAACACCCCGGTCAGCAGGATCACCGCCACCACCAGCAGCATAATCACGTAGGGGTTGGTGGAGAGCGACAGTACCGCCTGGGCAATCGCGCCGGGCACCTGCCAGCTTGAGAGCGTCCAGCTCAGCACCGCCGACATAGCAATCACCAGCATAATCACCGCCGTGGTCATCGCCGAGCGAATCAGCAGCTTATACACCTGGGGCAGGGTTAGGTCCCGATACACAAACAGCGACACCAGCAGCGCGTAGTTCACCGCCACCACGGCGGCTTCCGACGGCGTGAAAATCCCCGAAAAGATCCCCCCCAGAATAATCACCGGCGTCATCAGCCCCCAGCTGGCCGCTTTTAACGTGCGCCAAATAGTGGCCAACGAGAGCGGCGTACCTTTCGGGTACTTGCGTTTATACGCCTGGGTAATTGCAATGGCCATGAGTGCTATACCCATCGCCAGCCCCGGCAAAAAGCCGTTCAAGAACAGCTGGGAGACCGATTGCTGGGCAATCACCGCGTAGATAATCATCGGCACCGACGGGGGAATCACCACGCCAATGGTGCCGCTGGCGGCAATCAGGCTGGCGGCTGAGGCGGGGTCGTAGCCTTTGCGCTTAAGCTCTGGCACTAAACTAGAACCCACCGCCGCCGTCGTGGCCGCACCAGAGCCGGAAATGGCCGCAAAGAACATGCCCGCCATTACCGAAACCACCGACAGCCCGCCGCGCATAAAGCCCACCAGGGAATCGGCAAAGCTCACCAGCCGCTCGCTGACTTTACCCTGAGCCATTAAATCCCCGGCCAGGATAAACATTGGAATAGCCACCAGAGCAAAGGAGTTAATGCCCTGGAACATCTGCTGGGTGACCACCATCAACGGCACGCCGGATTGGTACAGCGCGTAGAGCGAGCTGGCCCCAATCGCGAAGGCAATCGGCACGCCCAGCAGCATAAATAGGAAGAACAGCCCAAAGAGTACCAGCGTCATAGCGGCTCCTCCTGGTCGGCTGCCGTGGGTTCACCGTTCACCAGTACCTCGACCATATCCACCAGGGCGTACCATGCCATGATGCCCGCCGCGAGCGGCATCACCGCATACACATACGTCATCGAGAGCCGCAGCGAGGCGGATTTCTGGAAGCTCTGCACCTGCATATAGCGGTAGCCAATCACGATCAGCGTGATCATAAACGCCACCACAATCGCCAGCGCCGCGAGCCTGGCCAGCTTACGCAGCGGCAGTGGCAGGGCATCTACTGCAAAGGTGACGGCAATATGCCGCCCGCGCTGAAACGCCAGCGTACCCGCTAAAAAGGTGATCCACACCAGCAGAAACCGCGCGACCTCTTCGGTCCAGCCCACGGCGCTGAACAGCACCCGCGAAACGATCTGTAGCGTGATTACGCCAATTAAAGCCGCCATGCCCGCAAACACCACGGGCTGGATGATGGCATCCAGCCCGCGTTCAATGCGTTGCAGCAGCGTCAAAAGAGGCTGTGCAAACGACATCACTGTTGCAGCGCCTCCTGGATACGCGGCAGGTAATCACCGAACTGCTCGCCGTACTTCTCGTACACCGGCGCAACGGCGGCTTGGAAGGCTTCCATATTCGGGGTGTCGTTAATTTCCATGCCTGCTTCGCGCAGTGCTGCCAGCTGCTCGGCTTCCATATCCGCGTTCACCTGGCGCTCATGCTCGGCGGCTTCCTGGGCGGCTTCTTCCAATACCGCTTGGGCGGCTTCGGGGAGCTGGTTCCAGGCGGGCATACCCATCACAAAAATCGCCGGCGCATAGGTGTGGCGAGAGAGCGTCATATAGTTCTGGGTTTCATCCAGCTTGAACGAGTGAATCACGTTCACCGGGTTTTCCTGGCCGTCGATGGTGCCCTGCTGCATGGCGGTGAGCGCTTCGGTCCACGCCATCGGAATCGCGTTGGCACCCAGCTCGCGGAAGGTATCGGTGTACACCGGGTTTTCCATTACGCGAATACGTAGACCATCCAGATCTTCTGGGGAATTCACCGCCCGCTCGCTGTTGGTCAGGTTACGGAAACCGCGCTCAGCGTAAGCCAAGCCTTTCAGGTTCACGTCTGCCAGCTTATCCAGTAGCTCCTGGCCGATGGGGCCATCCAGCACGCTATAAGCGGCTTCCGGGGAGGGGAACAGGAACGGCAGTTCAAACACCGCCATCTCTTCCACAAAGTTGGCCACCGGCCCGTTGGTGATCACGCCCATATCTACGGTGCCAATCTGCATGCCTTCCAGCAGCGTGCGCTCATCGCCCAGCGAGGCGTTGGGGAAGATCTCGATATTCACTTTGCCATCAGTGCGCTCTTCCACCAGCTCTTCAAACTTGGTGGCAGCAATATGGAAGCCATCCTGCTCGTTGACCACGTGGGCCAAACGCAGCGTGACCGGGTCCATATCCGCAAAATCGTTGGCGTTCGCGGCGCTAACCAGCGCCAGTGAGATGCCCAGTGCCAGCGTACTACGTGCAAATGTTTTCATTTATTATGTTCCCAATCGAACCAAGGGTGGTTAAGAGGTGCAAAATTGCCCCCAGAGCATGCACCACCGCAGGGAAAACGGTCAATCACAAGGCGGCCTAAAACCGCCCCGCCGCTAGACACAGCCCGCCCACACGGGTACGATACGCACCCAAAGCGCCCGTAGCTCAGTTGGATAGAGTGTCGGCCTCCGAAGCCGAAGGTCGCAGGTTCAATTCCTGCCGGGCGCGCCAGAATTTCTTAAAAAGCCCGCGATGTTGATCGTGGGCTTTTTGGTTTTTGAGCGTTCGTCTTAGTTTTTGCAGCCGTTTTTCGCACAGGTAATGCGTTCTGACGTGGCTACCCAGTGAGTGGCATGTTCGCGGGTATCGAACCCACACCCTGTCTTGCCGCCTTTAGTGCCTTTATGTACTTCGTTTGTTGGAGTGTGTTTAACCGCCATTTTAACCCCCTTTCTTTTAGTTGTACGTTGAGTTCAGAAAGCGAGCGATAGTGAAACGCTTTCCAATATTCAAGGTAGTTAACACTAAAAAACGTGTCTAATATGGCTTCGTTGTTTGTGCTCTTGTCGGCTTGATATTGCAAGCTGTCGCAATAAATCTATTGTGATTGTTTATGGTACTTATACTTCCATCAGATCTGGATGTTGGTTGGTCATGTGATGGTAATGGGCTCATCCTGCTACAGTGTATCGTTCAATTTCTATTGCTGGAGGCGAGTCCCAAAAGCACAGGTGGTCTTGCTTGGCAGGCTTGCTAGGCATTTTTTCAGGCTTGGGTGAAGCATGCCTAAACCATAGAGGAATGGGGAGGATAGAAGTTGGAGGTAGTCACACTGATAGTGGCATATTGCTCTGAGCACTAGACCCTATACCTTCAAACGTAATGCTTTCTCACTTCGGCAGGATAGTGAATGACCATGGTCATTGGGTAAAAATATCCTGAAGCACGGCAATGCTTCCTATGGCTGGTGAGTTCATTTGGGAGAATATTTATTCATGCTTAGCCAACGAGCATTGGCTTATCTCAATGAGGTAGTGCGCCGGGGTTCTCTTCGGCGTGCGGCGGCGCATATTAATGTGGATGCGTCGGCCATTAGCCGCCAACTGAAGGGGCTGGAAGAGGAGCTGGGCGTTATGTTGTGCGAACGTCACGGTAGTGGCATGCGTGCGACAGAAGCAGGCAGGTTGCTAATTCAGCATTACCATACCCAGCGCCTATCAGAAGAAGCGGTACTTTCACAGCTCATGGCGATTCAGGAAATGGCCCGTGGCGAGGTTCGAATTGCCGTAGGGGAAGGCTTTATTGCCGATTTAATTGCAGCGCCCTTGGGGGCATTCATGTCGCGCTTTGCCGGCATAAATGTAGAAATCCGTATGGCGGGTGTGAACGAGGCGATGACGCTGGTCAAGGAAATGGAGGTAGATCTCGCATTGTTATATGCCCCTCCGGTTGACCCTCAAATTCATTGCCATGTGGAAACCCTTCAGCCGCTAGATCTTATTGTGCCCCCGGGGCATGAGCTAAGCGACTTGGTTCGACCAGCGGCTTTGAGCGATATCGAACAGTGGCCGTTGGCGTTAATGGATAACCCTTTTGGGATGCGTCAGATGGTCAACATGGTGGCTCACCAGGAGCGCCGCTACTTGGATGCACGTTTGCACACTAACTCCGTGGCCGTATTGAAGAATTTTGTGCGCTCGGGCATTGGTATCACGTTCATGCCCGAGCTAACCGTCGCTGATGAGATAAGCCGTGGGGAGATTGTGGCGTTGCCCATGGCCTACCCAGTAATGAGCGGAGCCAGGGCGCAGATTGTGAGTTTAGAAGGCCGCCAGCTCACGGTTGCCGCCACCACGTGCGTAGAGCATTTACGAACCGGTATGCGCTTTTTCTCTGCGGATGCGCCCCGGCTTTGTTAGCCGATTTGTCGCCGCCAGCGGTTTTCAATGGTGTCTAATTCAGCAGGGCCATAGCAGGCTGTGCTATGCCCTCCGTAGTGAGCCCAAAGCTGATCGCCAAAATCGAAGTGCCACCACTCGCTAGGTAGGTTGGTGAAGCCTTGTTGATGCATCGCATGGTAAAGCAAGCGGCGGTTGTCTCTCGCGTGTTGCTGGGCGGGCGTCAGTTCAATGAGTTGCTCAAAGTGGTCGGTATGTGAGGCAGGGATCGCTTCATCAAACAACGTACCCATATCGAGTGGTATACCGTCAGCATTGCATAGAGTGACATCTACTGCGCCGCCCGTGAGGTGAGGACTTGGCGCGCAGGGGTCACGGCTGGGCAGCGACACAAACTCACGTGTACGATTTAATAGCTCATCTTCGGTAGCGTTGGGGTGACGATGTTTAATCGCTTCATGCAGCGTATCGAACAAGTATTGCTGTACGCGCCACGGCCGCCAGCCATCTAGAACCAGTAGATTAATTCCTTCGGGCAAACTTCTTGCCGCCGCTAATAAGGCTAGATACACCCCTTCGCGCACAAAACACTCTGGGATTGCCCCTGGAATTCCTAGCCGCTGGTAGGCAGGAAACACCATGATGGGCGAAGGCGCTAAACTCATGGGCAGCAGGCGCTCATGACACTCTTGAATGGCGATGCGGCTAACGGTTGGCCACTCGGGCGAAGGCAAACTGGGCACAGGTGCTAAGACCGAGGTGACTGAGTTTATAGAAGCAGTGGGCATCATCATTATCCAAGAATTCGGGGTAGTACGAGTGTTAGGGACGGGAAGAAAATCAGTAGCAGTAATACCGCAATAGCAGTGAGTACAAAGGGCCAGATGGTCTTAAAGAGCGAGACTATTTCTATACGGCTCACCGCTGCTGCTACAAACACGCAGGCACCCATAGGTGGTGTAATGAGTGCGATGGTGATGTTGAGCGTAATAATCACCCCCAGGTGAACGGGATCGATGCCTGCCATCATGGCAACCGGTGCAAAAATTGGGGTAAGTAGCATTAGCGCCGAGACTTCTTCCATAAACATGCCGGTCACGAAGGTAATGGCGCTGAGCAGCAAGAGGATGATGATCGGGCTTTCGGCATAAGGGGCTAGCAGAGAGACAAACTGCTGCGGCACCTGTGCGTAGGAGAGTAGCCAGCTAATGGTGGCCGAGGCCGCCATAATTAGAAAAATGGCAGAAGTAAGGCGAGCGGTGTCTTTGATGGCTTGCCAGCATTGGGTGAACTTTAAGCCGCCTAGCATAACGCCGCACATGGCTACATAAAGAGCCGTAAGTGCGCCGGACTCGGTAGGTGTGACCACGCCCAGCACAATGCCTGCCACAATAATCACCGGGGCAATTAAGGCGGGTAGTGCTACTACAGTGGCGATGCCCAGGGCTTTTGCGCTAGGCAACTGGCCGCTTTTGGGCATGCGCTTTTTCCAGGCGTACCAGGCATTCATTCCCATAAACGCCACACCTAGCAGTAGGCCAGGAATCACCCCCGCTAGAAAAAGGTCGCCCACCGAGGTGTTGGTAAGCGAGGCGTATAGAATCATAAATATGCTAGGGGGGATAATGGGGCCGATCAGTGAGCTGCCAGCCGTGAGCCCAGCGGCAAAGGCGCGCGAATATCCCTCTTTTTCCATGGCGGGCACCAATAGAGAACCAAGGGCGGAGGTATCTGCCACAGCGGAACCATTAACCCCGGCAAAAAAAACGCTCGATACTACGTTGACGTGGCCCATTCCGCCGCGCATGTGTCCCACGAGTAAGCGTGCGAGCCCCATGAGGCGCTCGGTTAGGCCACTCACATTCATCAAATTACCAGCGAGGATAAACAGCGGAATCGCCATGAGCGAGAAGGCATTGATGCCGCCAAAAAATTGCTGCGGCATCATGCGTGGGATCATGGCCGGGTCGACAAACATAAAGCCGACCAGTGAGGTGGTTAATAAAGCGATAAATAGCGGTAGACCGAAGAGTACATGAATAAGAAACACACCAAGCATTGTCATAATCATTGGGAGTGCTCCTCGGGATGAGTCTCTTCAACGCCTTGCTCGGTTAGCGTTGGCAATGGTGCTGGGCCATACCAGAACACGTGCCATGCCAGCAAGGTAAACCCTATGGGCATCGACATGACTGGTATTGTGCGACTAACCCCTAGGCCAGACGTCGTGAACATGCCTACTGACTGTGCATAGTGGTAGCTCACCCAGGCACCTCCTAAAGCGATACCAAGTGTGAGTAGCCATTGATACAGGTTGAGTAGGCGCGCAAGAGGTCTCGGGAGTAGGCGTTCTATCAATGCCACACGCATATGACTGCCCTCTATCCACACCGCCCCTGCGGCAATCATCACAGTGCCAATGATGAGGAAACGTGAGAGTTCATCGGTCCATATCGGTGCGCCGCCCACGAAATAGCGCATAAAAACGCCATAGAGAATGGCTCCCAAGTTTGTGAGCAAAAGAGCGGCAGCCACCGTAAGGGAAAGCGAGCGAGTGATCGCCAGCATGCGAGTTTGAAGCGCGTGCATTAGAGTCTTATCCGCTAGGTAAGGAAGGTGATGACAGAGCCGGGCGTATCCGGCCCTGTCTAACGCAATGAATGATGAACAGGCTTAGTTCAGCAGGTCACTCATGCCTGCATCTTCCAGCGCCATATCAATCCAGCGCTGATCGATCTCGCGCTCCTTTAGCCACTCTAAGTAGGCGGGCTGACCAATATCTCGAAAGGCGGTTAGGTCTTCTTCAGAAGGGCGAATCACTTCCATGCCTTGCTCTTCTAGGTAAGCAATACGTTCTTCCACCTGAGATTCGTTATGCTCTCGCGCTTGTTTGTTCGCCTCTGTCACCGCTTCAATAAAGGCGTTACGGGTCTCTGCCTCCCAGCTTTCCATCATTTGGCTGTTGCCAACCAAAAATTGATTGGAGTACTGGATATTGGCCAGCGTCAAATAGTCCTGCACTTCATAGAGGCTACCCAGAATGATATACATGGGCGGGTTCATTTGGCCATCAGCAACCCCAGTACGCAGGGCCATATATACTTCTGTCCAGGGGATAGGCGTACCAGATGCGCCAAAGGATTCGTAAAGCGCTACCTGACTTGGGTCCATGGCACGAAAGCGTAAGCCTTCAAAATCATCCGGGTGTGAGATGGGTTTTTCATCATTGGTGAATGCAAGGAAGCCACCTTCTTCTACCACTGCCAGCATTTCAATACCGGCGCGCTCCTTAACAACGTTCTCCACTTCTTCCCAGTAGCTACCCTCATCAAAAAACGTACGAGCAGCTTCAAAGTCATCAAACAAGAACGGGATAGCGCTGACGAAGATTTCATCGGCAATAGGCGATACGCCTGCAAACGAGGCAATGTTCAACATGGGCGAACTCATGGTTTGTTCCATGCGCTCTTGCTCTTCCCCAAGGGTGCTATTCGGGAATAAACGCAGTTGAATATCACCATCGGTTTTTTCTTCGACCAGCGTTTTTAGGTTTTCTGCAAACACATGTACAGCATTTTTATCGGGATCGGGGGCGCCGTTATAGCCTAGGTTGATGGTCGTTTGCGCCATGGCTTGGCTTGCCATTAACGCGCTACCAGCAAGGCATGCAGCAGCAAGTGTTTTCATTGAAACGCGAGAGAAGTTAAGTGTCATTATGATCTCCTTTGGCCTCTTAAACGCCAACTAAGGCGCTATTCATTGAGTTACTTTTTTTGTGATATGGCTCGATAGCCAACTGGCGTTGCATCACTCGGTTTTTTTAGTTTTTATCTTTTAGCGTCAATGCAGCCTAGAGGTTGCTGTGTTGACTATGCAATACTGAATGTGTTGTTTTTATTGCAACAACCATGAGGCTCACTCCGTTATCAAAAGATGATGTGTCTAAGGCATTTCCAGCGCAGGTAAAAGAGCTTTCCTCAATGACCCTACTCGATAAACGCGCTTTCTACTTATTAGAAGTCAGCAGTTGCGGCGGTATTCGCGCGGCGGCGGAGCATTTGCATACCAACCCGTCGGTGGTTAGCCGTCAGATCCGCTCATTGGAGCAGGCGCTGGGCATGGCGTTGCTGGAGCGTCAGGGGCGGCATGTCATGCTCACTGAGGCGGGTCAGCTGGTGGTGGATGGCTTTTTGGCCCAGCGGCGGCTGAACTCTGAGCTGGGTGATACGCTGTCGCGGCTGCGTAACTTGCAGGCTGGGAAGGTGGTGGTGTCGGTGGGCGATGGCTTTGTGGATAGCTTTATCAACCATGTGATGAAGCGGGTCTCTGAGCACTACCCAGATGTGCTTATCGAGATCAAAACCGGCATTTACTACCCCCGTGAACCCCATGAGATGGTGGCCAGCGACGAGGTGGATATTGCCATTACCTATGGGCCGATCTCCGACCCGCGCTTGGTGGTCCACTCTTTTGAGCGGGGGCCGCTGTGTGCGCTCGTGGCGCCTTCCCATGCGTTGGCAAGGCATGAGCGCGTGAGCGTGGCGGAACTGCTGCAGCATAAGCTAATTTTTCTGCCCGATGTGTCTGGCTCTCAGCAGTTTGTAAACGCGCTATTTGGCGCGGCGGGGCAGCCTGCCACACCGGCGTATCGCTGTAATTTGCACTCTGTTTCGCGGCGCATGTCGAGCGCAGGGATTGGGGTTTCGTTCATGACGGCGGCCGCTGCACGCAGCGAGATTGAGGCGGGGCTGCTGAAAGCGATCCCGATTGATCACCCCATGGCGGCCAGCAGCCAGGGCAACTTGGTGAAGCGTGTCGGCAGAAGGCTCTCGCCCGCTGCCGACTATTTATGGAAGTTGATGATGACGATGCAGTAGCGCTAGTTCGCCATCATGTAAACACCCGGGCCAATGGGCCAACCCATCATCAGCCAGAACATCAAAAACGCTGACCACGCCAGCAAGAAGCCCATGGCAAGGGGCAGCATGGTGGCGATCAGCGTGCCCAGACCCATGTCCGGTTTGTAGCGCTGCATATACACCAGTGCTACCGAGAAGTAGGGGCTCATGGGCGAGATGATGTTGGTACTGGAATCTCCAATGCGGAACATCGCCAGCACGAAGGCAGGGTCGAAATCGATCATCATCAGCATGGGAACAAACACAGGAGCCATCAGCGCCCACTGAGCCGAGCCGCTAGTCATAAAGACGTTCAGCACCGCACTCATAGCGATAAACGCCCCGACGAGGGGGAGCCCGGTAAAGCCGGTGCTTTGCAGCACGTTTGAACCTTCAATGGCGATAAACTGGCCAAGCTCCGACCAGCGGAAGTAGGCAATAAACTGCGAGATCGCGAAGAACAGCACCAGGGTGGGGGCGAGGTCGCTGGCCGATTCCGCCATGCGCTGGGGCACATCGCGGCTGCTGGTAATCTTGCCGGTGGTGATGCCGTACACCAACCCAATGGTGACGAAGTAGATAAACATCAGCGGCACGAGCGAGCGCAGAAACGGCGAAGGAATCAAACCGCCATCTTCGTTGCGTAGTGGCGAAGCTTCGGGCACCACCACCAGCAGTACCAAGACGATATAGGCTAGCGTTGCCAACCCTACACGCTTAAGGCCGCGCTTTTCGGCTTCCGTCAGCGTTGGCGTGACCACCTCGGTTTTGAAATCTTTACCCATGGGGAGCGTGCGCTGTAGCCGAGGTTCTACCACTTTATCGACCAGCAGGGTGCCGACGGCGGCCAGTACAAAGACTGAGCAGGCCACAAAGTAGTAGTTATCTACGGGCGAGATGTAAGCGTCGGGGTCTACCAGGCGTGCGGCATCGGTCGTGATACCTGCAAACAGCGCATCGCCCACGGTAATGAATAGGCTGGCATCAAACCCAGCCCCGGCAGCTGCGTAAGCGGCGGCAGCCCCCGCCACCGGGTGCCTGCCCACCGAGTAGTACACCATGGCGGCCAACGGAATCAGGATGAGGTAGTTGGCATCGGAGGCGATACTGCCGCAAATACCGGCCATAAATACGCAGAACGTTAGCAGCGAGGGCGGCGCTTTGGCGACGCTCACCTGCATCAGCGTCGACATCAGGCCCACTTTATCGGCTAGCCCAATGCCGAACATCACCACCAGAATCAGCCCCAGCGGTGGGAAGTTGACGAAGTTACTGACCACGCTGGTCAGCATGAACTCGACACCATCCGCGGAGAGCAGGCTGCGAACGGTCACTTCTGCCTCGGTTTGTGGGTTGATCGCCGAGACGCCTAGCGTGGCTAAAATAGCGGAAATGACCACCACCAGGGCGGCCAAAATAGCGAATAGGATAAACGGATGAGGCAGCTTATTGCCTACCCGCTCGATGGAAGCGAGGACACCTTGCATGACAGTTTCCTTATAAAAAGCCTTGTTATTCAAAGTTGTTATGCCACTTAACGTGGCGGCTAGCGCTTTTAGTCGCGCTTAAGCAGGGATGTGGCAAGTGCCACAAACATGCCGCCTGCGATGGGCAGAATGGCATCGTTAAAGTCGTAGCGTTCGTTATGTAGGTAAGCGCTGTCGCCGTTCCCCACAAAGAAGAAACACCCCGGTACTTCTTGCAGGTAAAACGCAAAATCTTCAGCCCCCATGGTGGGCATATAGTCCAGTTGCTGAATATCGGCGCTGACGCCTTGTTCGGCGGCAATCGCCAACACACGCTCCGACCAACCGGTATCGTTTACTAACGGAGGGATTTGGTGTTGATGCTCGAGCTGAAAACGAGCGCCGTGGGCGGAACACACCCCGTTAATGACCTGTTCCAGCTTGCCGACCAATGCAGCGCGGGAGCTTTCCCGGTCGCTGCGAATATTCACCAGCAGCTCTGCTTGGCCTGGGATCACATTGGCGGCGTCGCCCGCATGAAACGCCGCGACGGTAATCACGCCTGCTTCCAGTGGTGATTTATGGCGGCCCACTAGCCCTTGCAGCTGCTGCACGAGTGAAGCGCCTACATAGATCGGGTCTACCGCCAAATGCGGCATGGCCGCGTGGCCAGAGACGCCTTCAATGGTGATTTTGAAGGTGTCGTTACCGCCCATAGCGGGGCCGGGTTTGACGAACAACTGCCCTTCGGGAAAGCCAGGGCGGTTGTGGTAGCCAAAAATGGCGTCTACCTGTGGGTTTTGGAGTACACCCGCTTTCACCATCTCATCGGCCCCGTTGCCGCCTTCTTCGCCCGGCTGGAATAGCAGTTTGATATAGCCGCAAAGCTGGTCGCGCTTAGCAATAATGGCTTCAGCGGCGAGCAGCAGCGTCGCGGTGTGGCCATCGTGGCCGCAGGCATGCATCAGCCCTTCTCGTTGGGAGCGGTGCGCAAAACCGTTGGCTTCTTTGATGGGCAGCGCATCCATATCGGCCCGAAAGGCAATCACTGGGCCTTCGCGGCCGGTGTCCAGCTCGGCCAGTACGCCGGTCGTGGCAATGCCTTCTGTCACTTGATAGCCCAGCGCTTTCAGCCGCTCAGCCACTAGCTTAGCCGTATCGGCTTCCTCGAATTTTAGTTCTGGATTCTGGTGTAGCTGGTGGCGTACAGCCACCGCATCGCTGATTTGTTGTGAAGTGAAAAAGGGTGATGAACGCATGTCCTGTCCTTGCCGTTGTCTGTGTCGTTATGGGCGTAGGTAACGCTAAGCGACCTGGCGAGTAGGAACGAGTGCTTTGAAGGGCGAGTTTGTTGCTTTGAGAGCAACGTTGCCCAAAAGTCGTTTTGGTGATGTGGTTGACGTCCTGCTTTGAGAAGCGCAGACTGCCCTTCGTTGGTTAGCAAGTTGCACGTTGTCAGCTGTATCGAAGCATTTAGCGTTTGAGCCTGGTGAAAGTTTCTTGTTGTACCCAATGTCACTCGGGTATTTCCCGGCATTTCTTTCGCTACATCGAGGATTTCGATCATGGCAACTGGTACCGTCAAGTGGTTTAACGACGCAAAAGGCTTCGGCTTTATCTCTCCTGAAGCGGGCGGCGACGATCTGTTTGCTCACTTCTCCGAAATTAAGGCTGATGGCTTTAAATCCCTGCAAGATGGTCAAAAGGTGGCTTTTGATGTCACGCAAGGGCAAAAAGGCCTTCAGGCATCGAACATTCAAGTGATGGATTAATCACATAGATTGAATGTTAGCAGCCGGCTTAGCCGGTCAGCTTTAAAAACCCCGCTTATAGCGGGGTTTTTTGCGTTTGCGGTACCGACGATGACCGCCAAGGCTTACCTTCACAGGTAGGGTAGTGGTGGCAGTTTGCTAGGCAGCCTCGGCAGGGTAGGCGGTTCGCAGCGGGCGGCGCAGTAGAAGGCGTCGGGGTGGTCATGGTCATCGGTCTCTCGTATGAGTGTTGTTATGCGTCGCCAATCAGACACCTTTATCAGTAAAAACCCTGATCGACGTTGGTGGTAGAAGAGGATGAAGGAGGTGTGGCCTAGTCGGTATAAGCTTAGCGCTAAACGAGAACGAGGGTATAAATATTCCAAAATGCCGTTAACGCATTGATTTTTATGGTAGTAACGATAATGTCAAGAGGGTTTTATATTGCTTTTTAATATAAGTATTTTGTTTATTAGATGATTTTTATCGTTTTTCTTGTCGAAGAATATACATAGTAACCACAATTGACCTCTTGGGGTCTAAGTAAAATAATACCTATAACATATAAAAAATAGGACCAAAGTATGCCTTTCGTCCTTCTCCGTGTTCTCAATCAAAAAGAATATTCTCTGAGCGTCCATTGGCGTTAAGCCAATGAATGCCTCTGCTTAAACACACGTCTCTTCAAAGCGCAGGCGTGCTTGTCTATTGCCATAAACTTATGAAAGGGATCAGGGTGATGAGAAACATACGTATCCAGCACAGTTTAACGGCTGCCATGACACTATTGATTATTATGGTAATAGTCATTAGCGCGCTTGCGATTAACGCCTCGCGTAATAGTTTGAGTGATATTAATGAAATAGCTGAATTGAGTGCTGATCAAGTCAATTCGGCCAACCGTATGGAAGTCAACCTCATGGAGATGCGACTACGGCTGTCGCGCTTCGTGGATTACAGCACTGAGGGAAACCCTGAGGCCGCCACGGCGCTCGAACAAACCCACAATAGCCTGGAGCGGGCCGAGCAGCGGTTTGCCGAGCTGACGGCCTACGAGATTACCGAAGCGCAGCGTCGCTATCCTTACTTTACGGACGTCGTGGAACGTTTCAATGAACTGGTGACTACCTCGCTTAAAAATGCCGTGGCTGCTGGCAACGTCGCGCAACTGGCAGAAGAAGAGCGTCGCTTGGAGGCGGGCGCGGGTGCCATGACCGAAGCCACCCGTGCGTTTGCCCGTTTTGCAGAGCAGTTAGCCGAAGAGATGCAGAGTGAGGCTTCCACCGCGAGTCAACGCATCATCTGGACCGTCGTTGCGGTGTTAGTGCTGTCTCTGCTGCTGTTCGTGGGGCTGCAGGTGGGCTTGCGTCGTTTGATCGTTTCACCGCTACGTCGCGCCGTGACGATCTGTGAGCATATTTCTCAGGGTGACCTGACCAGCACGATTCATGACGAAGGTAATAACGAAGTAGGTCAGCTGTATCGCGCCATGAGTGCCATGCAGACCAAGCTCACCGATATGATGGTGACGCTGACACACACCAGCCAAATGGTGGCGAACAGCGCCCGCGAAATTGCCAGCGGTAGCGAAGATTTGGCTTCGCGTACCGAAGAACAGGCCAGCGCTCTCCAGGAAACCGCTTCCAGCATGGAGCAGATGTCCTCCACCGTTACCCATAACAACCAGACGGCTAGCTCGGCCAGCGAGCTCACCATGACGGCCTCACAGCGGGCAAGCCACGCCCGTGAAGAGGTGCTGCAAACCACGGCCCTCATGAGCGAAATGGAGCAACACTCCAAGCACGTGCAGGACATCATTCAAGTCATCGAAGGCATTGCCTTTCAAACCAATATTCTGGCGCTGAATGCTTCAGTAGAGGCGGCCCGCGCGGGCGAGCATGGCCGTGGGTTCGCGGTCGTGGCAGGTGAGGTGCGCAAGCTGGCCACCAAGACCTCGGAGTCGTCTGGGCAAATTCGCGGCATCATCGATGATATCGCCACGCGTATCAAAGAGGGCGCACAGCAATCTGCGCAGAGCGGCGAGGGAATCGAGAGCACCGTGGCCGCCGTGAAGCAGGTCAATGACCTTATGAAAGAGATCGCGCTGGCGGTGAATGAACAAGAAAGCGGCATTAATCAGGTCAGTACCGCCATTACCCAGATGGACTCTGCCACCCAGCAGAACGTATCGCTAGTGGAAGAGACCAGCACATCGGCGGCATCGTTACAGGAGGAAGCCGATCGGCTAGCGGCGTTGATCGCCACCTTCAAGCTCAGCACGACCGCGACTCAGCCGCGCCAGCAAGCGATGGCTCCTGCGGTTGCGTCAACGTCTGCACCGTCATCGGTACCCGCTGCTCGCCGGGCTGCGGCCACGGATGATTGGGAAACGTTCTAACACCTCAGACGCCGACATGACCTCTACGACGGCATGGCCGTCGTAGAGGCGTGGCGTATGGCTCGCCGTTCATTGCTGTCTGTTGTGAATGCCTTTTGTGATTTAGCACCGTGGATACGTTTGTGAAAATACCGTTCTTGGCCAGTACCAAGGAAAAATCTCTCACCTTTCTCACGCAGGCGGTGTCGTTGTACGCGAAGGCGCGCTATCACTCGCTGTTTACCTATCACCCAGATGGGATTTGCGAGCTGGACCGTGATGGCCGCATCGTACACAGCAATTTGGCGGCATCCCGCATCACCGGGAAAGCGGCGGACGAGTTGGCGGGGATGGCGTATCGTCGGCTGCTGCATCCAGAGTCCTTCGCGGTTGCGCAAGCGGCCTTTGAAGCCACGCTAAACGGCGAGCATCAGTATTACCAAGCGCTTTGCGTGGGTTGCCAAGAGCCCGTGCAGCTCGACATTAGCCACGTTCCCATCATCGCGGACGACCAGTTGATAGGGGTGTACGCGATCTTTCGCGACATTACCCAGCGCAAAAAAGATGAGAGCGAGCTGCGCCTGCTCAAGCGTGGGATCGAGGCAAGCCCTAACGGGGTGGTGATGGCCGATGCGACGCAGCCGCACTTGCCGCTGGTGTACGTAAATAGCGCGTTTACCGAGATTACCGACTATGCCGCTGACGAGGCGCTGGGGCGCAATTGCCGGTTTTTACAAGGCGAGGATACCAATAGAGAGGCCATCGAGACGATGCGGCGCGGCATCGCGCAGCATCAGGACGTTCAGGTGCTGCTACGTAACTACCGCCGGGATGGCAGCCTGTTTTTGAACCAGCTATCGGTCAGCCCGGTGTTCGACGAGCACGGCCTGTGCACACACTTCATCGGTATCCAGCAAGACATTACCCAGCAGCGCGATCAAGAAGCGCGGCTGGCCTATCAAGCCTCCCACGACCCGTTGACCGGGCTGCCGAACCTTGGGGCGCTGCAGGCACGCTTGGAGAACGGTTTTCAGCAGTGCCTCCAGCAGGCGCAGTCGATGGCGGTCCTGCATCTCGACCTCGACGATTTCAAACCGGTGAACGATGCCTTAGGGCACGGGATGGGAGATCTGCTGCTGAAAACGGTCGCGCAGCGCTTGCTGGACACCGTGCCAGCCGGTGCCCACGTGGCCCGCTTGTCCAGCGATGAGTTCGTCGTGCTAGTGGCTCCTTTCCAAAACGAGCACGACGTCATTGCGCTCGCGGGGCGGCTATTGACCGTCATTGCGCAGCCTTTCACGCTCTATCAGCACTGCTTGCACATCAGCGCCAGTATCGGCATTGCGTCGAACAAAGGTAGCGTGACGAAACCCCACGACCTCTTGCACCACGCCAGCCTTGCCATGGAAGACGCCAAACGTCAGGGGCGCAATACCTGGCAGTGGTACTGCGGTGACTCTATCGACAATATCGCCGAGCACGTCATCATTCGCCGTGAGCTGCAGGAGGCGATACAACAGCAGCAGTTCGAAGCGTACTACCAGCCCATCGTCGATGCGAACAGCGGCTGTGTGCGCAGCGTAGAGACGTTGATTCGCTGGCACCATCCCACCAAGGGGCTAGTCTCGCCTGCGCTGTTCATGCCCATCGCCGAGCAAACCGGGCAGATCATCGCCATCGGCCGTTGGGTGTTAGAGCGTGCCTGTCACGATATTGCCCAGCTGAATGCCACGCGAGAAACGCCGCTGGCCGTGGCGGTGAATATCTCCCCCATGCAGTTTCGCCGCAGCGGCTTTATGGATGAGATCAAAGCCGCCCTGGCTAACAGCGGTCTGCCGCCCGCCTTGCTGGAGCTGGAAGTGACCGAGGGGACGCTGATGTCGAATACCGAACAGGCGGTGGCGCTGTTGAACGATGTCCGCGACTTGGGCATCAGCGTGGCGTTGGATGACTTTGGAACGGGCTTCTCCAGTTTGAGCTACCTGCGTGATTTGCCGATCAGCAAGGTCAAGCTCGACCGGCTGTTCGTCAGTGGGATTGCCCAAAATGCTAAGAATGCCGCGATCGTTCAGGGGGTGATCACCATGGCGCACCACTTGGAACTGGCCGTGGTCGCCGAAGGCATCGAAACCAAAGAGGAGCAGCGCGACCTTCAGCAGCGCCAGTGCAACTTGCTGCAAGGGTACTATTTCTCCAAGCCGGTGCCGTTTGATGTATTGACCCAGCTACCGCCGGTGCTCAACCCGCCCTCACAACCCTAACGATCGCGCCAGTGCGCTGCTAAATGATATCGGCAGCGCGATATGACCTCCTAATAACAGTAATGAGAGCCCGCGTTTGCGACAGGCTCCAAGACAGGAAATACGCCAGTGTCACTGCGCCGCTTAACTACTCGCTTGCTGTTGGCCGTGAGCGTTCCGCTTATTTTAGTAACGGCCATGCTGTTGCCCGTGCTCCATGTGCACATGGAGACACGTGTCGAGAGCCTTCATACCGAGGCGCGAGCCGTGTTGAAGGCAGGCCAGGAAGCGTTGACGCGCGACATCAATGAAAGTCTGAACTCCGTGCTGGCCATTGCGGAAATGCCCGCGCTGCGGCACTACCTTGCCACACACAATGCGCCGCCACTGCTCGAGCCGGGCTATCCGCCAGGTGATCTGACCCAGCTCTCCCGTTTTCTGGATACCATCATCAGCCACCACCCGCGCTATACCAAACTGGTGCTGATCGACAATCAGGGCCATGAGGTGTTGCGCGCGCCACAGAGCGTGGCGCCTGGCGCCCATGTCAGCGGCCGCCGTCACCAGGAGATGGATTACTTTCAAGAAGCCAGCCAACTGCTGCCTAGAGATCTGTATCTCACCCCTCTCGGGCGAGACCTTCACTACGAACTGCTCGATGGCGAGATCATCCCCGTCGTGAACGTCTCGACCCCGGTGTTTGACGCGGCTGGGCGCCGTCAAGGAGTGGTGCTGCTCAGTCTCAACTGGCGGTATCTCACCAGCGGCCTGCAGCAGGCGATGCGGCTGGGGCACGAAGGTCATAGTCTGCTGGTGAATGCCCAGGGACAGTGGCTATTGAACAAAGCAGCGCTGCCCCAGGGAACGGCGCACTTTGGCGAGACGCTGGCGACATTGGCGCCCGACTACTGGCAGGCGATGGCACAACGCAGCGAAGGGTTCGTCAATGCGGATCGACAACTGCTCTATTTTCAGACAGAAGATATTCGCACCCAGCGCTATCGTAGCTTGGCAGGCAATATCTATAGCGAGCATGCGTACTACCCCTGGAAACTGGGGGTGCTGCTGCCCACCCCCTCTTGGACGTCGCTGATCGACGAAGAGACGACCGTGCTGTGGTTCTTACTGTTGATCTACGCGGTGGCGGTGGCGTTTGGCATGCTGTGGGCCATCAGCAGCCAGCGGCAGCGAACGCTGCGCCGGGCGGCTCAGCGGCACGCCATTGAAGTGAGCGATTTGTACGAAAACGCCCCCTGCGGCTACCACTCGTTGGATGATGCTGGGCGCGTGGTCAAGATGAATCGCACCGAGCTGGCCTGGCTAGGTTACTCGGCCGATGAAGTCCTCCAGCGCATGGCGTATCGTGAGCTCATCACACCCGAGACACGACCGGCATTCGATAAAGCGTTTCAAGACGTGCTGGAGCACCAGTCCGGTAGTGCAGAGTGCAGCCTGCTGACCCGCAGCGGTGAACAGCGCCATGTGATGATTCAAGCCTCTGCCTATCGTCGTGGTGGGCGGTTCGTGCACTCCCGGGCGACCGTGTTCGATCTGACCGAGCGTAAAAAGCTGGAAGAGAAGCTGCGCGAACAGGCCATGACCGACCCGCTCACCGGGGTGTTCAACCGTCGCTATCTTCAGGCCCAGGCAGCCATTGAGATCGCCCGTTCGCGTCGCCAGGACTATGCCATTGCGCTAGTGACGATTGATCTCGACCATTTCAAGCACATCAACGATGAGTATGGGCACGATGCCGGTGACGACGTACTGCAGGCGTTTACCCGCATCGTTTCCCGGTTACTGCGTCAAGAGGATCTGCTGTGCCGCGTGGGGGGCGAGGAGTTTGCCATCTTGCTGCCCACGACGCCGCTCTCTCAGGCCGTACAGGTGGCGGAACGTATTCGGCACACCGTGCAAACCACGCCCTTCTCCGTGCATGAAGGAGCGCTCGAGCGAACGCTATGGCTCACCGCCTCGCTAGGAGTAACGTCGGTATCGGTCGAGGAAACCTCGCTCAAAGCCGCGCTAAAGCGTGCCGATGTGGGGCTTTACCGAGCCAAAGAGTCGGGGCGCAACCGGGTCGAGGTCAACGATGACTGAGCGCGAGCGTTGAAAGTAGGCTGGCGTGCGAATAGTTCCCTGATGAAATAAAGCCTACACCGTCTTATGTTCCACTAAACTGCTCTTAACTTAAGTCTAAATCTCGGCGTGTCTTCGCTCATGCTTTAAACTATAAGCGTATTTAAGGGCTGATCAGTCAGCCGTGTTTTTAACGTCGACTCAGGGTTTTTATGTAGAGAATGACCTGATCCAATGTCGATAACGGTTAACCCAGCCAACGTACGCTCATGAACAATAAAAGCGGGCCAAGATATTCACTTTAGCAAGTACAGGGAGCGTTCTAACCGGCAGGGCGCGCCGCAAGATAGTCAGGTTTTGGGAGAAGTGCGCAATGAGTTCGCACAGCAGTGCTGGGGCAACGATTAGGGTCGTCGTCGTCAATGAAAGCGGCTTTATACGAGAAGGGCTGTGCCGTGTCCTCGAGCGTTTCCCACAGGTCGATGTCGTGGCCAGCGTGCCCTGCCCGCATCTGTTGGATGCCATTACGGCGGCGTTACCGGTCGATGTGGCCCTGATCGATGCCCAGTTTCCCAGTCAAACCAGCGTCGAGGTCATCAAGCGGCTGCGTAACGTTGGTTTGGATACGCGGGTGGTGATCATTTCCGTCAACCCAAGCGTTGACGAGGTCAAGCGCGTCTTTCAGTCAGGGGCTCACGGTTTTTTGCTGCGGGAGGCGGGCGTTGACGAGCTGGAAGTCGCCCTTCACGCTGCGGCTAAGGGGGAGATGTTTTTGTGTCCTACCATTTTGAAGCGGCTGTTTGGTCGCCCAGATGTCGGTACGCTGTTGCATAGAACCAGCGCATCGGCAAACGCTCCACAAACCCTTGATGCATTACACGACATGCTTGAAAAAGCGCTGCGCCTGGGCATCCTGGAATCGGAACGATAATCAGGGTTTTTGCTTATACTGCTTTGCAGGTCAGTGAGTTAACGTGCGGGTCAAATAAGCTTAGTTAGTTGCTTGTGGCGGGTTTTCCTTACGTTTGTGTGACGAGGTGTGCCGACGTTCGACCGGTACCAAGATAACAATGGACCCGTGCTTGCGAGGGGGTTCTACAGCAGGTTTTTACCTTGTCAAGGTTTTGGCATATTCCATGAAACGTTCAGATAATACGACTCGGATATTACTGGCCGATGAGCATCGGCTTGTGCGTTCCGCGATCAGTTCCTTGATTGAAACCTTCGACAAGATGACCGTGGTGGCAGAGGTCGGGTCTGAGCAACAATTGATAAGCGAAGTCGCCAACCAAGACATGGACGTGGCGCTCATCGACGCAGCCGTTGTGTCCTTGAAAGGGGTTGAACTGCTGGCACAGCTCACATCGCTGTGTCCCACGCTGCGCATCGTCATTCTCTCCAGCTACTCCAGCGATAGCTACATACACCGTCTTTTCGAAGCGGGCATATGCGGCCTCCTGCATAAGAACGCCGACGTGGCGGCGTTAGAGGCCGCCATTCAAAAGGCTGCCCGGGGCGAGCAGTTCATGCTGACGGCCATGGAGCCTGAGCATTTCGTTAGTGTGGCGTCATGGCTGGGCGTGAAGGCGCCCCATGACAATCCGCTCACCGCGCGCCAGTGTGAGGTGCTGCAGCTGGTGGCCCAAGGGTTTCGCAGCAAAGCGATTGCCGACCAGCTCAATGTCAGCATTAAAACCATCGAAACACATCGCGCCGACATCATGCGTCGCCTGGGCGTCCGTCACACGGCGGGCCTAGTGCACGAAGCCATTCGTTTGGGATTACTGGCGTCTCCTCACGATACCGGTGAGTCCGTCTAGGCGCGGGCAGTCACGTTTTCATGTAGGCCCTGCAGAAACGCCTGATGCCTGCTATGGTCAACGGCTGTTCCCTGCTGCCGAGTCCTCCCCATGAGTCACTCTTCTCGTCCGCGTGTTCTTCTTCGGCTGCTGCATTTTCTTCGCCCCTATCGCCTGCGCGTAGCGCTGGCGGGGGGCGCGCTATTGGTCGCGTCTGGTAGCGTGCTGTTGCTGGGCCATGGCCTGAGACGCGTCATCGATCAAGGCTTTCTCGCGGCCGATGCCCATGCGCTTGCCACGACGTTGGGGGTCCTGCTTGGCATCGTGGCGCTATTGGCGGCCGCCTCGGCGCTGCGTTACTACCAAGTCACTTGGATTGGGGAGCGATTAGCGGCGGATCTACGCCAGCGGGTGTTCGAGCATCTGCTCTCATTGGAGCCCAGCTTTTTCGAAAGCGCGAGCGACGGCCGTGCCGCCGGAGAGATCGCCTCGCGCCTGACGGCGGATACCAGTGTGCTGCAGAGCCTGTTTGGTTCATCGATCTCCTTGGCGTTGCGCAATGGCGTCATGCTGGTTGGCGCCGTGGTACTCATGTTGCTGACCCAGCCCTGGCTTTCTACGCTGGTGCTGGTGGGCATTCCCGCGACGCTGCTGCCCATCGTGTGGTATGGGCGGCGGGTGCGACGGCTCTCGCGCACCAGCCAGAACCACGTGGCGGAAGTAGGCCGCTACGCCGAAGAGGCGCTCAGCGGCTTGCCGACCGTGCAAGCGTTCACTCAGGAAGCCGGTGAGCGCCACCGCTACGGCCAGCGGGTCGAACAGGCGTTTGGCAGCGCCGTGGCGCGTACCCGCCAGCGGGCATGGCTGACCGGTGTGGCCATGCTGGTGGTATTCAGTGCTGTGGGGGTGATGCTGTGGCAGGGCGGTCTTGCGGTGCTGGAAGGCAGTATGAGCCCCGGTGAACTCTCCGCGTTCATCTTCTACGCCGTGCTAGCCGCTGGCGCGGTTGCGACGCTGGCCGAAGTGGCGGGCGATGTGCAGCGCGCCGCTGGCGCTGCCGAGCGTCTGCTGGAGCTGCTCGAGACGCCACCTACCATTCAGTCACCGGCGCAGCCGGTCACGCTGGCTCAGCCACTTCGAGGAGCGCTGACGCTTGCGCAGGTGCGCTTCACGTATCCTGGACGCTCTACGCCCGCGCTGGACGCGATCGATCTTCATATTCGACCTGGTGAGCGGGTCGCGGTGGTGGGCCCCTCCGGTGCGGGTAAAAGCACGTTGCTGGCACTGCTACTGCGTTTTTACGATCCTGATCAGGGGCACGTCATGCTGGATGGCGTGGATATTCGCACCTTGGCGCTGTCCGAGCTACGCGGTGCGCTGGGCTTGGTCGCTCAGTCGCCGGTACTGTTCAGTGGCACCGTGGCGGAGAACCTGCGCTACGGCTGCCCAGAAGCCACTGAAGCGCAGCTTCGCCTTGCCGCCCAAGACGCCAACGCGCTCGCGTTCATTGAGGCGCTGCCGCAAGGGTTCGATACGCCGCTGGGGCCGGGCGGGGTGCAGCTCTCGGGCGGTCAGCGTCAGCGGTTGGCTATTGCCCGTGCGCTGCTGAAAAACCCAGCGGTGCTGCTGTTGGATGAAGCCACCAGCGCGCTGGATGCAGAGAGCGAGCGATTGGTGCAGCGCGCGTTAGACCGGCTGATGCAGGGGCGAACCAGCATCGTGATTGCGCACCGTTTGGCAACGGTGGTGCATGCAGACCGTTTACTGGTCGTTCAAGAGGGGCGGCTGGTGGCGTCCGGCACGCACGCCTCGCTGATGGAGCGCAGTGATCTCTATCGTCACCTCGCGGCGCTGCAGTTCGGACAACACGCATGAGCGACACGCCACTGGCCACCATGACAGGCCAGCGGCCACGCACGGTACCTGATAGGGCAGTTGGATAGGGTAAGGAGAGGCGAGAAAATGCCATCAAGATATCGTCAACGAGGTGTTTGGCTGGGGCTGTGCTTAGGCCTACTGGGGTTGCTCGTCATTGGCAGTATGTGGACAAGCGGCGCGGCGGCGCTGCCGCATGTGCTGGCAGCGCTGACCGTTTTGATTCCGCTCACCCTGTTTGGCGTCGTGCTGAAAAGTCCTTGGCCGGCCGTCGGGGCACTGGCGCTGCTACTGGTCATTGACCTGACCCTACGCTGAGCGCTTCCGCAAGGTGAGCGGCGAAACGCCTACGCCTTTTTGGAGGCCGCGAGGGTGTAAAGGAACTCCAATCCCAGCGTGGCTGCCGCCAGCGAAGTAATATCGCCGTGGTCGTAGGCCGGGTTCACCTCCACCAAGTCCATGCCGACCAGCTCCATACCGACCATGCCGCGCATCACTTTCAGCATCAGGTCGGTGGACATGCCGCCGCATACCGGCGTGCCGGTGCCCGGTGCGAAGGCGGGGTCCAGGCCATCAATATCCAGCGTGACATACGCCGGGTGGTGACCCACTCGCGCACGAATCCGCTCCAGCACCGCCGCCGGGCCGTGGTCGTTCACCCAATCGGCATCCAGTACTTCGTAAGGATGGTTGCTCCGGTCATAGCTAGTGCGAATACCGATTTGCAGCGAGTGCTCCGGCACGACCAAGCCTTCCTGTAAGGCATGGTGGAAAATGGTGCCGTGGTCAAAGCGCGTGCCTTGCTCATAGGTATCGGTATGGGCATCGAAATGAATCAGTGCCAGCGGGCCGTGCTCACGGGCGTGAGCGCGCAGCAGCGGCAGGCTGATGTAGTGGTCACCGCCCAGCGTCAGCATTTTCTTACCCGCTTTCAGCCAGCGCATGGCGTGGGTTTCCAGGTTATCCACCAGGCTCTCCGGCTCGCCGTAGGCGTAATCCAGGTTGCCGGCATCGCACACCTGCAGGCGATCTTCCAGAGCAAAATCCCACGGCCAGCGCTTGCCTTCCCAAATCAGGTTGGCGGTGCTTTGGCGAATCGCGTTCGGCCCCATCCGCGTGCCAGAACGGCCAGAGCACGCCAGGTCGAACGGCACGCCGCTGACCACGACGTCGGCATCGGTGGCGTTGGGATCGGTGGCTTTGGGCACGCCCATAAACGTGGAGATAACGTCACCAAACAGGCTGGGCATGATCTGTGATGGGGTCACCTAGCGTGTGCTCCTATGGTTGACCGGCAAACGGGCGTTGAGTGGAAAGCGAGCGGATGGCTCGACGCAGCGCGACGATAAGGAATTTTTCGCGATGAATGAAATGAATGTTTAGAATGAAATCATTCATTGTATAAATAGTGAGGCGCTATGCGGTCGCTCCGCCACTTTGATCTGAATTTGCTGCTGGTCTTCGAGATGCTCATGCGTGAGCGACACGTCACTCGCGCTGCCGAAAAGCTTCACTTGAGCCAGCCAGCGCTCAGTCATTCGCTCAAACGCCTGCGTGACGCGCTAGACGACCCGCTATTGGTACGCACCGAGCAGGGCCTGCAGCCCACGCCCCGCGCCATGGCGCTGCTCCCCGTGGTGCAACAGGCATTGACGTCGTTACAGGCGGGGTTGGCACCGCCAGCCACCTTTGCCCCCGCGACCAGCACTCGGCACTTTACCCTGGCGACCACCGACTACTTCGAAGAGGTCATGTACCCGGCGTTTCTGAGCCAACTGTTGAGCTATGCCCCCGGGATTAGTTTTTCCATCGAGCTGATTACTCCCGACGTCCTCAGCGACGCGCTAGAACAGCGCCAAGTAGACATGGTGGTAGGGCTGGATCGCCAGTCATCGCTCCCTAGCGGCGTGGTGCAAACGCCCTGGATGCACGAAGAGCTGGTGTGTTTGGCGGCCCAGCACAATCCGCACGTGGGGGAAGCGCTGGAACTCGAGGCATTTGCCCGCCAGCTCCACGTAGAACTCGCCGATATCAGTGGTCTGCTGCCCAGCCGTATCGAGAGCTGTCTCGCCCAGCACGGATTGAGCCGCCGGGTGATCTCGAAAAACCTCAACTACATCGCCGCCGCACGGGTCGTGGCGCTGACCGACGCGATCATTACCTTGCCTCGCCAAATGGCCGATCGCTTCGTTGCCATGCTGCCCGTACGCATGGTGGCCCCACCGGACGAACTTCCCGAATTGACCATGACGCTGATCCAGCACAGCCTCTACGCCAATGCGCCTGCCAACGTATGGCTGTACGAAGAACTCACCGCCTTTGCCAACACCGTGCGCCGTTAAAGCACTCCCTTTTCCAGATCAACGTGTTGTAGATAAACAACGCAGTTGAAGCAAAGGTTGAATGGTCACTGGCAGGCTCGGCGTTAGATCCTAAACTGCTAGCTGGCGCGTTGTTTGGCGCCGCAGTGAATGAACAGCGCTCAACGACGCTAGCGATGACACGCTGGCGGTGAGGGTGCGGCGCTGTTGGCGGGACAAACCAAGGGAGAAAGCGTGTGAAAATAGGCGCACCAAAAGAGAGTGCCCGGGGAGAAGCGCGGGTCGCGCTGACCCCCGAGAGCGCAAAGCATCTTCAAAAGCTGGGCCATGAGTGCCTCATCGAAACGGGGGCGGGCTTGGCCGCCGGGTTCAATGACGACACCTATCGCGATGCTGGCGTCACCGTGATCGAGAGCGCCGACGCGCTGTGGCGCGACGCTGAGGTGGTCATCAAAGTTCGCGAGCCCTCTGATGAAGAGGCCAAGCGGCTGCGCGAAGGCCAAACGCTGATTGCCTTCTTCTGGCCAGCCCAAAACGAAGCGCTGCTGGAAACCTGCAAAGCCCAGGGTGCCACCGTCATCGCGATGGACATGGTGCCGCGTATTTCTCGGGCGCAGAAGATGGATGCGCTTTCCTCCATGGCCAACATTGCGGGCTACCGCGCAGTGATCGAGGCGGGCAATAACTTCGGCCGTTTCTTTACCGGCCAAGTGACCGCCGCAGGCAAAGTACCGCCTGCCAAGGTATTGGTGATCGGTGCTGGGGTGGCAGGTTTGGCGGCGATTGGCACTGCGACGAGCCTAGGCGCCGTAGTGCGCGCTTTTGACGTGCGCCCTGAGGTTTCCGAGCAGATCGAATCCATGGGCGCCGAGTTCCTGTTCCTCGATTTCGAGGATAGCCAGGACGGCTCCGAGAGCGGTGGCTACGCGGCCCCTTCGAGCCCTGAGTTCCGCGAAAAGCAGCTCGCGTGCTTCCGTGAACAGGCTCCGGACGTGGATATCGTGATTACCACGGCACTGATTCCCGGCAAGCCCGCGCCCAAGCTCTGGCTGGAAGACATGGTCGCCGCCATGAAACCCGGTTCGGTGATCGTGGATTTGGCCGCCGAGAAGGGCGGTAACTGCGACCTGACGCAGCCCGACGAGCGCGTGGTGAGCGATAACGGCGTGGTGGTGATTGGCTACACCGACTTCCCCTCGCGCATGGCGACACAGGCCTCACTGCTTTACGCCACCAATATTCGCCACATGCTCACCGACCTTACCCCGGAGAAAGACGGCGTGATCCATCACAACATGGATGACGATGTGATTCGCGGCGCGACGGTGACGCACCAAGGGGAAGTCACCTTCCCACCGCCGCCGCCGAAGGTGAAAGCCATTGGCGCGGCCAAGCCGAAGAAAAAAGAGAAAGAGCCCACGCCCGAAGAGAAGAAAGCCGCCGAACTGGCCACCTTCAAGGCGCAAACCAAGCGCCAGGTCACCATGCTGGCCGTAGGGGGCGCGCTCATGCTGTTGTTGGGACTTGTGGCGCCTGCTTCGTTCATGCAGCACTTTATCGTCTTCGTATTGGCCTGCTTCATTGGCTTCCAGGTGATTTGGAAAGTGAGCCATTCACTGCACACCCCGCTGATGGCGGTAACCAACGCCATTTCCGGCATCATTATTCTGGGAGCGATACTACAAATTGGCTCGGGCAGCGCGGTGGTGAGCGTGCTGGCGGGTATTTCCGTACTGATCGCGTCTATCAATATCGTGGGTGGCTTCCTGGTGACACGCCGGATGCTGGCCATGTTCCAAAAATCCTAAGCGGCGGAGAGACGATATGTTAGAGCAAGGATTCGTATCTGCCGCGGCGATTGCGGCAAGCGTGCTGTTTATTCTGTCGCTGGGCGGGCTGAGTAATCAGGAAAAGGCCAAGCGAGCCGTGTGGTACGGCATCGTCGGGATGGCGTTGGCGGTGTTTTTCACCTCCTTCGGCCCCGGTATTGGCGCCTACTGGTGGCTGATTCCCATGATGCTGATTGGCGCGGCCATCGGGGCTTACGTGGCGGGCAAGGTCGAAATGACCGAAATGCCTCAGCTCGTGGCCGCGCTGCACAGCTTCGTGGGCTTGGCAGCGGTCTTCGTTGCCTGGAGCGCGGACCTAGAGCGTCGCCGGGTGATGGCAGCTCGTGCCGCTGAGGCATCGCTGGACCAGTTCTCCGCCTTTGCGGCGCTGGTGGCGACCAAAGCCCCCGATGAGCTGATGTTCCTGCAAATCGAGGTGGTGCTAGGCATCTTTATCGGCGCGGTGACGTTCACCGGCTCGGTGATAGCCTTCGGCAAGCTCGCTGGCAAAGTGGATGGCAAGCCAAAGCAGTTGCCTGGCGGCCACATGCTGAATGCCGGTGCGGCGGTGCTTTCGCTGCTGCTGGCGATTATGTACCTCAACGGCGCAGGCTTCTGGACGCTGCTGGTGATTGCGGCGCTGGCGTTCTTTATCGGTTACCACCTGATCATGGGCATCGGCGGGGCGGACATGCCGGTAGTGGTCTCGATGCTGAACAGCTACTCCGGCTGGGCGGCGGCGGCGATTGGTTTCACGCTCTCCAACGACCTACTGATCGTGACCGGGGCGCTGGTGGGCTCCTCCGGGGCGATTCTCTCTTACATCATGTGTAAGGCGATGAACCGCAACTTCGTCAGCGTGATTTTGGGAGGCTTTGGAGGCTCCCAAGGGCCTGCTGCCGAGATCGAAGGCGAGCAGGTGTCCATCGATGCCAACGGCGTTGCCACGGCGCTCAACGATGCCGACAGCATCATCATCGTGCCGGGTTACGGCATGGCGGTGGCGCAAGCCCAAACGGCGGTGAGCGATTTAGTCCGCAAGCTGCGCGCCGCTGGCAAAACCGTACGCTTCGGCATTCACCCGGTGGCCGGGCGCTTGCCAGGGCATATGAACGTGCTGCTGGCGGAAGCCAAGGTGCCCTACGATATCGTGCTGGAGATGGATGAAATCAACGACGACTTCGCCACGACCGACGTGGTTATCGTTATTGGTTCCAACGACATCGTGAACCCAGCCGCCGAAGAGGACCCCAACAGCCCCATTGCGGGGATGCCGGTGCTCAAAGTGTGGGAAGCAAAGCAGGTGTTCGTCAGCAAGCGTGGTCAGGGCACCGGCTACTCGGGTATCGAGAATCCGCTGTTCTTCAAAGAGAACACGCGCATGTTCTACGGCGATGCCCGCGATAGTCTGAATGCGCTGCTACCGCTGGTGGAGTAAGTCCGTGTCGCAGTAGACTGCTAAGGAACGGGACGCATGGCACCCCGTTCCTTACGATTGGGAATAGCTATTAGCGTGTTGGTTAAATGCAAATTGTGACTATTGCGAAGGTGCTTTAAAACTGTGACACGTGAATAACGCATTCCTGCGCTAGCGACGGTGGGCGTCGATACCTCATCTAGCGTGAAGATGCACAGCATTTGTTCCCTTGGTATCACCAAGGCTAAGAGCAATAAGGGAGAGAGCTATGAGCGGTAAATGTCCTGTCATGCATGGTGGTAACACCTCGACCGGTACGTCCAACAAGGATTGGTGGCCGGAAGGGTTGAACCTGGATATTTTGCATCAGCAAGATCGCAAATCAGACCCGATGGACCCGGATTTCAACTACCGTGATGAAGTCCGTAAGCTCGATTTCGACGCGCTGAAAAAAGACGTTCACGCGCTGATGACCGATAGCCAAGAGTGGTGGCCCGCTGACTGGGGGCACTATGGCGGTTTGATGATCCGTATGGCTTGGCACTCCGCAGGCACCTACCGTATTGCTGACGGCCGTGGGGGTGGTGGTACCGGTGCGCAGCGCTTTGCACCGCTCAACTCCTGGCCGGACAACGTCAGCCTGGATAAAGCACGTCGCTTGCTGTGGCCGATCAAGAAGAAGTACGGCAACAAAATCAGCTGGGCTGATCTGATGATTTTGGCCGGTACCGTGGCGTATGAGTCCATGGGCCTGCCCTCTTACGGCTTCTCCTTCGGTCGCGCCGATATTTGGGAGCCCGAGAAAGACATTTACTGGGGCAACGAAAAAGAGTGGCTCGCGCCCTCTGACGAGCGCTACGACGACGTCAACAAACCCGAAACCATGGAAAACCCGCTGGCCGCCGTCCAGATGGGGCTCATCTATGTAAACCCGGAAGGCGTCAACGGTCAGCCGGACCCGCTGAAAACCGCCCAGCAGGTGCGTGAAACCTTCGCCCGTATGGCGATGAACGACGAAGAGACGGCGGCTCTGACCGCTGGTGGCCACACCGTCGGTAAGTGTCACGGTAACGGTGATGCCTCTGCGTTGGCCGCTGAGCCAGAAGCCTCTGACGTTGAAAACCAGGGCTTTGGCTGGGGCAACCCCAACATGCAGGGCAAGGCGAGTAACGCCGTGACCTCGGGCATCGAAGGGGCGTGGACCACCAACCCTACGAAGTTCGACATGGGCTACTTCGATCTGCTGTTCGGCTACGAGTGGGAACTGAGAAAGAGTCCTGCCGGTGCCCATCAGTGGGAGCCGATCAACATTAAGGAAGAAGACAAGCCGGTTGACGCCAGCGACCCCTCGATTCGCCACAACCCGATCATGACTGATGCGGATATGGCGATGAAGATGGATCCGACCTATCGCGCCATCTGCGAAAAATTCATGGCCGATCCGGAGTACTTCAAGAAGACTTTCGCGAAGGCGTGGTTCAAGCTGACGCACCGTGACCTGGGTCCGAAAGCACGTTACATCGGCCCGGAAGTACCGGCAGAAGACCTGATTTGGCAAGACCCGATTCCGGCAGGTAACACCGACTACTGCGAAGAAGTGGTCAAGCAGAAAATCGCGGAAAGCGGTCTGAGCATCAGCGACATGGTCGCCACCGCTTGGGACAGCGCCCGTACCTATCGTGGCTCCGACATGCGCGGTGGTGCCAACGGTGCCCGTATCCGTCTGGCTCCGCAGAATACATGGCAGGGCAACGAGCCGGAGCGTTTGGCGAAAGTGCTGAGCGTCTATGAGCAGATCTCGGCAGACACCGGCGCTAGCGTGGCCGACGTGATCGTACTGGCCGGTAGCGTCGGTATCGAGAAAGCCGCGAAAGCAGCAGGTTACGAAGTACGCGTGCCCTTCCTGAAAGGCCGTGGCGATGCGACCGCCGAGATGACCGACGCGGACTCCTTCGCACCGCTGGAGCCGCTGGCCGATGGCTTCCGTAACTGGCAGAAGAAAGAGTACGTGGTGAAGCCGGAAGAGATGCTGCTGGATCGTGCGCAGCTGATGGGCTTAACCGGCCCGGAAATGACCGTGCTGCTGGGCGGTATGCGCGTATTGGGCACCAACTACGGTGGCACCAAACACGGCGTTTTCACCGACCGCGAAGGCCAGTTGACCAACGATTTCTTCGTGAATCTGACCGATATGGGGAACACTTGGAAGCCGGTAGGTAGCAACGCCTACGAGATCCGTGATCGCAAGACCGGTGCCGTGAAGTGGACCGCCTCGCGGGTGGATCTGGTGTTTGGTTCCAACTCGCTGCTGCGCTCATACGCAGAAGTGTATGCCCAGGACGATAACGGTGAGAAGTTCGTTAAAGACTTCGTCGCCGCCTGGACCAAAGTGATGAACGCCGACCGTTTCGACGTCGCGTCGTAAGCCAACAACGGTTCTTCGTACTATCCAAGGCACCCCTAGCGGGTGCCTTTTTTTGTATGCGTGTCTGGGCACCGCTGGTTCGTCAGCTTTGCTACAGTAGCGTGTGCTTTCCCTCCCATGTAACAACACGAGATCGACGATGACACGCAGTAAATGGATATGGCTCGTATGGGCCGTTGTCTTGTTGAGCTATTTAGTGCCTTACACGCTGTTGAGCGACGTGTCGCGGTGGTACGGCAGCTTTTTGTTCTGGACCGTGGCCGGACTGGTCATCATTGCGCTGAACGTGTTCATCACCTCAGATTTTAAGGAACATGGCGATGACTGAGTCGCTCATTGGGTGGTCTATCGCTATCTATGTGGTCGTCGCGATTGGCATCGCTATGTTGTCGCGCCAACGCTCGGCGAAAGGCGGCTCAGACAGCATGTCGGGGTACTTTTTGGGTAACCGCCAAATGAACGGCTTGGTCTCGGCGCTGAGCTACAGTGCCACGACGTATAGCGCCTTTATGATGGTGGGCTTGGCAGGCCTGACCTATGCGGGCGGCGTGGGCGCCTTCGGTTTTGAAATCATCTATTTTGCCGGTGTCTCGCTGGTGGCGGTTTTCGGCCCTAAATTCTGGGCAGTTGGCAAAAAGTTTGGCTACGTGACGCCCAGCGAGATGCTGGGCCACCGCTACCATAGCAAGCCGGTGGCCATGGCCGTGTCGATAGCGAGCTGTATCTTCCTGATTCCTTATTCTGCCGTCCAGCTCGCCGGGGTGGGTTATCTGCTTCAGGGGATGACGGATGGCACCATCACGTTTACCACTGGGGTCGTGCTGGCTACGGTGATCGCCATTTTCTTCTCCTATATCGCGGGGATTCGTTCGGTCATGTGGACCGACTCGCTCCAGGCCATCATGATGATCGTGGCGTCCACGTTGGTCGCGCTCTTGGTGATCCAACACCTGGGCGGTTTTAGCGTACTCTTCGATACGTTGGCAACGGAGCACCCTCAGTCCCTGACGGTACCCGGCCCAGGGCTATTCAGCTTTGTGACCTTCCTAGGGCTCACCATTCCCTGGTTCTTCTTTAGCCTGTCGAATCCGCAGGTCAGTCAGCGTCTTTTCATGCCCTCGTCGCTGCGCTCAATGCGCCACATGCTGATTGGCTTTTTGGTGTTCGGGTTTATTTACACTCTGGTCTCCGTGCTGTGGGGGTTCTCGGCGTTGGCCGCTTTCCCTAGCCTAGAGCGCGCCGATTTAGCCACGCCCACGCTACTGGCCTCAGAGTTCGTGCCGCCCGTATTAGGTGTAATAGTGATGATCGGCATCATGGCGGCGGCCGTTTCCACCATCGACTCGATCATGCTGACCCTGGCGTCCATGGTCTCCCGCGACGTCTATGCCAACCTCAAGCCGAACGTCAGTGAAAAGCGTCAACTGCTGGTGGGTAAGTGTGTGGTGCCAGTGATTGCACTGATGGCGCTGGCGTTCGCCGAGCTGCAGCTTGACCTGATTGCGGTGCTGTCGGTGGCCGCCTCATCGGGCTTGGTGGCCATGGTGCCTGCGCTGATCGGTGCTTTCTATTGGAAGCGCGGCACGGCTGCCGGTGCACTGACCAGCGTGGTGGGTACCAGCGCCTTTGTGCTGCTGATGTATGCCACCGGTAACTCGTTGCTGGGCCTGCCTGCTGGTGTATGGGGAATTGTGGTCGCGAGTGTGCTGTTTGTTGGCGTTAGTCTTGTGACCAAGCCTCATCAAGCCGCTACCGATGCCTTCTTTACAGCCATCGCGGAAGAGTTGGGTAAACAGCACCGCCCCGCCAGTGACCCAGCGGCCAAGCAAGCGGCTCATTAGGCACCCTAGCGATAAAAGCCCCTACTTAGGGGCTTTTTAGCCTTACTGCCACTTCAATAACTGCGCTCTGTAGGCCGCCTGCGCCTGCGTCGCACTGATGGGCTGCAAACGCACCGTGGTGCCCGGCAAGCACTGGGCGAGGCGGGCGCAGGCCATGGGCGTCAAAGCACCCAGGCGCGGGTAGCCGCCGATGGTTTGGCGGTCGTTCATCAGAATGATCGGCTGGCCATCGGGAGGAATCTGCACCGCCCCTAACGGAATCCCCTCAGAGACGATGCCGCCCAGGCGGCTGTTCAGCGCTTTGCCGGTGAGTCGAATGCCCATGCGGTCGGCGCGTTGGTCCACGGTCCAGGGCTGGTTGAAGGCATCGAACAGGCTGCGCCCGGCAAAGTGCGCGGCTTGGGAGCCCAGCACCATGTCCAGCACGGTTTCTTCTGAGTCGGGCAGGGGAAGCTGGGTGCCTTGAGGTAACTGTCGTGGCGTGGCGCTGCTGCCTTTCCAGGTGAGCTGATCGCCGGTTTTGAGCGGTTTGCCATCTTCGTGGAGGCCGCCGATGTGCTCCCTTGCCGTGCAGGCTTGGCTGCCCAGCACGGTTGGCGCATCCAACCCGCCAGGAAAGGCGAGGTACGCGCGCAGGCCCTTTTTCGGCTGGCGAAAGACCAGCGTTTGGCCCGCCTGCATCCTAAAGCTGTCGTTGGGCGCCAGCGGTTGGCCCTCCAGCGTGGTGGCAAGGTCGGCTCCGGTGAGGGCAAGGCGCACATCGCTATTGGCCACCAGGGTGAGGTTGCCGCCCATGACGATTTCCAGCGCGGCGCTCTCCAGCGGGTTGCCCAGCAGCCAGTTGGCCCAGCGGAAGGCGATCCAGTCGGCGGCACCGCCTTGAGTCACGCCTAAGTGGCCGACGCCGAAGCGGCCCGCGTCTTGGATCAGTGCCAGCGGTCCGGCTTGCTTGACGGTCAACATGGGTTGGCTCATGACCGCTCCTCCAGCGGGGTCGTATCGCCCCCGGCCGCTTCAAATTCTGATTGGGATATCGCCTTAAAGCGCACTTTATCACCCGGGCGCAGCAGCGGCTCGCCACGTTTGGCGTGCTCGAAAAGCGGCACGGCTGTTCTGCCAAGAATGTTCCAGCCACCCGGCGAAAGCAGGGGGTAAATCGCGGTTTGCCGGTCGGCAATGCCTACGCTTCCTGCCGCCACGCGGCGGCGGGGCGTTTTCAAACGCGGCGTGGCAATGGCTTCATCCACCAGGCCCATAAAGCCGTAGCCAGGGGCAAAGCCCAGTGCAAACACGCAGTAGTCGTGGCTGCAGTGGCGCTCAATCAGCGCCTCGACGCTGAGCCCAGCGCGCTGGGCAACGGTGGGTAGCTCCGGGCCAACGCGCTCGTCGTACCATACGGGGATTTCGTGGAGCTGGCCCTGTTGGGCATCGGCGGGCGTTAAATTGCGCAGCGCACTGCGCGCGAGCGTCGAGGCCTGGGCAAAGGTGAGCTTTTGGCAGTCGTAGTGCACCAGCAGGGTGGTGTACGACGGAATGAGATCAATCAGCGCGTGATCGAAGGCGCGCCGTAGCGCCTCGTCGGCGGCCATGATCCACGCCATATTGCTTTCATCAATGGCATCGAACAGACGCACCGTCAGGGCGTCCATCGCTGCCGTTTCTAAGCGCAGTTTCACGCGGACTCCAGCGCCGTAAAGGCCTCACGAATGGCACGCACGGCGGCCACGGATTCGGGGTTATCGCCATGCACGCAGAGCGTGTCGCAGGGCAGGTACAAGGCGCTGCCATCCCGGGCGGTGAGGGGTTCCCCTTTTGCAAGCGTGACGGCTTGGGCGACGATGGTGGCTTGGTCGTGGTGCACGGCCCCCGGCAGGCGGCGAGAGGCTAAGTGCCCAGTGGCCTCATACGCGCGGTCTGCGAAGGTTTCAAACCACAGCGTCACGCCCATTTTTGCCGCTAATTGACGATGCGGCTCTGGGTTGGCGGTGGCCATCACCATGAGCGGCAAGCGGGCATCGAACGCCTTCACGGCGCGCATGGCACCTTCCAGCAATGCCAGATTGGCAGCCATGTCGTTGTACATCGCCCCGTGGGGTTTGACGTAGCTCAGCGCGGTGCCTTCCGCTTGGCAAATGCCCGCTAGTGCGCCGATTTGGTAGAGCATCATGTCTTCCACTTCGGCAGGCGAGCAGGCCATGGAGCGGCGGCCAAAGCCCATTAAATCCGGGTAGCCAGGGTGCGCACCAATTTTTACGCCTTGCTGAACGGCAAGCTTTACTGTCTTGCGCATCACGTGGGGGTCGGATGCGTGGTAACCGCAGGCAATGTTGGCACAGTCAACGTAGGGCATGACATCGGCGTCCAAACCAATCGACCAGTTGCCGAAACTTTCGCCCATATCGCAGTTAAGCAGCGGAATCGCCATAACGTCTCCTGCAGGATTGCGTGTTGTTAGTAATTGATATCGCAATTAATCAGCTAAATGAGGAAACCATTTGCTAATCATGATGACTCGTTAGTCAGTATGTTTATGGTTGTGTTAACGCAAAAATAATATATGGAGCCTGTGTCTCAAGTGCCAATCGTTTTTAGCGATATTAAGTATCGGTGGTTCCTATCATGCTGTTATTTAGTAGAAAAATAGTTGACGCTAGGGCGTGATACGATTATCAACTAAAGAAAGCGACTCAAAAAAGATTACAAAAGAGACGCCCTGATCCGCCGTATGTCGCGCGTTTGCGACACTTATAACAATGGTTAGGGAAGGGTGATTTCCGAGGAGTACCACATGCGGTTGCCAGCCCCGCGACAGCTTGCCCGTGCCCAGCACGGCAGGTTGCACACACATTTGCATAGCGACGCTTCACCAGGGTTACCCGCGGTGGGCGGCGTGGTGAAAGCGCCTGATGCGGTGCCTTCCATGAATGCGCTTTTGATAGGCTGGTGAAGACGATGCTGGATTTTAAGGAACTCGACGCCTTCGTATGGGCCGTCAGGCTTGGCTCGTTTCGTAAAGCGGCGGTGCGCTTACACATCACGCAACCCTCCGTCTCCGAGCGTATCTCACGGCTAGAGAGCACGGTGGGCGAGCTGCTGTTAGAGCGCTCGGCGCGGCCTATTCAGCCCACGATGCGCGGTCGAGAGTTCTTTCTCCACGCCGAGCGTATGCTGGCTCAGCGCGATGAAGCCTTGAAGCTGTTCGACAGCGAAGAGGATTTCTCGGCACCGTTGCGGCTCGGCACGATCGAGACGATTGCCCATAGCTGGTTTCCTCGCTTCATGCAGCGCCTCACCGAGCGCTACCCCAAGCTGATCATCGAACTGACCGTCGACTACTCTCCCGCGCTTAACGAGCGGTTGATGAGCAACGAGCTGGATATTCTCTTGGCCATGAACGGCTACCTGCCCCCCGAGCAGATCGACCAAGAGACGCTAAGCCCCTACGAAATGGGCATGTTCGTCTCGCCACGCCATGCCCAAATGCTGAGCGCACGCCCCCACGCGTGGTGCACCACGCTGCCGTTCATCTCCTTTGGCAAGCTGGCGCGCCCTTACGAAGAGCTGGTGAGCTATCTCGCCGCGCAAGGGGTGCCGCAGCCGCGTATTCATAGCGTCAGTACGCTGATGACCATCGTGCGTTTGACCACCGAAGGCCTAGGGATTGGCGCGCTACCGGTCGCTACCGTGTTGGATGAGTGGCGGCGTGGCGAGCTCTACCGCTTGGCCCTCCCCGCGCCGTTACCCGCCATGCACTATGATGTGATTTGGCGTAGCGCCAATCATCCGCGCTTCTGCCGCGGCGTTGGGCGCTTAGCGCAGGAGTGCGCGCTGGCGTATGCCGCCGAAAAGCATACCGAGATCACGAACACGTGTTTTACCGGACGCTGGGTCACACCTAGCGCTCCTTCCTCCACCCCCGTGCAGCACCTCCATCAATATGAATAAGAGGACTTTTCCTATGCGTACCCGCTTGGCTACCCCCCTACTTCTTGCCACGGCTTGCAGCCTTGCCGCCGCCGCGACCGCTCAGGCCGCTGAATGGACCATGGCGACGCCCTACGGCGATGCCAGCTTCCATACCCAAAACACCAAGCAGTTCGCGGAAGACGTGGCAGAAGCCACGGATGGCGAGCTCACCATTACCGTCCATAGCGGCGGTTCGCTGGTGTCCCACGGGGAGATCAAACCGTCGGTGCGTCGCGGCACCATCGATGCCGGTGAAGTGTTCCTGTCGATCCTTTCCAACGACGACCCGATTTTCGAAGTCGATACGCTGCCCGGTGTGGCCGGTAGCTACGACGATGCTTACGCGCTGTGGGAAGCCACCAAGCCAATGATCACCGAGCTGTTCGCCTATGAAGGGCTGATTCCGCTCTACGCCGTCGCCTGGCCTGCGCAGGGTATTTATACCGCCGAGCCGCTGACGGATCCGGCCCAGTTCGAAGGGCTGCGCGTGCGTGCGCCGAACATCAACACCCAGCGCTTCGTCGATAACCTGGGCGGTAGCCCCACTGAAACCGAGGAGTCCGATATTCCCACTGCCTTCAGCACGGGCCGTGTGGACGCCATGATTACCTCCAGCTCTACCGGTAACTCGATGGCCGCGTGGGATTACGTGACCGATTACACCGATGCCAACCTGTGGCTGCCGAAGAACATCGTCTTCATCAGCCAGCGCAGCTTTGACCGCTTAGACGAAGCGACTCAAGACGCGCTGATGGAAGCAGCGGCGCGTGCCGAAGAGCGCGGTTGGCAGATGAGCCGTGAGAACAACGAGGAAAGCCTGGCGGCGCTACAAGAGAATGGCATTAGCGTATCGACGCCCAATGCTGACGTAGCGGCTGCACTGCAGGCGGCCGGTGACGAGCTATTCGCCGATTGGCAGTCTCGTGCAGACGATGAAGCCAAAGCGGCACTGGAAACCTACCGCTCGCAGCGTGGCAACTAAAGCTTCGTTGCTTCGGTAACGCCTGGGGCAGCTCGCGGGCTGCCCCTTCCCCTACGCGCTCTGTGAGACTGCGAACATGACGTTTAAATTCGACAAACTCTATCGCCTGGGTGCCTGGGGCGCAGCAGCGTGCATGGTGGCCATTTGTGCGCTGATCGCGCTCCAAGTCACTTTCCGTTTAGTGGATGCCCTACTGGTGCTGGTGGGCGTTAACCGACTCGGTATCAGTATTACGGGGGTGTCGGAAATGGCCTCCTATTTATTGGTGGGCGCCACGTTTCTGGGGCTGGCTTACACCTTTGTTCATCATGCCCATATCCGAGTGACCTTACTGATTTCACGCCTGCCGTCAGCCGTGCGCGTGTGGTTTGAGGTCTTCGGACTGTTGGTCGCGTTGGTCATCAGCGTTTTGCTGGCCTATGGCCTGATCGGTTTGGCGAGGGAAAGCCTGCAGTACAACGATGTGTCATCGGGCTTTATGTCGATTCCTCTATGGATTCCCCAGGTGGTGCTCGCCGTTGGGGTAGGGCTTTTGGCCTTGGCGCTATTAGAAGCGCTATGGATGGCTGGGCGCATTGCCATACGCGACCCGGCAAGCTTTCGGGAAGCCATGTCCATCGACGATAACGACGCGCATTAAGCAGCGACTCGGGAGAGACCCTCGTGCTACTACTAAGTTTAGCGACTATGTTGACCCTGGTGCTGCTATTGGGCAGCGGGGTGTGGATTGCCTTTGCCTTGATAGGCACCGCATGGATTGCGTTGCAGTTTTTCAGCCCGTTTGACCCCGGTCCCATTCTGGCCTCCGATTTTTGGGGGGCAAGCTATGGCTGGGATTTGACGGCACTGCCGATGTTTATCTGGATGGGCGAAATTCTGTTTCGCTCGGGGTTGGCGGACAACATGTTCCGTGGACTGTCCCCCTGGTTGAATCGCCTGCCGGGCCGTTTGCTGCATACCAATATCATTGGTAGCGGGATGTTTGCAGCGGTGTGCGGCTCATCGGCAGCAACGTGTGCCACGGTGGGCAAAATGACCCTGCCAGAGCTTGAGCGTCGTGGCTACGACAGCAATATGGCGATTGGCACGCTGGCCAGTGCGTCCACGCTGGGTCTGCTGATTCCCCCCTCGATCGTGCTGATCGTTTACGGTGTGGTCACGGAGCAGTCGATCTCGCGGCTCTTTATGGCGGGCATTGGTCCCGGCTTAATGATTTTGGCGCTGTTCATGGCGTATTTGGTGCTGTGGGCGCTGCTCAAAGGCAACCGCGAAGGCCTCACCGGTGCCGATGAATCCGATATGAGCTTCGCCGAAAAGCTGCGCAATACCTGGGCGCTGGTGCCTATTTTGCTGCTGATCGGCGGCATCATCGTCTCGATTTACGGCGGGCTGGCCTCGCCGACGGAAGCGGCTGCGGTGGGCGTGGTGCTGTCGATGATCATTGCCCGGTTCAACGGCCACTTCAATCGAGGGATTTTTACCGACTCGCTGTTTGCGGCGGTGCGTACGGCGTGCATGATCGCCTTCATCATTGCCGGTGCGTCGTTCCTCACTTCGGCCATGGGCTTTACTCAGGTTCCCATGAAGCTGGCGCAGGCGATTGGTGAGATGGGGCTCTCGCCTACGATGCTGCTCATTGCGCTGACGCTGCTGCTGCTCATCATGGGCTGCTTTTTGGACGGTATTTCGCTGATCCTGCTGGTGACGGCGATTATCATGCCGGTCATCAGCGCTGCGGGCTTCGATCTGATCTGGTTCGGCATTTACCTGGTGATCGTGGTCGAGATGTCGCAAATCACGCCGCCGGTTGGCTTTAACCTGTTCGTCATCCAAGGGTTGACCGGTAAGGATATTTTGACCATCACCAAAGCGACGCTGCCGTTCTTTTTGCTGATGCTGCTGGCCATTGCGCTCATGCATCTCTTCCCCAGCATCGCGCTCTACCTGCCCTATGCCATGACGAGCTGACGGCCAGGGTTAGTGACCATACACCGACACCCCGCCCCGGCCAGAGCGTTTGATGAAGTACATACTCTGGTCGGCGGCATCGATCAGTTCTCGCTCGTTGCCAAAGCCGCCGTCGGTCAGGCAAGCCACGCCAATCGACACGGAGACGTAAAGCGCCTCTTGCTCGATCCGTGCCATGGGGCGCTCCTGCAAGCGTCGAGTAATGCGTTCGGCAAAACGTCTCGCGCCCTCGGCATCCTCGTCCGGCAGAATCACCAGAAACTCTTCACCCCCGTAGCGGCCCGCCAGGTCGCCCACGCGAATCAGCGAGGCGAGCATTTTGCCAAAACGGGTGAGCACTTCATCGCCCGCCTGATGGCCGAAGCGATCGTTGAGCACTTTGAAGTGGTCCAGGTCGATGAACACCACTGACATGGTGCGTTTGGTCGATAGGCAGAGGTGAAAGCGCGCGCGTAGCTGCTCCTCCAGCCAAGCGCGATTGGCCAGTTGGGTCAGCGGGTCGATCCGGCTGCGCTGCTCTAGCATGGCGTAATCGTTGAGCAGCGTTTTGCGTGCTTTTTGCTGAGCGTCCAAGCGAGCGCTGAGCACCAAGGTGTGCTCAAAGAGCAGCTGCTGAGCCTCCTGCAGTAGCGCTACGCTGTCGACCGGGACGGGCTGACTCAGTCCGAGGGTGTCCATCAAGGGGGGAAGGGACTGCTCCAGGTGTGCCAGCAGCCCCGACATGGCCCACTCGCTCGCAGGCGCTAACGCCTGGAGCTGGCGTATCACGCCTGCTAATGCTTGAGCGGGATTGGCCGATAACCAAGCATCGGCCACCGAGCCGGAGACCCGTAGGCAGAGCGCAGCGTTATCCTCGGTATCGAGCCCGTCGTGGCTACCGTGAATCGCTTGCACTAACGCGTCATGGGCGCCCCATTTTGCCAGCAACCAAGCGCCCACCAGAGCGTGGTCGCAGCCGAAATAGCGCCTTTCCACCTGAAGGGTATGTAGGTGGGAGGTGTGCTCGGTGCCATACAGCAGGTCAGCGTCGGTGGGGTAGGCGGTTTGCAGGGCCAACATGCCAATGTCTTGCAATAGCGCCGAGGTAAACACGCTCCCAGACTGGTGGGGGCAGAGCTGCTGCGCGAGGTAGCTCGCGGCGACGGCCGCCGTGACGGCGCGCTGCCAAAAGTGCTGGCGACTGCGGGCGGTGTGGCCATGTTCAAACAGGCAAAAGCTCAGTACCGTGGCCAGGGTGACATCCAGCCCCAGGCGCTGGGTCGCCTCGAAACAGGTATGAGGCGGCTGAGCCGCGCGCAGGTAGTGCACGCTATTGGCCACGCTCATGACCCGGGCCGTCAGGGCAGGGTCGTGTTCGATGGCGCGGGCGTAATCGCTCAAAGTGGCGTCGCCACTGCGCGAGATGTCTAGCACCTTGAGCGCTACGGCGGGTAGGGTCGGTAGTCGCTTGCATTGCAGCAAGGCGCTGCTGAGAAAGCTGGGAAGCTGGTTAGCCAGCGAGGTGTAGAGTGTTTCGCTGACGGCGGTAGGCCCCGTCATAGTGTCTCCTCAAATGCCGTGCAGCGAAGCGGGCAGTCAACTGAATAGCGATAGATGTTTTTATCATAATGCCAAGGCCACCGATACGCTTGGGCATTTTCGACATCTTCCATAAGGTAGCTGTTTATGGTGCAAACGTCGCCGTGCTTTGTTAAAACAGTGGCAAAGCTTAGCTGCTCTATAACGACATAAGCGAGTGCAACGATGCACACAAGGAAAGAAGCAGCAGAGATTTTTCGCCAGTTGGCAGAAGGGGTCGGACGCAGTGGTCAGCCCTGTTTCTTTGCTACCCTGGTGGAACAGCTTGCTCATCTACTGGCCGTCGACCATGCGCTGGTGGCGGTCGTCACTGATGCCAATATAGCGGAAACCCTGGCCGTTTGGTCAAGAGGGGGCTTGCAAGCCAATCTCTCCTATCCGCTGGCGGGCACCCCTTGTGAAACCGTGGTAGGTCGTGAGCCCTGCCTGTACGCCTGCGATGTGCAGTCCCGCTTTCCAGAAGACGATCTCCTGAGCCAGCTCGGTGCCGATAGCTACATGGGCTTGCCGCTGTTTGGACCCGATGGCTCGGCCATTGGCCTACTGGCCGTGCTCAACAATCGTGCCATGGCATTCGATGGGTTAGAGAACGAAATTCTGCGTATTGCCGCCGCACAAGCGGGTGCCGAGCTGGGTCGTCGGCAGGCAGAAGCCGCGCTGCGCAAAAGCGAGGCTGCCGCCAAAGAGAGCGAGCGGCGGCTGAACACCCTGCTCAATCACTTGCCCGGCATGGCCTACCGCTGTCTGAATGACCACGACTGGACCATGCAGTTAGTGAGTCAAGGTGCCGAAGCGCTGACCGGTTATCGGCCGGAGGAGTTGGAACACAGCCGAGTGACGAGTTTTGCCAGTCTCGTGCACAAGGAGGATCAAGAGCGGCTGTTCCAGGAGGTGCAGGCGGCGATTCGCCAGCGCCGCCCTTATCGGGTGACGTTTCGTATCCGGCATCGCGACGGCAGCGAGCGCTGGATGTGGGAACAGGGGCAGGCCATTTTCTCCGACGAAGGGGACGTGCTCTGTTTGGAAGGCTTCATTACCGACGTGACCGACCAGCAAGAGGCGCAGCGAGTGCAGCAGGCGGTCGTACAAGTCGCCTCGACCGTGACCTCCCGGGTAGGCGATGACTACTTTCAGCAGCTGATCGCCACGCTGACCACGCTATTGGAAGCCGATGCAGGGTTCATTGCCCTACTGGATCAGCCCGTACCGCCGCCCCAGGGAGCGTCACCCCACCCCAATAATGTGCTACCCGCCACCACGGGCCATACCGTGAGCCTGGTCGTCGCCGGTCAGCCTCGCAAGAATCACACCTTTTTGCTGCGCGATACGCCGGTCGAACGCGTCGTACTCGAACAAGAGAGCGTCGTCCATCATGGCCAGCGCTTCACCTTGCCGGGCGCTACGCTGAGCGCACAAGCCTGGATTGGTCGACGGCTGGATAACGCGAAAGGCGAAGCCATTGGGGCGATGATGGTGTTTTACCAAGCGCCGTTAACCACCAATGCCTTTGCTACGTCGGTGCTACAGATTCTCTCCACGGGAGCGGCCGCGGAGCTAGAGCGACGCCGTGACCATCGCCATATGCATCAGCTGGCCTACACCGATAGCATGACCGGTTTGCCCAACCGGGTGCAGTTCATGGAGTATCTGCGCGACATGGGCCAGCTTGCCCATGAGCAGACGTCGCCCCTGGCGCTGCTGCTGTTGGATTTGCGCCGCTTCAAAGAGATCAACGACCTGCACGGCCATCACATTGGTGATCAGTTATTGGCCACCGTGGCGGGACGTTTGCGTCACCTGGACCTGCCGAACGTGCACTGCGCGCGACTGTCGGGGGACGAGTTCGCGCTGCTGTTGCCTCACATCGATCGCGCGAGCGTGGATGACGTGGTCAAACAGCTGTGCAGCTTGGTCAAGCGGCCGATTCGTTTGGATCATCGCGTCTTCAATTTGGACGTGAGCATTGGCTTTGCGCGCTACCCTGGCGATGTCGCCAAGGCCAGCGAGCTGTTCAATGCGGCTAGCATCGCGCTACACCATGCCAAAAAGCGCGACACCAACATCTCTCCTTATACGCAAACCATGCGTCATACCCTGGAGCGCCGCCAATGGATGACCGAGCGGCTGCACGTGGCGATCTTGGAGCGGCGGCTGGAACTCTACTTCCAGCCCCAAGTGGATTTACACACTCAAGCGTTGACCGGGGCAGAGGCGCTGTGCCGCTGGCACGATCCCGAGTGGGGCTGGGTAAGCCCGGGCGAGTTCATCCCCCTGGCAGAGGAGCGCGGGCTGATTCGTTTACTCGGCGACTGGGTGCTGGAAGAGGCCGCTCGCCAGCTGAGCGAGTGGCAGGCGGCGGGTACACCGCTCCCTGGACGGCTATCGATCAACATCTCCGCGCAGCAGTTTGCCGACCCGCGCTTGACCACCCATATTGCCACGCTCACCTCCAGCGTCTCGCCCAGTGCGATTGCCATCGAGCTGACCGAAAGCGACTTCATGCGCGACCCCGATCAGGCGGTCATCATCACCCAGGCCATGCGGCAAGCAGGCTATGCGCTGTTCATCGACGATTTTGGCACCGGCTACTCTTCGCTCTCTTACCTGCGTCGTTTCGCAGCCGATGCGCTCAAAATCGACATCTCGTTCGTGCGCGATATGTTGGATAACCACCACGATCGCGCCATCGTGCAAACGATCATCGCCATGGCCAACACGCTGGATATGAAAACCCTCGCCGAAGGCGTCGAGAGTGCCGCCCAGGCAGCGCTACTGGCCGAGATGGGGTGCAATCAGGCGCAAGGTTATTGGTTTGGCAAACCGCTGTCGGCCGACAGTTTTGCCCGTACCTGGCTGAGCCGTTAGGCGCGCGTTCGTCATCTTACTGTCATCATGCTTGGCATACCCTACGCGCGCCAAACCGCGACGATAGGAGTTTCCCATGCGCCTGGCCCTGTTTGACCTTGATGACACCCTCCTGGATGGAGACTGCAGCGACCGCTGGAATTTATGGATGATTGAGCAAGGGTGGATCAGCGACGCGGAGCGCTTCATGGCGCGTGCGGAGCAGATGCAGCAGGCCTATCACGCGGGCAAGCTCAAGTTGGAAGAGTACCTCGCCATGACGTTGGCTCCCTTGAAAGGGCGGCGAGTGTCCGACGTCGAAAAAGAGGTGGAGCGCTTCGTCGACACCCATTTGCAGCCGCGCATTTTCGATCAGGCGTGGCGCTGCCTAGAAAGCCATCGAAAGGCGGGCGATACCCTGGTGCTGATCTCTGCCTCATCCCACCATTTGGTGGCCCCCATTGCGGCGGCGTTGGGCATCGAGCACGTGCTCGCGGTGGAGCTGGAAGTCGCCACTTCGGAGGAGGGGCGTGTGTATACCGGCGCTAGCCAAGGCGTGCTCTCGTACCGAGGCGGCAAGGTGATCCGCTTTCAGCAGTGGTTAGCAGAACACGCCATCACCCCAAGCCATACCACTTTCTACTCCGACTCCCGCAATGACCTGCCGCTGCTGCAGTACGTGGATTGCGCCGTAGCGGTCAACCCAGACCCGGTATTGGCCGAGGTGGCTAGCGTAGAAGGGTGGCGACGCTTAGACTGGCGGGCATCCGCACTTGCCCAAGTTGCTAAGGCAATTTAAGCGCATGGCGAGAGTTGCCAGTCGCGCCATAACATCTCTTTGAAGGGCTCTGCTGGCAGAGCCCGTTAGACGACCAGGCTATGAGGCTGGACAGGGAGCGCCGACGTGCAGGGCTACCGCAGACATGGCGGGAACGCTCAACGTCAGTTGACCATCCTCTACCACGATACACTGTCCCTCAGCCGTCACGTTTTGATAGTGGCCATCTGCCATATCGGTTTGAAAGGTGTGGGTGAGCGCTTGCGGCTCCCGGTTAATCGCAATAAAGCCCTGGGCTTCGCGGCTGAAGGCGATTTGATGATGGCCATTATCCCACCAGTGGGTGACCTCTGAGCCGTCGGCTTGTTGGCGAAACGCGACCATATTGGCAATCTCGGGCCAGCGGTGTTCGCATACCCAGGCTTCCCCACATTGGGCCTCGCCCTGCTGGTAGACGGCGACTTGTGGCGGACCCTGGTCGCTGTCGGAAAAGGCGTAGCTCGACATGACTTTCGGGTATCCATACGGCCATGCCAGCATGAACACGTTGGCTAAGCGATAAAGCGCATCATCTCGATGCGTCAGAATATTGCTGCCGCCCGCCCCGTGGCCACGCTGATTATCATGGTTATCGGTAAATACGACGGCTTGATCGCTCGGCAGCAGGGCAGGCGATTCGCCAAACTGCTGAAGGTTGGCCAGGGCTCGATTGTTGAAAATATCACCAAGAGACGCGCCGTAGCGAAACTCGGTGATATCCGCCGTACCTTGATACTCCGTGGCACTGATCGCCTCACCGCCTAGGTCGATGACTTCCTGAAAGGCGTAAAGCGGCTCATCTACCTGCGCCAGAATGGCCGCAATATCGCTGGGGGCCATATGCTTGGCTGCATCGACCCGAATACCCCTCACACCCAGTGCTGCCAAGGTATCCAAGTAATCCGCAATATGGCTCTGCACGGTGGGGTCGCTCGTGTTCAGATCGGGTAGGCCGACTAGCTGACATTGCCGAACGCGCTCAGCATTTTGCGTATAGTCGCTCTGTTCGATGCCGCAGGGTTCGTGGAAGTCATCGCGCTGATAATGGGGATAGTTCAGTGCTTCATTGTCATAAGACGAGCCGGCAATGCCCTGGCCCTTGCCGTGGGCCACATGGTTAATCACCGCATCCGCGTACACATCGACCCCCGCTGCATTGCAGCGCTGCACCATATCAGCAAAGGCGTCGCTGGAGCCGCTGCGGCTTTCCAGCTGATAGCTGACCGGCTGGTAGCGAGTCCACCAAGCATCCCCCCGAATGTGCTCTTGTGGGGGCGAGACCTGTACGGCTTTAAATCCTTTTGGTCCTAGCCAATTTTCGCACTCCTGGGCAACATCTTCCCACTGCCATTCAAATAAGTGCACGAACGTATCAGCGCTAGCAGGTTGCGCGGAAAGCCCTATGCTCAGTGCCGCGCTGGCAGCCAGGGCAACGGAGTATTTCGCAAACATGAGATCACCTTTGTTGTCATTGTGGCGAATAACATGACGGTATACAGAGTGACTCAAACCCTCCTTACGAGAGCGCCGAGGGGCGTAGACAAGAGGAGGAGGGCGCCTGCTTGTCCGCACCATCGGCCCCGGTGACTAACGCACGGCTTGCCATACCAAATTAAGGCCCACCAGGAACATGGCCAGAATGACCAGGCGGTAAAACAGCTTTTCATTGACGCGACTCTGTAGCCAAAGACCGTTACGTACCCCAATCCAAGCCACGGGCACCAACAGTAGTGATGCCCAGGCGCTGGTCATATTGACCTCGCCTAGCCACAAATACGGGCCTAGTTTGATAGTGTTTACCACCGCGTAGGTCACCGTACAGGTGGCAATGAACGTTTCTTTAGTGAGCTTGCGCGGCATCAGGTACATGTTCATCGGCGGCGCGCCCGCATGGGCAATGAAGCTGGTAAAACCGCACACGCTTGCGGCGGGCAGCGCCCAGTAGGTGGAGATGGGTTTTTTCGCCACGGGTTTGAGCAGCATATAGGCCGCAAACATGACCGATAGAACACCCAGCACCAGCCGCACGCCCTGCTCGCTCAGGCTGCCAAACAGCAGCGTTCCCACCGTCACGCCAATGAACAGCCCCGGCACAAAGCGCCATACCTCCGCGCGATCGTGCTTGCCCCACCACGCTTTGACGGCAAAGACGTCCATCACCAGCAGTAACGGCAGCAGCAGCCCCGCTGCTTGGGTGGGGCTAATCGCCAGCGCCATCAGCGGCACCGAGAGCGTACCAAAGCCGCCCGCAAAGCCCCCTTTAGAGACGCCGGTGAGATACACCGAAAAAACGATCAACAGCCAGGCGATAAGGGAGTAATCCGGGAGCATGGAGGCCTCAAAGGGTGATAAAAATAGGGTGATTGAAAACAGCTGTCACAAAAAAGCCCCGCAGAAGTGGGGCAACACAGGATAGCATTAGATAAATGTTAGCGGGCAAAGCACTAGCGCATCATGTGTTCATCAACCACTCGTGATCGGGATCGTTATGAAACTTCCAGACGCGCTTGGGGCCCGCCATGACATTCAGATAGTAGAGCGAGTAGCCATGGGAAGCGCCCACCGGATGGTAGCCTTTAGGCACCAGCACGCAGCAGCCGTTTTCCACCGCCATGGTTTCATCAAGGCTGCGGTCATCGGTGTAAACGCGCTGGAAGGCGAACCCTTGTTCAGGGTTAATGCGGTGGTAGTAGGTCTCTTCCAGCAGCGACTCGTGGGGTAAGTTATCCACATCGTGTTTGTGCGGCGGGTAACTCGACCAGTTGCCTGCGGGTGTGAATACTTCGACCACCAGCAGGCTATCGGCGGGTTCGGTTTCCGGCAGGATGTCGTGTACATGGCGGGTGTTGGTGCCCTGGCCGCGGGTGCTCTGCTTGATGTTTCCAGGCGTAATGAGCCGTGGGGCATGGTTACCATGCCCAGGGGCGGCGCACACCGCTAGCTCTAAGTCCGTTGTCGCTTCCACCGAGTAGCTAACCTCATTGGGTAGGTAAACCGCGTAGGGCGGGATTTGCTCAAAGATATCCATGCGCTCGCCGATATCTTCAAAGCGGTGCTCGCCGCTGGTCACCGTGGCACGCCCAGTGAGCAACACCAGGCACACTTCCTGGTAATCGCTGCTGGCCTCCAGGCACTGACCTTTGGCGAGTTTGTGCACCCGGAAGCCAACGTGCGTCCAGCCAGCCGATGTTGGGGTAACGTCGATCACGATGCCTTGGGCATCTGGGGCGGTGGGGCGTACTAGTAGAGAAGCCATACGTTGCTCCTTTATTTATCAAGGTTGGCATCAGCCTGAAGCAGGATTTTGCGGCCTTCGCGCAGCGAGCGCTCCGCTGCATCGGCTAATCGCAAGGCTTCCAAGCCATCCTGGGCGCCTGCTAGAGGAGCACGCTTTTCGCGCCAAGCATCGACAAAGTCACCAATCTCTAACCGATAAGCCTCGGCATAGCGCTCCAAGAAAAACCACTTGGGTTTCTCCTCCACTTGCCCCGCCTCGCCGGTAAAGCGTAACCGTGTATCGCTCTCGTTTTGGGCTTGCAGCATGCCTTGGCTGCCGAAGGCTTCGATACGCTGATCGTAGCCGTAGTTGGCGCGTCGTGAGTTGCTGATTTGGCAAAGCTTTCCGCTGGTCGTGGTAAGGGTCACCATGGCGGTATCCACATCCCCCGCTTCGCCGATCGCTGGGTCGATGATGCTACTGCCGACGGCAAAGACGCTTTCGATGGGTTCATCGAGTAGCCAGCGTGCCATGTCCAGATCGTGGATCATCATGTCCCGAAACAGGCCGCCGGATTCGGCCACGTACTCGGCAGGCGGGGGAGAGGGGTCGCGGCTAATGATGGTCAGCGTTTCCAACGCGCCAATACGGCCTTCGGTAATCGCTTTTTTCAGTGCCGAAAACTGAGGGTCGTGGCGGCGGTTAAAGCCTAGCGCACAGGTCACTGGATGCTCACTGAGTACCTGCAGAGCGTCTCGCGTGCGGGCTAAATCCAGGGCGATGGGTTTTTCGCACAGAATCGCCTTGCCCGCGCGTGCGGCACGCTCCAGATACTCCGCATGGGTGGGCGTGCTTGAAGCAATCAGTACGGCGTCAATGGCGTCGTCCGCGAAGATTTCATCCATAGAGACCGCTCGGCTGGCGTACTGCTCGGCCAACGCTTCTGCGGCAGGCTGATGACAATCGGCCACGGCGGCCAGGGTTACGTTTGGGTGCGAGTGAATGGCCTGGGCATGCACCTTGCCGATGCGACCTGCGCCGATGAGTGCGATTTTCATAAGCTCTCCTGTTTTGTTTTTACTGTTGGCTTGCTTTTGGTGTTTAGGCCTTATGTTGTTTGTCCTGGCCCTTTTCTTTGTCGCGTGTTTTGTCTTGCCGCACCCCCAGGGCAATTGCCAAGGTCTGGGTCAAGCAGAGCGACGCGGTCAAGCTACGAAAACTTTTTACTTCGGCTTCGCTGACCACGAAGACGACATCCGCGAAACGGGCCAGCGGGCTCAGGTTCGAATCGGTGATCACCACAATGGGGAGGCCGCGCTGATGGGCGTCTTCGCAGGCTTTCTGGCTCTCTTCGGCGTAGGGGGAGAAGCTAATCGTCAATAGGGCGTCGTGTGGGCCCATGGCGCGTAGCTGCTCGCCGTACATACCCCCTAACCCACTGACCAGTAAAGCGGGCTTCTCAACATGCGCCAAGGCATAAGTCATATAACTGGCGACCATGAAACTTCGCCGGGCGCCCATCACATGAATTGCGCGGGCCTGCTCAAAAATATCCAGCGCCTTCTCCAGGCTCTCTGGATTGATGCGGCTGGGAAGCTGCTCTAAAACGGCGCGATTGGCATCGGCGAACTCCCACAATAGCTGGGTGCTATCTGGGGTTTCTCCGGTAGCGCTGCGCACCGCGCGAATGCGCTCGGTGTAGTTGGGCAACTCATCGACCAGGCGGCTGCGAAACAGCTGCTGCATTTCAGAAAAGCCCTTAAAGCCCAGGCTATTGGCCAAGCGAATCAAGGTGGAGGGTGTGACATCCGCCTGCTCGGCAATTTTAGCGACGGTCGCTAAAGCAACTTCTTGAGGGTGATCGAGCATAAAACGCGCGGTTTGCTGCAAACGTTTGCTTAAAGTGGCGTACTCGGCGGTGATCAGCGTTTCCAGCTCACGGTAGCTTTGTGGTGGCTGCGGCATACGAATTCCTTAGCGTTAACTCATGTACCCCTCATTCACTCAGGCGCGACGGGCCGAGCAAAATGGCTGGTTGTCATGCAGTCTAGTTGATTGGAATAAATGTTCCATTTATACCAAAGTATAGAATAAATAATTTGCAAGGGTTTGTATTTGGAACCTATATTCCATTGCGTCAAGGCATCGAATGCCACCTCCCTACCAACAACGATAACGTTAAGAGGAATGACTCATGGCACGTCTATCTCAATGGCTACTCGCGTCTGCTGCGGCGACGGCATTAGTAACCGGTGCTGCTCAGGCACAAGAACAGGAAAGCAGTCGTTTCGTGATGGTGACGCATGGCGTCCCCTCTGACCCCTTTTGGTCAGTGGTGAAAAACGGCGCTGAAGCGGCGGCTGAAACCGTTGGGGCGAGTTTGGAGTATCGCGCACCCTCCACATTCGATATGGCCCAAATGCAACAGCTCGTTCAGGCGGCGGTAGCCTCTAACCCCGACGGTTTGATTCTCTCCTTCACCGATGAAAATGCGCTGGGTAGCGTGGTTCAGAATGCCGTCGATAACGGCATTCCGGTCATTACCATCAACTCGGGTGGTGATGTGGCCAGGGATTATGGTGCCCGTTTGCACGTGGGACAGAGCGAGTACGAAGCGGGCCGGCAGGCTGCTGAGCGAATGCAGGAAATGGGCGTTGAGAAAGGTGTCTGCGTCAACCATGAGCAAGGCAATCAAGGGTTGGATCAACGTTGTGACGGCTTTGTAGACGGTTTCGATGGCAACGCCGAACAGCTAGCCACCACTTATGACCCCACGGCGATTCGCAATGCCATCGTGGCCTATCTCAACCAGAACAGTGACGTGCGGGGTATTTTAACGCTGGGTGCTCTGACGGCAGACCCCATGATTCGTGCCCTGCGAGAGCAGGGGGCCACCGAGATGTTCACGCTTGGCACCTTCGACCTTTCCCCCGGCATTTTGGAAGCTTTGAATGCGGGAGAGCTCGATTTTGCGATCGACCAGCAGCAGTACCTGCAAGGCTACTTGCCCGTCATGTTCCTAGGTCAGTTCGTCAAGAATGGTCTGCTGCCTGCGGGAGACGTTGCCACTGGCCCAGGATTTGTCACTCAGGAAAACGCCGCTCAGGTGATTGAGCTGAGTAGCCAGGGTATCCGTTGATAACGAGCTAATCGGAAAGGGCTCGGCGGTGCCGGGCCTTGGGAGTCGATCGCCATGAGTTCCACTGAAACGAAACAATCGGTTGCACCAGCCGCGGCGGATCAAGATGAACGTATCCAGCGCGTCTCTTTTTGGAAGAAGGCCCTCAATCGCCCAGAGCTGGGGGCGTTAGCCGGTGCGGTATTGGTGCTTGCTTTCTTCATCGTGGCCTCTAGTGGCACGGGAATGTTTACCCCCGCAGGCATCATCAATTTTCTCGAAGTGTCGGCCCAGCTAGGCATTATCGCCACGGCGGCTGCGCTGCTAATGATTGGAGGGGAGTTCGATCTCTCGATTGGGTCGATGATCGGCTTGGCCGGCATCCTGATCGCCATACCCGCCGTCGAGTATGGCTGGCCACTGTGGGCGGCCATCTTGCTAGCGTTTTCATGTGCCGCTTTCGTGGGATGGATCAATGGTAATCTGGTGAACCGCACGGGGTTGCCTTCGTTCATCGTCACGCTGGGATTTCTCTTCATTCTGCGTGGCTTGGCGATCGGTATCAGTCGCTTACTGACAGGGCGTACTCAGGTGGGGGGCGTTAAGGATCATATCCCCGGTGATTGGTTCGCGGCGCTCTTCTCGGGCGAAGTCGCGACGGGGCTCTTTAGTTGGATGGCGGCCAATGGCTGGATCGCCACCAACTTTGCGGGCAACCCTGTCGTCTCAGGCATTCCGGTCTCCATCGTCTGGTGGTTCGGTTTAACCGCTGTAGCCACTTGGGTGCTGCTCTGTACGCCTTACGGTAACTGGATATTCGCCAGTGGCGGCGATGCCAATGCGGCGCGCAACTCGGGGGTGCCCGTCCATCGCGTCAAAATCTCACTATTCATGTTCACCGCGTTCTCCGCCACCATTTTCGCCTGCATTCAGGTCATGGATACCGGCTCGGCGGATACCATTCGCGGCTTGTTGAAAGAGCTAGAGGCCATCATCGCCGTGGTCATTGGCGGCGCTTTGCTGACTGGCGGCTATGGATCTGCCATTGGCGCGGCGCTGGGCGCACTGATCTTCGGCATGGTGCAAATGGGCATTTTTTACACCGGTGTCAATACTGACTGGTTCCAGGTCTTCCTGGGCGTGATGTTGCTGGTGGCGGTGCTTTTCAACAATTACATGCGCAAAAAGGCGATGGAGGCCAAATAAGATGACCACTCGTACGCCCATGATCGAAATGCGCAGTGTCAGCAAACACTTCGGCAGTGTGATCGCTTTGAGCGATATCTCGATGCAGGTCTATTCCGGTGAGGTAATGTGCCTTTTGGGGGACAACGGCGCTGGCAAGTCGACGCTGATCAAAACCCTCTCCGGTGTTCACCAGCCTACCCACGGCGAGATGCTGCTGGATGGCAAGCCCGCCCGTTTCAAGTCTCCGGCTTATGCACTCGACGCCGGTATCGCCACCGTTTTTCAGGATTTGGCGATGGTGCCATTAATGTCGATTACCCGTAATTTCTTCATGGGCCGTGAACCAACGGTAGGTTGGGGGCCCTTGAAGCGTATCGATTGGAAATATGCCGATCGGATCGCCAAGGAAGAAATGGCCAAAATCGGTATTGACGTACGCGACCCAAGCCAGCCGGTGGGCACGCTTTCCGGTGGCGAACGCCAGTGTGTGGCCATTGCCCGAGCCGTCTACTTTGGCGCCAAAGTGCTGATTTTGGATGAGCCAACATCCGCCCTTGGGGTCAAGCAGGCCTCCGTGGTGCTGCGCTACATCGCCAAAGCGCGCGCCGACGGCTTGGCGGTTATCTTCATTACCCACAACGTCCACCACGCTTATCCCGTGGCGGATGCCTTCACCCTACTGTCACGCGGCGGCAGTTTGGGCTCCTTCCGCAAAGAAGATATCACCCGCGAAGAGGTACTCAACATGATGGCGGGGGGCGCCGAGCTTGAGAGTCTGGACGCGGAGCTTGCGGAATTCCAGCGAGAAGATAGCGCCAAGAAGACCAGCGTGGCCGGTCAAGTTGCTCATGAGGAGGCACCCCGTGCTGGGCAGCCTTCACCACGTATTGCTGGCGGTTACTAATCCGTTACGGCCATTCACGTATATCGCGATGACCCCATACCACGGGGAGTAACGTGGGGAGACGTTTATGCTGGACAACACTATGCAACACCGACCGCTTGATCTTATTTGTCTAGGCCGCGTGGCGGTTGACCTCTACGCCGAACAGCTTGGCAGTCGTTTGGAGGACGTAGCGAGCTTTGCCAAGTACTTGGGGGGGAGCTCGGGCAATATGGCCTACGGCACTGCACGGCTTGGGCTGACGTCTGCCATGCTTTCGCGGGTGGGCAACGAACAGATGGGCAACTTCGTGCGCGAAGAGCTGGAGCGGGTGGGCGTGGATACCAGCGCGCTACAAACCGACCCAGAGCGCCATACCGGCTTGGTGCTGCTGGCGTTAAAAGACCGCGAGAGCTTCCCGCTGCTGTTTTACCGCCGCGACTGTGCCGATATGGCGATCGATGCCGAGGCCATCGACCCTGAATTCATTGCCCGGGCCAAAGCGTTGGCGATTACCGGTACGCATCTGTCTACCGATACCACTCGCAGGGCCTGCCGCAAAGCACTAGACGCCGCCGCCCATTATGGTGTGAAGCGAGTGCTGGATATCGACTACCGTCCCGTGCTGTGGGGGCTGACCAATCCCGGCGACGGTGAAACCCGCTTTATCGCCGATGACACCGTCACCACCGACCTGCAGCATTGGCTGCCGGATTTCGACCTGATCGTGGGCACCGAAGAGGAGTTCCACATTGCTGGAGGCAGTACGGACACCTTGGCGGCCCTGCGCGCGGTGCGCGACGTGAGCGACGCCACCCTGGTATGCAAGCTGGGGCCCATGGGGTGCGTGGTGTTTGAAGGCGCGATACCTGAGCGCATCGACGACGGCATTTTGGTCAAGGGCGTACAGGTCGAGGTGCTCAACGTGCTGGGTGCCGGTGATGCCTTTATGAGCGGACTTCTGCGGGGCTGGCTGCGAGGCGAATCTTGGCAAACCAGCGCTGCCTATGCCAACGCCTGCGGTGCGCTGGTGGTCTCTCGCCACGGCTGCGCGCCCGCCATGCCCACCGAGGCCGAGTTATTCGATTATCTAACTAGGCGTGATGAGGTGCCCCGTCCGGATATCGATCAACGACTGAATCATCTGCACCGCGTTACTACCCGAGTGCCAACCCAGTGGCCCGAAGTACTGGGACTGGCCTTTGACCATCGCCGCCAGCTCACCGATATGGCCCGCACCGAGCATGCGGATAGCGCGCGACTCCCCGCGCTGAAAAAACTCTTAGTCACCGCCGCCGAGCAGGGAGCCAAGCGAGGCGGTGTTTCCACGCCTGCGATTCTGGTCGACGATGTGTTGGGCCAGGACGCACTCAATCACGCCAGCGGCAAAGGCTGGTGGATCGGTCGCCCGGTGGAGCTCCCCGGCTCACGTCCGCTGCGTTTCCAGCATGGCGATGACTTGGGTGCCTGCCTGCGACACTGGCCGCGGGAACACATCATCAAATGTCTGGTGTTCTACCATCCAGACGATGAGATTGCCCTGCGCCTGGAGCAAGAAGAACGTTTGCGCCAGCTCTATCAGGCGGCATGCGCTTATGGGCTTGAGCTGTTGGTTGAGGTCATTCCTCCCGCCGATATGCCCAGCGATGACACCACGCTGCCGCGCAGCCTGCAGCGGCTCTACAACCTGGGCATTCGCCCCGATTGGTGGAAGCTTCCCGCCATGTCAGATGCGGCGTGGCAGGCGGTGAGCGAGACGATTGAGCGTGAGGATGCTCATTGCCGTGGGGTCGTACTGCTTGGTCTAGATGCTCCCATGGCCGACATGAAACGAGGCTTTGAAGCGGCAGCCAATCATGCTTGCTGTAAAGGCTTCACCGTTGGGCGCACTCTATTTTCCAGTGCTAGCCGCGATTGGCTTGCGGGACGTATCGACGACGATAGCTTGATAGAGAGGGTCGCCCAGAACTATGCCGAACTGATAAAGGCGTGGCGGCAATTAAAGCAGGCGCGACCGCAAACCCTGGCTCACACAGAGGAGGTGTAAGATGGGCACCATTCGACTCACCATGGCCCAGGCGCTGGTCAAGTATCTCTCCGCTCAGCGTATTGAGATAAATGGCCAGGAAGTGGCGCTGTTTGAAGGCGTATTTGCTATTTTTGGCCATGGCAATGTGGCGGGAATGGGTGAAGCGCTCTACCACGTGCAAGACACGCTGCCCACCTTCCGCGCCCATAACGAACAGTCCATGGCCCACGCTGCGATTGCCTTTGCCAAAGCTAATGGCCGTCAGCGCTTAATGGCGGCGACCAGTTCCATTGGCCCAGGGGCGACTAATATGGTCACCGCTGCGGCGCTCGCTCACGCCAACCGTTTGCCGATCTTGCTGCTGCCGGGGGACACCTTTGCCACCCGCGAACCGGATCCGGTACTGCAGCAGGTGGAACATTTCGGTGATCCGACCATTACCGTCAATGACTGTTTTCGCCCGGTATCGCGCTACTTCGACCGTATTAATCGCCCCGAGCAGTTGCTGACCAGCCTGCCCCAGGCGATTGCCACCCTGCTTGATCCCGAGCACTGTGGCCCCGCGACCCTGGCACTGCCCCAGGATGTGCAAACCTTTGCCTACGATTACCCAGAGGCCTTTTTTGCCCCCAAGGTACATCGCATTCGCCGCTCGCCGCCGGATGCTGTCGAGCTTCGCCAAGCCATCGCCGCACTGCAACAGGCTAAACGCCCGCTGATCATTGCCGGTGGCGGCGTGCATTATGCCGCCGCCTGCGACGCCTTGGCCGAGTTTGCCAAAATACGGGGCATCCCGGTGGCTGAAACCCAGGCGGGAAAAGGCGCACTGGCGGATAGCCATCCTTGCGCGGTGGGTGCCATTGGGGTGACCGGCAGCGCAGCCGCTAACCAGTTAGCGGAGCAGGCGGATGTCATTCTGGCAGTAGGGACGCGGCTGCAGGACTTTACCACCGGCTCCCGGGCGCTGTTTGACGGCAGCGAAAAAACGCTTATCGCCCTCAACGTTGGCCGTTTCGACAGCCTCAAGCATCAAGCGCTGCCGCTTAGCTGCGACGCCTTGATCGGGCTTGGCCAACTCAATGCGGCGCTGGGCGAGTGGCGCGGCGGCGATGAATGGCGCGAACGAATCGGAACACTCAAGCGCGAATGGGCCGAAATCGTACGCAAAGTGACCGCCGACCAAGGGTTGGTGCTGCCCACTGATGCTCAAGTGATCGGTGCAGTCAATCGCCAGGCTAGCAACGATACCACCGTGGTATGCGCCGCCGGTGGCTTGCCCGGCGAGCTGCATAAGCTCTGGCAATGTTCGGGCCCCGGCAGCTACCACGTCGAGTACGGTTTCTCCTGCATGGGCTATGAAATAGCAGGCGGGCTGGGCGTCAAGATGGCCAAGCCAGAACGGGAAGTAGTGGTGATGGTGGGTGATGGCAGCTACCTGATGCACAATTCAGAGCTGGCGACCTCGGTGATGCTGGGCCACAAGCTGATCGTCGTGGTGTTGGATAACCGCGGCTATGGCTGTATCAACCGCTTACAGCACGCCACCGGCGGTGCCGGATTCAACAACCTGCTGCAGGATTGCCGCACTATCGAGGCGGGCGCCCCCAAAACCGACTTTGCCGCCCACGCCAAAGCTCTGGGCTGTGAGGGTGAGTCAGTGAGCGGCATTGCCGAGCTGGAGCAAGCGCTGGTGCGCGCCCGCAGCGCCACCACGACGTACGTGATCGCTCTGGACACCGACCCGTTACCCAGCACCGAGGAAGGCGGGGCTTGGTGGGACGTCGCCGTGCCCGAGGTCTCCGAGCGTGAGCAGGTCAATGACGCCTATCAGGGTTATCGCGAGGCCAAGCAGCGCCAAGCCCGCTAATCGAATGCCATACAGCAGAGAGTCGGCGATAGGGTAAAGCGCTCTAACGCCGAGAATGCTCAAACACTCATAAGGAATGTTCTATGCCAACGGTGACTTTAGGCATCAATCCCCTCACCTGGACGAACGACGACTTGCCCAGTTTGGGCGGCGCAACACCGCTGGAAACTTGCTTGCAAGAGGGCCGCGAAGCAGGCTTTAGCGGCTTTGAATTAGGTAATAAATTTCCCCGAACGCCCGACGCCTTGAATCAGGTGCTTACCGCCCACGACTTGGCGCTTGTGTCTGGCTGGTACTCCGCACGCTTGCTGGAGCGCACGCCTGAAGAGGAGATTGACGCCATTCAGGATCATATGAACCTGCTCAAAGAGTGCGGCGCGAAGGTGATGGTGCTGTGTGAAGTCACCCACTGTGTGCATGGCGATCAGGAGCGCCCGCTCTCACAGCGTCCGCATCTATCCGAGCAAGAGTGGCAGCGCCTGCTGAGTGGTTTAGAGGTGGTGGGCGACTACCTGACATCCCAGGGCATTCAGTTGGTGTATCACCACCACCTGGGCACGGTGATCGAAAGCCAGACCGACGTTGAACGCTTAATGGACAACACCGGCGAAGGCGTAGGGCTGCTGCTTGATTTTGGTCATTTGCGCGGGGCTGGCGGCGATCCGCTTGCCATTGCCAAACGCTATAGCCAGCGGATTCATCACGTGCACTGCAAAGACCTGCGCTTCCCAGTGCTGGATGCGGTACGCAACCGCGATAAAAGCTTTTTAAACGGCGTGCTAGACGGCCTGTTTACGGTGCCAGGGGATGGCGATGTGGATTTCCTGCCTGCCTTAACCCACCTGTGCGAACAGGGCTACCAGGGCTGGTTAGTGGTTGAAGCCGAACAAGACCCGGAAGTCGCCCACCCGCTGACTTACGCCCGCCTGGGTTATCGCAACCTACGTCAACTTGCCGAGCAGGCAGGCTTCGACATTGCCAGCTAAACAGCGCCAGCGCCGCCTTTTAATCAGGAGCCTATATGCAAACGTTATCCCACTATCTTAATGGTCAGCTCTCCGCCGGTCAGAGCCAGCGCACTTCCCCGGTTTATAACCCGTCCACCGGTGAGCAGAGCGCCCAGGTGGCGCTGGCCACCGCTGACGAAACCAGCGAAGCGGTGCGCATCGCCGACGAGGCCTTTGTCGCCTGGTCAAAAACCTCGCCGCTGAAGCGCTCGCGCATCCTGTTTAAGTTTAAAGCGCTGGTCGAGGAACACACCGATGAGCTGGCGCGAATGATTTCCAGCGAACACGGCAAGGTGTTCTCTGACGCCAAAGGTGAAGTGACCCGGGGCTTGGAAGTAGTCGAGTTTGCTTGCGGCATTCCCCACTTGCAGAAGGGCGAGCACTCCATGAACGTCGGCACCGGCGTGGATAGCTACTCGATGATGCAGCCGCTGGGTGTATGCGCTGGTATCTCGCCGTTCAACTTCCCTGCCATGGTACCCATGTGGATGTTCCCCATCGCCCTGGCCTGCGGCAACACCTTCGTTATGAAGCCTTCTGAAAAAGACCCCTCCACACCCCTGCGCCTAGCCGAGCTGCTTAAAGAAGCGGGTCTGCCAGATGGCGTCTTCAATGTCGTCAATGGCGATAAAGAAGCGGTGGATGTACTGCTTACTGATGAGCGTGTTCAGGCAGTGAGCTTTGTGGGTTCCACGCCCATCGCCGAGTACATCTATGCTACCGCATCAGCCCATGGCAAGCGCGTTCAGGCCCTGGGCGGTGCCAAAAACCATATGGTGATCATGCCCGATGCGGATCTCGATCAAGCTGTGGGTGCCCTGATGGGCGCGGCCTATGGCTCGGCAGGCGAGCGCTGCATGGCGATTTCGGTAGCCGTACCCGTGGGCGAAGAGACCGCCAATCGTTTGCGCGAAAAACTGGTGGCCGAACTGGATAAGCTGACGGTTGGGCCAGGGCTGGTCGATGGCCCAGATAACGATATGGGGCCGCTGATCACCCGCGAGCACCGCGATAAAGTGGCGGGCTATATCCAGTCCGGGGTGGATGAGGGCGCAGAACTCGTAGTCGATGGTCGCCAAACAACGATTGATGGCGCGGGCGATGGCTACTTTATCGGCGGCACGCTGTTCGATCATGTAACGCCAGACATGCGAATTCACTCTGAAGAAATATTCGGCCCGGTGCTGGCGATTGCTCGCGTGGCTAGCTTCGACGAAGCGGTCAGCATGATCAATGCCCATGAATACGGCAATGGCACGGCAATCTTTACCCGCGATGGCGATGCCGCACGTCAGTATTGCGAGCAAATCCAGGTCGGCATGGTCGGCGTTAATGTACCGATCCCAGTACCCATGGCGTTCCACAGCTTCGGCGGTTGGAAGCGCTCGCTGTTTGGCCCGCTGCATATGCACGGTCCGGACGGTGTGCGTTTTTACACCCGCATGAAGACCATCACCCAGCGCTGGCCTAGCGGCATTCGTGAAGAGACCAACCATTTCACCATGCCGACCATGTAAACAGGCTACGGGGCATGACACCAACCAACGCCGGGCTCAGCTCGGCGTTATTGTTTTATAACAACAGGGATAATCACAATGAAAACCCTCAAGATTGGCCTCATTGGTACCGGTTTTATGGGCAAAGCCCACGCCATTGCCTTTAACGCAGCGCCCAGCGTTTTTGAGCTGCCCGCCAAACCTGTTTGCGAACTGCTGGCGGACGTTAATCTTACCATTGCGGAGAACCGAGCACTTGCCTGGGGATTTGCTCGCGCCACCGACGATTGGCGCGCTTTGGTAGAAGATAGTGCGGTGGACGTAGTGGATATTTGCGCGCCCAACTTCCTACATAAAGAGATGGCCCTGGCCGCCATTGCCGCTGGCAAGCATGTTTATGCTGAAAAGCCGCTGGCGCTGAGCACGGCAGACGCTGACGAGATGGTCGCCGCGGCTGAAAAGGCGGGTGTCAAAACCTTGGTGGGCTTTAACTATATTCGCAATTCCGCCACCCAGCTTGCCCGCCAGATTGTCGCCAGCGGTGAAATTGGTGAGCTGATTCATTTTCGTGGGCGGCACAACGAGGATTATCTGCTTGACCCGCAAAAGCCCCACGATTGGCATACACAGCGTGCGACCGCAGGCACCGGTGCGTTAGGCGATGTTGGCTCACATATTCTCAACATGGCTGAGTTTTTAACTGGGCAGCGCATTAAAGAGGTATGCGGACAACTGCAGACCGTTATCCCAATGCGACCGAAGGCTGACGGGAGTGGAATGGCCGCAGTTGAAAATGACGATCACGCTCAGGCCATGCTGCGGTTTGACCAGGGGTTAATTGGCAATATCGAAACTTCACGGGTGGCGGCTGGCCGTAAAATGGGCTTGGCCTACACACTCACGGGCACCAAAGGCGCCATTGTGTTTGACCAGGAGCGCATGAGCGAACTGCAGCTATATCGTCATGTTGATGCTAACGGTAGGCGCGGGTTCACCACTCTGTTAGCAGGCCCAGAACATCCCGATTATGCTGCTTTCAGCCCTGCGGCCGGACACGGCTTGGGCTATAACGATCAGAAAATTATTGAGGTGCGCGACCTGGTCGAAGGCATTATCAATGATCGCCCCCTTTACCCCGACTTTCGTGAAGCAGCACGCGTTAACCGATTGATTGATGCCATCGAAAGGTCAGATCAGTCGGGGCAGTGGGTGATGATATAGCCGTTGCTACGGCACATAGCGCTTGGGCCTTCACATTAAGGCCCAAACGCCTTTCCATCGCGTTGATCACAAAATAATCAGCGTCGCCAGCCCTAAGAACGAGAGAAAGCCCACCACGTCGGTGACCGTGGTGAGGATGACCGCGCCGGAGAGGGCGGGATCGATTTGTAAGCGTTTCAGTACCAAAGGAATGAGAACGCCGGAAAGGTTGGCGAGGCTCATGTTGATGAAGATCGCCAACGTAATCACGAGGGTGATGAGCGGGTCGCTAAACCACAGGTAGGAAATGCCGCCTACTACTAGGGCCCAGACTAAGCCGTTGCTCATGCCGACCCACATCTCTTTATTATAGAGCCACTGCTTGTTGTTACCGGCAATTTGCCCCAACGCCAAGCCGCGGATGACCACTGTGAGCGTTTGGCTGCCTGCAATCCCGCCCATGCTGGCGACTACCGGCATCAGGATGGCGAGGGCGACGATTTGATCCAGCACCGCTTCGAACTGCCCAATCACAAAGGCGGCTAAGAACGCGGTTAATAGGTTGATACCAAGCCAAATGCCACGGCTCTTGGCGCTGCGCAGAATTGGGGTGAACACCTCTTCTTCGTCGCTGACGCCGGACATGTGCTTCAAGGTCATGTCCGCATCGTCTTGGGTAATTTCCAGCACGTCGGCGGCGTTCAGCTGGCCTACCAGTAGCCCGTCGCTGTTACACACCGGCACGAAGGGCAGCTCCTTGGAGCGCAGCAGGGCGGCGGCGTCGCTCACCTTCATCTGATCATTCAGCGTGTAAGGCGCATCGTCCATAAACTCGTCGACGGTGCTCTCCTGAGGCTGCTTGACCAAGTCGATCAGCGTCAGGGTGCCGAGCAGGCGCTTGTCTTTGTCGGTGATCATCACCTGCTGAGAATCGTCGTCCAACAGGTGGTGAATGCGGATATAGCGCTGTACCGCTTCCAGTGATACCCCCTGTTTTACATTGACCGTCTCCGGGTCCATGTAGCGGCCGACCATGTCCTCTTCGTAGGTGTAGAGGTTCTCGACCTGGGCGCGAATTTCCTGATCGAGGCTGGCATAGACGGTGGTTTTGATCTCTTCGTCGGCGACATCGAGAACTTCCGCGACTTCTTGCGCGTCCAGCCCCTTGACGATCTGTTCAACATCGCTGGCGCTTAGGTCTTCGATGTAATCGGCGCGAATGTCCTCGTCGACCTCGGCGAGCACTTCCCCGAGCAGCGTCTCTGGAATGTACTCCCACAGCAGGTCACGCGTTTTGGCAGGAAAAGACTCAAGGGTGCGCGCAATCGCTAAGATATCGAGCTCGTTGAATAGCTCGTTCAGGGCAGCCGTATCTTCCTCGTCGAGCAACTTTTGAAGATAGAGCAACTGCTCCTCGGTGTTGGTGTACTTCTCTTCATCGCGCATAGAGTCCATCCTTTGATCATTAATTTTTGACACAACTACTTGAAAGCGCTTGATGGCTCGTTATGAATCTTATCGACAGGCGGGGTTGAAAGCCATGAAGGCTTTTTTACCATCATGGCGAGTCATGCCGCATCGCGGAGGTAAGACCGGGACGTGTTAGTGCCGAGTTGCAAAGGCCACGCGGACGCCATGCTCAAGCCGCTGCTGGGCTGACACTGGTGGTGTCGGGTTGCCAATCATCTCATCGGCGGCATCGGCCCAGGTGAGGATGCCGTGGGTAAAGCCCAGCGGTGCCAGCGCGCGGCTGACCCACTGAGTGCCGCTGAACCTTTTCGTTTCGCCCTGTGGGTTGACCAGTAAGCTGACCGACGCGCCCCTATGCAGGCGCACGATGTACCAGCCCATATCGATGCCATGCAGCTCGACGTCAGGCAGCGGTGCGGTCAGTTGGGAAAGCTCTTCCAGGGTCAAACGAGGGGGGAGTGGTGAAGACATAGCGGCACCTCATTGGCTCAACTGTGTTTATGTAGAGTCTAATGAGTGTGATGGATTTGTATAGCTTTTGGTGCGTGTTGGTGGGCAAGGGTCAACCGTTTGCGCACGGATCGTCATATAACGGTCGTGAATGCGTCATGGTTAATTCATCTTTGCCTAATAGTCTCTTCCCAAACGCAGACGTCCGTTCTGACCAGCGATGACGAGGAGAGCACCATGAGCAAGGAAATCGAAGATCACCGCCTGTTTAACCACAGCCATAACCAGCCGTTTGCCGAGGTGTTGGCTCAGCACGTCTCTCGGCGCGACGTAATGCGAGGCGGCCTGGGGTTGGCGGCAGCGTCCATGTTGGGGTTTGGCGGGGCTGCGCAGGCGCTCGCAGGCGAGCAGGCGAAAACGCCGCTCACACTGGCCTTTGAGGCCGTACGCGGTTCCCGCACCGATGCCGTGGTCGTGCCGGAGGGCTACGTAGCCCAGGTGTTAGTGCCCTGGGGTACGCCGCTGCAGGCAGGCCAGGAGTGGCAGGCCGACCAGCCCATGACACCCGAGCGTCAGGCGATGAGCGTGGGCATGCACCACGACGGCATGGCTGGTTTCGCCCTGGATGCGGATAACGCCTCGCGCCGTTTTGTGCTGGCGCTGAACAACGAGTACATCGATCAAGACGCGCTGTGGGCACCCCAAGGTGGGCCGACCAATGCCGAAGCGGGCGCGCGCCCCGCAGACGAATCACGCACCGAAATCAATGCCCACGGCGTCACGTTGGTTGAAGTTGAGAAAGACGCTAACGGCCAGTGGTCTCACGTTGCCAATTCGCCCTATAACCGCCGCTTCACCAGCGCCACGGTGATGGATCTCGCCGGCCCCGTGGCGGGTAGCGACTACGTAAAAACCCAGTTCTCCCCTGACGGCACGCAAACCCGCGGCACCAACAACAACTGCGGTAACGGCGTGACGCCCTGGGGCACCTATATCGCCTGTGAAGAGAACTGGCCCGATATCTTCGTCAATCGTGGCGAGCGCTTCCAGGATGATGCGCGTATCGGTATTCCCACGGATAAAAGCCGCTACGGCTGGGACACCTCAGCGGGCGACGCCACCGAGCAAAACGGTGAGTTTGCGCGCTTTGACATCACTCCACGCGGTGAGCGTGCCGAAGATGACTACCGCAACGAGGCACGTACCTTCGGCTACCAAGTAGAAGTCGACCCCTACAGCGGTGCTCGCGCGGTGAAGCGTACGGCGCTGGGACGTTTTCGTCATGAAGGGTGCTGGCTGGGCAAATTAGAAGCGGGCAAGCCCATCGTTTACTATTCAGGCCACGATGCCCGTAACGAGTATGTCTACAAGTACGTCTCTGATGCCGCCTGGGATCCCGCCGATGCCAACCGCCCCGGCGCTGATTACGACCGCCTCGCCATCGGCAATAAATACATGGATAACGGTACGCTCTACGTGGCGCGCTTCCATGCCGATGGCAGCGGCGAGTGGCTGCCACTCACACCAAGCGCCAAGACCCAGGATGGCCGCACGCTGGCCGCCGCACTTGGCCTAGCCGAGAACGATTTGGCAGGCATCATCATCAACACCTGCGATGCCGCCGACCTGCTGGGCGCCACGCCGATGGACCGTCCCGAGTGGGCCACGGTAGACCCGGCCTCGGGTGAGGTGTATCTCACGTTGACGAACAACACCCAGCGCAGTGACGAGGGCAGCGATGCCACCTTCACTAATGACGGCAGCGAGCTTAGCCAGCCTGGTGTCGGGTTCGCTACCGCCCCGGCGAACGCAGCGAACCCCCGCGCCAATAACGAGGCCGGGCACGTGATTCGCTGGCGGGAGAGCCGCTTGCCCAACGCCTTCACCTGGGAAGTATTTGTGTTCGGCGCAGCGGCCGATGACGCGGATAACCACTCCGGGCTAAACGAGATGAACCAGTTCGCCAGCCCCGATGGCCTGTGGTTCGATGAGCGTGAAGATGGCCAAGGCATCCTGTGGATTCAGACCGACAACGGCTATGAAGGCGTTACCGAGCACACCAACGACCAGCTATTGGCCGTGGTGCCCCAAGGGTTAGAGGATATTCGCGGTACGGGGCCGGTGATCAACAGCAGCAACCAGCAGCAGCTCAAACGCTTTGCGGTGGGGCCGAACGGCTGCGAAGTGACCGGCATCTTTGCCACGCCGGATAAAACCGCGCTGTTCATCAACATCCAGCACCCCGACAACTGGCCCGCGGATGGCAGTGCCCTGGTGCAAGACGCCACTGCGGCGGCGAGTGGGCAAGTACGCCCGCGTGCCGCCACCGTGGTGATTCAGAAGCGCGATGGTGGGCCGGTGGGGGTGTGAACCACGAACACGCGATCAACGGTTTAAACCATGCTCCAAGCCCCGCGAAGGCGGGGCTTTTTAATGCGCATCAGCGCCGCCCATACGCTGCCAAAAAAACATCGACGGCGCTGGTGATTTGCCGCTGAATTTCCTCCTCGGTGGGCGTGGGGCGCACGCCCATCCGCACCTCCTTAATCAGCATACCCTGCCACATGCTGCAGAGCTGGTCGGCGGCGCGTGCCGGGTCGGGTAGGCTCAGGTGGCCAGCGCTGGCCAATCCTTCCAGTTTTTCGCGCAGCCACTGGCTGATAGCCCACGGGCCCGCGTCGAAAAAGGCCCTCAGCAGCTTGGGGTGCTGCTCGCCCTGGTGGCTCATGACTCGCTCTACCGCCAGAACGTGGGGTTCCAGCAAAAAACGCAGCATGCAGACCCCTACCTCGATCAGTGACTGGCGCACGGCGTCGTGGGTATCGGGAAGTTGGGCCAGCCCTTGACGGATCGTCGCGGTTTCGCGGCGGATGACGCTGCCAAACAGTGTCTCTTTCGTCGCGAAATGTCCGTACACCGTCACTTTCGACACGCCGGCTTCCCGCGCGACGGCTTCCATGGTGACGGCCTCCAAACCGTTGCGAAAAAAGAGGCAGGCCGCAGCGTCCAGCATCGCATCGCGTTTTGCCATGTCTTTGGGGCGGCCTGCGCTGCGTTTTTGGTCAGGCGACGTCGGTCGAGCGTCTGTCATGCAAGAAATCCATGCCCATACGTAAATAGTTATTGAACGGTAATGTACACATATTATAGTGAACGCTATCGTTCAAGAATAAACCATTTCGAGGCCAACATGGGTACGTTGAAGACTTCTTGGGGGCACCGGCTGCGCGGTGCGCTGGCGGCGTTGCTAATGATCGGTGTAACGCTGGTCGTGGTGGCGCTGGTGTCCAGTCAGCGTAGTAGCGCTCAGCAGGCGCGTCAGGAGGGCGCGGATAACGCCCTGCTCCAGGTCGTGGCGCAGCCGCTGGCGCAGGCTGACACGCTGACGCGAGAAGTGCGTTTAACCGGCCGAGTGGTGGCGCGCCAGTCGGTATCGTTGGCCTTCGAACCGGCCGGGCGAGTGGAGACTCTGCTGGCCGACCGAGGCGATGCAGTTGAGCAGGGCGAAGTGTTGGCCACCCTTGATACCCGCCGGCTAGAGAGCCGCCTAGCCGAAGTGGCAGCACGCAGCGAAGAGGCACGCGCGAGCCTCGCTCTGGCCCAGCGTCAGGAAGAGCGCGAAGCGCAGTTGAACCAGAGCAACTTTGCGAGCCGTACGGCGTTGGATCAGGCCCGCACCGACCGGTTGACCCTGCAAGCGCGACTCTCTGCGTTGGCCGCCGAGCGCGATAGCCTCACGGCCGATCTAGAAGACAGCACGCTCAAAGCGCCGTTTGCGGGCCGAGTGGTCGAGCGCTACATCGATGTAGGAAGCCTCGTGACGAGCGGCACGGCGGCGTTCGATGTCATCGATACGCGCCAGTTGGAGGCTCACCTTGGCTTGCCCGCGCGGCTGGCGGCGACGTTTGCCGTCGGGGAGGCCGTGATGCTGCAGGTGAACGATCAAACGATCGAGGGCAGCGTGCGTGCCCGGTTGCCCCAAGTGGATGGCGACAGCCGTACACAAACCTTGGTCGTGGCGATGACGGGCGACCATGCTGCCGTGCCTGGCGATTTGGCCGAGTTGAGCTACTCGATGACCGAACCCGCGAGCGGTTATTGGGTACCGCTAGCGGCGCTGCGTGCTGCCGACCGGGGTCTGTGGAACGTATTGATTGTCGAGCCAGACGAGGACGACCGCTACCGCGTTGCGCAAGCTAGCGTCGAGCTACTGCACACCGAAGGGGATGACGCCTTCGTGCGGGGCACTTTGGCCCCGGGTATGCGTTTGATTCGCAGTGGTACTCACCGCATTACGCCCGGGCAGCAGGTCACGCTGAGCGAGGACGTGGCCCATGCGCATTGAGTGGTTGTTCAATCGCCGCCTGCTGGCCCTCTCGCTGGGCCTGCTCATCGCCGCCGGGCTGTCGGCCGTTCAAACGCTGCCGCGCGCAGAAGATCCCTACCTCATCGCGCGCAATGCCACGGTACTGGCGCCGTACCCAGGCGCCACCCCAGAGCAGATCGAAGCGCTGGTGGCCAGGCCGATCGAGCAAGAACTACGCACCATTTCCGAGATCAGCGTGCTGGAATCCACGTCTCGCCAAGGCATCGCGCTGCTGAGTCTCGAACTGGGTGACGACGTCACCAACGTGGCGCCGGTATGGAGCCGCGTGCGCGATAAGCTGGGCGATGTGGCACCGTCGTTGCCGGAAGGGGTAGACACTCCAGAGTTGTTAGATGATCGCGGCTACGCCTTCAGCCTCGTGGCCGCGCTGCGTTGGACGCTGGATACGCCGCCCAACCCACAGCTCATGGAGCGTTACGCCGAACGCTTGGAAGATGCGTTTCGGCAGGTGGCCGGCACCGAATATACCCACCGCTTTGGCGTGGCCGGCGAGCAGGTCGAGGTGATGGTCGATCCGCTGGAGCTCAATGCCCTCGGACTTTCCGTGGGCCAACTGGCTGCCGCCATCGACGCCAGCGATGGACGACGCACCGCTGGCGAGGTGGTCACCCAAGGGTACCGTCTCACGGTAGGGCTGAGCGGGGAATTCGACGCGCTGGATCGTCTGCGGGAGATCAACGTGACGACTCGGCAGGGGCAAAGCGTCAAATTGGGCGAAATTGCCGAACTGCGCCGCGGTGTACAAGACCCACCCAGCGCCGTGGCGCTGCTCAACGGTGAGCGAGCGGTGTTCGTGGGCGCGCGCATGGCGCCTGGTCAGCGGATCGATCTCTGGGTGGCACGGGCGCAGGAGCGACTCGCGGCCTTCGCCGATGAGCTGCCGGTGGGGCTCGCCGTCGAGGAAGTGTTCGAGCAGGCCAGCTACACCAATCAGCGGTTGAGCGACGTGGCGCTTAGCCTGCTGATGGGGTTGGTGCTGGTGGTGGGTATTCTGTTTCTGACCATGGGGTGGCGTTCGGCGCTCACCGTGGGGCTGGCCATTCCCGCCACCGCCCTGCTGACATTGGCGCTGTTCCGGCCGTTGGGCATGGAAATCCACCAGATGAGTATTATCGGCATCATCGTCGCGCTGGGTCTGATGGTGGACAACGCGATCGTGATGACCAATGCCCTGCGGGAGCGCTTTCTGCAGGGCGATTCCGCGCTGGTCGCGACTCGGGATGCGTTGCGCCATTTGGCGGTGCCGCTGCTTGCTAGCACGCTGACGACCGTGCTGGCCTTCATGCCCATCGTGCTCATGCCGGGCCCGGCGGGCGAGTTCGTCGGGCCGCTCGCCATGGCGGTGATGGTGGCCCTGGTCAGCTCCTACCTGATCTCCCTGTTTCTGGTGCCCGCGCTATCGCCCATGTTGCTGGCCAAAGTGGCGGCCAAACCGCCCGCCCCGCGGGATAATGCGCTCAAGCGTGCCTTCCGAGGTACGGTGCGCAGTGCACTGCGCCACCCAGTGGCCGCCATGGTGATCACGCTCTGCGTGCCGGTGGGGGGCATGGCGCTGATGCCCACGCTGGACGTGGCGTTCTTCCCGCCCGCCGACCGCGATCAGTTCCACGTGGAAGTACGCCTGCCTCCTGCCAGCAGCATGGCGCAAACGGAATCGCTGGCCCACGACGTCGAGCGTATGGTGCGCGAGCTGCCGGGCGTGGTGCGTGTGTCTGCGTTCGTCGGTGAAAGCGCGCCGATGATGTATTACAACGTGCTAACGAACGAGGACAACAACCCGGCGTTTTTACACCTCATCGTCGATACGGCATCGCTGGACGTCACTCGCCAGCAAGTGCCCCAACTGCAGCAAGCGCTTGACCAACGCTTTCCCCAAGCCCAGAGCGTTGTACGCAAGTACGAGCAGGGGCCGCCGTTCCAAGCCCCTATCGAACTACGGGTGTACGGTGACGATCTCGACATACTCTCTTCTCTGGGGTTAGAGCTGGCGGGCCTGATGCACCAGCTTCCCCAGGTGACCCACGTGCGTGCCGGGATGCAGCAGGACCTGCCACGCCTGATGCTGGAGATCGACCAAACAGCGCTGAGCGATGCCGGACTGTCGCCCCAGACCCTAGCCGAGCAGGTGGGGGCCGCACTCTCTGGCCAGCCTGCGGGTGTTTTGCTGGAAGATACTCAGCAGTTGCCGGTACGCGTGCGCTATGCCGATGCGTGGCGCACCGATGCCGAGCAGCTGGCCGCCTTGCGCCTGGTCAGCGACCAGGTCAGCGAGGGGTTACCGCTGGCCGCCGTGGCCGAGAGCTATCTGGCGCCGTCGTGGAGCGTCATTACCCGCCGTAACGCCGAGCGCGTGCAGCTCGTGCAGGGCTATTTGGTGGCCGATGCGCTGCCGGCCGTCTCCATGGCGCAGCTCGATGCCAAGCTGCAAGCAGCCATCGATGCGGGTGAGATACGCCTGCCTCCCGGTTATCGGATCGAGACCGGTGGGGAAGCCGCCGAGCGTGACGAAGCGGTTAGCCAACTGCTCGCCTCGGTCGTGCTGCTAGTGATTGCCATGGTGGCCACGGTCGTACTGGCCTTTAATTCCTTCCGCCGCGCCGCCATTGTGTTCATTGCCGGTGCCCAGGCGATGGGCATGGGGGTCGTAGCACTGCTGCTGAGCGGCCACGCCTTCGGCTTCGTGATCATCGTCGGCATCATGGGGTTGGTGGGGGTGGCGATCAACGCAACGATCATCATCATTGCCGCGTTCGATGATGATCCTGCGGCTCGGCAAGGCGATAGGGAAGCCATGCTGGCGGTCATTAGCGGGCCGACCAGTCGGCACATCGTCTCGACCACCATCACGACCTTTGCCGGGCTCATTCCACTCATGGTGGCCGCCGGTGGGCTTTGGCCACCTTTCGCGCAAACCGTGGGCTTTGGACTACTCTTGGCCACACTGGTGTCGTTTTTCTTCACGCCAGCGCTTTACCGGCTGTGGGTCGCTAGGGCCGAGTAACGGTCAGCCCTTTTCGCTTATTCATAACGTGGACTATATTGCTATTTAGTAAACGAGCGTATCCTTTGTGTAATGGCGACGTGGTCGGCGCAGAAAGGGTACGTATTGTCGAGAGGCATATCGCGCTTGGATCACGGCTCGTTTCTGGGACGAAACGGCCCAGGCGCCGACTTTCATTGGATGAACTATGGTAGAAACCCCGCAAAATCAAACGCAAGGAGCGCCGCTGTCCATCAGCGAACCCAGCAGTCAGGCCGTCGCGGTACTCGGCGGACGGCCTAACGGCCAGGGCATTCGGATACTGGACGTCAGCGAGGAGTACGTGCAGTTTTGGGGAGGAGATCGCGACCACTGGTTGGGCGCGTCGCCTAAAATCGTCCATCAAGAGGCGGCGAACGAGCAGCTCTTGACCCAGCTCCACCACGCCTTGTCGGGTGGCAAGCTGGGCCTGGGATGCTCTCTCTCCGGCTTGGACCACGCTGAGGAAGCGCTGCTCTCCAAGGCGCCGCGGCCGCTCATCGAGTGGCGTGTCACCGCCATGTCGATGCCCGGATATGCCGATAACGTGTTGGTATTGGTGCAGCGCGACATCACCCAACGGGTGGAAAAAGAGGCCGAGCTCAAGCGTCTCGCCACCACCGATATGCTGACTGGGTTGATGAATCGCGCCCGGTTCGATTACCTGTTAAAACACGAGCTAGGGCGCTTGAACCGCTATGTGCGGCCTTTCTCGCTCATCATGCTCGATATCGACTACTTCAAGGCGATCAACGACAGCCAAGGCCACGATGTGGGCGACCAGGTCCTGCGCGCCTTGGCGGCACTGCTGGAAGACAATCTGCGTAGTGCGGACTACTGCGCCCGCTGGGGAGGGGAGGAATTCATCATTCTGGCCCCGGAAACGTCCCTTGAGCAGGCCGCCAGGCTTGCCGAGAAAATTCGTCAATGTATCGGAAGCGCCGCCTTTCCAGGCGCCGAGCGCGTGACCGTCAGTTTAGGCGTCGCAGAAGCGGCTGCGAACGACACGCCCAAAAGCATGATGAAACGGGTCGATAACGCGCTCTACCAAGCGAAAGAGAGCGGACGAGACCGCGTCGCGTGTTAGCAAATATGGCATGTTAGCAAAAAGGGGCCCAGCGGCCCCTTTGGTCGTTTTGAGTGATGGCTCTGCCTAGTGCGTCGCGATTAGCGAGGTGGCGGTGGAGTGATCTACGGCGTCGGCGAGCATTTCAGCGGTAATCGCAGATAGCGTCCAGCCCAGGTGGCCGTGGCCCGTGTTGTAGAAAACGGTCGGCAATTTGCCAGGGCCGACTTTAGGCAGCATATTCGGCAGCATCGGGCGCAGGCCCGCCCAAGGCACCACTCGTTGAGTACTCACGCCGGGGAAGCACTGCTCTACCCAGCGCACCAGCGGCTGAATCCGGTCGTTACGAATGTCGCGGTTCGCGCCATTAAACTCAGCGGTACCGGCCACGCGGAAACGGTCGTTCCCCAGACGGCTGGTCACCAGCTTGGTCTCGTCATCCAGCAAGCTCACCGTCGGTGCGGCCTGCTGTGAGGCTGCATCGTCCAACTGCACGGTGATGGAGTAGCCTTTGACCGGGTAGATGTTCACGCGGTCGCCCAGCTGGGCGGCGATGGCACGACTGCCGACCCCGGCACACACCACCACGCTATCAAAGCTTTGGCGTACCTTTTCACCGTCGACGGAAGCGCTGACCCAGGCACTGTTCTCATCCGCACCCAGGTCGGTCACCTGGTGGCCGTAGTTCAGCCGCACGCCGCGTTTGGCCGCGGCCTTGGCGAGGCCGTTGGTGTATTTGTGAATATCCCCGGTAGCGTCGCTTTCGGTGAAGAAGCCGCCGTAGTAGCTACCCGCGAGCGTGGGTTCGATGGCGCGCATTTCTTCTGGTGTGACCGCCCTACGCTCGAGCCCGCCTTGGTGCAGAAGCTGTGAGACCTTAGCGGCATGCTCGTAGCCCGCTTTATCGCGGTAGATATGCAGAATGCCTTTTTGTTTCACGTCGAAATCGATCTGCTCGTCTTGCGCCCACTGAAACAGATGCTCCCTGGCGGCAATGGCGAGGCGCGTCGTTTCGATGGTGTTGTCGGCATAGCGGGGGATGGCGGCGATAAATTCCGCAAACCAGCTCAGCTTGTGCCAGGTAGGACGAGGGTTGACGAGCAGTGGGGCGTCGTTTTTTAGCATCCAGCGCAGGCCTTTGATGACCGTTGGCCAGTGGTTCCATACCTCAGCGTTGGAGGCAGAAAGCTGCCCGCCGTTGGCAAACGAGGTTTCCATCGCGGCGTAGCGATGCTTTTCAAACACAGTGACGTCAAAGCCGCGTTTCACGAGGGCGTAGGCGCTGGTAATACCGGTAATACCACCGCCAATAATTGCAATGCGTTGCATGAGTCTCTCCACAGATTGTATGAGCGTCGGGTGATACCCCAGCAAACGTGTTTGCTAGGCGTACCCCTTCCGTCATGGAACCTGAGAGATTCACGCCGATGATGTGGCGCTTGCTCCTTCGGTGGGCTGAGTGACGCCGTCATCAACCGCTCTTCGGAACGTATTGGTAAAAACGTTAGCGGCTGCGGTCCGTTGGCCTGAGAGTTTCCGGGGTCGTTGCTCCTTCGGCGCTGGTGTCGTGTACCAGTCTCTCCCGCAACTGCGTACTTAACGTTGTAACGCGGCGGTGCTAAAAAGGGAATAGGCGAAAGGTGGAAGCCGCTCAATCGCGTGGCTTTGCCAGGCTGCGTGTTTTCACACACAATGCTTGCTATCTGCAACGAACTATCTGCAACGAACTATCTGCAACGAACTATCTGCAACGAACTATCTTCAACGAGCTATTTTCGAGCGATTACCTTCGATCAATCATCTTCAAGCAATGGACAACGCGCATGCAGGCAAACGGATTTTTTGAGGGCATCGGCGAGGCGATAGGCGATGCCATTCGCGTGGTGGTGGAGTTTTTGGTGGGGCTCTTCACCAACTTTTTCGGTGCTTTTGACGACTTTATCGGCGGTCTGACGCGTTCGCTGGGGATCAACGACTCGTTCTTGAGCCTCGCGATACTGCTCATCGGCCTGCTGGTGCTGTGGGGTGGGCTGCGTGCGTTTTTGCGTGGCTCCATCATTGGCGGCATTTTCCGCACGCTGATTGGGCTCTTTATCCTATCGTGGCTGATGATGTAGTACTAAGACGATAGGGAAAATAAAGCGTTTCCCTCGTGCGTAGCTAGAATCCGTAAAAGAGGTCCTGAGCCTCATTCATGTCACTATGACGCATCGTCATTTGCTTCTTTGGTGCATTTTGTCATCATCTGCACTCTTTTTGTGCAAAGGCGAGTGCGATGAAAACGTATCTTGGCAAGATGCGCGGAGAACGAACGCCGCGCCCCCGGGTGGGCTGGCAGGATGCCTGCTGGTCGTGGCTGGGTGCCTTTACTGGCATGGCGCTGATTTGCTGGCTAAGCGCCGAGTGGCTCTCCCAGCAGCTGTTGATCGTGGGCTCGTTCGGGGCAACCTCGGTGCTGATTTATGCCGCCCCGGAAAGCCCCTTTGCCCAGCCCAGCCATGTGCTGTTTGGCAGCGTGCTCTCTGCCTGTGTGGGCGTGGGCTGCTACCAACTGCTGGGGGCCACGCCGCTGTCGATGGCGTTGGCGGTGTCGCTCTCCATTTTGGTCATGCAGCTTACCCATACCGTTCATCCGCCAGGGGCTGCCGCTGCGCTGATTGCCGTGGCAGGCGGTGCCAGCGTGCATCAGTTGGGCTGGTGGTATCCTCTGATCCCCATTGGCGCAGGCTGCATCGTCATGCTGGTGGTGGCGATTCTGGTCAATAACTTGGCGCGCCACCGCCGCTATCCGCGCTACTGGTAGCGCTGTAGCTGCGCTTCCAGGGCAAAAATATGCGCATCCTCGGTGCCCAGCTCGCGCAGCGCTTGGGCGAGGTTCAGCAAGTAAGCGCTGTTGGGGCCGCTGGGGCCGTGGGCTTGGGCAATTTGCTGGGCGATGTCGGCCAGCGGGGCATCGCCTAAAAACGCTGGGTTGTCTTCGCTGGCCAGATAAATCAGCCCCTCGCTAGGCGCTTGGTCGGCGTCAGGGTTACCCGCTTCATCCAAAAACGTCAGCGTGACTTTTTCCCGTAGGTAGCCGTTTTTCTCCCGCACATCCAACGGTGCGAGCACCTCTGGGGTGATGCGGTAGGCCATGCCGTGACATACCGCACCTTCGGCACGAATCAGCGTCGCCACACGCCCCGGCGCTTCCGGCGTGCCGCGGTGGTCGTGGGAGCCCTGCCAGAAGCGCCGCGCCCAGCCGGTAATCGCCGCAGGCCGGCGCTCTAAATAGTCAAAATCGGCCTTCCAAATCAGCGAACCGTAGCCAAAAAGCCAGATATCCGCATGGCCGTCGAAGAAGTTTCTTTGCTGGTTTAACGTCGTGGTATCAAGCAACATAAGCGATCTACATTTGTGACCAAAGTGGCTGCACGCGCATGGCGTTAACGGTGGTTCATCATCCGGGTTATACGATTGATTTACCAGCCAATCACCCCTTCCCCATGGAAAAGTTTCGGTTGCTTCGGCAGCTATTGGGTGAGCAAACGCTGGCCTGCCCCATCGAGTGGCACACGCCCCAACCGGCTACCATAGAAAGCCTCCAGCGCGTGCACACCCGTGAATACGTCCAGGCGTTTTTGTACGGCCAGCTCGATCGTGCCGCTCAGCGACGTAGTGGATTCGTGTGGTCGCAAGCCTTGGTGGAACGAGTGCGGCTGGAAACCGGCGGCACGCTGCTCACCCTGGAAGCGGCCCTGACCACCGGGCTTGCCTGCAACTCGGCGGGCGGCACGCACCACGCCCATGCGGATGCCGCCAGCGGCTACTGTTTGATCAACGATTTAGCCGTGGCCGCCGCCCACGCGCTGGCGCAGGGCTGGGTAGAGCGGGTGCTGATTGTGGATTGCGACGTGCATCAAGGCGATGGCACCGCGCGGCTCTTTGCCAACGAACCCGGCGTGTTTACCTTTTCCATGCACGCGGCGCGTAACTTCCCCGCCCGCAAAGCAAAAAGCGACCTGGATATCGACCTGCCCAACGGCATGGAGGATGCGGCTTATCTGGCCGAACTCGCGTCTTGGCTGCCTGGGGTACTCGCCGCGTACCAGCCAGACGTAGTGCTCTATGATGCCGGGGTGGATGTGCATCACGATGACCGACTGGGCTACTTATCGCTCAGCAGCGACGGGCTCTATGCCCGGGATCACTACGTGTTGAACCTTTGTCGTGAGTCTGACATTCCCGTGGCGGCGGTCATCGGCGGCGGCTACGACCGCGATATTGCCGCCCTGGCTACACGTCACGCCCAGCTACATCGAGCCGCTGCGGATGTGCTGGCGGCTCATTAACGCTTTGATTGAAAAGGACGAACGCGATGCGCGCTATTTTTCTTGTCGATAACGGCTCTCTGCGCCCCCAGGCGACCCATAATCTGCGCCGGGTGGCGGCCGCGTTGAGCGAGACGCTAGGGGAGACTGTTCAGGCGGCCTCGCTGCTGCACTCCAATAAAATCCCCGCTGAAGAGGTCGATGGCATTCCCGCCATTACGTTAGGCCCCGCCGCCGAACGCAGCGCCGAGGCAGGCGCCACCGAGATTATCGTGCTGCCGTTTTTCTTCGGCCCCAGTAAAGCGCTAACGGGGTACTTGCCGGAGCGAATGGCCGCGCTACAGGCCCGTTTTCCTAACGTGTCGGTGCGGGTTGCTCAGCCACTGGTAGATGAACTTGGGAGTAACGATCTGCGCTTGGCACAGCTGTTGGCCAATAACGTACGTGCGCAGTTGCCTGAACAAGGCGCTGCCAAGGTCGCGCTGGTGGACCACGGCAGCCCCATTCCCGACGTTACCGCCGTGCGTAACCGCCTGGCTGGGCAATTGAGCGTGCTGCTGGGCGACGACGTGCGCTGCGTGGCGGCGGCTTCCATGGAGCGACGTGACGGCGACGAGTACCGCTTTAACGAGCCGCTATTGGAGCACCTGCTGGATACGCCTGAATTCAGCAGCGGGAACGTGGTGCTGGCGATGCTGTTTCTCTCCCCAGGTCGTCATGCCGGTGAGGGTGGCGATATCGCCGAGATCTGCGCCGCCGCCGAACAGCGCCACAGTGGGTTGACGGTGACGACCACCGCGTTGGTCGGCGAGCACCAGGGGATCGTTGAGATTTTACACTCACGCCTGCGCCAAGCGCTTGACGGAGAACGCTTTCTGCTTGAAATGCCTGCGCAGTAGTCAAGTGCCCGGTTAAGGGAAGCGCGCAAGGGGAGATGTAACGTTGCCCAAAGGCGCGTAGAATCGCGAGCTTTTGCAAGCGTGCTCGTTTCTCCAACAGCGCTTCCTCGTTAACCAGGGCCTCTATCTTGATCGCAACCGCCAACATCACCATGCAGTTTGGGGCCAAGCCCCTGTTCGAAAATGTTTCCGTCAAATTTAATAACGGCAATCGCTACGGGTTGATTGGCGCGAATGGTTGCGGTAAGTCCACCTTTATGAAAATCCTGGGAGGCGAGTTGGAGCCCTCGTCTGGCCAGGTGATGCTGGATAGCAGTACCCGGCTGGGTAAGCTGCGCCAGGACCAGTTTGCCTACGAAAACGAACGGGTCATCGACACCGTTATCATGGGCAACGCCGAGCTGTGGAAAGTGGCCGCCGAGCGCGAGCGCATCTACTCGCTGCCTGAAATGAGCGAAGAAGACGGTATGGCCGTAGCGGATTTAGAAGTGCGCTACGCCGAGCTGGATGGCTACACCGCCGAGTCCCGCGCGGGCGAGCTGCTGCTGGGCCTGGGCATTCCTATCGAACAGCACACCGGCCCCATGAGTGAAGTCGCGCCTGGCTGGAAGCTGCGCGTGCTGCTGGCCCAGGCGCTGTTCTCCGACCCAGACGTGCTGCTGCTGGACGAACCCACCAACCACCTGGATATCAATACTATCCGCTGGCTGGAAGAGATTCTAAAAGCGCGCAGCAGCACCATGGTGATCATTTCCCACGATCGTCACTTCCTGAACAGTGTGTGTACCCACATGGCGGATCTGGATTACGGCGAAATCACCCTGTTCCCCGGCAACTACGACGATTACATGACAGCGGCCACTGCGGCCCGCGAACGTCAGCATGCGGACAACGCCAAGAAGAAGGCGCAAATTGCCGAGCTGCAGCAGTTCGTCAGCCGCTTCTCGGCCAACGCCTCCAAAGCGAAGCAGGCCACCTCGCGGGCGCGCCAGATCGACAAGATCAAACTGGAGGACATCAAACCCTCCAGCCGGGTGAGCCCGTTTATCCGCTTTGATCAAAACAAGAAGATCCACCGTAACGCGGTGAACGTGGAGGCGATTACCAAAGGCTACGACGGCGAGCCGCTGTTCAAGCGTTTCTCCATGACCGTGGAAGCAGGTGAGCGCATTGCCATCATCGGCCCTAACGGCATTGGCAAAACCACCCTGCTGAAAACGCTGGCGGGGGATCTTCGCCCAGACGCCGGTGAAGTGAAGTGGACCGATGCCGCCGAGCTTGGCGTATTCGCCCAAGACCACGCCGATGACTTCGCCAATGACGCCACGCTGTTCGAGTGGATGGGCCAGTGGACCAAAGGCGGTGAGCAGGTGGTACGCGGCGCGTTGGGCCGCATGCTGTTCTCCAGCGACGACATCAACAAGTCGGTGAAGGTGATCTCGGGGGGCGAGCAGGGGCGAATGCTGTTCGGTAAGCTAACGCTCACCAACCCCAACGTGCTGCTGATGGACGAGCCCACCAACCACCTGGATATGGAGTCCATCGAGGCGCTCAACCTGGCGTTGGAGAACTACCCCGGCACGCTGCTGTTCGTTAGCCACGACCGGGAGTTCGTCTCCAGCCTCGCCACCCGCATCATCGACATGCAGCCGGATGGCATCGTCGATTTCAGCGGCAGCTACGACGACTACCTGCGCAGCCAGGGCGTGGTGTAGCGCTTAACCAATGATTTGAGCGTAGGTGGCCTCGGTGGCTGGCTCTCGGTCGGCATCCAGCATGTCGCCGCTGAAGGTCTCGTTCATCTCTTTGGCGAGTTCCACATACACGTGCATCTGCTGATTGCGGCGTTTGTGCAGCGGCGGCTTCACCAGCAGGCTAACCCCCCGAATGGGCTCGTGGGTTTCCCCGCGCAGCAGGTCGGGCATTTCCCCAGGCGGGAAGGCGTTGGCCACGGTAATCGGGTTAGATGCCTGCTGGCCGTCGATCAAAAACACCTTCTTGATGGCGTCGTAATGGGCGCCCTTGCCACGCAGCCACTCGGTCAATCGCTCATCGGTGGTGACATCCGGCTGGTTGAAAATGACGAACAGCGAGTGCTGTTTGACCTTCCCCGTGCGCTTGGCGGGAGCGGGCGGCGGCTCTTCCGCTGGCGGCGGCGTAGGCGCGGCGACCGGTGCCTCTGCTGCTTCGGCCTTGGCCTTGGCGCGACGTCGTTTGGGCACTACGACGTAAGCGAAAATCACTACGGCCAGCACCCCTAACAGCAGCGAGGCAAAGGCCAGTAGAACGGGCAGTGACGTTGTATCCATGGGGTAACACCCTTTTGTTAGTTAACCCTTAGGCGCTATTTAATCGCAAAATGGTGGCGTTGAGTGCCAGCGCGAGAGCGACCCACAGCCAGTAAGGCACCATTAGCCACGCGGCGAGGCTATTCACCTGGGCAAACAGGCCAATGGCCAGCGTAATCAGCCCCAACAGCAGCACGATATCCACCAGCGCGGCGGCCATCTGTTTGCGCCCAAAAAACAGCCATGACCACGCCGCATTGACCAACAGCTGCACACCATACACAGCAAGGCCCGCGCTACGCAGTGGCGAGTCGTCCGCCATATAAATCCGCCAAGCCGCAATCGCCATCAAGAGATAGAGAATCCCCCAGGCGATGGGGAACGCGAGATCGGGCGGCGTCCAGCGAGGTTTGCGCAGCGCCCGGTACCAACCATCGGGACGAAAGCGTGCGCCCGTGGCGGCAGCGGCACCCACCAGTAGCAATGAGACCAGCAGCGCCAACAGCGAAGCGAGCATAAACCACCTGTTCGTGAGTAAAGAAACGCGCGTTAAAACGAGAGAATCAGTAGCCTAGCAGCGTTTTAAAACACGTAGGCATAAAAAAAGCACCACCTAAGTGATGCTTTTCGTCCATAAGGGTTCCCCCAAAAGGGGAAACCCAGCCCTGCGCATCGCGAAGAGGCTTAGCTCATGCGGTCATAGCCGTTATCCATGAACGGATAATCGGTGTAGCCCTTCTCATCGCCGCCATAGAACGTTTCATGGTTCGGCTCGGTGAGCGGGGCGTTCACGCGGAAGCGCTCCGGAAGATCCGGGTTGGCAATGTAGGGGCGGCCAAAGGCCACGGCATCGGCAGTATGTTCGCTGATGCGTGCTTCGGCGCGCTCGGCGTCGTAGTTGCCGCAGTAGATCAGGCTGCCGCTAAAGCGTTCGCGCATCTGCTCACGGAAACCGGCAGGGAAGGTGATGTCGCCGCCCGCCCAGTTCGGCTCGTTGAGGTGCAGGTAGGCGAGGCCGCGCTTGGAGAGCTGCTCTGCCATGTAGAACGCCATCGCTTCCGGCTCATCGTCGGTCAAGCCGAACAGCTCGATGAACGGCGTCATACGAATGCCGACACGCTCAGCACCAAACACTTCCACGACCGCATCGACCACTTCCAGCGGGAAGCGGGCACGGTTTTCCAGCGAACCGCCGTACTGGTCGGTGCGCTTATTGGTGCCGGTGGCCAGGAACTGGTTCAGCAGGTAAGCGTTGGCAGCGTGGACTTCGACCATATCGAACCCGGCGCGCTTGGCACGGATGGCCGCTTGGCGGTAATCATCCACGATGCCAGGAATCTCGTCGGTTTCCAGCGCACGTGGCGTGCTGGTGGGGTGCTGACCAGCGGTGCCGTCTTCGAATTCAACAAAGCACTGAGCGCCTTCACCTTTCAGCGCGCTAGGGGCTACCGGCTGCTGGCCGTTGGGCTGCACCATCTCATGGGAAACGCGGCCCACGTGCCACAGCTGAAGAGCAATACGACCACCCTTGGCGTGAACGGCATTCACGACGCCTTTCCAGCCTGCTTCCTGCTCATCGGTCCAGATGCCGGGTGTGTACACATAACCACGGGCAGTGGGAGAAATATTGGTGGCTTCGCTAATGATCAGGCCCGCACCGGCGCGCTGGCCGTAATAAGCTTCCTGCATCTTGCCCGGCACGCTATCCGGCGTGCGCGAACGGGTCAGCGGCGCCATGATGACGCGGTTAGGAATGTTCAGGCTACCTAGCGTGGTAGGGGTAAACAGCGTCTCGTACGCCATAGGGCAAAACTCCTTTGAAGCAGTGGTTATCATCGTGGCGAATAGAATAGACCAGTTTACTAGTAAGCGCCAACGACGATGCTATGCCCTAGTTAATGGGGACGGACGCGCAAAACAAAACCCCGCCGAGTAAATGAGGCGTGGTTGAGGAGGGGGCAAGGCGGTGGAGAATGCCTCTGGTGTGGTCTCTCATCACAGAATTGCATTTGCCAGCACCGTTCTACATCATGAGGTTAACTTAAACATGATAGGGGCTAACGCGTGCTTAATACCTCAATCCAGTGCCCGAGCAAGCAGCATGAAACCTAAGCTCCCCATCAATATTAATGACCTGCTCCATCACCGCACCGTAGAAAGCGAGAGGGTCGAGTACAAGGAGGGCTGGAACCCTGAGTCCATCCTGCACACCTTGTGTGCTTTCGCTAATGACTTCCACAACTTGGGTGGCGGTTATGTGTTGGTGGGGGTTGCTGAAGAAAATGGCCAGCCGCAGTTGCCACCTATTGGTCTGTTACCTGAGCAAATCGATGCCATTCAAAAAGAGCTGTTAAATCTTGGGCACTCAGCCATTGCGCCGCACTATCATCCGCTCACCGCTACCTACGAGATTCAGGGGGCCACAATTCTGGTGTTGTGGGCTCCTGGCGGAGAAACACGCCCTTATAAAGCCAAAACTAGCCTGAGCAAGAAGAGTGATTGGGCCTATTACCTGCGTAAACATACCAGCACGGTGAAGGCCTCGGGGCAGGATGAGCGTGAGCTGCTGAGCTTAGCAGCCACCGTGCCTTTTGATGATCGCTATCGCCAATCGGCAAAATTAAGCGACCTTTCTCCCTATTTAATGCGTGATTTTTTGCACGACATTGGTAGTGAGTTATTGGCTGAAGCCCGCGAGTTGGATATTGAAACCCTGGGTCGCCGCATGAACGTGGTGGGTGGCCCAAGCGAAATGGCTTTCCCCAAGCATGTAGGTCTGCTGTTTTTTAATGAACAACCTGAGCACTTCTTTCCAGCCACCCAAATAGACGTGGTGTACTTTCCAGACGGAGCTGGTGGTGATCATTTCGAAGAAAAAGTGTTTAAGGGGCCGCTTGGCCGCATCACTCGTGATGCCTTGGACTATATCAATCGCAACTACCTTAAAGAGGGCGTAACCAAACACGCTGATCGTCCTCAGGCTGAGCGTTTCTGGAATTTTCCGCTGGCTGCTATTGAAGAGGCGGTGGTAAATGCCGTGTACCATCGCTCCTATGAAATTCGTGAACCCATTGAAATACGTATTGATGGTCAAGAGCTGATGGTACTGAGTTTCCCAGGGCCAGATCGCTCTATCCGCTTGCAAGACCTGCAGGCAGGTAAAGCCGTCAGCCGCCGTTACCGCAATCGGCGCATTGGTGAGTTTTTAAAAGAGCTGGATTTAACCGAAGGACGTTCAACGGGTGTGCCAAAGATTCTTCGCGTGATGAAGGCGAACAATTCTCCAGAGCCGATATTCGAAACCGACGATGAGCGTAGCTACTTCTTAATTCGCTTGCCTATTCATACAGGTTTTTTGATTGATGAGGTTACTGCGGTTGAGGGCACCCCTGATGTCACTGACCAAGTAGGGACTAAGCAAGGACTAAGTAAGGAGCAAGTAGATCTGCTTCAGGCTTGTGTTGAAGAAGCCCCTATCACACGTTTGATGAACGTAGTGGGGCGCTCCAACAGAACCAAGTTCCGTGCGGCGGTGCTGAATCCACTGCTTAATTCTGGGTTGATTGAAATGACTCAGCCCGACTCGCCACGTAGCCCAACTCAGAAATATCGATTAACCGCGTTGGGTAAGCAAATACTTGCCAAAAATAAAGGTTAATTGACTGAGCGTGGTTTGCTCGTGGCTATCCTCTCGACCAAGGCCAGCGACGTTTAACCGGCGTATCAATCTGCCCGATGGCGCTGGTGAGCGGCAGCATAATGGCGCTGAGCTGGCGGTGGCAGACGGCGCTGCTGAGTACGCCGGGGCACTGTTTGAGCAGCAGGTCGCACTGTTGGGAGGCGATAAAGAGCTGCTCCACAACCGCAGGCGCGAACAGCGGCTTGGCCTGCTGGCAGCAGCGGGTCAGCTCTCGGGAGAGCATTGAGAGCATGCTGGTGTCTAGCCAGCAGGGAAGCGGGTCTTCTAGCCGTCCGGCAATCGAGTGCTGAACGGCTTCAAACGATGTGCGTAAAAACAGCAGGGTTTGACGAAGCTGGCGCTGTTCACTGGTCATGTGACGTCCCTTTACCTCAACGGCTCTTTATCTACCAAGGTGTTGGCTAAAAAGAGAGTGTTTCTCATTTGCATTTATGGTGAAGATAGCCTCCCTCAATCGCGGTGTCAATCTCAGGCTATTGTCTCGAACTATTCAAGGGCCATTATCACGGGCCTGATAAAGCTGCCAATCATTGTTGGTGAGCGGCTTGGCACCCTGTTCGGTGACCACCACAGTATCGCTTAAGCCAACGCCCCACTGGCCGGGCACCCGCAGGCAGAGCGGTAAATGAAACACCATGTTGGCTTCAAAGGTGCGCGTTTGGCCTTTGGCAATGTAGCCCGTGCCTTCTACCCAACTCGGCGGAAACTGCGCGCCCACGGCGTAGCCAAACACTCCGGAGAAAAACAGTTGGTCGCGTTGAGGGGCCAGCAGGGTATCAGCGGCCTGGGCGGCGGCATCAAAAGAGTGGCCGGGGCGCATGGCCTCGCAGAGGTTTTCAAACATCGAGCGGCAGAGCTCTTGGGTGGCGGTGAGAGCGGCGTTCGGGGTGCCGGTTACGGCGGTGCGCATCATCGGTGCGGTGTAGCGCTGATACGCTGCGCCGAACTCTAAAAACACGGGCTCGTTGGCCTGAATCACGCGGCGTTTATGGTTCACGTGAATCACCCCAATGCGGTGCCCGCTGGTCACGATAGGCTGCAGGCTCATAAACTCGCTGCCGTTTTCGAGGAGCGCTTTAGCGCCAATGGCGGCAATGTCGTTATCGGTCATGCCGGGTTGAATGGCGGCCATCGCCGTCTCTAAGCCAGCGGCGGTGATGCGGGCGCTCTCTTTGAGCATCTCAAGTTCGGCGCTGCTTTTGACGATTTTGATGGCATCAAGCAGTTCGCCCGCTTCAAAAAAGCGCTCTTTACCCACCGCCTTGGCTAAGGCGTCCATCACGCCCACCCGCAGCCCGCTGCTCCAGCCGTCGATGCCAATACGCGGGCAGGGGGTTAACAGGTCGGCTAGTGGAGCGATGATTTCATCCAGGTTTTCCCACCGGTAGCCAATAATTTCGTCGACGCGGGCGGTCACCACCGCAGCCCCCGTTTCAATCGAAGCCACTTGAAGAACGAGCTTGTCTTGCGTGCAGACCAAGCAGGCATGCACCGACACCTCAAAGGTGTGATAACCGGTGAGGTAGTTAATATCAGCGGGGTCGGTGAGCAGCAGCGCGTCTAGCTCGCGCTGGGCCATGGCGTGGCGCACCTTCTCAAGGCGCGCTTGATACTCAGCGGGGGAAAAGGGTAGCTCGCTTTGGGCAAGCGATGCGGCAAGGGCTTCGCGGTAGTGGTGGTAATCCATGGCGACCTCCAGCGTTAGGTAAGGTCAGTATAGGTCGCCCTCTAAAGCGTGCCGCGAAGGCCCTCAACGATTAACGGGTTAACAGATACACCCCCTGCAGGAAGTAAAACACCCCAATGCCGGTGACGATCCAGCGGGTCCAGGTGCGGAAATTGGCGTCGGTCAGGCGGTGCAGAATCCGTGTGCCGGTTTGGGTGCCCAGCATGGCAAATGGGGCGGCCAGTAGCACGATGCTCCACTCACCCACGCTGAGCGCAAGGGCGGCACCTAAGTAGAAGAGAATTTTAATGGAGTGGGCGACCACTTGAATCATGGCCTTAGTGGCCACGACTTGGCGGCGGTCCATCTGCGAGCGCACAAAGAAGATATCGATCAGCGGGCCGGATACCCCGGCGGCAATCGTGAGGCCACCCGAGGCGATGCCGCAGCAAAACGCGTGGCTGGCGCGATGGGCATCGAGCTGGAACCAGTGCTTGGGCGTCCAGACCAAGATGGGCAGCAGCCCGATTAATAAAGAAACAGTGGCCGCATTGGGCGTGTAGTTAAACAGCAGCAGAAGCCCAGCCGCGCTGAGTACGCCCAGCGCCATAAGCGCCACAATGCGCCACACGATAAAGCGCCGCGAAAGCCACGCCCGAGAGGCATTGGCCGTTAACTGAATGACGCCATGCACGGCCATGGCAGTACTGGCGGGGAATATCACCAGCAGGAACCACAGCAACACCAGCCCGCCCGCCATACCAAATACGCCGGAGAGCATGGAAGTGAAAAACACCACGCCGACAAAGGCGAATCCCATTAACAGTGTCATGAAAGACGCCCTCAGCTACGACAGAATGGCCACACCTGATAGAACTTGCGGCACTGGAACTCTGCCTGGCAGCTGTTGAGCTGGGCCTGGTAGCGGTTGGAAAGGCTCGCCACTTGGCGGCCTGCGTTGAGCACCTGGGGTTTACTGCGATAAGTGCCCCGCTGATAGCCGCCTGCGCCCTCGTGGTAGGCGTAATAGAGGTGCTCAGGATTGTTGAGCGAAATGCCCGTTTGCGCGCGAGTGCGGGCGTTGTACCAGCCAATGAAATCGGTGGCGTGTTTCATATGCGTGCGCCGGGCAAATAGGCTGCCCGCTTGGTCTTCGTACTCGCCCCACACCGGGTCTTGAGCTTGGGCGTAGCCTTTGGCGGAAGAGGGGCGCGGGCCGGGAATAAAGCCAAGGTAGTATTTGCGGTCTGGGCGCACGTGGCTGCGAAACGAGGACTCCCGCTGAATAAACGCCATTTGGGTCGCGATGGGCGTTCCCCACTTCTCTTCCGACGCTTGCGCGTAGTCGTACCAGCTAGGCTGTTCGCGGAAAATCTCGCAGATATTGGTCTGATCCTCCGGCGGGCTGGGCGCAAAAGTAGCGCACCCAGAGAGCAGCAGTAGGGCAGCGACGGCCAGCCAACCGCGTAGCTGGGCGGTGGAAGAGGAAGCAGCGGAAGAGAGCGTAGAGACCCAAAAGCTATCAACAGGGCGATGCATAGGACGGTCCTTGTGGATAAGACGTATTGCTCACGTTTTGTGTAGTGTACTGATGACGGATAAAGCGCGTTGGGCGCTTAGCGCAGCAGCGGCTCCAGGCAGCGGCGCAGGCGCTGTGCCTCTCGCACCAGCGTTTCCCCAGAGAGCATGCCCACCCCCATCACCAAACCAACGCGTGGGTCGTTCGGCGCACACACTGGGCTTAACGGCCGCACGATTAAGTGCTCTTTCAGTAACGATTGCGCGATGGCCACATCGTTAATGCCCGGCTCGAACTCCACGCAAAGGCTGATGGCACTGCTGGGAGCCGACACCGAGCGCACGTGGGGCAGCGAGCGCAGCTGGTCGTGCAGCACCTGCTGGCGGCCTAAATAGTCCCGCTGAATGCGCCGACACCAGGCATCCAAATCACCATCAAAAATAAACTGGGCCAGCACGGCTTGGTCCAGCATACGGCCCTCGCGAAACAGCTCGCTGCGCAGGCGGTTCATGGGCCCTGCCAAATGGCGCGGCACCACCAAGTAGCCCAGCCGCAGGCCGGGAAACATCATCTTAGAGAAAGAGCCTACCAGCAAATGGCGTTCAGAGTGGGCATCGAACAGCAGGTTGGGGTGGTCGTCGCGGTTAAATTCATAGTCATCTTCCACCACGTAGGTGGGCGATAACGCCTCACACAGCCGCTGTTTATGCTCGGCGCTGGTCGGCACGCTGAGCGGATAGTGGTGCGAGCCGGTGAGGTAAGCCAGCGCCACGGGGCCGGGAGTGGCGGGCAAGGCATGACCAGCTTCAGGCCGCCACGGCAGCATTTCGATGTTAAGCCCGGCGGCGGTAAACACGTTGCGCGCACCCCAATAACAGGGCGACTCCATGGCCACCGTATCGCCCACATCCGCCAGGGCAACGGCGCACAGCTCGATGCCGTTGTGGGTGCCATCGGTAATGATGATCTGCTCGGTATCGCAATGGATATCCCGCCAGCGGGCCAGGAAATCACGAATCGCCCGTTTCAGCGGGCCGTAGCCGCCGGTGGAGTAGGAGAGCAGCAGCGCATTTTGCGGCACCGTCACGCTGGCGTAGAGCTGCCGCCATTTGCGCATGGGGAACTGAGCGATATCGGGAATGCCGGGCACGAAGGCCCCGCTTTGAATCATGCTAGCCCCAGGGCCTTGCAGCACCCGCTGGGCGCGCTGTGATAGCTGCACATTGGTGGGTGCATCGGGTGGGGGCGTTACCGGCTTGCAGGTCCAGGTGCCTTGGCCGTGGGCGGTGGTCAGCAACTGTTCTTCCAACAGCGTGCCAATCGCCAGGGCCAGGGTTTGGCGCGCCACCTGAATGGCATCGGCCAACACCCGATGAGAAGGCAAACGCAGCCCGCTGGGCCACTGCTGCGTAATGGCTTGGCGCAGCGCCTGCTCAATGCGCACCTGCTTACTCAGCCGCTCCGGTTGGAGTGCATAAAGTTGCATAAATTGGTGCAAGACTTGCTGGCGATCCATATCAACGCCCCCTTTCCCGCGTGAAGCCCGCTGCTGTCAGGCGTTTAGACGAAAGCATTATGTCAGCTATGCACTTATTTGGTGCGTTGAAAAAGTGGTCTAGTCGAACGCCAAAGTGGTGCATTCGCGTTCTGACCGCCGCCTGCTAGCGTGTAACTATTCCGTCACTGGAATCAGGATACTGCGCCACAGAGCGCCAACGACAACATCCAATAACCTGCAGGATACTGTGCGATGACCACTCCCTCTTCTGAACAGGATAAGCTCGTCCGGGTACTGGCCCGCGGCGACGTATTAGCCCTCGCCTTCGGCGCGATGATTGGCTGGGGCTGGATTGTATTAACCGGCACTGCGATTCAATCCGCTGGCAGCGTAGGCGCTATCTTAGCGTTTATCGTCGGTGGTTTAGCGATCATCATGGTGGGCCTGACCTACGCCGAGCTGGCCTCCGCCATGCCCAAAGTAGGCGGTGAGCATGTCTACAGCTACCGCGCCCTGGGTCACTTACCCTCTTTCTTATGCACCTGGGCGATTATTTTAGGCTATTTAAGCGTGGTGGCCTTTGAAGCCGTGGCGCTGCCCACCGTCATTGAGCACCTAGCGCCAAACTATGCGGTTGGCCACTTATGGACCATCGCGGGCTGGGAAGTCAAAGCGACGTGGGTGGCTGTCGGTGTTGGCGGCTCGCTCGCCATGATGATTATCAACTACTTCGGTGTGACCACCGCAGCGCTGATCCAGAAAGTCGTGACCGGCATGATTTTGCTGGTTGGTGTGTTGTTTGTCACGGGCGCGCTGTTTGAAGGCGAAACCATCAACATGATGCCGCTGTTCACCCAGGCCGATACCGGCGTGGTGGCGGGCATTGTCGCGGTGCTGGTCATGGTGCCGTTCCTGTTCGTGGGCTTTGACGTCATTCCCCAAGCCGCTGAAGAGATTAACCTGCCTTACAAAGCCATAGGCAAAGTGCTGATGATGTCGGTCATTCTGGCAGTGGTGTGGTACGCGCTGATCATTCTGGCCACCAGCCTTGCCCTGAACAGCACCGAGCTGGCGGCAAGTTCCCTGAGCGTGCCGGATGCCATGGGCAGCCTGTTCAACGCCCCATGGGCCAGCAACTTAATGATACTGGCCGGTATTGCGGGCATCATCACCAGCTGGAACGCCTTCTACATCGGCGGTTCCCGGGCGATCTACGCCCTAGCCCGTGCGGGCATGCTGCCTGCGCCGTTTGCCAAGCTGCACCCGCGCTATAAAACGCCCACTAACGCTATCTTCCTGATGGGCTTTCTCTCCTGTATCGCTCCGTTCTTCGGCCGCCCCGCGCTGGTGTGGATCGTCAACGCCGGTGGCCTGGGCATCGTGATTGCCTACCTGTTCGTGGCCATCTCCTTCGTGGTGCTGCGGGTTCGCGAGCCGGATATGCCGCGCCCGTTCCGCATTCGTCACGGCAAGCTGTGCGGCACCCTGGCGGTCGTGCTCTCCTTCGGCATGGCGTGCCTCTACCTGCCCGGTAGCCCGGCGGCCCTGAGCGGCGCTGAGTGGTCGATCTTCGCGGGCTGGTCGCTGCTGGGGGTGGGGCTGTACATCCACGCCCTGCGCACCTACGGCCGCGCCTACAGCGACCAACACATGATGGCTGACCTGTAAGCCGTTCCAACACTTTAAAGGAGCACGCTATGAGCTTTATAGAACAGTGGTTGCACGATGCCGTACCGGCCCTGGTGGGCGGGCAGTGGCGCAAAGGCCAGCAGACCTTTGCCGTCGATAACCCCGCCACCGGCGAAACCATCGCCCATGTAGCGGATTTAAGCGCCGACGACACCCGCGACGCCGTGGCCGCCGCGTACGAAGCCGGAGCCGCGTGGCGCGCCACCCCGGTGAAACAGCGCTCCGCGCTGCTGCGCCGCTGGTTTGAGCTGATCAATGAGCACGCCGACGACCTAGCCCGCCTGATGACCCTAGAGCAGGGCAAGCCGCTGGCGGAAGCCAAAGGCGAAGTGACCTACGGCGCTTCGTTCATCGAATTCTTCGCCGAAGAAGCCAAGCGCATGGCCGGGGAAACCCTGCCCAGCCACGGCGCGGACAAGCGCCTGCTGGTACTGCGCGAGCCGGTGGGCGTGGTCGCGGCGATTACCCCGTGGAACTTCCCGCTGGCGATGATTACCCGCAAGTGCGCCCCGGCCCTGGCCGCTGGCTGCACCGTGGTCATCAAACCCGCCGAAGCCACGCCGCTGACCGCCCTGGCCGCCGCTTATTTAGCGCTGGAAGCGGGCCTGCCCGCAGGCACTATCAATGTGGTTACTGCTTCCAAACCCGCCGCTGTGGGCGAGGTGCTTACCACCGACCCTCGGGTGCGCAAGGTGTCGTTTACCGGTTCTACCCCGGTGGGCAAACACCTGCTGGCCCAGTGCGCCAGCACGGTGAAGAAAACCGCCATGGAACTGGGCGGCAACGCGCCGTTCATCGTGTTTGACGACGCTGATGTGGACGCCGCCGTGAACGGTGCCATCGCCTCCAAGTTCCGCAACGCCGGGCAAACCTGTGTATGCACCAACCGCTTCCTGGTGCAGGACGGCATTTACGATGCGTTCGTCGCCAAGCTCACCGAGCGCGTGAACGCGCTGAAGGTAGGCGACGGCCTAGCCGACGGCAGCATCATCGGCCCGCTGATCAACCAAGCCGCCGTGGATAAAGTGCAGCGCCACGTCGATGACGCAGTGAATAAAGGCGCGCGCCTGCTGTGCGGCGGCCAGCCCCACGCGGCGGGCGAACGCTTCTTTACCCCTACGGTGCTGGCGGATGTGACCACACAGATGGCCGTCGCCGATGAAGAGACTTTCGGCCCGGTCGCGCCGGTGTTCCGCTTCCAGCGCGATGAAGAAGCCATCGCCATGGCCAACGACACCCCATTTGGCCTAGCCGCCTACTTCTATGCCACGGATTACCGCCGCATCTGGCGCACCATGGAGCAGTTGGAGTACGGTATGGTGGGCGTCAACGAAGGCTTGATCTCTACCGAGCTTGCGCCGTTTGGCGGCGTGAAAGAGTCCGGGTTGGGCCGCGAAGGTTCCCACCATGGCCTCGATGAATTTACCGAACTGAAGTACGTCTGCGTAGGCGGCCTGTAAAGAGAACGATGATGACTAACCAAGAATTGAACGACCTGAAAAACCGCTTCGTGGCCAACGGTGCCGCCACGCCGACCACCCAGTTTGCCGAGCGCGCCGAAAACGCCGAACTGTGGGACGCCGACGGCAAACGCTGGATCGACTTCGCGGGCGGCATTGGCGTGCTCAACCTGGGCCACCGCCACCCGAAAATCGTCGCGGCGGTCGAAGCGCAGCTCAAGAAAGTCATGCACACCAGCGCCGCGGTCATTTCCTACGCGCCCTACGTGCAGCTGTGCCAAAAGCTCTGCGAACTCACCCCGGTGCGTGGCCCCGAGCGCAAAGCGATGCTGGTGAACACCGGTGCCGAAGCTCTAGAAAACGCCGTGAAGATCGCCCGCGCCGCCACTGGCCGCACCGGCATCATCACGTTCGACGGTGCCTTCCACGGCCGCACCATGATGACCCTGGCGATGACCGGCAAGGTGCTGCCCTACAAGAACGACTTCGGCCCCATGCCGGGCGACGTGTTCCGTGCACCGTTCCCCAACCCGCTGCACGGCATTAGTGAAGAAGCCTCGCTGAACACCATTCGCACGCTGTTCAAAACCGATATCGCCCCGCACCGCACAGCGGCCATCGTGATTGAACCGGTACAGGGCGAGGGCGGCTTCTACATCGCCTCCCCGGACTACCTGAAAGCCCTGCGCGCCCTGTGTGACGAACACGGCATTCTGCTAATTGCCGACGAAGTGCAGTCCGGCTTTGCCCGTACCGGCAAGCTGTTTGCACTGGAGCATAGCGGCATCGAAGCGGACATTCTCACCACCGCCAAGAGCCTCGCCAATGGCATGCCGCTCTCTGCCGTGGTCGGCACCGCCAAGGTAATGGACGCCTCCGGCCCCAACTCCCTAGGCGGCACCTACAGCGGCAACCCGCTCTCCTGCGCGGCGGCCCTGGCGGTGATCGAAGCCATCGAAGAAGAGAACATCCTGGCCCGCAGCGAGCAGATGGGCAAAATGCTGGCCGAACGCTTCGCGGTATGGGAAGAGCGCTTCCCCGCCGTCGCCCACGGCCGCCAGCTTGGCGCTATGGCCGCGTTCGAACTGCTCAACAGCGACGGCAAGCCCGACCCGCAGATGACCGGCGCACTCTGCGCCAAAGCCCGCGAGAAAGGCCTGATCCTTCTTTCCTGCGGCTTCTACGGCAACAGCATCCGCATTCTGGTGCCGCTGACGGTGTCGTCTGCGGTGTTGGAGGAAGGGTTGAGTATTATTGAGGAGTCGTTGGAGGCGCTTAGCTAGTAGCGTTTAGGTAGTACTTAGCCCGCCCATCGTCAGGTAGCGTAAGCTGTTGGCGGTGGGTGGGTTTTTTTATGGGCGTTGAAAGTCTAAGGACGAGATTGTCGGTTGCTCTCGGTGCCGTGTGCTAAGCTGGGTTTAATAATTTGCATTTTCTAGGTAAATTGTATTACAAGATAAAGCTTTAGAAATCTATTTGGCTGGAAGTTGATAGATAAAAGAAGCGAAAGTTTTCGGTGATTTTAAATTCCAGGTTTTTCGATTAAACTTATTTGGTTTTTTTGAAAGTTAGAGCGTGCTGTCTAATATCTTTGACGTTACTCTCTTGATTGGGGTAGGAGTGGTTAATTGGCGACCAATAAGAATCAGCACTTTGTCCCGCGATGCTACTTGAAACCATTTACACATGATGGAACAGGTAAAGCGATACGAGTTTTTAATATCGATCGTGAAGAGATGATCGAGAATGCTGCAGTAAAGCATCAGTGCTCAAGCTCATATTTCTATGGTAAGAATGAGAGGTTGGAAGCTGCCATTCAGATTGTTGAGCAAAAATATGCTGGCGTTTTGAAGAGGATTAGATCCTCAAGCTATAATAATTTTTTAGCAGAAGATGAGTTAATTCTCAAGCGTTTCTGGTTGTTGCAGTACCTTCGAACTGAAGCTGCCTCTAAGCGGGCGGTTGAGATGAGTAATGATTTTGTAGGGCTGGCTGGAGCAGATACTTCCTTCAATTTAGAAATACGCGATGCAGTGCAAATAGCAATGCGTGTCTTTGCTGAAAATATGGAAGTGATTGACGATTTAAAAGCTTGTTTAATTAAGAATGCAACCGAATTCCCATTCATTACATCAGATGACCCTGCTATTTTTAATAATAGGTGGTTTAAATCTGATGCTCGGCATCGTGGTTCAACCTTTGGGTTAGGATCATCTGGAGCATTAGCGATTTTGCCCTTATGTGAAAATATTGCTTTTATAGCCTACGATTCAGATGTTTATTCCATTTCTAAGAGTTGTGGGTTTGTTAAAACAAAGCGAGAAAGCGATATACATGCTCTTAATAAACTACAGTTTTTGAATGGCAGAGCGAATATTTTTCCCGGCCAAAAATTTAGTAGTCAAGAGTTAAGGGAAGATTATGTTGCATGTAAAGATAATCGTCTTAACGAAAGGCATGTTCTTCATTACGCAGTTCTAGATCGAGAAGTGGGAGAGTACAAACGATATCGAGTTGTCAGTAAGCCTGAATATGAAAGCCACCAGGAAGCGCTGGTGCATTCGCAAACCTTGTTTCCAAACCCAAAGGCATGGCCAATGCTATTGCAGTGGAGGAAGAAAGGTTTTGGTATGACAAACGGCACTGGGGTAGGCTGTGTTCGTCGGTCACGCATAGATGACTCCGGTGGCCCATCATTTGAGAAGATGTATACTGGATACTAAAAGTTGTAGAAACAAAATGCCCGTTTAATTTTTTTCTACACTGTAATTGCAAAGGCGCACTTGCTAAAAGTGTAAAGCTCTTCCCTATGAATTGAATAGATAAACGTTGCTTGCTCCTCAAACGATGTGTAATGTTGGTAAGGGCTAATAATATTATTGATGTAATGCGCTATAAATCTTAACAGTGTGGCAGAAAATAAAGCCCTTTTCATATTTCAGGTGATGTGCCTTATTTTCTCAAGAAAGCAACATTTTCTAGCGAAGAAGTTAATAAGGCATAATTAAGCAGAACTGCTAGGTGCTCTCCAACCCGCCCTCGTCAAACAGCGAAAGTTGCTGACGATTGTCGGGTTTTGCTTTTCTAGCGCGCTGAGCGGGCGGTCGACGTTGGCTCGCCAGCTTCTCCACAATCGCTTGGCTGGCATCTCTAGCCTCCGGCGTGCGGCGCAGTTCATAGAGCAGCTTCTTCCAGTAGCGCGCTTCGGCCTCGAAATCGTTTGGGATGGGATAGTCGATGCCCGGTTGAAAGCCGAAACGTTTTTGCAGGCTTTCCGGCAACGCCCAGGGTTTGGCGCGCCACTCTAACGGCAGTGGCGCTAGTTCCGGCACCCAGCGGGCGATGAACTCGCCGGTGGGGTCGTTATCTTCTGCTTGCTTGATCGGGTTGTAGACCCGCATGGCGTTGGTGCCGGTAGCGCCTGCCTGCATCTGCACCTGGGGGTAGTGAATGCCCGGCTCGAAGTCGGTAAACAGCCGTGCTAGGTGCAATGCTGGTTCATACCAGTGCAGCCCCAGGCCAAAGGTGGCGTGGGAAAGCAGCATGGCGCGCATGCGAAAGTTGATCCAGCCGGTGGCAGTCAGGCTGCGCATGCAGGCATCCACCAACGGCACGCCGGTTTGGCCGCGCTTCCAGGCGATCAGATGCGGGTGTTCCGGGTCGCGCTCCCGCAGGCCGCGCAGCGCCGGGTGCAGCGTTTGATGCTCGATGCTGGGTTCGCTCTCCAGCTTCTGAATAAAGTGGCAGTGCCAGTAGAGCCGGGAGGTAAAGGCGCGCAGCGAGCGAGCCCAGGCGATGTCGTCGGCGTGCTTTTGCCGCTGGCGGCGCAGGGATTGCACTACTTCCCGCATGGAGAGCGTGCCCCAGGCCAAGTGCGGGGAGAGCCGCGATCCAAACTCCCAGGCCAGTAACGGTTTAGAGAGCGAGCCGCGATAGCGCCGCCCGCGCTGGGTAATAAAGCTCAGCCACAGCGCGCGGCCTTCACTGCGCCCGCCGCGCTGGCGTTGGGGGCAGGGCGTGGTATCGAACCCCAAGGTGAGTGAGGGCAGTTGCGCTATGTCTACGTGATGAAATGCTTGCCAACCGGGTGCTGCCATCGCTGTTGGCGGGGCGGGATAGGTGGGGGCGGCCATCAGCGTTTCCCAGTGGCTTTCCCAACGGGATTGATGCCCTGTGCGGCTACTCAGCCCGCGAATCACGCCCTGCTGGCGGGCTTCCTGCCAGGGCACCTGGTGGGCGTGGCACCACGCTTGAACGCGTTGGTCGCGCTCAAAACTCCAGGCGTTGCCAGTCTCTTGGTGGGAGTGCAGCACCAGTTCGCCGTAGTGGGCTTTGAGCGCGACCAGGCACTCCACTATATCGCCCTGCCACAGGCATAGTGGCAGGCCCAGCGTGTTGAGCGCTTGGGCAAGATCAACCAGTGAATCGGCGGCAAACTGCCAGTGGCGCAGGGCGCTGTCGGGCGCTTGCCACTGCTCAGGCTCGATGGCGAATAGCGGCAGCACAGGGCCCGCCGCTGCGGCGTTGGCCAGCGGTGCGTGATCGTGAATGCGCAAATCGCGTTTGAACCAAACGACCTGAAGGGGTGCCTGAGCCATTAGCCGTAACGCCTGTTCGTCACTTATCTATTCGTGATGCAGTGATGACGTTACCATCAAGCGATTGTTTGCGTAACCAACTGAGTCACACCCGCCCCACAGGAGAACCACTATGTATATCGCCATGAACCGTTTTCGGATTGCCCCGGGCCGCGAAGAGGATTTTCTAGAGGTATGGCGCAACCGCGATTCCCACCTGGACGAAGTGCCGGGCTTCAAGCAGTTTCAAATGCTGCAGGGCGAAAGCCAGGAAGACCACACCGTGTTTATCTCCCACAGCGTATGGGAATCCGAAGAGGCCTTCCGCGCCTGGACGAAGTCAGACGCCTTCCGCAAAGCGCACGCCAACGCCAAAGCGCCAGAAGGCATCTACCTTGGCCCGCCTAAGTTTGAAGGGTTTGAGGTGGTGTTGTAGGCGGCGTCAGCGGCGGCAAATAGCGTTCAAGTAACTGGGCCGCATGCAGTACCTTGAGGTCTTGATATTTACCCGCCACTAAGTGCAAACCTACCGGCAGCCCCTGGTTGTCTAACCCGCAGGGAAGGGAGGCCGCGGGCTGTTGGGTCAGGTTGAAGGGATAGCTGAACGGCGTCCAATCCATCCAATCTCGATAGTGTTTGCCCGGTGGTACGTTGTGGCCCGCTGCAAAGGGCGCAATGGGCATCGTAGGCGTTACTAGCAAATCATAGCGTTCGTGAAAGGCGGCCATGTGAGCGGTCAATTCGCTGCGCTCACGCCGAGCGGCGAGGTAGGCGGAAAGCGATACGTCTTGCCCGCGTCGTGCAATCTCCAGAAAGCCAGGATCAAGCGCTGCCTGCTGCTGTTCGTTGAGTTTTTCGAGTGCCTGCGTGGCCCCCGCAAACCAGAGCGTATTAAACGTTTTAAGCGGATCGCTAAAGCCTGGGTCAATGCGTTTTACGGTGGCCCCCAATGCTTCTAAATAAGCGATGGCTTCCTCAACTCGCTGGGCAATATCTGGCGCTACCTCTACATAGCCAAGATTGGCGCTAAAAGCGATGCGCCAGCCACTGAGGCTCGCTGGGGGCGGCGTGAGCCAGTCTGGCCCGGTGGGGTTCCCAACGTAACCATCCCGAGCATCGGGCTGGGCCATGACGCTGAGCATGAGGGCGCTATCACGTGCAGTGCGCGTCATAGGCCCTAAATGAGACAGCGTACTCATGGTGCTGGCAGGCCACTGAGGCACCCAGCCGAAAGTGGGTTTAATACCAAACGTGCCGGTAAAGCTGCATGGAATACGAATGGAGCCGCCCGCGTCGCTGCCTTGATGAAGTAGGCCCAAGTTAAGCGCCGCGGCTGCCCCCGCGCCGCCGGATGACCCTCCTGTCGTTAGCTCAGTGTTCCAAGGGTTGCGGGTGATGCCGTGCAGCGGGTTATCGGTGACGCCTTTCCAACCAAATTCAGGCGAGGTGGTTTTACCGACCACAATGGCCCCGGCATTGCGTAGGTGACGGCTAATGGGCGCATCTACCTCCCAGGGGCCATCCGGAGTCGTGGTGGTGGAACCCAGCCGTGTAGGTAGGCCTTTGGTTAGGGTTAAATCTTTGATCGTCACTGGAATGCCGTCTAGCGGACCGCAGGGGGAGCCTACTTGCCAGCGTCGAGCGGATTCTGCCGCTAAACGGCGTGCCTCTTCCCCGTTAATACAGGTGAAGGCATTCACCTTAGGGTTATCTCGCTCAATACGCGTTAAGCAGTCCTCCACCAGCGTTTCCGGCGAAAGCGAGCCCTCGCTGAAACGTGCCAATGCATCAGTTGCCGTCAGGGTTTCAAAGGTATCTGCCATGATTACTCCCCGCTTTTCACACCGGCCGCATTGAGCATGGCGTGCAGTAAAACGTTACAGCCTGCGTGGACGTGCTCGGGGGTGGCCCTTTCAATCTCGTTATGGCTAATGCCATCTTTGCAGGGAATAAAGATCATGGCAGCGGGGGCGACACGGCCAACAAACATCGCATCGTGCCCGGCTCCGCTGATGATATCCATGTGTGACAGCTGCAGCTTTTCAGCGGCTTGTCGCACGCTATCCACACATGCTTTATTGAAATGCTCAGGCGCAAAATCTGCGGTGGGGGTGAGCTCGTATTCCAGCCCGTGACGTTGGCAAATGTCTTCGACGGCGGTCGTCACCGCTTGGCCCATGGCGATCAGGGCGTCGGGTTCCCAGTGGCGCATATCCAGGGTCATTTTGACTTGGCCGGGAATGACATTGCGCGAACCTGGGTGTAGCGTCATACAGCCTACCGTGCCGCGCCCGTGGGGTTGGTGCTCATGGGCAATTCGGTTGAGCGCTTGAGTAACTTCTGCGGCCCCCATCATGGCATCCCGACGAAGATTCATTGGGGTGGGGCCTGCATGGGCTTCAAGCCCTATGAGGGTTAAGTCGAACCACTTCTGCCCAAGCCCACCGATGACAACGCCAATGGTGGTGTCGGTATCTTCGAGAATGGGGCCTTGCTCAATGTGTGGCTCAAAATAGGCTTTGATCTCGCTGGGCGAGACCTCATCACTGCCGCGATAGTGAATAGCATCTAAGGCATCGCTGACCGTGACACCATCGGCGTCGGTGCGCGCCATCATGGCGTCAAACGCCAGCTCACCGGCGAATACCCCGGAGCCCATCATACAAGGGGGAAATCGGCAGCCTTCTTCGTTGGTCCACGCGACCACTTCAATCGGCGATTGCGTGGTGATGTTGTGCTGGTTTAGGGTGCGAATCACTTCAAGGCCAGACATGACACCGAAGCAGCCGTCGTATTTACCGCCGGTGGGTTGGGTATCTAAGTGACTGCCCGCCATGACTGTTTTGGCGCTGGGGTCGCTGCCTTCCCGGCGGGCAAAAATATTGCCAATATTATCAATACGAATCGTACAACCTTCAGCACGACACCACTGAATAAACAGGTCGCGGCCTTGGCGCTCTAAGTCGGTCAGCGCCTGGCGATTCACGCCGCCCTTCGGCGTGGCCCCTAGCTTGGCCATCTCCATGAGCGACGCCCAAAGGCGGTCGCTGTCAGTGAGTAGGTTGGACTCTTTGATGGGGGTAACGTAGGTATTCATCTCACTCTCCTCGCAAAGTTAAACGGATGTGTTTTCCGTTAGTAAGTCGTGCAGCTTGGAACGGTGATTCTGATGATTGGGTGAGTCGTTGCTGACCAGCATCTGTACCGCCATTTCTGCTTCCAGTGCACTCATGTGATGTTCAGCATCGGCCATGTGCTCGGCCATGATCTGTCGCACACGCGGGGCATCTTCAGCGCGGTAGGCATCCACTAGCTGGCGGTGGTAATCCTGATTGGCGTGGTCGAATTGCTTTCGCTCCGGGACGTACGCTTTTTTGATCACCACCAAATCGCGCAGCATGTCGTTTAAGAACTGACACATAAACGCGAGCAATGGATTCGGGCAGGCGCGGGCCAGCAGCTGGTGAAACTCCAGCTCTAGAAAACGTTGGTGCCGGTGATCCTCTTCATGACTCGCACAGCAGGCGCAGGCCGACATATTGGCTTCCAAATGTTGGAAGTCCTGCTCGGTGAGCTTACCCACCACGGAAGCCGCCAGTTCTACTTCCAGCAGTTTGCGTAACTGGTACACCTGCTTGCCATCCAGTTGCTGGAAGTGCAGAAAGTTACGCAGCATGCGGCTGGCGGGCTCCATGCTGGGCTGATTAATGACCGCGCCTCCTTTAGGCCCGGTTTTTAACGTGATGAGCCCCTCAACCTCTAAGATCTTGAGCGCTTCGCGCACGGTGCCCTTAGCGCTACCGTAAAGCTCCATCAGCGCTTTTTCATTGGGCAGCCGGTCACCTTCCCCCAGTGACTCTGCGGCGATCCAGCGCTTAATGTCGTCGCTAATCAGCTCGGCAAGCTTGGGTCGGCGCGGCGAGGTTGAAACAGGGGCTTGAGTCATCAACCCACTCCTTATTGGTGGTTAGCGCTATTGGTGATTTCTTGCGTATAGGCGGGTAAGCGCTCTGGGTGGTACTCGGCATCATAGTCATAGCGTGCTTGGGTAAAGCGTTCCACGACCGCTGTGTCGCGTCGATGCAGCGCGTGGCTGAGCCCAACAAACAGCGCAGCATTCAGCAATAAACCCCAGATACCCGCATGGTAGCCAAACGGTGCGCTGAGCGGGCCAAAGGTCATGAGGAGCACGCAGGCAACGCCCGCCCACAAACCCGCCAGTGCAGCGGTGGGGTGCGCTTTTTTCCAGGTGATAGCCCCTATGGTGGGAATGATCAACTGCGCGGTGCCCGCCAGTGCTGCAATACCAATCGTGACCAGTACGCCAGGTACGGTAAGCGCCATGATATAAGCGGCCAATGAGAAGCCCACCAGCGATAAACGACCGATATACACAATGCGCGCTTGGTTTGCGTCACGATTTACATAGCGTTTGTAGATATCCATCGTCACCACGGTAGACACCGCGTGGATCTGCGAGTTAGCGGTAGACATAGCGGCTGAAGCACCGGCTGCCATGATCAGTGATGCGAGTAGGTAAGGCGCATACTCCATCAGCATAATGGGCAGGATCTGGTCAGGATTTGCTACGTTAGGCTCAAGCAGCACGCCTGAATAGCCAGACAGCACCGAGCCTACATAGGCAAAGGCCGCCAACCCCAGCAAGAACGGCATCAAGTTAAACAGCTTGCCGTGTTTCACCGAGTACATACGCAGCCAGATTTGCGGGCCCATAAAGGCACCAATGGCGGTAATAGCAAACAGCGAGAACCACATGGGGTAGCCCATCGTGCCGTTAGGCCCAGGCATGGTGAGATGGTCAGGAGAGGTTTGCTGAAGCTGACTAAATAGCGCTGTGGGGCCACCTACTTGGGTGGAAATGTAGTAACCGGCATACAGCATGCCGAAGAATAGCAGCGCGCCGTAAATAACGTCGGTCCAGGCGATAGCGCGGATACCGCCAATCCATACGTAGATGATAATAATGAAGTAAAACAGCAGGGCGGCGAGCCAGAAAGGAATTAATCCGCCCGATGCGACCTCGATTAAATAAGCGCCGCCAGTGAGCTGGATCTGCAGATAAGGTACGGTAAAAATCAGCGTAATAGCGGCAACGGTAATGCGCAGTGCCTCACTATTATAAAAATCACCAATTAAATCTGAAGGTGTTAAATAATTGAATCGTTTACCTAAAAACCAAACCCGTTTGCCTATCCAGTAATACATAAAGCCAAACAGGAGGTTCCAGGCTAACGCCGTCAGAAATACCGGCCCGTTGGTATAAAACGTGGCATTAGAGCCGAGGAACGCAAACGCACTCCACCAAGTGGCCGCGACGGTGAAGAAGACCGCGATACTCCCCATGGCACGGCCTTGAACAAAAAAGTCCTCGCTGGTTTCTTGCGATTGACGAGCGGATAAAACCCCCACCATCAAGGGTATTATCATAAAAGCTGCAATAATTAATAAGCTACCGGTCATGGTGAACCCCTTTTTTTACAGCTGTTTAGTTGCTTGGACAGCGGATGGTTCGGGGCTGCCCCAATTGGTGAAATAAGCCACCAAAAACAGCGCCGTTAATGCAAACCACCAGAACAAGTTCCACACCAGCAGAAAAGGGAGCCCCATCACCATGGGTTCTATGCGGTTAGCCAGCATAATGAGGGGGCTTTCCAGCATAAAAAAGCTGAAGAGCATGCCGCCATAAATAGATAGCTTTAAGGGTGTTAAGTATTTCATAGCAAGTTAGCCCTTTGTTTATATTGAAATTGTGAGCAGTGTTCATAGTGCACGCAGGCAACAACAGCGCTGTTTGGCGCATTGTCTGTGCGAGTGCTACTTAGGCGTGTTCCACTGATTTGTTGTATTTATTCGTATAAATATAAGAATTAGGCGCTTTGAATCGCTACGTCAAGGTGAGCAGGCAACGTTTTACGCTGTGTTGCGTATGGATTCTCTAACGTGAACTCAAGAAAAGCATAATTTTATAAACGTAGTGGGTGGCGCATGCTGAGGGCATGTCTCATAGCGACGGAGCTGGACACTATGTTTGGTTTAAAAAGTAAAACGACCGCACAGCCAGCGGAAAAAAAGGCTGAGCAGCCTGCATCAGGCACCGCCCTCAATCAGCATTTCTGGATGCCGTTCAGCGCGAACCGCGATTTCCGCGACAACCCGCGCATGATTGCGGGGGCGGAAGGGCGTTATTACATCGATGACCAGGGGCGCAAGCTGTTTGATTCGCTCTCTGGCCTATGGACCTGCGGGGCGGGCCATAACCGTGAAGAGATCCAAAAAGCCGTGGCGGCGCAGCTAGGTACGCTGGATTTTGCCCCCGGTTTTCAGATTGCCCACCCGTTGGCGTTCAAGCTGGCGGAGAAAATCGCCAGCTTAACGCCAGCCGGGCTGGATCACGTGTTTTTCACCAACTCCGGTTCTGAAGCTGCCGATACCTCGGTCAAGATGGCCAAGGCGTATTGGCGTTTAAAAGGTAAGCCGGAAAAAACCCGCATGATCGGCCGCGCCAAGGGCTACCACGGGGTAAATATTGGCGGCACCAGCCTGGGCGGCATTGGCGGCAACCGTAAACACTACGGCCAGTTGATGGACGTAACGCACCTGCCCCACACCCTGCAGGCGGGCCATGCGTACACCCGTGGCCAAGCGGAAACCGGCGCTGAGCTTGCCGATGCGCTGCTGGATCAAATCGCCCTGCACGATGCCTCTACCATTGCGGCGGTCATTGTGGAGCCGATGTCGGGCTCGGCGGGTGTGATTGTGCCGCCAAAAGGCTATTTGGATCGGCTGCGGGAGATCTGCACCGCCCACGATATTCTGCTGATTTTTGATGAGGTGATTACCGCCTTTGGCCGCAGTGGGGCCACCACCGGGGCCGAAGCGTTTGGCGTCACGCCGGATATCATGAACGTGGCCAAGCAGATCACCAATGGCGCGATCCCCATGGGGGCGGTGATTGCCACTGGCGAGATTTTCGACACCTTTATGCACGCAGGCGGTGCCCAGCACGCCATTGAATTCCCCCACGGCTACACCTACAGCGCCCACCCCGTGGCTTGCGCGGCGGGGCTGGCGGCGCTGGAGATGATGGAGCGTGAAAACTTCCCCGCTCAGGTGAATGCTATCGCTCCGGTATTCGAGCAGAAGCTGCACGCCTTAAAAGGCCACAACCACATTGTCGATATTCGCAACTACGGCTTGGCCGGCGCCCTTCAGCTAGCGCCGCGCAGCGGCGACCCCACCATTCGCCCCCGCGATGCGCATATGGCGCTGTGGGAAGCTGGCTTCTACGTGCGCTACGGCGGCGACACCCTGCAGTTCGGCCCTCCGTTTGGCACCACGGAAGCCGAGCTTGAGCGTTTGTTCGATGCCGTGGCAACCACCCTGGATTCACTGGCGTAACCCTGGCTAACCCTGTTTTGGAGTTTCATGATGAGTGTTGTTTCCCACCTGATTAACGGTGAGCTAGTGGAAAGCCAGCGCACGCTGGATGTCACCAATCCTTCTACAGGGAAAGTGATTCGCCACGTGGCGGATGCCAGCGCGGCGGATGTGGAGCGTGCCATTGCTGCAGCTCAAGCCGCTTTTCCTGCCTGGCGCGATACGCCGCCCGCGAAGCGCGCCCAGGTGATGTACCGCTTTAAACAGCTGCTGGAAGAGCACGCGGAACGTCTCGTGCAACTGGTCAGCGAAGAGCATGGCAAAACGGTCGAAGACGCCATGGGCGAGCTGAAGCGCGGCATCGAGAACGTCGAGTACGCCTGCGGCGTGCCGGAACTGTTAAAAGGCGAGTACTCCCACAACGTGGGGCCGGGCATTGATGCGTGGTCTAACTTCCAGCCGCTGGGCGTGGTCGCGGGCATTACCCCGTTTAACTTCCCCGCCATGGTGCCGCTGTGGATGTACCCGATGGCGATTGCCTGCGGTAACACCTTTATTCTTAAGCCTTCCGAGAAAGACCCATCGGCCGCCATGGCCGTGGCCGAACTGCTGCAAGAAGCGGGGCTGCCCAAAGGCGTGATGAACGTCATTCACGGTGGTCGCGAAGCGGTGGAAACACTCTTAGATGCCAAAGCCGTGAAAGCCATTTCGTTTGTGGGTTCCACACCCGTGGCGGAAGCGATTTATGCCCGTGGCTCGGCGGCGGGCAAGCGCGTTCAGGCCCTGGGCGGGGCTAAGAACCACGCGGTGATTCTGCCGGATGCCGACCTAGAAAACGCCGCCAATACCCTGATGGGCGCCGCCTACGGCAGCTGCGGCGAGCGCTGTATGGCGATCTCGGTAGCGGTGTGCGTAGGTGATGAAACCGCCGACCGGTTAGTGGAAACCATTCTGCCCAAAATCGCTAAGCTGAAGGTAGGCCCGGGTACCGATAAAGGCCTGGATATGGGCCCGCTGGTCACTGCAGAGCATCGCGATAAAGTGCTTGGGTTTATTGAAGATGGCGTGAACGCTGGCGCTTCGCTGGTAGCGGATGGCCGTGGCCTGACCGTGGCTGGCCATGAGGAGGGCTATTTTGTGGGTGGCTGCCTGTTCGATAACGTCACCGCTGAGATGCGCATTTACCAGGAAGAGATTTTTGGGCCGGTACTCTGCGTGGTACGGGTCGGCAGCCTGGACGATGCCATGCAGCTGATCAACGACCACGAATACGGCAACGGCACCTGCCTGTTTACCCGCGATGGCGAAGCCGCCCGGCGCTTCACCGACGGTATCGAAGTCGGCATGGTGGGGGTGAACGTACCGCTGCCCGTACCGGTGGCGTATCACAGCTTTGGCGGCTGGAAGCGCTCGCTGTTTGGCGACCTTCACGCCTACGGCCCAGACTCGGTGCGCTTCTACACGCGCCGCAAGGCGGTTTCCCAGCGCTGGCCTTCCGTTAGCGAAGCCACACGGGCGGAGTTCTCGTTTCCTACTAACCAGCGTTGACGCGATGCGCTAACTGCGCCATCTTCACTGCACCACCGCCTGCATCATTGTTGGGCGGTGGTGTATTTTTTGGTGCGTATTGTTAGCGGTCAGGGTTGCAAAGGGATACCAGCGTGGCGAGAACACAGGACGAAATTCGGCAAACGAACGTCAAAAAGATCCTTCAGGCGGCGGAGCAGCTGTTTGCCGAGAAAGGCTACGCCGGGGCCTCCATGGGCGACATTGCCCAGTTAGCCGACCTGCCAAAGTCCAATGTGCACTATTACTTCGCGACTAAGAAAGTACTCTATCAAGAGGTATTACTGGCGCTGTTAGAGTTATGGAAGCAGGACGCGCTCTGCTTTGAGCTGTATGAAGACCCCCGAGTGGTGCTCTCCACCTACATACGCGCCAAGATGAACCACTCCCGCAACCGCGCCCACGGCTCCAAAGTGTGGGCCGCCGAAGTGATGCAGGGCGCCCCGATGCTCAAAGAGCGCCTGCGCGATAACCTCTATGAATGGGCCAAACTGAAAGAGTCGAAAATCCGCGAATGGGTCGATTCCGGCCAAATCAACCCCGTCGAACCTTCCTACCTGCTCTATATGATCTGGGCCTCCACCCAGCACTACGCCGACTTCGACTACCAAATCTACCTGCTCAACGACGACAAACCGCTGGACGACTTACAGTTTGAAAAAGCCGTGCAGTCGGTGACCTCGGTGATTTTAAGAGGGATTGGGCTGACGGCTTAGTGGGCGCTAGTGTCCTAAGCATTTAATCGCGGCGCTGCGTTGTTAATGCTCTCTTATCTTGGTGCTTTGGTTTCCAAAACGTTTGTTTTCCCTCCTGGCAGGCCTGTTCACGGGTGAGGCCAATATCTTTCAGCAAGTGGTCATCTAGCGTGAGTAGTTGCCGACGGCTGCGGCGACGCTGCTGGTAGCGGCTTAACTGGTAACGAAGCTGAGTGAGGCTGAAGCGTGGCATGGCGGCTCTCCGAGCGGTGGGGTGCCTGTTTAGGTTACGCAGCCTGCTGGTGGCAATACAGATATAGGTTTTTTTATTTTTACGATACAGATGGGGCGTGTTATACCTCTGTATGGCGAAACGAGATGCCTTCTGTATGGCAGATGAACCGAGCGGGGGTGGGCGTGATGACGCGTTATGAAGAGGTGGCGGCAACGTTGCGGGAGCGGATTGAGCACGGGATTTATCGCGTGGGCGACCGGTTACCCTCTATTCGCGCGGTCTGCCAAGAGCTGAATGTGAGTATCTCAACGGCGCAAGAAGCGTACCGCCAACTCATGGACGCCGCACTGATTGAGTCGCGGCCAAAGTCGGGCTACTTCGTGCTGCCGTGTCGTATTCCCTCCGTTTTGCCCTCTGTTTCGCGACCAGCCCAGTGCCCGCTGGATGTCTCCCAGTGGGACCAAGTGCTAGAGCTGGTAGCTACCCAGCGAGACGACAAACGGCTGCTGCTTGGGCGCGGTGTGCCCAATCTTGAGGTGGCGTCGTTAAAGCCGCTGTCGAAAATCCTCGCCGGGCTGCATCGTAGTAACGATCTGCACGGCTTTAATTACGACAAACTCAACGGTAGCTCTGAACTGCGCCAACAGGTGGCGCGCTTGGCGGTGGCATCTGGCTGCCTGCTGCATCCGGATGATGTGCTGATTACCACCGGCTGCCAGGAAGCGCTCTCCATTGCGCTTCGCACGCTCACCCAGCCCGGCGATGTGGTGGCGGTAGATTCGCCCAGCTTCTACGGCACCATGCAGATTCTGAAAGCCAACGGTTTAAAGGCGCTGGAGATTCCCACCGACCCGCAAACCGGTATCAGCCTGGAAGCGTTAGAGCTGGCGCTGGAGCAGTGGCCTATTCGCGCCATTCAGGTAACGCCCACCTATAACAACCCGTTAGGCTATACCATGCCAGAAGCGCGCAAGCGGGCGCTCTATCAGCTTGCCCAACGTTTTGATGTGGCCATTATTGAAGATGATATTTATGGGGATTTGGCCTACACCCAACCCAGGCCGCTCACGATAAAATCCTTTGATACCGACGGGCGCGTGCTGCTGTGCAGCGGTTTCTCGAAAACCTTAGGGCCGGGCCTGCGCGTGGGCTGGCTGGCCCCTGGCTGCTACCGGGAAAAGGCGCTGCATATGAAGTACGTCTCCACCGGCGCGTCTGCCACGTTGCCGCAATTGGCCGTGGCGGAGTTTGTCGCCAAGGGCCATTTTGAGCGTCATCTACGCGCTGTTTCCCGCCAGTATCAACGCCAGCGGGATATCATGATTAGCTGGGTGCAGCGCTACTTTCCGAAAGGGTCAGGCATTAGCTACCCGCAAGGGGGCTTTTTACTCTGGGTAGAGCTACCGGCGGATGTCGACTGCGTGCGCCTTAACGAGCGCTTAGCGCAACACGCCATCCATGTGGCGCCGGGGTCGCTGTTCTCGGCCTCTGGGAAGTTTCGCCAGTGCTTGCGATTGAACTACGCGTTTACCCTAACGCCTGCGATGGAAAAAGCGGTGCGCCAAGTAGGTGAGTTAGCGATTGAGATGCTTCGCGAGGTAGGTGAGCCTTCACTAGCCCTGAAGTAAGAAATGAGTTTTGCGCTGGCTTACGAAGGGCGCTGAAACAATGCACGCGCCTGCTCAACCCATTCCCGAGTGACGCAGTTCAACGAGTGATCATTGATCAGTCCCATGGCCTGCATGAATGCAAACGCGGTGGTGGGGCCGAAAAATGTCCAGCCGCGCTTTTTAAGCTCTTTTGCTAGCGCAATCGATTCTGGCGATGTGGTTTGCGTTTGTGGGTCTGGGCGGGATGCGCTGTCCGGTTCATAGCGCCAGAAAAACGCCGCTAGCGAGCCTTCCTGAACCACCATCTCCTGGGCCCGACGTGCGTTATTGAGGGTGGCTTCGATCTTTCCGCGATGACGAATGATGCCTGCATCCTGCAGTAAGCGCTCCACGTCATCTGCAGTAAAGCGGGCGACGTGGTGAAAGTCGAAGTGGTGAAAGGCGGCGCGGAAGTTCTCACGTTTATTCAAAATCGTGCGCCAGCTCAAGCCTGATTGAAAGCTCTCCAGGCAGAGCTTTTCAAATAGCCGCTGGTCATCACTCACGGGAAAGCCCCACTCCTGATCGTGGTAGGGCTGGAACTCCGCCGCTCCGCCACACCACTGGCAGCGGGGGCGACCGTCGGGGGCGATGAAGTCATGAGCCATTAGCGCGGTACCTGACCGCCGAACCACTCTTGAGCCGTGCGCCAAAAGCACATGCCCGCGAAGTACAGAGAAGTCAAACCTAAGCCCCACCGTGCCCAGGCGGTGTAATCAGGGTGTGAAAGAATTAACGAGGTGGCACACACGCACCACAGCAGCGTGACGGCGATATTGAACGGCATGAACAAACGCACACGAAAGGGGTGCAGAAACTTCATTTTGGTCACCGTCAGCATCGCTAAGACCAGTATGGCGGTAAACGTGATGAACGGCGGTAAATCGAGAATGTAAAAATAGGCCGCGGCAATGTTCCAAGCGGCGGGGAAGCCAACGAAGTAGTTATCCTGGCTTTTCATATCGACGTTACAAAAACAGAACATCGACGACAGCAGTATGATGAAGACGGAGGTCAGCCCTAAATAGGGCGGTAGTTCGATGAAGTAATAAATGAAGAGCGCGGGAATGAAGGCCCAGGTGAGGTAATCGATCACCATATCCAGCGTTGATCCATCGAAATGCGGCAGCACGGATTTTACTTCATATTTGCGTGCCAGCGTGCCATCCACCCCATCGATCATCATCGCCGCCCCCAGCCAGAGCAGGCAGGCCACCGGGTTATTGTCGATTAGCGCTAGCAGCGCCATCGTGCCTAGCAGTACGCCGCTGGCGGTAAAAACATGCACGCTCCAAGCTTTGTAAATCGGTGCTCGGGATTCGGTTTGAGTAAAGAGTGTTTGGACCACGGTAACCCCAGTGGGAACACGTGGTCCCCTTGCTGTTAGATGAATCGATAAACGGTGAAAAGACGATACACTACAATCAGAACGTCGTCAGAAAATCCGCGGCAAATCGTCTGGTCTCAGCGTTTGGCGGTGTGCCAGACACTCGGTGGCTCACCCATATAGGAGTTATAGCGCATGTCCCACGTTCGCTCTGCCACGATTCATGATCTCGACGCCTTGACCGAGTTACTAGACGGCTATCGGCAGTTTTATCAGCAGCCAAGTGATAGGCAAGCCGCGCGTGACTTTTTGCGCCAACGGTTTGGGCAAGCAGATTCGCGCATCTTGGTGAGCGAAGGTGAGGATGGCACGCTCACCGGGTTCGTTCAGCTCTACCCTGGCGTCTCCACCGTGGGGCTAAATGCGCGCTGGACGCTGAACGATCTTTTCGTACGACCAGCGTGCCGAGAGAACGGCACGGGGCGAGCGCTGATGGAAGCGGCCACTCGATTGGCTCGTGAACATGGTGTTGCGCGTTTGATATTGATGACGCAGGTCGACAATGAGCGCGCCCAGCGGCTATACGAGTCGCTGGGCTGGCAGCGCAATACGGCGTTTTATGGCTATGTGCTCGATGTGACCTAAACGCGCTTCATCGTCACTTAGCGGATGCTCTCTGGTAGCGCAAATACTTCTAGTCGGAGCTCAGCGCATTTATAGCCTGTTCTCTACTAACATCCCTCGCATCAGCGTCTCGACTACGCTTTCGTACTCGTTCGCCAATGAAAATTGTTGCGGGTCTTGTAGCCATTCAAAACAAATGCCTATTAAAAAGCTATCAAACTGTATCCGAGCACTGGTAGGGCTAAGCCCTCGGCGTAATTGGCCATCTTGCTGTATTTGTCCGAATAATAGTTCTATTCGAGCCTTCGAATATTCTGAAAGCTTAGTAATCATACTAATGCGTGGGTGATCATCTTCTAGTTTTTCGCAGCGGTGTAGCACGATGGTGGCGGCACGCTGTAGAGGTATATCGTAGCAGATAGCGCTGAGCGCGTTGTGGGCAATGGCATGCAAACAGTGTATCGGGTCATGGCTTAAGCGGAACATGGCATCATCGACAATTTCATCGAGTGGCACGCGAACACGCTCTAACAGTGCATTAAAAACAGCCGCTTTATCTTCAAAATGCCAGTAAATGGCACCGCGGGTTACTCCTGCGGCTGACGCAATATGGGCTAATGTGGTGCGCGACACGCCTTGAGCGAGAAACTGGGTTTCTGCGGCATCTAGAATTGCCTCGCGGGTGCGTTCAGCCTCAGCATTGCGGCGTGACATAGCAGCTCCTAAGAAAAATAACCATATATTGGCATTACTGGATGGCAAAGTCGCCAGTAGGAGATTAGTATACACATTAACTGACATTCATGAATGTCAGTTAAATTCTCATGACTGCGTATTAATAACACCGCCGAGGAGTCCGCTGTGCGTAACCCTGTGATTCGATTGCTTCCAGCAGTGCTGGCCTTGCTGCTGACAGCCGGTGATGCTTATGCTGAAAGCCAGAATGAACCTCCTCCTCGGCCGGTGAAGCTGATTACACTGGAAGCATCGAGTACTTCACTACAGCGCCAGTTTCCTGCGCGTGTCGAGGCCACCACGCGCAGCAATCTCTCGTTTCGCATGGCGGGTGAACTTTTAGAGCTAAATGTTAGCCCGGGCCAGCGGGTGACAGAAGGCACCTTGATAGCGCGTATTGACGATCGTAATGTGCGTAGCGAGCTAGATAGCGCCAGCTCACGCCTGGAGCTGGCGCGGGCAACCCACGAACGCATGCGCTATACCCTAGAGCGCGGAGCGATTAGTCAGGCGCGGTTTGATGAGTCAGAGGCAGAGCTGCGCGCCGCTCGGGCGACGTTCGAGCAGGCCGAAGAGCAGCTAGAAAGTACCCAGCTACGTGCCCCTTACGATGGCGTGATTGCCCAGGTGCCGGTGGATAACCGACAGATTGTCCAGGTACAGGAAACCGTGGCGGTGATTCAGCAGCCGGGGCAGCTTGACGTGATCTTTCACTTACCGCAGCAAATCGTTCAGCAAATACCCCACAGTGATGAGGTAACACCGTTTGAAACGGCGATGGCCTTTGAAGTGCGGTTTGGCAATAGTGAAAAACCTTACCTTGCCCAGTTGGCGTCTTATACCACCCAAGCTAGCGCCCAGAGCTTGGCTTATGAGGTAACGCTTCGGCTACCGCAGCCCGACGATATCACGCTACTGGATGGCATGAGCGCCACGGTGCGGCTTGATTTAGGCCAACTGTTACCTGCGTCTGAACGTCTTGCTTGGCATCTGCCGCCTGACGCCATTAGCTATCAGGGGGAGAACTCAGAGCAGGCGGTGGTGTGGCGTTTTAAGGCGCCGGACCGTTTAGAGGCAGTGCCGGTCGAGGTGGGACGTTTAACCTCTAAGGGGTTAGAAGTGAGCGGTGAGCTGGCCGCGAATGATCGCGTGGTGGCAGCGGGGGCCCATCGTGTCAGCGCTGATATGCGTGTAACACCATGGAAAAAGGAACAGGGGCTATAAGATGGTTGATTACTTCTTACGCCACCGGGCCGCTAGTTATTTAATGACCGTGGTGCTGCTCCTCGGCGGGGCGCTCGCTTTCACCGGCATGGGGCAGCTTGAGTTCCCTGAATTTACCATCCGCAATGCGCTGGTCACCACCCAGTACCCCGGTGCTACGCCAGAAGAGGTGGAGCAGGAGGTCACCTCGACACTGGAAGAAGCTATTCAAGAAATGCCCGCGATTAAGCGCATCAGCTCGGTAAGTTCTGATGGTTTTTCGCAGATCACCGTCGAGCTGCAAAGCACGGTGCAAAACGAAGAGCTACAACAGCTGTGGGATTCATTACGCCGCAAAGTAGGCGATGCTCAGGCGGCCCTGCCGCCAGGGGCAAGCCAGTCACGGGTTAACGACGATTTTGGCGATGTCTTCGGTCTGATGATTAACCTGACCGGTGACGGCTACGCCATGCCGGATTTAAAAAGCCATGCTGAGTTTCTGAAGCGTGAACTTGCTTTGGTTGACGGCGTTGAAAAGGTGTCATTGGCGGGGGTAAGAGAGGAGCGCATTTTCATTGAAGTCGACCGTGAGCGGCTGCGTGCGCTGAACATTCCGTTAAGTTCACTTCAACAGCTGCTTGATACGCAAAATGCTGTCGTGGACTCGGGACACTTGGAGCAGCGAGGCCAGCGCTTCCGGGTAACGCCTTCGGGTAGTTCTGCCAATATTGATGATTTACGTGCGCTCATTGTCAGTGAAGGTAATGGCGAGCTGGTGAGGTTGAGCGATATTGCGGAGGTTTCTCGCGGCTTGACCGAGCAACCGCAGCAGCTTTACCGCGATATGGGGCGGCCGGCTATTTCCCTGGGCATCTCGTTTGAAAGCGGCGTTAACGTGGTCGAAGTAGGTGCCCGCCTTGATCAACGGCTAGAGGAACTAGACGCGCGCACACCCTTAGGTATGGAGCTTAACGTAGTCTATGACCAGCCGAGCGTGGTGGATGAGGCGGTATCCGGTTTTCTTGTCAGCCTGATTCAGGCGGTTGCGATTGTCATTGTGGTGCTCATGCTGTTTATGGGCTGGCGTAGCGGCCTGTTGATGGGCTTCATGCTACTGATAACAATCATTGGCACTTTTATGCTGATGCGCATCCACGGTTTGCAGCTTGAAACGATCTCACTAGGGGCGCTGATTATCGCCCTGGGCATGCTGGTCGATAACGCCATTGTGGTCACTGAAGGCATGCTGGTGGGTTTAAAACGTGGCCAAAGTATTCGTGAGTCGGCGCATCAGGTGGTTCGACAAAACGCATGGCCTCTGCTGGCAGCAACGTTGATTGCGGTAGCCGCTTTTGCGCCGATTGGGTTGTCTCCAGATGATACAGGTGAATTTATCGGCTCGCTGTTCTATGTGTTGCTCTATTCACTGCTGCTGAGCTGGCTGACGGCGCTGACGCTCACGCCTTTCTATTTCAAACTGCTATTTCGCAATGTGGCGCCTAGCAGCTCAGACGAAGACCCTTACCAAGGGGCGGTATACCGTTTGTTTAGCCGCGTGATTGTGGCGTGTATCCGGCTGCGTTGGCTAACGCTTGGCTTGGTGATGGCCATACTGGCAGGCGCTATATTTGGCTTTGGATTCGTTAAGGACGCCTTTTTTCCACCCTCGAATACGCCCATTTTCTTTGTTGATTACCGCACGCCGGAAGGCACCGATATTCTGGAAACCCAGCGACGGGTGGCAGAGTTGGAAGAGGTGGTCATGGACATGGAGGGGGTTCGCCATCTCACCACGGTGGTCGGCGGTGGTGCCCAGCGCTTTACCTTGACCTATGCGCCAGAAGACTTTCATGCTAGCTATTCACAGCTCATTGTCGAGACCGATGGCAAAGCGACGCAGCAAGCGCGCATGGCGGATATCGAAGCGGTACTTGAGCGCGATCACAGCGATATCGACTATAAAATTGCCCCGCTGGAAGTGGGGCCTGCCCCGAAAGCCAAGATTGAAGCCAGGGTTTACGGCAGCGACCCCGCCGTATTACGCCAGCTCGGTGAGCAAGTCGAAGCCCTGTTTAGCGATACGTCCAATATGGTCAGCGTGCGCACCAACTGGCGTAACCGTGTTCAGGCCGTAGTGCCTATTTTCGCCGAAGACACCGCGCGACGGTTGGGGGTCACGCGTGAGAATTTGGCAGCAACACTGGCGCTGAGCACCAGTGGAAGCCAAGTGGGGATCTATCGTGACGGCAGCGACCTAATTCCGATTGTTGCCAGAGCGATACCGGAGCAGCGTAATGATATCGACAACTTGGGGTCGCTAAACGTATGGAGCGCCGAACAGGGGCGTTACATCACGGCAGATCAAGTGATGCGCGATGTGACAACCCAAGTAGCGGATCCACTGATTATGCGTCGTGACCGTGAACGCATGCTGGCGGTATATGGCGAACCCGACCCGCTTAGTGGGGTTACAGCTGCGAGTGTGCTGGCTCAGGTTCGGCCTCAAGTTGAAGCGCTTGAATTGCCACCCGGTTACAGGCTTGAGTGGGGGGGCGAGCTCGAGGCTGCTGGCGAAGCTCGGAGTGCTTTGTTTCTGTCGCTACCGCTTGGCTTAGTGATAATGTTTATTATCACAGTTGTGCTGTTTAATAACTTCCGACAGCCGCTGGCGATCTGGTTTTTGGTGCCGTTGACCATTGTCGGCGTAGTGGCCGCGTTACTGCTAACCGGGCTGCCTTTCTCGTTTATGGCGCTGCTGGGCACGCTGAGTTTGATCGGGATGGTGATTAAAAATGCTATTGTTTTGGTAGAAGAGATCAATGTGCAGCTGCCGTTGCACAAAGATCGTTATCACGCCGTGGTGCGCGCCGCCATTAGCCGTGTTCGGCCCGTATCCATGGCCGCCCTGACGACCATGCTAGGGCTGATTCCACTGATCAGTGATGCCTTCTTTGCCAGCATGGCGGTCGCGCTGATAGGTGGGCTTGGGGTGGCCACACTGCTCACCCTTATCGTGCTGCCGGTGATTTACTGCGTGCTTTATCAGATCAAGATTCATGAGGATTAAGGCAGTCTTTGCCGATCATGAGTGACACTATTTGAAGGCATAATGACAGCCGCCCTCACTAAAGAGGGCGGTGCCATATCGAGCATTGGATGGGGGAGAACGGTTTACGAGGCAACGCGGAAGGGATTGCGTGGGTCGTTGTCCCAAGCGAGGAACGGTTTGCCGGTCTCTTGCGGCACCATGGTGATGCAGTTCTCTACCGGGCAGGTGATCTGGCAGAGGTTACAGCCAACGCACTCCTCTTCAATGACCTCATAGCGGCGGGCGCCGTCCTGCTCGGTAAGCTTGGCAATCGACTGGTGGGAGGTATCTTCGCAGGCGATATAGCAGCGGCCACACTCAATACACAAATCCTGATCGATGTGGGCGATGGTCTTGAAGTTGATGTCCAGATGCTTCCAGTCGGTGGTGTGTGGCACCGCCTTGCGGGAAAACGCCTCGATGGAGTCGTAGCCTTTTTCCGCCATCCAGCGGGAGAGGCCGTCTTTCATCTCCTCTACAATCCTAAAACCGTTGAGCATGGCAGCGGTGCACACCTGCACGCTGCCTGCGCCCAGGGCGATAAATTCCGCCGCATCCCGCCAGGTGGAAATCCCGCCGATGCCTGAAATAGGTAGCGTAGGTGTGGCTGGGTCACGGGCAATTTCTGCCACCATGTTCAGGGCGATGGGTTTGACGGCGCTGCCGCAGTAGCCGCCGTGGGTGCTCTGATGGCCTACGGTGGGTTTGGCGACCATGTTGTCCAGGTCGATACTGGTGATTGAGTTGATGGTGTTGATTAGCGAGACCGCATCCGCGCCGCCACGTAGCGCCGCCTGGGCACCCACGCGAATATCGGTAATGTTGGGGGTGAGTTTGACGATCACCGGCTTGGAGTAGTGCTTCTTACACCAGTAGGTGACTTTCTCGATCAGGTCGGGGTTTTGGCCCACCGCCGCGCCCATGCCGCGTTCCGGCATGCCGTGAGGGCAGCCCAGGTTGAGCTCAATGCCATCTGCACCGGTGGCTTCTACCAGTGGCAAAATATATGCCCAGGCTTCCTCGTTGCAAGGCACCATGATGGAGACGATTAGTGCACGGTCGGGCCAATCCTTCTTCACCTGGGTGATCTCTTTAAGGTTGATCTCCAGCGAGCGGTCGGTAATCAGCTCGATATTGTTAAAGCCGATGACTTCGCGGTTCTTGCCGTAGTGGGCGGAGTAGCGGGAGGAGACGTTGACCGCCGCAGGCTCTTCGCCGAGGGTTTTCCACACTACGCCGCCCCAGCCCGCTTCATAGGCGCGCACGACGTTGTAGGCTTTGTCGGTGGGCGGGGCAGAGGCCAGCCAGAACGGGTTCGGAGCTTTGATACCGGCAAAATTCACCGACAGATCAACGCCATTGACGACGCTGTCGCCACTGTTTTTTTTGCCTGGAAAAGAGAGCGTGTTGAAAGGCGTCGTGTTCATGCGGCCTCCTGCTGGGCGGCGAGCGCTTGATGAATGGCGTGGGCCGCCAGTTTGCCGTGCTGCACGGCTTGTACGGTGAGATCCTGGCCGGATTTCAAACAGTCGCCCCCGGCGTAAACGTTGGGCAGAGAGGTTTGGAGCATCTCATTGACGTGAATGCGCTCGCCGTCGCGGGCAAGCTCCGCGGCAGTGGCGTCGTGTAGGCTTTCGCCAGCGAAGCCTTGGCCGATGGCGGTGAAAACGGCATCCGCCGGAATCTCAAAGGATTCGCCGGTGGGTGTTAATCGCCCCTCTTGATCGCGGGTGTTAGCAAAGCGCATGCCTGCCACCTGCCCTTGCTCATTCAGCAGAATCTCGTCCGGCTGCGCCCAGGTGATCATGCGCACGCCGTTGGCCTTGGCGATCTCCTGTTCGTGGTCGGTGGCGGACATCGCCTCAACGCCACGGCGATACACCAGCGTGACCTCGGCAGCGCCCAGTCGCGCCATTTGCGTGGCCATATCGATCGCGGTATTGCCTGCGCCAATCACGATGCAGCGCTTGGCCAGGGCCAGGCTGCCCAGATCATCGGTCTGGCGCAGGGTTTTGATGTAGTCCACCGCAGGCATCAGGCCCGGTGCATCCTCGCCGGTTAGCCCCAGCGTACGGCTGGCCCCCAGCCCCAAACCCAGGAATACGCTGTCGTACTGCTGGCGCAGGATGTCGAGAGTAAGGTTGTCGCCCAGGCGCTGGCCGTACTGAAGGTCGATGCCGCCGACTTCCAGTAAGAACTCGACTTCTTTACGGGCAAAGTCATCGGTCATTTTGTAGCGGGCGATACCGTACTCGTTAAGCCCGCCGGGCTTTTGTTCGGCCTCAAAAATCGTCACCTGATGGCCCAGCATTGCCAAGCGATGCGCGCAGGAGAGTCCCGCAGGCCCGGCACCCACCACGGCGATGTGTCGGCCAGTGCTGGCGGCGCGCTTAAAGGGGTGGCTCTCAAACTGCATATGATCGGTGGCGTGGCGCTGGAGCAGGCCAATCAGCACCGGCTGGCATTCCGCGTCGTGGTTACGCACGCAGCTACGCTCGCAGAGAATTTCGGTGGGGCATACGCGGGCACAGCTGCCGCCAAGGATATTGGCTTCCAGAATGGTTTCCGCTGCGCCATTAATGTTGTTTTCACTGATTTGGCGGATGAAGCTCGGTATATCAATATCCGACGGGCAAGCCTCGACGCAGGGCGCGTCGAAGCAGTAGAGGCAGCGCTGGCTTTCAATGATGGCTTGGCGTGGCGTCAGCGGCGGGTGAAGGTCGCTGAAATTATGCGCCAACGTCGCTGGGTCATAGGTGTCGACCTCTTTTGCGCTGGGCAGATGATCAAGTGAATGGGTCACGGTCGTTTCTCCATTGCTCTGTTCTTCGTAGGGGCCGGGATTAGCGAGTTACCGCCACGGGTGCATTCAGCTCGGCGCGTTTTGCGAGCAGCTCGAACACGCCGGGGTAGGCGGGGCGTTCTAAGTAGCGCCCTGCGCCGCGTTCGGCATGTAGCTCGCCATCACGCCATGTCCACTTGCCCTGGCTAATGGTGTGACGAGCAATGCCGAGCACCGTTTTGCCCTCGAAGATGTTGAAGTCGACGTTCTGATGGTGAGTTTTCGCGGAGATCGTGCGCGTACCGTTCGGGTCCCACACCACGATGTCAGCATCGGAGCCCACTTGGATCGCCCCCTTGCGCGGATAGAGGTTGAAGATTTTGGCGGTGTTGGTGGAGGTGACCGCGACAAACTCTTGGGGCGATAGCTTGCCGGTATTCACGCCTTCGTCCCACAGCACGGCCAAGCGGTCTTCCACGCCTGCGGTGCCGTTGGGGATCTTGGTGAAGTCATCTTTACCAGCAGCCTTTTGCTCTTCGCAGAAGCAGCAGTGGTCGGTGGCGGTGGTTTGCAGGTTGCCGGATTGAAGGCCGTGCCACAGCGCTTCCTGATGGCCTTTAGGGCGGAAGGGCGGGCTCATGACGTGGGCGGCGGCAGTTGCCCAGTCCGGGTTTTGATAAACGCTGTCGTCGATTACCAGATGGCCCGCTAAGCACTCGCCAAATACCGGGTGGCCCTGCTGGCGGGCGTAGGCGATTTCGTCCACCGCGTCCTTGGTGGAAACGTGCACCAAATAAACCGGTGCACCGAGGGTGCTGGCAATACGAATCGCCCGGCTGGCGGCTTCGCCTTCCACCTGAGGCGGTCGGGAAAGCGGATGCGCTTCTGGCCCGGTCATCCCCTGGGCGAGCAGCTTTTGCTGCATGTGGTAGACCAGCTCGCCGTTTTCCGCGTGTACCGTGGGGATCGCCCCAAGCTCTAAACACCGCGAGAAACTCTCCACCAGGATATCGTCGGTGGCCATGATCGCGCCCTTGTAGGCCATAAAGTGCTTGAAGCTGTTAACGCCGTGCTCCCGCACCAGCGTCCCCATCTCTTCTTTGACGCTCTCGTCCCACCAAGTAATCGCCACGTGGAAGGCGAAATCGGTGGCGGCTTTTTCTGCCCAGCCTTGCCAGGTGTTAAACGCTTCCAGCAACGACTGGCCGGGGCTCGGTATCACAAAGTCGATAATGGTCGTGGTACCCCCTGCCATGGCCGCGGCGGTGCCGGTGTAGAAATCTTCGCTGGCCACCGCGCCCATAAACGGCATCTGCATATGGGTGTGGGGGTCGATACCGCCGGGCATCACCAATTGGTGGCTGGCATCGACAATCTCGCAGCCTTCCGGCACGTCTAAATCGGTGCCAATGGCGTGGATTTTTCCATCGACGCAGAGCACGTCAGCGTGGTAGGTGTCGGCGTGGGTGACGACGGTGCCGCCCTTGATCAATAAACTCATGGTTCACTCCTGGGATAATTGACTGAGGGGCTTATTCGCCGTCGGTTAAGCGGGTGTAGGTTTCCGGGCGGCGGTCACGGAAGAACTGCCAGTTGTTGCGCACCTCGCGCACCATGTCTAAGTCGATCTCGTGTACCAGCAGCTCGTCTTCGGTTTCGCTGGCCTGGGCTTCGATCTTGCCGCGTGGGTTGACGATGTAGCTGGAGCCGTAAAAGTCGCCGATATTCCAAGGCGCTTCGCTGCCTACGCGGTTGATGGCAGCGATGAAGCAGCCGTTAGCGGCAGCCGAGGCGGGTTGTTCAAGCTCCCATAAATATTGAGATAGCCCGGCCACAGTCGCGGAGGGGTTAAAGATGACTTCGGCACCGTTAAGGGCCAGTGCTCGCCAGCCTTCAGGGAAGTGGCGGTCGTAGCAGATGTACACGCCGATCTTGCCGTAGGCGGTATCGAACACCGGCCAGTTGGATTGGCCCGGCTTAAAGAAGAATTTTTCCCAAAAGCCAGCCACTTGGGGAATGTGTGTTTTGTGGTATTTGCCCAGATAGCTACCGTCAGCGTCGAATACCGCTGCCGTGTTGTAGTAAACGCCGGTCTCGGTTTCTTCATAGATAGGGACGATGATCACCATGCGGTGTTCGGCGGCGAGCTTCTGCATCATCTGGCAGGTGGGGCCTTCCGGCACCCGCTCGGCAGCGGCGTACCATTTGCTGTCCTGGCTGGGGCAAAAGTAGGGTTGATTAAACACTTCCTGGAAGCACAGCACCTGCACGCCTTGTTCAGCGGCTTGTTTTATCAGCGGCAGATGCGCTTCGTTCATCGCGTCTCGAATAGCGGCGGGTTCCAGGTCGGTACTGGTTTTTAGGCCCATTTGAATCAGGCCGATTTTCATCTTTTGCATACAAAGCCCTCTCGTGTCATACGCGCTCACCGCATTGGCTAGCGCATCACGGCAAGTTAAAAACACTAATCGCTAATATTTATGAGTGTGATGACGGTCACTTGGCGTGTGGTGACACCGGCATAAAGCCGAGTGTTTATTGTTTTTTTAAAAGTTGTCATATTTGACAGCTTTTTGAACATAGACCTTTGTGTGGTCACTTTTCAAGATTTTTTTATCTAATGATGAGTGTGCTTTCAAGTTATTGATTTTATATGTTTTTGTTTTTTGTTAAGGCTGTTTTTCCTGATTTGGTGAATGCATGCACATGTTTGGTGATTTTTTTATACTTTTAAAAATCAATGGTTTGATATTTTTTTATAGGGTTTTAAACGATTTTTTTGTATCTTTTTGGTGCGTTATTTTTTTAACCAACTAAGGTTTTTAGTGGTCTTACGTCGCATTCAAAAAAACACAACAACAAGTGAGAGTGCGGTGACTGCCTATCTGTCGATTAAGTCAGCTTTTTGCTCAATAAGTTAACTGTCATGCGGTGTGTTTAGGCATGTTTATTGCTGCAACAAAAGCTGAAGCCGTGAATGCGGTCGGCAATGTCGCTGCTGAGGAGAATAAAATGACAGGCTCAAGAACCCAGATGGTAGACAGAGAGGGGCTGATTGAACTCCACGTTGAGGACGATGTTCGTTCGAGTCCTCGTTTCAATGAAGATATTGCGCCTACTCAGGCAAGTGAGCGCACGTGGAGCAAGTGGAACATTGCAGCGCTGTGGGTAGGAATGTCGATTTGTGTACCCACCTATACGCTGGGCGGGGTGTTAACCGCTTATTTTGGCTTAAGCGTGGGGGAGGCGCTCTTTGCCATCTTGCTAGCCAACGTGATCGTACTGATTCCACTGACGCTGAATGCTTTTCCCGGTACTAAGTTCGGTATTCCTTTTCCGGTGGTATTGCGCTCATCCTTCGGTATTTTGGGCTCGAATGTGCCGTGCCTAGTACGTGCGCTGGTGGGCTGCGGCTGGTTCGGTATTCAAACCATGTTTGGCGGCTTGGCCATTCACCTGCTGTTGTCGGAGCTGATTCCCGCCTGGGCAGCCCTAGGGGGCGTGGGGGAAGTGATTGGCTTTTTTGTTTTCGGCGCTATGAACCTCTATGTAGTGATCCGGGGCGCGGAGTCGATTAAGTGGCTGGAGACGCTGGCGGCTCCTTTGCTCTTAGCCGTGGGTATTGGGCTTATGATGTGGGCATGGCCGAATATGTCGATGACCGAGCTATTGGCACAGCCGCCGTCGCGCCCTGAAGGGGCCTCGGTGTACGGCTATTTTTTTGCAGGTTTAACGGCCATGGTGGGATTTTGGGCCACGCTATCTCTGAACATTCCCGATTTTAGCCGCTTTGCCAAAAGCCAAAAAGATCAAATTGTAGGGCAAATTATTGGCCTGCCGCTCACGATGTTTTTCTTTGCTGCGTTGGGGGTGGTGCTTACCGCTGCGTCGGAAAATCTCGTAGGGCAAACGGTTGCCGACCCCGTACGTTTGATTGGCTACATCGATAGCCCCTTCTGGGTCATCATGGCCATGCTGCTGATTATCATCGCGACTATTTCCACCAACACTGCTTCCAATATCGTGTCGCCAACGAATGACTTCCAAAATATTGCGCCGAAGTTGATTAACCAAACGCGTGGCGTGCTCATGACCGGTGCGGTCGGTGTGCTGCTGATGGGTTATGACTTGTTGCAAAAAGCCGGCGTCATCGCCCCCGGCGTTTCCCTTGAACAAATGTACTCCAACTGGCTATTAGGCTACTCCAGCCTGTTGGGTCCTATCGCTGGCATTATGGCGGTGGATTACTTCCTGATTAAAAAGCAGCGTTTGGATGTGCCGAGCCTGTATATGGACCACCATGCTTATCCCGCCGTCAATATGGCCGGTTTTATCGCCTTTGGGGTTCCGGTTGCGTTAACGCTGCTTTCGCTGCTAACCGGCACCATGAACTGGTTTTATGACTACGGCTGGTTTACGGGCTCCGCGTTGGGAGCAGTCGTCTATTACCTCGCCAGCCAAGCGCTCGCGACGTCGCCCCAGGCAGGGCCTGTGCCTCTGGCGGCAAGTGAGATCGTTAAGTAGGCCGTCATCCTATTAACGGCTGACCCACACCGTAACGCCCGGCGCTCCGCCGGGCGTTACGCTTTATGGCTCGCGCTGTTTAATAAACCCCAAAAATGCATCCACCACGCGATTCGGTCGACGGTCGTGGCGGGTGACTAACACAAAGGGAATACGGTAGTGCTGGGTGGTCGGGTGCAGGGCGCGCATTTTGCCTGCCGCTACCCACTGCGCGGCCACATGCTCGGGTAGGAAGCCGATGAAGCGCCCGGTGAGGATGAGAAATGCCGCGCCTTCTCGATCGGATGCCGAGGCCTGTAGGTTGAGGGCTTCATGAGCCTGACGTGCGGTATCGGGAAGCGGGTAGCGCGGTCGGATGGCGGGGTAGCGGGTAAGGTGGTCTGAGGTCGATGCGTCGTCGGGCAGGCTGAACAGCGGGTGATCAGCGGAGCAGTACAAGTATGAGGGCTCGTCGTAGAGTAAACGCGTTGCTAGGCTGGTGGGCAGGTTCACGGCAGGCACCACACCCACGTGCAGGTGGCCATCCATCACGCCGCGAATCACCGCGTCGGAGGGCTCCATGTGAATATGCACCGTGACCTCGTGGTTCGGCGCCGTCAATGCGGCCAGGGCATGGGTCACGTTCATGGCGGGCAGCGTGACCAAGTTATCGGTAATGCCGATATTTAGCTCGCCTTTGATGGTGTGATGCAGCGCGTTCACATCGCTTTTGAACGTCTCCAGCGCCGTGAGCAGCGTCAGCCCGGCTTGGTAAATCTCTTTGCCCTCTTCTGTCAGGCTGAAGCCACCGCGCCCCCGTTGGCAAAGCGAAAACCCCAAACGGCTTTCCAGGTCGCTCATGTGCTGACTGATGGCCGAACGGCTAATGCCTAGCGTGGTCTCCGCTGCGGTAAACCCCCCACACTCCACCACCGTCTTAAAAATACGTACCAAGCGTATGTCGTAGTCGCTCATTTGGCCCAGTGCTGCCATAACTACCTCTTCTTGATAAAAAGGGCGTTTATTGCGGTAACGGATTTGCTAAAAATTGATATACATCAAAAAAGCGACGCGCCACTATCGAGTAATGCCATCTTGATGTCGGGGTGGTGTATCTTCCACTGTTCTTTTTTACACTGTATCAGGTGCGCCTGCGGGATGCCTGAATAAGGTCTATGTGTAATGTTTCCTTCTCGCAGTGACTCAACGGCCCGCGATGTGCCCGTGTTACCCAGGTATCGACGTTTGCAGCGTCGCGCCATAGCCCTCTTCCTGGTAGCGCTGTGCGTGATGGTGTCGCTGTTCGGCTGGCTGCTGACCGGCCAGTACCAGCAGGAGATCCGTGCAGCAGAAGCGCGGGCAACGGCTCGCTCCAATGTGATGACCGAATGGGCGAAAGGGATCTTTGGCCAGAGCGGTCAAGCGCTCTTTACCTTGGCTCAGCATGTCGAGACCCGAGGGTTCGAGAGTGCTGAAGGGATGGCCGATATCCAGCGCTCCGTCGAAGCCTTGACCCGCTACATGCCGCTGATTAACGAGCTGGGCATTCTCAACGCTCAGGGGCGTGTTTGGATCAGCAGCAGTGATAATCGCCATGCCGGTATCGATATCAGCCATACTGCCTTTTTTCGCTCGTTTCAGCAGGGGGAGCAGCGCGAACTCGTGACCCCGCTCTACTGGTCGGAGGAGGACGCGCAGTTTTATCTTTATCACGCCCGCCGGATCAGCGGTGAGAACGACCGCTTCGAAGGCATTGTGGTCGCGCGCTTGGTACCGCAAACCCTTATGGACGCCCTCCAGCAAATGCGCGTTTACGATGGCGAAAGCATGAGCTTGGTAGATGGCACCTTGAAACTGATTGCCCGTCATCCGGCGCCTGCGCAGCCCGCCGTGGTGGGAACGCAGATCGACGATCCGGCCACTCAGCAGTGGCTGACCACCCAGCAAGCCTCCCAAACCTTTACCGCCCGCTCGCCGCTGGACGGGCGCGAGCGCCTGTTCCATATGCAGCGGGTGGGCCGTTATCCCGTGCTAGTGGTGGTCGGGGTCGATGTGCAGCGCCAGCTGGCCGGATGGCGTCAGCGTGGCTTGGTGCTGACGGTGGTAATGGCCGTCATGGTGCTACTGGGCGCTTGGGGTGGGCGCCACTACTTGAACCGGCTGGGGCTGTCGTATCGGCTGCAATCCCGAGAAGCGCGTCTGGACGCGTTGATCAACTCGCTGCAGGATTTGATTTTCGTCTTTGATGGCAAGGGGCGGTTTCGCTTTATCCATGCCATCGAGAAAGACAAACTGCTGTTGGGAAGCCAGCAAGCGCTGGGTCGTCACTACCAAGAAGTGCTGCCTGCCGCATTGGCCGCGACGTTCGACACCGTGTTTCATCAAGTCCAGCGCTCGGGCCAAGTGGCGACGTTCGAGTACCCGCTGATGCTCGGCCAGCAGCAGCGCTATTTTCACGCGACGGTGAGCCCGTTAGCTAGCAATACTCATCACGTTGAAGGAGTCCTATCCGTGACCCGCGATATTACCGAGGCGAAGCAAGCCGAAGTCGAGCTGCAAATTGCTGCCGCTGCCTTTCAGGCGCACTTGGGCATTATGGTGACCGACGCGCGGGGTAATATTTTGAAAGTGAACGATACCTTCAAGCGCATTACCGGTTACAGCGATGAAGAAGTGGTGGGCAAAAACCCGCGCATGTTTAGTTCGGGCCATCACAACGCCGCGTTTTATCGTCGGTTATGGCGTAGCGTATTGGCCACGGGGAACTGGGAAGGGGAGATCTGGAATCAGCGCAAGAACGGCGAGCTGTTTCCCGAGTGGCTGACCATCAGCGCGGTGTACGGTGCGACGGGCGAACTGACCCACTATGTGGCCACCATGAGCGATATTAGCGAGCGTAAGGCCGCCGAGCAGGAGATTCACCAGCTCGCGTTCTACGACCCGCTCACCGGGTTTGCCAACCGGCGGCTGTTCATGGACCGTGTGGGCACGGCGCTAAAAGAGCTGAATCGCCACCAACGCTGCGGCGCGCTCCTGCTGATCGATATCGATAACTTCAACCATGTGAACGATACTCTGGGACACCATGCGGGCGACCAGCTGCTGCAGTGTGTGGCGCGCCGATTCGGTCAGATGCTGCGCGACACCGATACCCTGGCCCGGCTGGGCAGCGACGAGTTTGCCGTGTTGATCGAAGGTGTGGATGGCAGCCCCCGCCAGACCCAAACGCTGGCGGAACACATTGCCCGGAAGCTATTGGCAGCACTGGATGAACCCGTGGCCATTGGCGAAGAGAGCGCCGTGGTGACCGCCAGTGTGGGCATTACCATTGTCTCGGATAGCCAGCGTAGTGCCGATGACTACCTGCAGCAGGTGGATATGGCACTTTCTCAGGCCAAGATGAGCGGTCGTCACGCGCTGCGCTTCTTCGATCCCTCCATGCAGGCATCGCTGCTGGCCAAAGTGAAGCTGGAAGCGGAGCTGCGCCAGGCGCTGGAGAACGACCAGTGGCGGCTCCACTATCAGCCTCAGGTAGATCGTCACGGCACGTTGACGGGTGTGGAAGCGCTGCTGCGGTGGCAGCACCCCGAGCGCGGCATGGTCTCTCCGGGTGAGTTTATTCCGCTCCTGGAGAGCACCGGGCTCATCAACGACGTGGGCGAATGGGTATTGGAAGAGGCCTGCCAGCAGCTTGCCCGCTGGGCACCTTCCCCGCTGCTCAGCCAGCTGACGATCTCGGTCAATATCAGCCCGCTGCAGTTTCGTGAAGCGGACTTTCTGGCCCGTCTCGAGCAGGTGTTTCAGCGCACCCAAGCGCCGCTGGCCCAGCTCAAGCTCGAAGTCACCGAGTCGCTGTTCGTGGAAGCCCGCGACGATGCTCGGGATAAGATGCTCAGCTTGAAAGCGCTGGGCGTGCGCTTCTCATTGGATGACTTCGGCACCGGCTACTCGTCGCTGGCGTACTTGGCGCAGCTGCCGCTGGATCAGCTGAAAATCGACCAGTCCTTCGTGCAGCAGGTGCTCGAGAGCAAGGCCAACGCTGCTATCGTAGAGAGTACCATTGCCCTCGCGAAGAGCTTGAACCTGGATATCATTGCCGAAGGCGTCGAAGCGCCGGCCCAGCAGGCGTGGCTGATGGCCCACGGCTGCCACGCCTTTCAGGGATATCTGTTTGGCCGTCCGGCCTCGGTCGGCGAGATCGAGGCGATGGTGTCAGCGCACTCCCGCTCCTGAGGGGGCTAGCTGCGCGTGCAGTGACGCGATGAGTGGCTCATGCTCAATGGCGTCGGGGGTAATGATCTCGAGCCGTGAGTCCTGCCGCCAGGCGCTGCTCGTCACGCTGAGCGCGCCGTCTGCGCGGTTGAGCCGCTTCCAGCCGTCGGTGGTGTGGAACACCCCTTTCACTCGCGCCGTAGCGGGTAGCTCGCCAACACAATGGGCGAGATGGTCGAGGTCGAATCGCTCGGTAGGATGCCAACGCAGGCCCGTACTGGTGTAACCCAAGGCACTGGCAGTGTGTTGCTCCGGCTCGCCGGGGGGCGGCGGAAAATCAAAAAAAGCGCCTTCCAGACTAGGCGCTGCGGCCAGGGCTCGGTGCGCTGCGGGCATCTCGGGTTGGTCGTGTTGACGCGTTTGGTCGCTGCCCAATAGCAGTGCCAAGGGGAGCCCGCCCTGATCGACCGTATGCACCCACTTTGGGGTTGGCCATAGCGCGCCGACAAATTGCTGCGCTCGTTGATGCTGCGCCGTACTTGCCTGGTCGCCCATGGTGATGGCGATGGCATCGGCCATGTGGAGCTGGTCCTGAAACGTGTCGTGCTCGCGCACGCGGGCGTCATCCAATCGGCGAGGGTCGAGCGTGGCGATGATATCCTGCACCGCCACCACGTCTTGAAACGCCTCACCGCGCAATAAATCTAATAACCCCGCCGGATGGCCAAGGCCCGATGGCTCGATAATCACCCGGTCGGGTTTACTGCGCGCCAATAAATTAACCAGCGCCGCCTGAAGCACGAACGCGAGCTGGCAGCATAGGCAGCCGCCGGGCAAGCCTTTCACCACCACATCATCGCGGGTATCGAACATGGCCTGATCAATGCCGATCTGGCCAAATTCGTTGACCAGAATGGCCCATTTCTCATCCACAGGCTTTTGCTCGATCAGGCTGTGGATAAGCGTGGTTTTGCCGCTACCTAAAAAGCCGGTGACGATGTGAACGGGAACGCGCGAAGCGGCTGCCAACGGTTAACCTCCGGTCATGTTCATAAAGCGCACCACCTGCACGTCGCCATCGGTGGTGAAGTGGTGGCGTTCGGGCTTAAGCGGCAGCGCATTGATAATGGCGGTTTTGAGCGCCTGCATATCGCCAGGATGGCGGCGCAATACGGCGCGGAGGTCCACCGAGTGCTCATTCCCTAGGCAGAGCAGCAGGCGACCTTCCACGGTGACCCGCACGCGGTTGCAGCTATCGCAGAAGTTGTGGCTGTGGGGCGAGATAAAGCCCACCCGACTGTCGCTGTCGGCCATTTTGAAGTAGCGCGACGGCCCTGGTGTGCTCTCCGTCGTGGGCGTCAGCGGGTAGCGTGTTTCGATCAATGCCTGAACGTCGTCGCTGGAGTAGAAGGTCTCTGCTCGGGAGTGGTCGGACACATCGCCCAGGGGCATCTCCTCGATAAAGCTGATATCGAGGCCCTCCTGGCGGGCAAAGGTCACCAAATCGAGCACTTCGTCTTCGTTACGCCCTTTCAAGATTACCGCGTTCAGCTTGATGCGCTTGAAGCCCGCCTCTTTGGCGGCGTGGATACCGTCGATCACTTTGGCTAAGTCGCCGGTGCGCGTCAGCTGCTTAAAGCGCTCGGGGTCGAGGGAGTCCAGGCTAATGTTGAGCCTACGTAGGCCGCCTTCGTACAGCCGCTTGGCGTGCTTGCGCAGGCTGGCGCCGTTGGTGGTCATGGTGAAGTCGTCCAGCCCCGGCAGTGCGCCGATCTCGTCCACGAGCTGCTCGATGCCTTTACGCACCAGCGGCTCACCGCCGGTCAGGCGGATCTTCTCGACGCCAAGCTCGGTGAAGGCGCGCGCCACCATGGCGAGCTCTTCCAGCGTGAGTACCTGCGCACGGGGGAGAAACGTCATCTCCTCACTCATGCAGTACACGCAGCGGAAGTCGCAGCGGTCCGTTACGGAGATGCGCACGTAGCGCACCCGGCGGCCAAAATCGTCAATCAGTTGTTCGGTCATTGCCAGCTCGTTATCGGTTGAATGCAGACCGCCTCGCCTGGCTGTGCGTCTGCCTGGTCATCGCCAAGTTCGATCAAACAGTTGGCCATCACCATGGAAGTCAAAATACCCGAGCCCTGGGCACCGGTGCTGCGTACATGCAGCACTCCCTGGTCATCGCATGTGTAAATGCCGCGCAGAAAATCAGTGCGATTCAGGCGGCTTTTTAGCGGCGTTTGGGCAATCGCTGTCAGCCGTGTTGGCGCAGCCGGGAGCTGGCCTTGCAGCCGTTGCAACAGTGGCACCACAAACTGGCTAAAGGTCACCATGACGGCCACCGGGTTGCCGGGCAGACCCACGAACGGCGTGCGCGACTCGCCCAACTGGCCGCAGGCCATCGGGCGGCCAGGGCGCAGCGCCACCCGCCAAAAGGCCAGCCGCCCGAGAGCTTCCAGCGCGTCGCGAGTGTAATCCGCGTGGCCCACGGACACGCCGCCGCTGGTAATGACTAAGTCACACTGCGCCGCTGCTTCCGCAAGCGCTTGCTCAATAGCGCGCGGGTCGTCGGGCAGAATGCCTAGATCCACCACCTCGGCCCCTTGCTCGCTAAGCATGCCCATCAGGGTGAAGCGGTTGGTGTCGTAGATCCCGGCGCTAGGGAGCGGCTCTCCCGGTGGCGTGACTTCGTTGCCGGTAGAAAAAATCGCGACCTTAGGGCGCTGGTATACGTCGACCTCGGCATAGCCTAACGAGGCCACCAGCCCCATGCTGGCAGCATCCAAGCGTGTGCCCGCCGTCAATGCAACGGCCCCTTGGGCAATATCTTCTCCGGCTTGGCGAACGTGCTGCCCAACACTGACCCGCTCTGGCGCATCGATGGTGACGCTGTCATCACCCTCAATGAGCTGCTCACGCATAATCACCGTATCGGTGCCGCTGGGTAGCGGCGCGCCGGTGGTGATACGCACGCACTGGCCAGAGGGCACCTCACCCTCAAACGCTTGCCCGGCGAAGGCATCACCTACGATCTGAATATGTGTGGTGTAGGGTGGCTCTTTGGGCCAGGACAAGGCAACGCCATCCATCGCCGCATTGGTATTCTGTGGCACGTTAATAGGCGCAGTGATATCAGTCGCCAGCCTGCGTCCGTAGGCGCTGCCTAGTGCCACCTGTTCTACCGCTACCGGTTCCTCAACCAGCGTCATTAGCGCTTCGCGAGCGGCATCGACGCTGAGCATTTGCTCGCCCAGTTCAAAACACGACAGGCTCATGGCGTCTCCTGGGAAGGCGTTGTCAGTGCCAGCTCCAAGCGGGCTTTCTCCTCTTCGGTATTGAGGTTGGCGAACGCTTCAGGGCAGTCCGACATATTCACCCGGCACCAGGCGTGGCGAGCGTACCAGCGATCGATTTTACGCTCGCCTTCGGCCAGGGTGGCCGCTAAATCGTCGGCCAGCGACGTACGCAGCAGCGCGACGACGGGGTGCAGGCGCTCGCCATCAAACGCCACGGCGATATCGTGCTCGACACCCTCGTGAGTAATACCTGCGACCATGCGCGCCACCAAATCGTGGGGCAGCGCAGGGGAGTCGCAGGGTGCGACGAGCAGCCACGGCGTTTGAGTCGCACGCAGACCGCTGTAAATACCCATCAGCGGGCCTTTGAAGCCACCTTCGGCATCTTCAATCACACGGTCGGCAAACAGCGCATACGCATCGCTATTACGGTTGGCGTTAATCATCAACTCCTGCACGTGGCCATCGAAGCGCTTAACGGTGTGCGCTACCAGCGGCAAGCCTGCAAAGGGCTCCAGGCCCTTATCTCGCCCGCCCATACGGCGGCCTTCACCGCCCGCGAGAATCATGCCAGTCAGATCGTGCTTGGCGATCATACGCCTGCCTCCTTGGACGAGCGCGCGCTCGGCGGCTTGGGGGGAATCGCGTCCAGCGTCAAGCGGCCAGCGGCGTTAATGGCTTGGAAGCCTTTCCCCTTCGCACGGGCGATCAGCATCACGCCGAAACGCTCGGCCAGCTCTACGCCTTTTTGTGTCACGCCTGAACGCGATACCAGTACGCTAATGCCCATTTGAGCGACTTTCAGCACCATTTCAGACGTTAAACGGCCGGTGGTGTAAAAAATATCGGCGCTACGGCTATCGGCTTGGTTAAGCCACTGGCGACCCGCCAGTGTGTCCACGGCGTTGTGGCGGCCCACGTCTTCGACGAAATCCAGCACCTGAGCTTGGTGGCACAGCGCGCAGCCGTGTACCGCGCCCGCGCTGCGGTAGGTCTCGTTGTAGGTGTTCAAATTGGTCAACAGTTGATAGAGCGTCGATTGGGTCAGCGGCGTCTCAGGCAGCGCCGTGAGGGACGTTTGTTCCAACAGTTTACCAAACACCGTGCCTTGGCCGCAGCCCGTCGTGACGGTGCGAGTGCTAAGGCGCGTTTCCAAGTCATCCGGCAGGTGGCGAGTGACGATCACCGCTGCTTCTACTTCCCAATCCACCTGGACGGCGGTCAAATCCTCGGCACTCTTCAATAGCCCCTGATTGCGCAGGTACCCCACTACCAGCGCTTCGGGATCGTCGCCCAGCGTCATCAGAGTGACGATTTCGCGCTTATTGAGGTACACCGTAAGCGCACGCTCGGCGGCAATGGCCTGAGGGCGGGTGTCGCCGTATGCATCCATGACATCAATGGTGGTCGTGGCCGGTAAGCGGGCTCGGCTTAACTGAAGGGCGGGCATCCGCAATCCTCACTGATACCAAAACGCGGCGTGGCTGACGCACACACGGCGCACAAGATCATAATAGTTGAGTAAAATAGTCTGAGTTGACGATGATGGCGCTCAAAAGGCTTACTTGTCTACCCGTTCAAGGTCTAAGGTGGTGAAACCCATGAGTGATAATCTGCGCGCGCTGAGCGTTACCTTAGTGGCGGAGCCCAAGCAGGTGCGAAGTTTCACGCTGACCCAGTGGCGCATTGCCGAGCTCGTGCCCGGGGATCAAGGGGAGTGCGTACTCCACTTGCAGCTCTACATGACCGAGCGAGCGGCTTACCGTTTCAATCTCACCTCGCCAACGCCACGCCTGTTCGTCCGCGCCGGGTTTACCGGGCAGCCCCCGAAGCCCGATGCCATCACCGCCAGCCAGGATGTGGCGGCGGGCTGGCTGGATGGCGAGCAGCAAGTGCTGGAGGCACCGATGCCGATGGCGATTCAAGTGTGGATAGAGCATTATCTCGCGCGTCATGGCGAAGCGCCGGTGGAAACCCGCAAGAAAAAACGCAAAGGGGCCGGGCGCGGCAAAGAGACCCCGACCAAGGAGCAGCCACAGTGAGCCGTTTAGAGCGCTGGTCGCGTAAAAAGCGCGGCATCGAGCAGAACGATCCCGAGCCGGCGAGCACCGAACCCACGGAAGGTGCCGCGCCGCCGTTGGAAGCACAGGCGCTCGCTGCAGAGGCAGACGACGCCACGCCCGCGGTGGAGCAAGCGGCCGACGCGCCACCGCCCCCCGGCAGCCTGGACCACACGCTGCCCGACCCGGACACCCTGCCTGCAGGCAGTGATTTCAGCGCCTTTATGGTGCCCGGAGTGAGCGCCGCTCTTCGACGTCGCGCCCTGCGCAGGCTCTGGGCTACCGGTAACTACAACGTGCGCGACGGTCTGGATGATTACGACGCCGACTACACACAGCAATTGAAGCCCATGGCAAGCGAGCTGGCGGGCAAGCTGCGGCGCTGGGCCAATAAAGCAGAGGAGACCCTCGATAAGCTGGACGAGGCCGCGCAAAACGACGCAGAACGCGCAGGCTATGACGAGAATGAGAAGGGGGCTGGACAGGGGAGCGCTTGCACAAGTGATGACAGTTTTGTACAAAGTGCCTCACTAGACGACCAGTCTGATTATTCTGATCACGCTCAGGGAGAGCGTCAAAAAGACGGTTAGCCTTTTGAATCAGCAGGTTATGGTAAGCTTGGCGGGCTTGCGTTGACAGCGATACGACCAATGGAAGTGGCATAAATGCTGTTTGCGCCATACGCTGATACCAGAAGCTATGTCGATATAACGCCGAAAGTCATCTGCCAGATGACAAAATCTAAACGCCCATAATAACAAAAACGACCTCTTGACCGTGAGAATGCATGAACCAACGAATCCAACTGGCGTCGATCGACGACCAGCGTAACGCCGCCGCTCGTGAAGCGGTGCGTCGGCGTATCTCATGGCCGGTGAATTTAACGCCTGCCAACGTCACCTACCACAGCCGCGGGCACGTGCTGCTGTTCGGCCGTGCGTCGTCCGTCAGCCAGGCGGCGCGTGCGCTGCAGGGGCGCGGTTTAGCGTCTCTTACGCTGCTCACGACGGATGTGGACGTTGACCTTCCTGCCACCAGCGAGCCGATCACCACACAAGTGCTGAGCACGCGCCAGCAGGCACAGCTCCGTGTTGCAGGGCATTTGGGCGGTTTTCGTGCCACTCTGGCCCAAGACGATGGCGATGCGCTCAATTTGGCGCAAGCATTGATCGAACGCGACGTGTTCGACGTCGTGCTAGACCTTTCGGAGGGAACACTTAACGTCGCTTCTTGGGAACTGCCGCCGCCGGGCTACCTGCGCCTCGCGTGGGAGCGCCAGGAAGCCGAGCGTGCCGACGTGCTGGAGAACGTGACCGAGCTGATCGGCGAGTTCGACAAGCCCCGCTATTTCCAGGTCAATACCGATCTTTGTGCCCACTCTTCCAGTGGTAACGTCGGCTGCACCCGCTGCCTCGACGTCTGCCCGGCGGATGCGATTTCTAGCATCCAAGGCCGCATCGAGTCGCGCATCGAGATCGACCCGTTTCTGTGCCAAGGCGTGGGGAGCTGTACCAGCGCCTGCCCGACCGGTGCCATCGAGTTTCGCCTACCGGAAACCCGCCGTCAGCAGGATACGTTAGCCACTTGGCTCGCCGCTTACCGGGACGCCGGTGGCGAGGTGCCGGTGCTGCGCTTCATCACCCATGACTCCCTAGACGCCGAGCGCACTGCAGGCATTACCACGCCCGGCCACATCATCGATGCGCCCCTGGAAGATCTGGGTGCGGCGGGCCACGATCAGTGGCTAACAGCGCTTGCCAGCGGTGCCTCCGAAGTGCGCATTCAGCTTCACGACGACATGCCGAATCGGCTCAGCGCGTTTTTAGAACAGCAGATCGCCCAGGCGCATGCGCTACTCAGCGCACTGGGCCACGACACGGCGCGTATCAAGCTGCTGCCCGTTGGGGCCGAGAGCGAGCGCGATGCGCTGCCAAGCCTCACCCCGCTCACCGAGTCGCCGTTGAGCTTCAACGAGCCTAACAAGCGCGCCCGCCTGAACGTGGTACTGGCGCGATTGGCCGAGCTGGGGGCGCCCAGCGGTGACCGTCACGCCATGCCACCAGGCGCGGCGTACGGCGGCATCAACGTTGATAGCGCTGCCTGTACGCTCTGCCACGCCTGTGTCAGCAACTGCCCCACGCCAGCGCTGAAATCGGGTGGTAACGCGCCTGCGTTAAGTTTCCTGGAAGCCGATTGCGTACAGTGCGGCCTTTGCGAACAGGCCTGCCCCGAGGATGCCATCACGCTGGTCCCGGGCTTCCTCGCCGCACCGGCCCGTGAAACGCGGCATATTTGCCATGAAGAGGCAGCGTTCGAATGCATTGGCTGCGGCAAGCCGTTCGCTACGGCCAGCACCGTGGCTACCATCAAAGCCAAGCTGGCCAACCACCCTTACTTTGCCGGGGATGCCATGGCGCGTTTGGAAATGTGTGAAGACTGCCGGGTAAAAGACGTCTGGAAAACCATGGCTCGCGATCCTAACGCGCAACTAAAGGTGTAATGATGAGCGATGCAATGCCGACATTGAGCGAAACCGATGCGCTGCGTATGGATATCTACCAGCTGCTCGCCAGTCTGCTGCGCCAAGCGCCGGACAGCGAGCTGCTGACGTGGTTGGCAAGCCTGGACAGCGAGCAAGATGGCAGCCGGATTGCCGAGTGCTGGGCGGCGCTGTCGCTGGCCGCGGGCGAGAGCAGTGTCGATAGTCTCAAGCGAGCGCATTTTCGCCACCTCGTGGGCGTGATTCAGGGCGACGTGGTGCCCTACGCCTCCTGGTACCGCAATGGCGAATTGATGGAAGCCGCGCTGGTCGCGCTGCGCCAAGACCTCCGGGCATTGGGTTTCGAGCGTAGCGAGCATACCCGGGATCCAGAAGACCACCTGGCGGCGATGTGCGAAGTGATGGCCATGCTCATCGCGGCACAAAATGGCGAGCAGTTTACTTTTTTCCAACGGCATCTTGCCCCTTGGGCCAGCCGCTGTTGGGAGGACCTTGCCAAGGTAGACACCGCTTTCTATGCAGCGCTGGGGCAGTTGGGTAGCGCTTTCATGGAGAGCGAACAGGCACGTTTGAGCGATCAAGCGGCCTATCAACCGGTGCGCATAGTGGAGCCTGCTTCCTATGACGCCGGTGCAGCGCGCAAAGCCACACCGTGACGTGACCGTGCGCAGCGGTAAGCGAACAACAGGGCCTACGGGCCACGCATAAAAAAGGGCATGAAAGAGGAGAACCCCATGCACCAGTCACATAACCCTGAGCGCCGCCGGTTTATGAAAACCGTTGGTTTAGGCACCGCCGCTGCGGGCGCAGCCGTTGCGGTAGGCCACGTCACGCTGGCACAGGCGGATGATAAAAGCCCGGTTGAGCGCGACAAGCAGGCGGTGAACTACCGCGAGACCGACCATATTCGTGCTTATTACGCGTCGCTGCGTGACTGACGGCGAACTGCCAGGAGATTTGCCATGCGTCTAACTCGCAAAACCAACACCCCCGCTACCACTGGGTTGGGTATTTCCCGCCGTCAGTTCTTGAAGCGCACGGGCGTGGCTACCGGTGGTGTGGCTGCGGCAGGCTTCATGAGCGCGCCGATGATGCAGCGCACCGAAGCGGCCGACAAAACCCCGGTGCTCGACTCCCCGGTGGAAACCAAGCGCACCATTTGTTCCCACTGCTCGGTGGGCTGCGGTGTGTATGCCGAGGTGCAAGAGGGTATCTGGACCAAGCAAGAGCCCGCTTTCGACCACCCGATCAACCGTGGTGCTCACTGCGCCAAGGGCGCGTCGCTTCGTCAGCACGGCCACTCCACTCGCCGCCTGAAATACCCGATGAAACTGGTCGCGGGTGAATGGCAGCGCATGAGCTGGGACGATGCAGTCAACGAGATCGGCGACAAGCTGCTCGAGCTGCGCGACGCCCACGGCCCCGACAGCGTTTACTGGCTGGGCTCGGCGAAGTTCAACAACGAGCAGGCGTACCTGATGCGCAAGCTCGCCTCCATGTGGGGCACCAACAATACCGATCACCAGGCGCGTATTTGCCACTCCACCACCGTGGCGGGCGTTGCGAATACCTGGGGTTACGGAGCGATGACCAACTCGCTCAACGATATGCATAACAGCAAATCGATGCTCTTCATTGGCTCCAACCCCAGTGAAGCGCACCCGGTGGCCATGCAGCACATTTTGATCGCCAAAGAGCGCAACAACTGCGACATCATCGTCGCGGACCCGCGCTTTACGCGTACGGCGGCGAAAGCCAACAAGTACGTGCGCATTCGCCCTGGCTCTGACGTGGCCTACATCTGGGGCTTGCTGTGGCACATCTTCGAAAACGGCTGGGAAGATAGCGAGTACATCAACCAGCGCGTGTACGGCATGGACGACGTGCGGGCCGAAGTCGCCCAGTTCCCGCCCAGCGTCGTCGAAGACATTACCGGCGTGCCCGAAGCAGAGATGTTCGACGTGGCCAAGCGCTTGGCCGACAACCGTCCTGGCTGCGTGGTGTGGTGTATGGGCGGTACCCAGCACACCACCGGTAACAACAACACCCGCGCCTACTGCATTCTGGAACTGGCGCTGGGTAACATCGGTAAATCCGGTGGCGGTGCCAACATTCTGCGTGGCCACGACAACGTACAGGGTGCCACCGACTTGGGGCTAGGCTGTGACTCCCTCCCGGGTTACTACGGCTTAGCAGAAGGCGCTTGGCAGCACTGGGCCAAAGTGTGGGACGTGGATTACGAGTGGCTAAAAGGCCGCTTCGACGACACCGAGTACGCTGACGGCAAACCCATGTACTCCAGCGGTATTACCGTCTCCCGTTGGGTAGATGGCGTGCTGGAAGAGGACGAAAACATCTCCCAGCGCACCGCGTTGAAAGCGATGTTCTACTGGGGCCACGCGGTCAACTCGCAAACCCGCGGCGTCGAAATGCAAAAGGCGATGCAGAAGCTGGAGATGATGGTCATCGTCGACCCGTATCCCACCGTGGCCGCCGTCATGCACGACCGCACCGATGGCGTGTACCTGCTGCCTGCTGCCACGCAGTTCGAGACCTCGGGTAGCGTCACCGCCACCAACCGCTCGATCCAGTGGCGCGATCAGGTCATCGAACCGCTGTTCGAATCGAAGCCCGACCACGAAATCATGACCCTGTTCGCCAACAAGCTCGGCTTTGGCAACGAGTTCGTGAAGAACTTCGCAATGGACGGCAACCGTCCGGTGATCGAAGACGTACTGCGTGAAATCAACAGCGGTATGTGGACCGTTGGCTACACCGGTCAAAGCCCGGAGCGCCTGAAAGAGCACCAACAAAACTGGCACACCTTCAGCTTCGAAAACCTGCGTGCCCAAGGCGGCCCCGCCGATGGCGACTACTACGGTCTGCCGTGGCCCTGCTGGGGAACGCCGGAGTTCAAACACCCTGGCTCGCCCAACCTTTACGACACCAGTATTCCGGTCATGGAAGGCGGCATGGGCTTCCGCGCCCGCTTCGGTATCGAGCGCGATGGTGTGAACCTGCTGGCGGAAGGCTCCGCTCCTGTGGGTGGCGATATCGATGACGGTTACCCCGAGTTCACCGACCAGCTGCTCAAAGACTTGGGCTGGTGGGACGATCTCACCGCTGAAGAGAAAGCGGCGGCCGAAGGCCAGAACTGGAAGACCGACTTCTCCGGCGGTATCCAGCGCGTGGCCATCGAGCACGGCTGCGCGCCGTACGGTAACGCCAAAGCCCGCGCCGTGGTGTGGACCTTCCCGGATGCGGTGCCGAAGCACCGTGAGCCGCTCTACACCACCCGTCGTGATCTGGTCGAGCGCTACCCCACGTGGGACGACTTTGACTCCATCATGCGTCTTCCCACGATGTACAAAACCATCCAGGACCGTGACAACAGCGCGGACTACCCGATCATTCTGACCTCGGGTCGCTTGGTCGAGTACGAAGGCGGCGGTGAAGAGACGCGCTCCATGTCGTGGCTGGCTGAGCTGCAGCAGGAGATGTTCGTCGAGATCAACCCGGCCGATGCCAACGACATTGGTATCCGCGACGGCGACCAAGTATGGGTCGAAGGCGCCGAAGGCGGTCGGGTCAAGGTGAAAGCGCTGGTCACGCCCCGCGTGGATCGTAAAGTGGCGTTCATGCCGTTCCACTTCGGCGGTGTGTTCCAGGGCGAAAGCCTGCACGACCGCTACCCGGAAGGCACCGTTCCTTACGTGATTGGTGAAGCGGCCAACACCGCCACCACCTACGGCTACGACCCGGTGACACTGATGCAAGAGACCAAGTGCACCATCTGCCGTATCGAACGCGCCAGCTAACACGACCTGACCTGACAGCATGCCGGTGCGGCCACGCCCGCACCGGCAAGAGGAGAACACCATGGCTCAAATGAAATTTATGTGTGACGCCGAGCGCTGCATCGAGTGCAACGGCTGCGTCACCGCTTGTAAGAACGCCAACGACGTCGAGTGGGGCATTCAGCGCCGCCGCGTAGTGACCCTGAACGACGGCGAAGCGGACGAAATGTCCATTTCCGTCGCCTGCATGCACTGTGACGACGCCCCGTGTATGGCGGTGTGTCCCACCGACTGCTTCTACAAAACCGACGACGGCATCGTGCTGCACGATAAAGACCTGTGTATCGGTTGTGGCTACTGCCTGTACGCCTGCCCCTTCGGCGCGCCGCAGTTCCCGCAACAGGATGCCTTCGGCGAGCGCGGCAAGATGGACAAGTGCACCTTCTGTGCCGGTGGCCCCGCCGAAACCAAGGAAGAGGAGTACCAGAAGTACGGCTCCAACCGCATCGCGGAAGGCAAACTGCCGCTGTGTGCTGAAATGTGCTCTACCAAAGCGCTACTGGCCGGTGATGCGCAGGATGTGGCCGATATCTTCCGCCAGCGCGTGGTACACCGTGGCCATAAAGATGGTGCGTGGTCAAACAATCCTCAGGCTAGCACTGACAACCTTGCCTATGATGCTGCCCGCAAAGGGTAAGGAGGCGTGTCATGACAACGTTGACCATGACAAAGGTGCCCTCACGGGCACCTAGCGGCACCGCTAGCTGGCTACAGCGTGGCTGGCGTCTATGCCTAATGCTGGTGCTGTTGGTTGCGAGTTTGGGGGTCACCCACATGGCCGTGGCGCAAGCCGACCCGGATCGCGAAATGACCACCGCCGCCCCCGGCATCACGGCGGATCAGTGGCGCCAAGTACGCAGTGGCGAGACGGGACCGAACTACCGTGACTCCCGGCACGAGAGTAACTACAACCTGATCAACGCCAGCGGCGAAACCTGGCGGATACTGCGCAATCGCTGGGTATCGCCGTTTGGCTTGATCGCCATCGGCGGCATGGCCGCGATGATTGCGCTGTTTTACTTCATCGTTGGCCGTAAATACCTGGAAGAGCCGCGCACGGGCCGCAAGCTCTTGCGCTGGTCGCTGCTAATGCGCGCGCTGCACTGGACCGTGGCGACGCTGTTCATCACGCTGGCGCTGACCGGGCTGAACCTGCTGCTGGGCAAGTTCGTGTTCCGTACGCTGTTCGGCGATGCCGTCTGGGGCTGGATGGTCGCGGCGTCCAAGGTGTTACACAACTACTTGGGGCCGATTTTTGGCGTGCTGCTGGTCATCATGCTGATTAGCCTGATCAAAGAGAACATTCCCAAAAAGCACGACTGGGTATGGTTCAAGAAAGGCGGCGGTATGATCGGCAAAGGCCACGTCGATGCGGGCTTCTGCAACGGTGGTGAAAAAGCCTGGTACTGGCTGCTGGCATCGGTAGGCATTTTGGTGGTGGCGAGTGGCTTCGTGCTCGACTTCCCCAACTTCGACCAGGGCCGCGACACCATGCAGTGGGCCAACATCATCCACGCCGTGGGCGCGCTCGGCCTGACCGCCGTTTCGCTGGGTCACATCTACATCGGCACGCTGGGCACGGAAGGCGCGCTGGAAGGCATGACCACCGGCTACGTGGATGAAACCTGGGCCAAAGAGCATCACAATCTGTGGTACGAAGAGGTCAAGGATCAAACCATCAGCGAAGAGGAGCTGGCGGCGCGTAAAGCGGGCGACAGCGGCACCCCTTCGCCCGCCAAGCCAAGCTGAGTCACGCCATCGAGATAGGTGAACGTGAACGCCCTTCGACACCGCCTTCGGGCGGTGTCTTTTGTTATGCTGCACTTCAACGAATTGGGAAAGAGGAATCACCATGGCGACATTTGACGAACTGGATGCCACCACTCGTACCGAGCTGGAAGCCGCTGCCTTTCGGCGCTTGCTCAAGCATCTGGACGACAATAAAGACGTGCAGAACATCGACCTGATGATTCTGGCGGACTTCTGTCGGAACTGCCTCTCGAAGTGGCTGGTGACCGCCGCCGATGAGCGCGGCACCGCGCTCGATCTGGATGCCGCCCGCGAGTACGTCTACGGCATGCCCTACAGCGAGTGGAAAGCCCATCACCAGGGCGAGGCGACACCGGAACAGCTGGCCGCCCTCGACGCGCGCCAAGCCAAGAAAAAGGCCAACGCCTCCTCCAACGATCACAAGGAGTAGCGCCATGGATGCTATGGAAGCGCTGAACATTGCGGTGCTGACCGTCTCCGATACGCGCACGGAAGAGACCGACCGCTCGGGCCAGTCGCTGGTGCAGCGGCTAACCGAGGCGGGCCACCGTTTGGCGGATAAGCGCATCGTACCGGATGACGTGTACCAAATCCGTGCGGTGGTCGCTCAGTGGATTGCCGACCCCAGCGTGCAGGTGGTGCTGACCACGGGCGGCACAGGGTTTACCGGGCGCGACTCCACCCCCGAAGCGGTCGCCGTGCTGCTGGACAAGCGTATCGAAGGCTTTGGTGAGCGCTTTCGCCAGCTCAGCGGCGATGAGATCGGTAGCTCCACGATTCAGAGCCGCGCGTTGGGCGGCTTCGCGAATGCCACGGTGGTGTTCTGCCTGCCAGGCTCTACCGGTGCGTGCCGTACCGGTTGGGATGGCATTCTGGCCGAACAGCTCGATAGCCGCCATAAGCCCTGCAACTTTGCCAACCTGGTGATTCCCGGGCGGGGGCAGCATGGCTGATCTGCAGCCGATTGAAGCGGCGCTGGAAGCGCTGCTGGCCGACGTGACGCCGCTCGATGCCGAACGGGTCGCGTTGAGCGACGCCGCTGGCCGCGTGCTGGCCGAACCGGTCACGGCCACGCTGGACGTGCCGCCGTTCGATAACAGTGCGATGGATGGCTATGCGCTGTGCGCGGTAGACGCGGGTAAGCGGCTGCCGGTGAGCCAGCGCATTGCCGCGGGCAGTACGGCACGGCCATTGGCGGCGGGCACCTGCGCGCGGATCTTTACCGGCGGGCAGATCCCCCCTGGTGCTGACTGCGTGGTGATGCAGGAGCGGGTGACTGAAGAGAACGGCGAGGCGCTCATTCCCGCGGACGTACCGGAAGGAGACAACGTTCGCTTGCAGGGCCGCGATGTGCGCCAGGGCGATCTACTACTTAACTCGGGCGAGCGCCTGGAGGCCGCCGCGCTGGGACATTTAGCGGGGCAGGGCATCACCGAGGTCAACGTACGCTGTCGCCCCCGGGTGGCGCTACTCTCTACCGGCGATGAGATCGTCGACCCCGGCACGCCGTTACAACCGGGCCAGCTGTACAACTCCAACCGGCCCATGCTCAAGCGGCTGCTGGAGACGTTCGGCGCCGAGGTAGTGCAGTTGGTGAGCGTGCCCGATGACTACGCCCAGACCGTGGCGCTGTTGAACCACGCCGCTGCCGAGGCCGATGTGGTGGTGAGCACTGGCGGTGTCAGCGTCGGGGAGGAGGACCACGTCAAAGCGGCGCTGGCGTCGCTTGGCCAGCTTGATATGTGGAAGCTGGCGATTCGTCCTGGCAAGCCATTAGCGCTAGGCCGCTTGCCCCGCGACGATGGCAGCCAAGCGCGGTTTGTGGGGCTACCGGGTAATCCGGTGTCAGGCTTCGTGGGCGCGTGGCTGTTTCTACGCCCGCTGATGGGGGCGCTACTGGGCTGCCCTGCGCTGGCGGAGCTTCCGTGCCTAACGGCCACCGCGACCTTTGCCACCGAGACCGGACCGCGCCAGCACTACATGCGGGTAGCGCTGCGCTTTACGCCCGAGGGCATCGAGGCCGATGCCTTTGATGATCAAAACTCAGCGGTGCTCTCTTCCTGCATTGCGGCCGATGCGCTGGCGGTGATTGATCCCAATCGCCAGCTGGAAAAAGGCAGCCCGGTGCGTTGCCTATGGCTCGCCCACTGAACCTGAGGTGGTGGGTAGCCTGAGTTGCGCACCGTTCAGAAGGAGCGTGAGCGACTGCGCGACGACAGCGATGCCGCACAGTGCCGGATGCCGAACACGTGCGGCCAAGAGAGGCGGCAATGGGTGGAGGGCCGCACTGGGCAAGGGCAAAAGTACGCTATCGCTTGGAAGACCCAACTGCCAGGGGCCCTGCCGATCCACCAGCGTAAGCCAGCGGGTCGGCTGGCCGGGCGAGTCGCATAGCAGCGTCTCGAACGCCGCATGGCGCGCTAAGGAGAGGGTGCTGTCGATACGTCTGACATGGCGGGCTTCCAGCGCCCATCGGTAGCCACAGGCGTCGAAGCACACGCAGGTCACGCTACCCACGGTTAGCCAAGCCCTTGCTGATACGCTTGGAAGAGCGCATCGGGGTCCAGTAACGCCGTGGCGGGCTGCCCATCGCTGGGCTGCCATAGCGCGCTCACGTAGGGGCGCAGCGTGCTCGCCAGAGTGTCGGGAGGTGTCTTCAAGGCGCTCACGGGCAGCTCGCACACATCCTCCAACTGGTCGATGCGCACGGCGCTGCGGATGCCCGCGCCCTTCACGATGAGCAGCATGCCGTCGGCTGGGGTCGTGGGAAGCCCCAGCAGCGGCTGTAGCGTAATCAGCGACTCGATCTGGCCTCGCAGGTGAATCACGCCCTCCGTGGAGTCCGGTAGGCCAGGGACGAAATAGACCGGCGTATCCCCTTTGAGAATTTCACTCACCGCATGGCCGGGCAGCGCAAACGGCTGGCCGGAGAGCTGGAACAGCACCACCTGCTGGCTGGGTTCGTCCACGTCGACGATGGCCGTATCGTCGCTGTGCTCGCTGAACGCCTGGGCAAACGTGTCGCCGGCCTCAGGATCAGGCTGTCGGGAATCCGTCATCGTCCTGCTCCGTACTGGTGATCACCTGGTTGCGCCCCTGGTGCTTGGCGCGGTAGAGCGCTTGGTCGGCGCTTAAGCGCAGCGACTCGGTGGAGGGGTGAGTCGGGAAGCTGCTAACGCCAGCGCTGAACGTGCAGCGAAAGCGCGCGCCGCCTGCATGAAAATCCACCTGGGCGAAGTCGTGGCGCAGAGCATCGATCAGCTCGCTGGCGCGCGCGTCGCTGACCCCTTTGAGCAGCACCACGAACTCTTCGCCGCCGTAACGGCCAATGATATCCGACATGCGTAGGCGGGTTTTCAACAGTCTCGCCAGGGTGATGATGACCTGGTCGCCAGCGAGGTGGCCGTGAGTATCGTTCACTGCTTTGAAGTGGTCGATATCGATCATGGCCATGGCATGCTGGGTGTTGTCCCGGTGGGCCTGGGCCAGCGCTTTGCTGATGAGGTCGGTGGTGGTGCTGTGGTTATACAGCCCGGTCATGCTGTCACGGGTCATCAGCGAGCGCAGCAGGCGCAGCCGCTCGGCGCGCAGCTTTACGGCAGAGACCAGCTCGTCAGGCACCACGGGTTTGGTGATGAACGCTTCGACACCCGCCGTCATGGCAGAGAGCTGCTTCTGGCTGTCGGTTTCGCTCGAGAGATAGATGATCGGCAGACCCACGTGCTCGGGCTGTTGGCGAATGATGTTCGCCAGCTCCTCGCCCGAACAGACGGGCATATAGACATCCACCAGCAGCAGGTCGGGGCTAAAGCGCTCCAGGGCATTCAGCGCATCGGCGGGGTGGTTGACCTGCTGCACGGCCATGCCCGCCTGTTCCAGCAACAGGGCATGATACGCCGCTACCTCGGGCTCATCGTCCACGATCAAGATACGCAGCGGCTCGTCGTCGATGGGAGTGGTCAGCTCATCCACTGCCAGCATGAGATCCAGCGGTTTCACCGGCTTTGTAAAGTAGCCGTTGCAGCCCGCCCGCACGGCGCTCAGCCGAGAGTGAAAATCGCCATGGGCAGAAAGCACGATCGAGGGCAGGCGCTCGCCGGTGAGCTTGTTGAGACTGGCGAGCGTTTCGGTGCCTGCGGTATGCCCCTGGGGGAACTGCACGTCCATGATGATGGCATCGGGACGCCGGGTGATCACCGCATTAAAAAAGGCGTCCGTATCTTCGAAATGCACCACCTCGTGGCCGAAGCAGCGCAGGTGGTGCAGCAGTTGGCCCACCTGATCCGGCTCGTCGTCGCACAGGTAGATCAGCCGTTGGCGCTTGCTGCGGGTTTGTACTGGCTTGGGCGAGAACTCGACGCTATTCATCGCCGCCAGCGCCCGCTGCTGCCCCGGCAGCGACTGCAGCCGCTGCTGCTCTTCGGCGAGCTGGGCAAATACGCGTTCGACCACGTCGCCTGCGGGAGGCTGCTCATGGAGGGCGGTCTCGCCCTGGTCGGCCAGTAGCGCAATCCGCTCGAAGCCCAATGAACGTCCCGTTCCCTTCAAGCTGTGGAAAAACCGATGCAGTTCTGGCCCCAGGCGCGCGTGCGCTTCGGAAGACGCTTGGCTCTGTTGCCACTGGTCGACCGTGTGCTGTAAGCGCGCGGGTAACTGGTCGATGAAACGTTGGCGCAGTTGATTGAGTTTGTCGTGCAACGAAGGAGCAGAGGGGGACATCAGGCTACCTGTGCGGGTGGGCGAGCGGTGCATGGCGTAGGTAACGGCATGGCTACTCACCCAGCGCGTGGGCGACAGCGTGCTCGAGCGAAGTGTCCAGCGCTGCATCTTTCTGCAGGCAAGCGCTAAGACCCGGTGTTTGGCGCAGCGACTCATCTGGCGTATCGCCCGTGAGCAGGATGAACGGCAGCATGACCCCCTGCTCACGCAGCATGTGTAACAGCTCGATACCGTTGATCAGCGGCATGTGCATATCGCTGACGATCATCGCGATATCGTCATGGGCATCCAACTGGCTGGTAGCCTCCATAGCGTCGTTGGCGAGTAGGACATCGTGGCCCTGAAACTCTAGCAGTGCCCCGGTCATCTCCCCCGCTAGGGGGTCGTCGTCTACGACCAATATTCGCATGGTAATCCTCTTGGCGGGAGACTTAGCCCAGCAGGGCTTTGAGCGTCTCCACTAAGTTGTTTTGATCGAAGCTGCCTTTCACGATGTAGGCATCGGCGCCGACTTCCATTCCCCGCTGACGGTCGCTCTCTTTTTCGCGGGAAGTGATGATGATAATCGGCTTGTGACGATAAAGATCATTTTCGCGCAGTCTGGCGGTCAGCGCAAAGCCATCCATCACGGGCATCTCGACGTCGGTGAGCACGGCGTCGAAGGGCTCGGCCAGGGCTTTGTTCAACCCATCGCGGCCGTTTTCCGCCAAGGTGACGTGATAGCCCCACGCTTCCAGCACGTCTTTCTCGATTTCTCGGGTATTCAGAGAGTCGTCCACGATCAGCACGCGGTGAGGGGTATCGTTCGGCGCTTCGCTACGCGTCACGGCAGGCGTGTGGCGCTTGGCGCGCTCTAGCAGCGCCGGAACGTGCAGTAGACTGACCAGCGCATTACGCCCCTGGGACACCATGCCCGATACCAAAGGCAGGTAGCGCAGGTGGTCGGGCAGCGGTTTGATCACCATGTCACGCTCGTCGACCAGTGAGTCGACGATGAGCGCCAGTTTCTGCTGGCGCTGATGCACGACCAGCAGCAGGACCTTGGTGGGCAGCGCTGCGGGGACGGGCAGCCCTAGCAGCTCCGCGAGGGGCACCACGGGAACGAACTCATTGCGCAATATCAGCGTGGGCTGGCCTGCCGCATCGATGAACTGCTCCGGCGAACACTCGACCAGCTCGGCGACTTGGGGCGCGGTGACGCCGAGCGTTACGTTGCCGACCTGGACGAGCAGCACCCGCATCATCGCCAGCGAGAGCGGCAGGCGAAGCGTAAACCGTGTGCCCTTGCCGTGCTCGCTGGCGAGCTGCAGATCGCCGCTCAGCTCATCCATCATGGTCCGCTTCACCACATCCATGCCCACGCCGCGCCCCGAAAAATCGGTAATCATGGGCTTGGTCGAAAAGCCGGGCAGAAAGATCAGTTCGAGCGTCTCTTGATCGCTCAAGACGGCCAGCTGCTCCTCGGTGAGCAGCTGCTTGGCGATGGCCTTTTGGCGAACCGCTGCCAGGGAAATGCCGGCGCCGTCGTCGCGCATTTCGACCACCACCCAGTTACCATCTTGCCACGCTGCCAGTTCGAGCTGCCCTCTGGGCGGCTTGCCGGCGGCTTGGCGCTGTTCCGGCGTCTCCAAGCCGTGATCCAGCGCGTTACGCAGCAGGTGGATCAGCGGGTCGGACAGGCGATCGATCAGTTGGCGGTCCAGCTCGATTTCACTGCCCCGCACCCGGCAATCCACGCGCTTCCCCAGCGACTGGGCAAGTTCCCTGGCCATTTGCGCCAGCGGGTCGAACACCACGCCAAGGGGCAGCATACGCATTTGCAGGGCGCGCTCATGCAGGTCGCTCATCAGCGCATCGTGGCTTAGCACGCTGTCTTTCAATTCGCGGTTGAAGGCATGGACGGCGCTGCGCTGATCGCTGGGCAGGGTGGCTTCCAGCGCCTGGGCTTGTTCGACCAAGGTGTGGAGGTGGTGATGCCCCGAGAGCACCTCGCCCATCAAGCGGATCACGTCGTCCAAACGATCCAGGCGTACACGTACCGTGTCGCTGAGCGCCAGTGTCGTACTGCCTATGGGAGAGGGCTGCGGCGGGGTGTCCGGAGGTGCTGACGGCGGCGGTACAGGCGGGGCAGCCGCTGCCGATGCTTCGGGCAGTGATGCGGGGTCTGCTGCCCCGGCGGCGGCTTCCAGCGCTTGGCAGAGCGTGGGGTCGGCCTCGGCGAGGGTCTCGGGAGCGGCCCCCTGGGCGAGCTGGGCCACGTAGTCGGCTAGCGCATCGATGGCTTGATTCAGCAGGCTGATACTGTCGGGGCCGGGCGCTTGGCTACCGTCTCGAAACGCGCTCAAAAGCTCTTCCGCGCTGTGCGCCACTGCGGTGATAGGAGCCAGTTTGAGCATACGGGACGAGCCTTTGAGCGTATGCGCGGAGCGAAACAGCTCGTTGATACGCTCTTTATCGGCGGCTCCCTGCTCCAAGGCGCTGACCCCCTCGCGTAAGCGGGGTAGGTGGTCAGCGGCCTCTTCGACGAACCGCTGGATGAAGCGTCGAATATCCAGCGCCATTAGCCCACTCCCTGTGTGGCGGTGTGTTCAGATAGGTAGCGTTTTGCCAAGAAGCAGGCATCGCCGGGCGGCAGGGGCGGTGCAATGACGGTCAGCCCGCCGCTGGCCAGGGGCGATGCTTCGAGCAGCCGCACTACGGCGGCGTAACCGCGCTGCCGCTGTGTCGGATGGTCGGGTAGCTCCCCCTGGCGCAGCAGCTCGGCTTGGTAGAAATGGGCCGGCCAGCACTCGGGGGCGACGTACAGCGCGCGCTTGAAGTAGTCGAACGCTCGCTGGGGCTGCTGCTGCCAGCGGGCAACGAGACCCGCTAACAGCAGCGCATCCACGTTCCAAGGGTCGTCAGCCAGCAGCGGTGCCAGCAAGGCATCGGCCTCGCTGAAGCGGTTCTGGTTCAGCGCATCGTGAGCGTGCTGTAGCTCGGCTTGGGCCGCCGTGGGCGCCGATGACGAGGGTGGCGTCTGGCGTGGTGGTTCTTGGGCGGGTAGTGCTGTAGGGGCGTCAGGCTCGTTGACCACGGCGATATGATTCGTCAGCGGTATGGTCGGTGCGCCACTGTCTTCCTCAGACGCGGGCGTATCGGCTTGAAAGTAGAAGACGCCCTGCTCCTCTTTGAGGGAGAGCACGCCCAGGTCGTTACCCAGGGTTTCGGTAACGCCGCACAGCAGAATGCCGTTAGGTGTCAGCAACCGTTTGAGCTTGCGCTGGATGGTGCGGCGCGTGGCTTCGTCGAAGTAGATCGAGACGTTGCGAAACAGGATGACATCGAACGGGCCGCCAATGGCTCGTTCATCCGGCGCCAACAGATTCAGCGAGCGAAACGCCACCCACTGGCGCAGCGAGGCACTCAGTTGAAAGCTGCGCCCCACCGGCGTGAAAAATCGCGCTTTCAGCGAGGGGTGAAGCGCACGAAACGCCATACCGGCGTAGAGACCCGCCTGCGCTTTGGTCAGCACTTGGTGGTCGACGTCGCCCCCGATAATGCCGAACAGCGCTTGGGCGCGATCACCGTAGCGCTCCTGTAACGCCATGGCGACGCTGTAGGGTTCTTCCCCCGAGGAGCAGCCCGCGCTGAGCAGGCGCAGCGGGCCGCCTTGCTCGGCGAGCCGACGGGGCAGGTACGTATCGACCAGCCATTGAATCGTTTCCGGTTCGCGGAAAAAGTACGTTTCGTTGACCGTTAGCTGACTGACAAAGCGGTCGAACAGATCGTTGTCTTGACGCAGATGCGCCAGCAGCACGTCGCTGTTTTGGGTGCCTAGCTCGACCTGCAAGGCGTCGATGGCGCGGGTCAGGCGCGCCTCGGCGAGACCTTCCAAGTGCAGCCCGCAGCGCTGATGAACCCACTGTTTGAACGGATCAAGGGCGCTCATTGCGGCTCCCGCCAAGGCGATGGGGTAAAGCGGACTTCCCGCAGCAGGCGCGCTGGCAGCTCGTCTAGCCCCAGCACGTGCTGCACCACGCCAGCGTTGACGGCTTCTTGGTTCATGCCGTAGATCACCGAGCTGGCTTCGTCCTGTGCCAGGGTCGTGCCGCCCGCGAGGAGGATGGCTCTTAGGCCGCTGACGCCATCGCGCCCCATGCCCGTTAAGATCACACCGATGCTGTCGGCGCCATAAACGCTGGCCACGCTGTGCAGCATGGCATCGCAGCTGGGGTGGTACAGCGTCTGGGCGGGGCTGGGGGTGAGCTGCAAGCGATGCTGACCTGTGACGCTGAGCTGGCTTTCGGGGGGGCAGAGGTAAATATGGCCGGGGCACAGCCGCTCGCCGCTTTGCGCCACGCTCACCGGCAGCGCGCAAAGCGATCCAAGCCAGGTGGCCATGCCGTCGATGAACCCGGGGCTGATGTGCTGGGCAATCACTATGGGGGAGGGAAATCCTTTGGGCAGCTTGCTCAAGAGGCGGGCCAGCGCCTGCGGGCCACCGGTGGAGCAGGCAATGGCCACCACCCGCTGAAAACCGCGGGAGGCGACCGGGCAAGGGCCGGGAACGGGCAGCCTGACCGGCGTGGGGGTTCGTGCGGCCGATGCGCGACGCCGCAGTCGGGTAATCACCGACACGCCTGACAACAACCGCACCCGCGACAGCAGCCGCTGCGCGTCCTCCTCGTCGAGACCGGGCTTGGGCAGGACTTCCAGGGCGCCGACCTCCAGCGCCTGATACGCCGTTTGGGCGTCTGCGCTGTCACTGATCACGACGATGGGCACCCCTTTGGTGTGCATGATCTCCTCGATGGCGCTGAGCCCGTCCATCACCGGCATGGTCAAATCCATGGTGATGAGCTGCGGACTCAGCCGCCGCGCCAGCTCGACGGCTTCTTGGCCGTTGGCGGCTTCACCGACGATCTCGATATCGCCATCGCGGGTGAGGATGTCGCGCAACACCTCGCGCGCCAACTGACTGTCATCCGCTATCACGACCCGAATTGGACTCATGGGGACGTCCTCAGGAGGGGCGTTGCTGATGGGGCGGGGCAGTGCCGTGCTCTTCGAGAGTAAACTCCTGAACGAGCGCATTCAGCTCTGCAGAAATCTGTACCATGTCTTGGCTGATTTCCGTGATGCTGCGCACGGAGTGGGCATTACGGGCACTGGCTGTGTCGATATCCCGCAGGGCGATCACCACCTGGTTGCTGGCCGTTTTTTGCTGCTGTGTGGAGAGCGAAATTTGCTGGGCAGCGCTGCTGGTTTGGCTCGCGGCTTTGAGCAGCGCTTCCAAGTCTTGAGCGGTACTGATACTGGCCTCGACCCCCTGCTCGATGGAGGTCGCGCCCTTTTCAGAGGCCACCACCAAGCGGTTGATCGCTTGCTGAATATCGTCGGTGTGCCCCTCGATCTCCTGGGTGGAGTCGGTCACGCTGTCGGCCAAACGGCGGATCTCGTTGGCGACCACGGAGAAACGGCGGCCGGACTCTCCCGCGCTGGAGGCTTCCAGGGCGGCATTGAAGGCGATCAGCTTGGTTTGGGCGGCCAGCGTGTTAATCAGCTCCATCACCTTGCTGATCTGCTTGGACTTCGCCCCTAGGGTCATGATCTCAGCAAGACTCTGCTCGCTGTCGCTGCGGATATCCTGCATTTTGGCCTGCAGTAACTGCATGGCGGTGCTGCCTTTACGGCTGCGCTCTAGGGTTTGGTTCGCTACGTCCACCACGGATTGGGAGTGATCGGCAATTTGTGTGGACGACGTGGAGAGCTCTTCCATGGTGGACGTGATTTCTGCGACAGAAGAGGCCATCTCTTCCACCGCGGCGGCCATCGTCTGGTTGGCTTCATGATGAATGTCGCCCCCCTGAATGCCGGATAGCCCCGCCGTCTGTGCTAAACGGTCGGCTACTTGGGTCAGCGCCAACGCGTTGGATGACACGGCCGCAATTGCGCGGGAGAGGCGCTCCAGCAGTTGGTTGGTTTGGTCGGCCAAGTCGCCAAGCTCGGCGCGGTCGTCCGTTTCTACCCGGCGGGAGAGGTCCAGACTATGGGTGATCTCTTTTAGCTGGCGTTGAAAACGGTTGAGCGGTCGAATCAGGCTCCCCGTTAGGGGGTAGAGCAGCGCCAGTCCGGCCACCAGCAGCAGCAAGCCAAGCTCGATCGAACTCAAAAAGCGCTGGCGAATGCTGGTGGTGTACTCCTCTTTGGAGACCTCCACCATGAGATAACGCTGTAATTCCGGCAGCCAGCGGGTCGTGACGTAATAGTGATCGCCATCGCGCTCGATGTCGGTCACGTGAAGCTCGTTATCCTGGCGCAGCAGGGTATCGGTTTCTTGGGCTTGCAGTTCCGAGATATTGGTTTCGTTGCTGGTAATCAAGAACGCCCCTTCGGCACTCAAGATCGACGCTCGCCCCGTCTCTCCCAAACGGTAGTCACGAATGAGCTGTGCCATGCGCGATAGGTCGAGCCCCGCGCCCGCCACGACACTGGGGCGCCCGTTGGCGGCGGTGCCACTGCTGCGGAAGTTAAGGAATACGAAGGCTTCTTCGGGAGAGAAGGTATCACTGTCTAAATTCAGATTGTAAGACGCGCGGCTGTCGGTGAACTGATAGTACCAGTCGTCGTCTCCGCCAGGAGATTGGAGCGGACGCTGCAGGAACTCGCCGTCACGGTACTGGAAGTAGACGCCGCGCCCTTGGGTTTGCGCGGCGATGAAGAGCAGTTCGGTATCCAACTGGTCCATGAGGCGCGACAGGTAGCGCTCGATGTCTGGCTGCTGTGCCTCGGGTAGCCCGTCGGCGACCCACTGTTCGATGAAATAGCTGTTGGCCAAACTCTCAGACACCGCGAGCGCCGGACTCAAGCGGAGGTTGATACGCGTGGCTAATCCTTCCACCTGGGCAGGCAGTTCGACGTTCAGCAGGTTATCCAGACGGGCTTGGCTGTGCGTACGCGCCTGCAAATAGAGAGCCAGAAACATGGCAATGGCCAGCACCGTGCCAAACGAGATAAACAAACGTAGCCGTAATGGCAGGGTTTTCCAGCGCGCTGTCATTATCGCGATTGCTCCAAGTGGGACGAAGACGCTCATGAAAAGGCAGAGGGCCACGGCGCGTTTCATGGGTAGATCATTAGCAGGGTCACGCCATGCCCGTCAGGCATGATAACAACGATTTCAGCGGCTTTTGGGAGAAGTGTCTACTATTTACGCCAACGGTTTGCCTATGCAGGTGATTTATTTATACAAAGATTATCCATTGCGTTTGACGTAGGTTAAGATTTTGACAAAAGTGATACATGCACGTAGCCTGTTAACCAAATGGAACGATGATTTGCTAAGGAAGCAACATGTTGTCACTCACCCCACCTACCCTGCTGGCCGTCCTGCGGAGCATGTTGCCGCGCCATAGCCGCCACCAAAGCGGTATGTTGCCCGCCGCTGGGACGCCAGAACGCGAACGCTTGGTGCTCGCGGCCAAACGCTGTTTTGGCTTGACCGATACAGATCTTCTGTCGGCCTCTTCCATCACGTTGGAGGAGTGGGCCGATGCGCTTAGCGAGCGTGGCGACATTTCCCACCTACGCCTGTTCGATAGTGCCACTGGCGGGGCGTTTAGCCATCAATTGCAGCGCCAGCACCTATACAGCGCAGCATCGTTACGGCAAGAGGCCGAAGCGCTCAGGACGCTGTTGGCCCACGAAAGCCAAGCCAGCCGCAGCGTGGTGAGTTGGCTATCTATGCAAACCGCGGCGGGGTTCATGCTAGGGGCGCTGCTGCCACAGCAGGCGGGTTGGTCGTCGCGTTCGCTGTTCGATCACGCCAACGCGCTATGGGAACTCAACGCGGGCGATATCATGGTCACCAGCGCCGATCGGTGGGGCCAGTTGGCGCAGCGGCTTCCTTCGCTGCCCATGAACATCACGGCGGTGTCGACCTCTGCATTGGACAAACACACCTACCGTTCCCTGCTGGCGAAAGGGGTTGCGCATATTATCGAACTCCACTGTCAGCCCGGGTTGGGCGTGCTGGCCGCGCGTCGTTCACGTCAGGCGCCGTTCGAGCTGCTGGCCCACTGGCACCCCACCGAGAGCGATGACTACCTGTTGCGAATGATACAAGGTGGTATGCCCGACGAGGTGCAGCTGGCCGAACCTCTGCGCTGGGTAGGCGCGCGTCACTTTTTACCCGTCATCGGCGAAGAGGGTTGGGTGGCGGAGGAGAGTGGCTCGTTGGGCGTATCGCCCGCTTGGCAAGTGCCTATCCAAGGCGCTCGCCCGGGCGCCAGCGCCGCCTGAACCGTCCATCGCTAAAGAATGGCGTGGGGAATGAAGCATGACGTATCTTTGGTGATACGCCCCACGTCTTCTCGAATGCCCATGCCACAGGCGCGATCGCCCACGACCCAACTGCCAATCAGCGCGTGCTTGTCGCCAAAGCGCGGCAGCGGGTGGTACGCCTGGCGTATCCACGGGTTATCAGTGTAAGGCCCGCCCACGCTCTCTTGCTGGCCGCTGGGCGTTATCAAACTAATATTGCTCCCTTCCCGTGAGAAAAACGGCTTGCGCACCCAGCCTGCCTCCAGCGGCGAGTGACTATTTTTTTCAAAATACGCCGGTAGCAGATTCGGGTGCCCCTCATACTCTTCCCACAGCAGCGGCAGAATCCCTTTATTGGAGAGCACGGCTTTCCAGGGCGGCTCAAACCAGTGGGTGTTGAGTTGCGTGACCGCCTCGCCAAATGCTTCTACCGCCATCTCTTCCCACGGATAGAGCTTGAATAGCGCAGTGATGGGGTGGTCGTCCAAATCGACAAAGTGCTCGACTCCTGGAGCGATACCAATGTCTTCGATGTAGATAAACGGTGCCTGTAGGCCTGCCTGCAGGGCGATGTCCTGCAAATAGCTGACAGTGGCGCGCTCCTCGTCGCTGCCTTTGACACAGGAGAAGTAGAGGGTGCGGTTTTCCAAGCGGTCGCCCAGATGCGCCATAGCATTAAGCAGGCGCTCTTGAATCGAGTTGTACTGGTCGGCATGGCGGGGCAGGATGCCTTGCTCAATCGCCTGCTCTAGCCACACCCACTGGAAAAAGCCCGCTTCATAGAGCGAAGTGGGTGTGTCGTAATTGAGCTCTAAAAGCTTCGCGGGACCGTTGCCCGAATAGGCAAAGTCCATGCGCCCATACAGCGGCGGCTGCCCGCTACGCCAGGAGTGGTGGATGATGTCCCACATATGCTCGGGGATCGCGAGGCGTTGCATTAAGGCATTGGAGTGGCAGACCTTATCGACCAGCGCCATACACATCTCGTGCAGCGCTTCGGTGGGCGCTTCGATCTCTTGCTCTATCTGCTCCAGGGTGAACTGGTAGTAGGCGTCCTCTTTCCAGTAAGGCTCGCCATCGATGGTGTGGAAATGAAACCCCAGCTCTTTGGCCAGGGTTTTCCACTGCGGGCGTTCAGAAACGTTGATGCGCAGCATAGTGGCTCCCAAGGGGGTGGCTAAGAGCCCCAAGAGGCCGAGCGGGTGCCCAGGCCGCGCCGCGTCGTGGCTTGGCGGTTTTGCACCACCGAGCTACGCAGGGCCTCGTTACGCTGATTGACCCGCTGGGAAGCTTGGCTGGCAGCGGCATTCCAGTTGCCCTGGTTTTGGCGGTTGCGGTAGACCGGCTCTTGATACACGCGCTCAAACGAGCGCCCTCGGCTGGTATTCGCCAGCATGTTACCGACCATATAGCCCATCATGGCAGGCATGAACCAACTGCCGCCGCCCGCAGCCTGGGCCTGCTCGTCGGTGGGGGCTGCGCAGGCGCCTTCGCCGTGTTCGGCTTCGCAGGCTTCCAGGGTGTCGAAGCGCGGCACGGACTCTAGAGAGGCCTCGTAAGCGTCTTCGCAGGCGCTGCGGGTGTACACGTTGGCGGCTACGCACTCTTCGACGCCTTGATAGCTTTTGGGCTCGTCGAAGCGTACATCGGTGAGGTGCTCGTCCTCCGCGGGCTGGGTGCAGGCGGTCAAACCGAAGGCGCTCGCTCCCATCATCGCCAAAGAGAGGCGCGCGCTGCGCTTACGGCGGGGCAGGTGAGTGGGATGGATCTGCTTTTCCATGAGTGCGCTCCGTTACCAGGTCATTGAGGCCGCGTTGATCAAGCCCACGGCAATCGAGATGCTGCCCACCAGCGTGCCGTAAGCCTGGTGGCCTTCGGTGATGTGCTGAGACAAGCTCTCGCCCTGGCGGCGGAGAAATAGTTTCAGGCCAAAGAACGTGGCGATCTGCACGCCGAAGGCCACCACGCCCCACAGAATGAAGTCGATATAGCTAATGGAGTGGGCCATGGCGCTGTAGAGCGGGAGGGTGAAACCCAGGATAGAGCCGCCGTAAGCGGTGGCGGCCGCCGCATTGCCCGCTCGAATCAGTGCCCACTCGTGGTGCGGGGTTAGGCGGCTATAGCAGTACATAAAGGCCACCAGCAGCGCGAGCGCGCCGAGCAGGTAGGCAAAGAAAGACGGTAATCCCTGTAAATAGTGCAACATGGCAGTGTCATCCTTGTGGTCAATGACGGTGGGTCAGTCAACGTGGGCATTGTGACATAGCTTCGCCTGGGATCGGCAATCGTCTTTTGGCTTTCGTTGCGCGATGGATTTGGTAGTAAAAAAACCTATTGTTTGCCTTTTGTTGCGACTAAAGGCTAATAGATGAAACGTGTCACCTGCTTAGAATCCCGCGATGCTTGGTATTTTTACCTAAATTCACCGTGTCGTATCGCTTGATACCGCTCTTCGTGCCCGTGTTGGGCACCGCTTCAGACGCGACCGCATCGAAGGACTTTCCCCCATGCATGCCCTAACCCTGGCATCGTTTCTGTTCTTTACGGGCCTGGTGGCCTTTGTCACCTGGCGCATCACGCGACGTGATGACCACCGTAGCACCAGCGGCTATTTTCTGGCAGGCCGCACGCTGACCTTTCCGCTGATCGCGGCGTCCATGCTGATGACCAACCTCTCCACCGAGCAGATGGTGGGGCTAAACGGGTCCGCGTTTACCGATGGTTTGAGCGTCATGGCGTGGGAAGTGATCGCCGTGATCGCCCTGGTGGCGCTGGCGCTATTTTTCCTGCCGCGCTTTCTGAAAAGCGGCATTGCCACGCTGCCACAGCTGCTGGCGATTCGTTTTGATACAGGCACGCAGCTGATTGCCAACGTTATTTTCCTGATTGCTTACGCGGTGGTGTTACTGCCGATCATCCTCTACTCCGGTGCCATCGGCCTTCAGGGCATGCTGGACTTACAGGGCCTGACCGGCATTGAATCCAACACTGCGCTGCTCTGGGCGACGGTATGGGCGGTGGGTCTGATTGGTGCGGTCTACGCGCTGTTTGGCGGCCTGCGTACGGTGGCGGTGTCGGATACCCTCAACGGGGTAGGCCTGCTGATTGGCGGCTTCGTGATCGTTTACTTTGGCCTACAGGCGGTGAGCGGTGGCACCGGTGTGATGGAGGGCTGGAATATCCTGAAAGAGAGCGACCCCAGCAAATTCAACTCCATGGGTGGCCCTGAACAGCAGGTACCGTTCTCGACCATCTTTACCGGCGTGCTGCTGCTTCACCTCTTCTACTGGACCACCAACCAGCAAATCATCCAGCGCACCTTTGCCGCCAAGAACCTGGCCGAAGGCCAGAAGGGCGTCTTGCTCACAGGGTTTCTAAAGCTGCTGGGGCCGCTGTACCTGGTGCTGCCCGGTATCATTGCGTACCACCTGTATGCCGACCAGGGTATTCGCGCCGACGAGGCGTATGGCCACCTAGTATTCAACGTGCTGCCGCCCTACTTGACCGGCTTCTTTGCGGCGGTGATGGTCGGGGCGATTCTCTCCTCGTTTAACTCCGCGCTGAACAGCACCACGACGATCTTCAGCTTGGGGATCTACAAAGGCGTGCTGAAAAAAGACGCCACGGAAGAGCAGGTGGTGAAATCCGGCAAGGTGTTTGGCTGGATCATGGCGATTACCACCATGATTATTGCGCCGCTGCTGGCGGGCCAGGACAGCCTGTTCGGCTACCTGCAGAAGATGAACGCGATCTACTTCATCCCGATTCTTGCCGTGGTGCTGGTGGGTCTGCTGACAAAACGCGTACCGCCCATGGCCGCGAAAGTAGCGCTGGTCGGCGGCTGTTTGCTGATTGCGGCGGGCTACTTCGTGCCGCCGTTCAACAAGCTGCCCATGGTGATGCACGAGTTCCACTTCGTCGCTGCCGTATTCGTGCTGCTGGTGGCGGTCATGCTGGTGATCGGTAAGCTGCGCCCCCGCGCAACGGACTGGGTGCAGGAAGACTCCGGCGATGTCGATCTCACCCCGTGGAAAGGCGCGGTGCCTACCGGTATCGTGCTGGTGGTGTTGGTGGTGATCATGTACGCCTCCTTTGCAGGCGGCTAGGCTCTGTCTGAAAACTGGCTACGCTCGACCATACGGCGTTAAAAATCGGCTCAAAGTACTCATTTACAACATGTAAACTCCGTCTTTTCGCCGATTTTTGCCTTGTCTGGTCTTCGCTCGCCGACTCTTCCGGCAGAGCCTAATCACGCCAGCGTTTAAAAGCAGCATTTGAGAAAAAACAGCCACGCCCCGTTTTGCGGGGCGTGGCTGTTTTGGGTGGGGCGTTTTTAACGAATCGGCTAAGCGGCGTGGTAGGTGGTGTCGAAGCGTTTGCGCAGCTCGTTCTTTTGCACTTTGCCCATGGTGTTGCGCGGCAGCGAATCGACAAAAAAGACCCGCTTCGGCTGTTTGTACTTGGCCAGCCGCCCCTCTAAATGATTCAGAATGGCGGCTTCATCCACCTGCTCCCCTGGCTGGGTTACCACTACAGCAGTGACGCCTTCGCCAAAGTCGGGGTGGGGCAGGCCAATCACGGCAGACTCCGCCACCTGCGGCAGCTCATCGATCACCTGCTCGACCTCTTTGGGGTAGACGTTATACCCGCCGGAAATCACTAGGTCTTTATCCCGACCGACGATATGCACGTAGCCTTGCTCATCGACCATGGCGAGATCGCCGGTGATGAAAAAACCATCGTCTAGCAGCTCTTCGCGGGTTTTTTCCGGCATGCGCCAGTAACCAATGAAGACGTTAGGGCCGCGAATTTGCAGCATGCCAATCTCGCCCTGCGGCACTTCTTCACCGGTGTCCCGGCTGGTAATGCGCATCTCGACGCCCGGCAGCGGCATGCCCACGGTGCCCGCTCGGCGTGCGCCGGTGTAGGGGTTGGAGATGTTCATATTGGTTTCGGTCATGCCATAGCGCTCAAGAATGGCGTGGCCGGTTTTGGCCTCGAAGGCTTCGTGGGTTTCCGCAGTGAGCGGTGCCGAGCCCGAGACGAACAGCCGCATATGGGCGGTGACCTCAGGGGTGAGGCGCGGGTCTTGAACCAGGCGGGTATAAAACGTCGGTACACCCATCATCACGCTGCCGTTGGGCAGCTCATCGAAAATCACATCGGCATCGAATTTAGGCAGAAAGCACATGCTGGCCCCGGCCATCAACGTGACGTTGCACGCCACGAACAAGCCGTGGGTGTGAAAAATAGGCAGCGCGTGGATCAGCCGATCTTCAGCGCTAAAGTGCCAAGACGAGACCAGCGTTTCCGCGTTCGAAGCAAGGTTACGATGGGTCAGCATCGCGCCTTTTGAGCGGCCTGTAGTGCCCGAGGTGTATAGAATCGCCGCTAAATCCCGCTCGCCAAGCGTGACGATGTCATCTCTGGGGTCACTTTGCTGCGCTTTCTCCATCAGGCTGCCATCGGCATCGGTGCCTAAGGTGTCGACCGCCGGGCAGCCGGTATCGCGGGCAATGGCGCGGGCGGTGTCGATGTCTGAAGGCCTGCACACGAACAGTGCGGGCTCGGCGTCTTTCAAGAAATAGCGGATCTCATCGCCGGTGTAGCCGGTATTGAGCGGTAAATAGACGCCGCCGATACGCAGGCAGGCGAGGTAGAGCAAAATGGCTTCCGGGCTTTTATCCACCTGCACCGCCACGCGGTCGCCTACGTTCACGCCTAGCGCGGTCAGTGCCCCGGCAAGCTGGGCGCTGGCGCTGAGCGCATCTTGGTAGCTGTAGTGGCGGCCCTCGCGGGTGGTGATAAAGGGGGCGTTGCCACGCTCGCGCATGCGCGCGGCAAAGGTGTCAAATAAGTTGTGGTTCATTTGGTGGTCTCTCCCTTGGCCAGCTTGCGGGCGCGGCGAGCCAGGTCGCGCACCTCGCTTGAACAGGCAACGGTGGCCTTTGCGGTATAGTTTTCGTGATTGCGCTCGATATCGTCGAGCACGTAGAGGTAGTTCACCATCAGCCCTGCCGCTTGCTTCATCCCTTTGGCAGACACATCCCCCAGCCAGTTAATGCGGTGCAGCTCGGCACCATTGCCCAAGTGGAAGCGGGCCACCGGGTTCAGCGGCAGGCCATGGCGGTTCTTCTGATCGACCAAATAGTGGGCAGCGAGCGGGCGAATGGCGGTTTTGAGGCGCTCTTCGTGGGCTTTATCCTGCTGCCAGTTGGGCGTTGCTAGCGCGTCGAGCGCCTCACGGATGCTATCGGGCCACTGGGCATCCTGCTGCTGTTCGGCCAGCCACTGGGCGAAGCCGGGCACCGGCGAGAGGGTAACGAAGTACTTGAGCTGGGGCAGTTCCTGGCTGAGCTCCTGCACTACCTGCTTGATGAGGAAGTTGCCAAATGAAATGCCGCGCAGCCCGGTTTGGCAGTTGCTGATACCGAAGAAGGCTGCGGTATCGGCATCATCTGGGTCCGCCAAGCCATCCTCAACGCCTGCCAAAATGGGTTGAATACGGCTGGGTAGGCCTTTGTGGAGTGCGACCTCCACAAAAATCAGCGGTTCGTCGCCAATCGCGGGGTGAAAAAACGCGAAACAGCGGCGGTCTCGGGCATCCAAGCGCCGCCGCAGGTCGTTCCAGTCCTGAATTTCATGCACCGCTTCATAGCGGATGATTTTTTCCAGAATGGAAGCAGGCGTGTTCCAGTCGATCCGCTTGAGCATCAAAAAGCCGCGGTTAAACCAGGAGCCAAACAGGTGCGCAAAGTCATCATCGATGGGTGCTAAGTTGGGTTCCTCGCGCAGCAGCTGCAGCAGATCCTCACGCATTTTGACGAGGTCGTAAGTACCGTCGGTGGCGAGGTTCAAACGCCTAAACAGCTCCTGGCGACGCGGCTCACAGGCTTCAAACAGCGCCTGCAGCGTGTGGTTGTCGCGGGCCTGTTGATAGGCTTGGTAGGCGCTATCAATCTGCTGCGGTTCCGCGGCAAAGTCGTCGGCCAGGCGCTTAAAAAACTGGCGTTTTTCCCCTTCCGACAGCCGCTGGTAAATCGCCAGTGCGCGGCTGGCCAGCGCAATGCTGGAGGCTTCGCCGTCACTGGCCAGCAGCGCTTGGCAGGCTTTGACCAGCTGATGATGGTCGGGCGTCAGCGTTTCCGGGTGTTTACGCCGCAACAGCGCGTCCCGCTGGGTGATGCTGTTAAACATCTCTTGGAGAAAGGTCATGTTCATGATGCGTCCCCCTTTAACCCATAATCAGGTTCGGTAGCCATAGCGCAATCCCCGGAAACAGGCAGAGCAGCAGAATGCCCAGCACCATGCACAGCGCATAGGGCAGGCTGCCCATCAGAATATCCCGCAGCGAGATATCGGGGGCGATGCCTTTGATGATGAACAGGTTAAGCCCCACCGGCGGTGTGATCAGGCCGATTTCCAAGTTGATGGTGAGAATGACCGCGAACCAGTAGGGGTCGAAGTCCGCCGCCAAAATGATCGGCAGCAGAATCGGCGCGGTCATCACGATGACCGCCACGGGGGGCAGGAAGAACCCCGCGACCAACAAGAACAGGTTGATGACGCCCATCAGCACCCAGCGATTCACTTCTAAATCGGCAATGGCAGCGGCCACGGTTTGGGTGATGAACATTGACGAAAGTGCGTAGGCGAACACTTCAGCAGTAGCAATGACCAGCATGATCATCACGCTTTCCCGCAGCGAGTCGCGCATGATCAGCTTGATGGGGCCCAGCTGCCACATGCGGTAAATCAAAATCGCCAGTGCCAAGCAGAGAAATGCCCCCACGCCTGCGGCTTCCGACGGGGTCGCCACGCCGCCGTAAAGGGCAAATAGAATACCCGCGACTACACCCAAGAAGGGCAGCACCCGCACCAGCGCCTTCATGTTGCTATCGACGTTCTGCTTGATGTTCTCCTTCAGCTTTTCAGCAGAGGCCGCCAGCGGGTTGTTGTAACCCCCTGCCATCTTGCAGGCGATCATGGTCCAGATCATAAACAGGCCCGCGAGCATAAAGCCCGGCACCACCCCAGCAATAAACAGCCGGCCAATTGAGGTTTCGGTGGAGATACCGTAGATAATCATGGTGACCGAGGGGGGAATCAAAATCCCCAGCGTGCCGCCCGCCGCGATACAGCCCGCCGCCACGCCATCTGGGTAGCCACGGGTGCGCATTTCAGGAATGCCCATTTTGCCGATGGCGGCGCAGGTGGCCGGGGAGGAACCCGAGAGCGCAGCGAAAATAGAGCAGGCGCCGATATTAGAGACCGCGAGACCCCCGGGCAGGCGGCCCATCCACAGGTCTAGCGAGCGGTAAAGATCGCGCCCGGTTGGGGAGGAGGCCACTGCCGCGCCCATCAAAATAAACATCGGGATGGCCACAAAGCCAAACTCCGCGATGCGATCAAAAAACGTTTCGCCAAAGTAGGTAAGTTCCGGCAGGCCCCGGTCGTACAGCAGCGCCAGCAGTGACACACCGCCGAGTGCGAACGCAATCGGGGTACCAATCGCCATCAGCACGATTAAACCAATGGCCACGATAATGCCAAGCGTAATGGGATCCATGATTAGCCCTCCCCGCGCATAATTTCAGCCACGTATTGCAGCGAGAGCAGCGTGGCCCCCACGGCCATGGGCAGAATGGCGGGCCATAGCGGTGGGTTCCACACCGAGCCAGTGGTCCATTCGCCGTGCAGCGCTTCAAAGACATACACCCAAGAGGCGTAGGCCAACGCCGCGCAAAAGAGCAGGCCAAACAGTGATGCGACTAGACGCATGGCTTTTTGCGCTAGGCCGCCGAGGGCGTCCGGTACGATGGTGATCGCCACATGGCCACCGGTCATCAGTACGTAGGGGCTGCCCATCAGCATGGCCCCGGTCACGGAGAAAATCGTGAATTCGGTCTGCCAGCTTGTGCTCATGCCCAAGGCGTAGCGGATAAAGACCATTTGGCAGATCACCAGAACGCCTGCCACGAACATGGCGCAAGCAAGGTATGCCGACGCGCGCGACAGCGTATCCATCAAACGGATATAGCCGCCGATGACCCCGCTGCGTACGGCAGGGGGGTGTGTAGTTGAAGTTGCCATAGTTCCCTCGTCAAGCTCAGCAAGCAGCGGACAAACGTGGCCACTCAGCGAGTGGCCAGCACGGTCAGTGGAGGCGCGTCTTACTCGACGGCAAGCGCCGCGTCGATGATGGCCTGACCGTTGGGAACGTTATCGGCAAAGTTTTTGTAGGAGGTTTCGCGGGCAATCTCTAGCCAGGCGTTGTAGTCATCCTCGCTCATACTGACCACCTCGACGCCGTTCTCCTCGTACACGTCGACCATCTGCTGGTCGATGGCGGCCGCTTCTTCCGCGAAATAGACCTCGGCGGCCTCACCGGCTTCTATGAGCGCGGCTTGCTGCTCCTCGGTCAAGCCTTGCCATACCTGCTCAGAGATCAGGATGGGCTCGTACATAAACCAGAGGGCGTAATCGCCGGGTTCCGTCAAGCACTCCACCTGTTCGTAAAGGCGGAAGGAGATGAACGACATAGAAGAGGTGTTGGCGGCTTCCAGCACGCCGGTTTGCATGGCGGTGTAGACCTCTGACGAGGGCATGGAGGAGATCGACGCACCGGCCGCTTCCAGCATCTCTTCAAACGCAGGGCCGGCGGCGCGTATATTCTGCCCATTCACCGTCTCTGGGGAGGTAATGCACTGCTCGCTAGAGGCGAAACCACCCGATAGCCAAGCATCCGCTAGCACGCGTGCCCCGCCTTCGATGATGACGTCTTTAATCATCGTCATGTACTCGGAGTCGTTCAACCGCTGGGCGTGGGCCTGGTTACGCACCAAGCCCGGCATCAGCGTGGCCGAAAATTCCGGGTGGCGGCCACTAGCGTAATCCAACGGCAGCGAGGTGATATCCAGGCGGCCGCGGGCGATGGCGCCCCACTGCTCACGAGCCTTGAATAGCGACTGGCCTGGGTAGACTTCTATGGTCAAGCCGACATCCGCATCGGCGACGTGGCGTGCCATCATCTGCACCATTTCATCGCGAATGTCGCCCTGGCCGCCGGGGAACTGGTGCGAAGCGCGTAGGACGGTGTCCGCATTGGCGTGGGAGGCTGCAATAGCGAGGCCCAGGGCCGCAGCGGTGGGCAGTAAGAAGCGTTTCATATGGCGTCTCCAACAGTTGTTGTTGTGTGTTTGGATTAGCGTTGTGTGTTTATCAGGCGAGCTGATATATATTTCAATAGCGGTTATGTATGCTAATGTCAAATTTATGCCATATTTATGTCATCGCCTGCGGCGTTACCGAAGGAGGTCAGTCATGGCGGATACGAAGCGTTCCAACGCACAGCGGCTAAGGGATTCTTTAGAGGATGACATCATCAACGGGCGGCGCGCCCCCGGCGAGCGGCTAGATCCGGAAGCCCTTGGCCAAGAGTTCAATGTGTCGCGCACACCAGTGCGTGAAGCGTTTCAACAATTGGTGGCCAGCGGGCTGGTCACGGTCTCGCCGAAGAAAGGCACGTTCGTTGCGAAGGTGGGTATCGATCAGCTAATCGAAATGTTTGAAGTGATGGCAGAGCTTGAAGGCATGTGTGGCCGCTTGGCCGCGCGGCGTATCAGCGAGCCAGAGCTGGCGGCGCTTAAGGCCGCACACAAGCGCTGCGAAGCCGCCGCCCTGGCGGGCGACACCGATGAGTACTACTACGAGAACGAAGCGTTCCATGACTGTATCTATACCGCCAGCCACAACACCTTTTTAGCCAGCGAAGCCCGCCAGCTCAAGCAGCGTTTAAAGCCTTACCGCCGCTTACAGCTGCAGGTCCGACAGCGCATGCACAACTCGCTCCATGAGCACCAAACGATCGTCGACGCCATCGAGCAGGGCGACGCCGCCCAGGCCCAACAGGCGCTCTGCGACCACGTGTTGATCCAAGGCGAGCGCTTTAGCGACTTCGTTGCCAGCGTGCGCCGTATGGAAGCGCCGATGGAGCGCACGGGCTAGTGTGAGCGTTAATCACAGCGGCTAAGCGATATCTGCTGGCGATCACGATCCAGATAAGTAAGGGACAGCGTATTATCGCTTTCCAGGATGAGCTGAAGACGCTCTTCGCTGGTCATTCCCTCCCCTTGGCAGCTGAGTGTTGCTTGCCAAGTATGTGGTTCATCGCTCTCCTCCAATGCCATATCGCAACGGTTTTCACGTCCCTCAAACCTTCCTTGCGCTAACGTGATGGGGGCACCTTCTTGCCCCTCTTGGCACCATGTGGGCTCTACCGCCCAACGCCCATACAGCATGTCTTGCGAGATGGATGCTTCATTGGAGCCGCTACTTGCATCGCTACTTGTATCAGTACTGGCGTCGTTTCCACAGGCAGCTAACAGCACAAGCGTAGGTGCCCACATTAGTCGGTGTAAGCGCATGCAACATACTCCTTATGTTTTGGTTCATCCGTGAAATGTGTATTCGCGCAAAGACTTTATCGCTGAGTGGCAACAAGCGCTATATACGGCTTTAAAAATCCCCCGGTGCGCACTGTAGGCAGGTCAGCCCGAGTGCGCGCCACTGAGCGACGACGGCATCGCGGTCATCCAGCACGAGCCAGGGGGCGAAGCCGTCGCTGTGCATTTGGTCCAGTAGCGCTGATTTCACCTCTTCGTCATCCACATGGTCATCGCCTTCCGGGCGTAAGTACATGGCGTCGAAAGGAATGTCATGGCGGGTGAGCCATGCCTGGGTGTGTTCTCGGTGGCTGTCTGGGCGGCCGCTGCAGATGACGATGTGCTGGCCTTGGGCTTTTAGCAGTTTGACCAGCCGGGCGACGGGCTCAATCACCGGCGCGTTCGCCATGTGGGCAAAGAAAGGATCCCACTGTTTGGCGGGGCCAAGTACCCACTCGTGGACCTCGGCAGGGTGAAACTCGGCCAGCGTGCCGTCGACATCAACAATGACTGCGTTCATAGACGTTTCCTAATGCGTTAACAGAAGTGAAGAGAGCGGGCGCGCCTCTGATGGGGCGTTTAGCGAAGGCTGCGTGATGAACCGTTCGCCCAGCAGGGCACGCCAAGCGGCCTCAGCATCGGCATGGAGCGGCGTAAACAGCGGTGCCACTTGGGTGGCCTGGAGCTGGTTGGCGAGGGCCACCAAGTGCGAGGCGCGCAAATGAACGTTCCAGCGCTGCCAAAGCACATCGCCAGCGGCGAGCTGTTGACGGCGCTGTGGGGTTAAGTAGCCGGTGTGGAGCAGGCGGTGATGCGGCCAATCGGCAGGGTTATCGTCACGGTCGCTGACCAGCCAAAGCGCCGGGTCGCGGGCATTGGGGCGTTTTAAAAGCGCTTGGATAGCCTCGTCTAACCCTTCACGGCGAAGGTCATTGGGCAGCGCGAGTAGGGCGGCCAGGTTATCGCGAATGATCGGGTCAATCGCCAAGGGCAGGTGGCGTTGGTCCGCCTCTTCCGCCAGCCATAGCGCCATTTCCAGGGCGCGCCCTGTTTCTGGTACCGGCAGCACCAGCGGGTGGTCTAACGCTTTGCCAATGGCGTGGATGCACTGCGCTTGGGGCTGGTCGTAGCGGCCGTAGGAGGCATCCAGCAGCGCCGTGTGTGCGGGTGGGGGCGCATCAAACGGAAACAGGCGCGACTCAAAACAGGCATCGCCGCTGTAGAAAATGCCGCCTGCAACGTCGAGATGCAGCCAGACACCGCCTAGCGAATGGCCCGCTTGCCCGGTGGTCACCGCAATCCCTTCGACGTTAATACGGCCCCGGTAGGGCAGTGGCTGCCACGCCCGTTGTGGGGGCAGCGCCTTAGCGACTAACGGCGTGCAGTAAAGCGGTATCTGCGCGGGTAGTTCCGCGACACCGCCAATGTGGTCCACGTGGTCATGGCTGATCAATACGGCGTCTACGTCCAGCCCACTTGCCCAGGTAATCGGCTCGCCGGGGTGCAGTGCGCCTCCGGCATCCAGCAGCAGGCGTTTGCCCTGCGCTTCCACCACGATAGCCGCTGGCCCTTTGCCGCCCAGCCCACTGAGGATCTGAATCGTGGTGCTCATTGGTCAGGCTCCAGGCACCAGCCTTCCAACAAGCGCACCGCGACGTGCTGGCCCTCGTTGAGTGCGGTGTGATGATAGGCCAGCAGCGCTTCTCCCGTGGATAAGCACAGGTGTAGCTCATAGCGTTCACCGCGAAAGGTGAGCCGCTCCACGCGTCCGGTTAAGTCGTGAGAGTTAGGCGATTGTGCGGACGACGGTGCAGGGGAGTGTGCCTCAATACGGATATGTTCAGGACGTACCAAAACGGGCTGAGTGCGCGCCGTGAGCGGCGCGGCCAAGCCTTGCATCAGCGCTGATTCACTTAGTCGCTGGCCCGGTGCGCCGCCTGCGACCTTTAGCTGGCTACCTTGGCCGATAAACCGAGCCACCCATTCGCTACGCGGCTCTCGGTAGAGCGTTTCAGGCGTTGCCCACTGTACCAGCGCGCCGTCACGCATCACCGCAATGCGATCCGCCATTGCCATGGCTTCGCTTTGATCATGGGTCACGTACACCATGGTGGCTTGGGTGCGGCGGTGGAAGTCGACAAAGCTGTGCTCCATAGAGGCGCGCAGGTTGCGGTCCAGGTTGGCGAGCGGCTCATCGAGCAGCACCACGTCTGGGTCGGTGACTAGGCAACGCGCCAACGCTACCCGCTGGCGCTGGCCACCGCTGAGCTCCTGTGGAGCGCGCTGGGCGTAGGGGGTAAGCGCAACCTGCTCCAGCGCGTGGGCGACTCGGCGCTGATACTCGCTGCCCTGAACGCGGCGCAGTTTCAGCGGGTAGCCCACGTTATCGGCCACGCTCATGTGCGGCCAGAGGGCGTACGACTGAAATACCATCGCCATGTTGCGCTGTTCAGGGGGCACATGGTGCTGGTCGCTGGCGAGTAGCGTGCCGTTGAGCGTGACGGTGCCGCTGCTGATCTGCTCAAACCCCGCCAACATGCGCAGCATGGTGGTTTTGCCGCAGCCGCTGGGACCGAGTAGGGCCACAAACTCGCCGGGGGCAATCTCCAGCGACAGATCATCAACCGCCCGGTGATCGCCAAACTGTTTGGTCACACGATGAATAGCTAGCCCTGCCACGGCACGACTCCTTTAGGTAGACGCGGGGCCAGCAGGCTGAGAGATAGCATCAGCGAGGCGACCATGATCACTACCAGCACAGAAACTGCCGATGCCAGCACGCTTTCGCCGCCCTCGTCCAAGTTGAAAATCAGTACGCCCAGGGTTTCATTCCCGGCGCTCCAGAGCAGCGCGGAGACGGTCAGTTCATTCACTGCCAGCAAAAATACCAGCAGCCCGCCAGCAAACAGCGAGGGCGCAATCAGCGGTAAAAGAATGGTGATGAGCCGACGCCAGGGGCCTGCGCCCGCCAGCTGAGCGGCTTCTTCCAGTGAGGGATCTAGCTGGGCCAAGCTGGCACTTACGGGTTTCAGGCAGACCACCAAAAAGCGCGCCAGATAGGCCACAAAGATCAATCCGAGCGTGCCGTAAAGCGCTAGGTTGATGAGCGGTAACGGGCGGACAAACAGTAAAATACAGGCAATCGCCAGTACTACGCCGGGCAGCGCGTACGGCAGCTCAATGGCGCTAAGGGTGAGCTGCTGCAGACGCGGTGGAAGGCGCTGTAGGCGGTAAGCGAGCGGCAGGCTGCATAGCATCAGTACCAGCGCGGCACCGCCCGCCAGCCAAAGACTGTTACGCACTGCCCGCCAAGTGGCTCCTTGACGGCCAATCACTTCGTGATAGGCATTGAGCGTGATGGACTCAACGCTCAGTGGCACGCCCATGGCAGGTACCAAGGAGCTCACCACCAGCGCGGCCAGCGGCGCGACCAGAATCACCAGCAGGACGCCGACCAGCAAAGCCGTCACGAGGGGGCGATAGCGGCCTAGCGAAAAATCGTGGGCGCGGCCGCTATGGCCGCCTAACCCAAACCGGCTGCGGTTCATCCAACGCTGCTGCAAGGCCACGCCTGCCAGCGCCAGGATGCCGATCAACAGAGAAAGCGCCGCCATCTCTGCCAGTACGCCGGTGCCAAAGCTGGCCATGCGCTGGTAAATCAGCGTGGGTAGCACGTAATAGCCGGCGGGAATACCCAGCATCGCGGGAATACCAAAGTTACCCAGGCTGGAGATAAACGCCATGGCGGCCCCGGCAATCAGGCCGTGGCGGGTGATGGGTAAGATAATATGGCCCCACACCTGAGTTTGGCGCGCGCCGCTGATGCGTGCGGCTTCAATCAATTCACGTGGCAGGGACAGCAGAGACGTGCGTAGCGCCAAAAAGACTAGGGGCGCACTCTGAATGCCCAGCAGCAGCGCAATACCCTCTGCGGAGTAGAGCGGCTGCGGGCTGCCTAGTGGCGGGGCCATGCCGATGCTTTTTAACAAGGGGCTGGCGGGGCCAAACAGCTGTAGCCAGCTCAGAGCGGTGACTTGGGGCGGGATCATCATGGGCAGCATAAAGCAGAACACTAGCCACGCTTTGCCGCGAATGTCCGTCAATGTGATCACAAACGCGAACAGGCTACCCAGCACCAGCGCAATCAGCATACCGAGGCCCGAGGTATACACACTGTGCCACAGCGCACGCCACGTGCTGGCAGCGGTGAGCACCTTCCACAGCGGCGCTTGGCTACCCTGGCCAAGGTCGCTCAATGCCTCGATGAGTAGTCGCAAACTGGGCGCGAGGCTGAGCAGTACGATGAGTAGGGTGATCAGGCTAAGCAGCCAGCGATGCTGGCTGCCAAGGTTGAGCGAAGGGGTCATGGTTAGCCGCCGAAAAGATCGCTAAAGCGCTGCTTGAGCGTCTCTTCCTGTTCGAGCGCCTGCTCGATATCCACCGGCATGAGGTTGATCGTGCTGCGCTCAGGGAAGCCTTCTGGCGGCGTCACATCCGGGTGAGCAGGCAGGTAGCCCTGCTGGCTCACCAATTCTTGCCCCGGTTGGGAGAGCACGAAGTCGACAAATTTCTGAGCGGCGTCTAGGTTCTCAGCCTCTTGCATAATGGCAACGGGCTCGGTGACGGCGCTCACGCCCTCTTCAGGGAACACAAACGCCACGGGCGAGCCTTTCGCGGCTTCGCGGATGGGCAGAAAATCCACCACGATGCCGTAGGGCTTGGTGCCTGCGGCCACCGCATTGAACACGCCGCCGTTACCGCCCTGTGCTTCCGTGCGGTTGGCCTGTAGTGCCTCGTAGTACTCAAGCCCTAATGCCGGGTTTTCACCGATGGCTGCCATATGAATTAGCGCCGCGCCGGAGTACAACGGGCTAGGCATGGTGACGAGGCCTTCGTACTCAGGGCCGGTCAGATCTTCCCAACGTTGGGGCTGCTGCTCGGCGCCGGTGTTGTAAACGATACCGGTGGTGATGAGCTTGGTGCCGTAGAAGTAGCCTTCTGGGTCGTAAAGCGCTTCGTCGTAGGCATCGCGCTCAGGGCTAAGGTAGGGCTGCAGATGGCCCTCTTGTTTCAGCGAGGTCATGGTCATGCTATCGGCAATCAGCAGCACGTCAGGGTTGCTGACACCGGCAGCCAGCTCCGAACGCAAGCGTGTCATCAGGCGGGTGGTGCCATCGCGCACCCACTCCACTTCAATCTCTGGGTAGGCGGCTTGGAACGCATCGACCGTTTGCTGCGCATCGCTATTCGGCTGGCTGGTGTAGAGCACCAGCTTGTCATCAGCGAGCAACGACGTGGAGAGGGCAATGCTTGCGAGAGTCACGGCGGAACACAACGAGCGCTTCAACATCGGGAAAACCTCCAGTAGGTGAACAGCCACCACATTACTGTCATCGGCTTACAACATCGTGACACTACACTTTCGTTTGATAGCGGTTGGCTTTCGCTGACGGGAAAGTTTTTTTCGTTTTTCCAGCAAGTACGATAAAGAGAAAGGTAGATACAGCATGAACGTGACAGAAAGGCGGCGTGCCGTGTTGGCGCGCGTGCGGGGAGAGGGGCGGCAAACGCTGGTAGCACTTGCCTATCACTTTGGCGTCTCCGTGCAAACCCTGCGGGGGGATATTCGCGTCTTGGCTGAACAGGGGCTGATTCTGCGCCGCCACGGCGAGGTGATGCCCTTTCCCGACCAAGAGAATGTGGGCTACGATCAGCGCCAAATCGTCAATCAGGAAGGCAAACGACATATTGCGCGGCAGGCGGCGTCGTTGATTTCCAATCACCAGTCGCTCTTTTTGGGGACGGGGACGACGGTAGAGCAGCTAGCCGACGCGCTGCGGGACAAGCAGGGGCTGCAGATTATGACCAATAACCTGCACGCTTTGATTAAGTTATGCGCGCTGGAGTGTGAGCTGGTGGTGGCCGGAGGCCGCGTACGTCGCCGTGATCAAGATGTGATTGGTGGCGACGCTTGGCGCTTTTTTCAGCGTTATCGAGTGGATATTGGCATTGTCTCTGTGGGCGGTATGGATAGCCACGGCCAGCTCTACGACTACAACGACGACGAAGTCATGGCCCGCGAGGCGCTGCTGGCCCACGCGGCGTACCGAATTCTAGTGCTGGATAAGACCAAGTTCGACCTACCGCTGCGCTGCGCCGCCGGTTCGCTGGCAGACTATCACGCGGTGATTACCGACAGCCCGCTGCCCGATCGTTTAAGAAGCCCGTTAGCCGCCCAAGGCGTGCGCTTTATGAGCGCAGGTTAGGCATCATGCTGCTCATCTGGCAGCCGCTTAAAATAGATGTAGCGGTGCAGGCGGATGGCTGGGCGCATCAGCAGTTGCAGGCTGCCAATCACGAAGAGCCAAACGCCGATGGTTTTGACGGTGCCGTCATAAAAGAAGCAGACGCTGCCAATGGCAAACCACAGTCCCAGCATAAAATCGTTGAGAATACTGAGCACTTCGTAGCGGCGGTGAATCACCAGCTCCTCATGCCCCATGGTGAAGGTCAGGTCGTGATGAGAGGCGGTGGTGGGACGCGTCATAGGGTCTCCGTTACGGGTCAGGTGAAAGAAATAGCGCGAAGAAAGCGTTGATCGTTCTGACGGTTGTGTGTCACAAAGAGGCTACCCTAACCGCGTTAAGCGTAGTAAGCGTTTACCTACTCGTCAGTGCGCGTTTCGTCTCTTCGTCACGTTGTTCCGTCAGGATAGTCGAGAGACGCCGGGACTCAACGAGGTATGCATGACCAGTGACTCCTTTCACAACGCCATTGAGCGTGAGCTGGTGCGGCCCAGCTGGCAACTGCGTTTTGCCGATGAGTTAGAGGCGTGCTTCGAGAGCGACACCCAGCCCCAACGAAACCGCAACATGGTGGCGGCGGGTCTGATCGCCGCGCTGATTTACAGTCTGTTCCTCATCAATGACTATAGCTTTCGACCTAATGAATTTTGGCTCTCTGTGCTAATAAGAGGGTTGGTGGTCATTCCCTTTGGTTTACCCATCTTGTGGGCCATTTACAAAGGCGTCTCAGGGGGCGCACGGGAAACCCTAATGGCGAGCACCGTTGTGGTGGCCATGGTGGCCTCTTGCGTGATCTTTATATCCTCTCGGTCGCCATACTCCTATTTGGATATTTTCTCGTTCGGCCTGATTTTGGTCGTTGGCAATGTGCTTTACTCCCTGCGCTTTCAGTATGCGTTGGTGTCGTCACTTCTGAGCGTCGCCATCATGGTGTACTTCGTTGCGGGGTATGAGCCGATGCCGGTCGAGGTCAAACGGCTCGCGATTTTTACACTGTGTGCCAAAGCGATCTTCACACTGATCGCCAACTATCGGTTAGAAGCCAGCGAACGCAAGGCCTACCTGCTGTTGCTGCGCGAAACCCATCGAGCCGGACACGCGCTGCGCAGTAACGCGGAGCTGTCCAAACTGTCGTTAACGGACCCACTGACGGAGTTAGCCAATCGCCGCCAGTTCGATACCCTGTTTAACCTCTATTGGCAGCAGGCCGTGGAAGCGCGCGCCACGGTGGGCCTGATGGTCATCGATATCGACTGTTTCAAAGCCTATAACGACCACTACGGCCATTTGCAGGGCGATCACTGCCTCAAGCAAGTCGCCAGCGCGCTGCGTGCCCACGCGGACAACGCCTGCGTCGTGGCGCGCTTCGGCGGAGAGGAGTTTGTAGTGTTAAGCATGGGGCAGTCACATCAGACGGTGCTGGCCCAAGCCGAGCAGTTACGTCACGCGGTGGAGGCGCTGCAGTTGCCCCACCATGGCGGTGCAGTGCCTGCCAACGTCACCATTAGCGTAGGAGGCGCGGTGCTGCAGCCAACAGAGGATGTGAGCGCTTCGCAGCTATTCAGAGCCGCCGATCAGGCGCTTTACGAGGCCAAGCGCCAAGGGCGAAACCGGGTGGTGATGATCAACTCGCGGGATGCACTGAGCGGCGATGGCTTAGGTAGATCAATACAATAGCCAACAGCAAGAGCACCATCGCCACGTAGCGTGACCCATCCAGCGCCCGTTCGGCGTTATTGAGCCATCCAAAGTGATCGATCAATAAGCTCATCAACAGCTGGCCGGAAATCACCGAGACCGTCGCTGCTGCAGTACCAACACGGGGCACTGCAAACACAATCGCGAGCATATACACCACCCCAAACAGCGCCCCCGTGAGCTGCCACTTGGGCACGCTAAACAGAGTCGCCTCGTGGGACGGCTCAAAAAAGAACATCAGCAAAAAAGTCAGCACGGCACCCACGGCAAACGTTAGCCAGGCACTTTCCAGCACGCCGGTGTGAGCACCTAAACGGCCGTTAATGGAGGATTGAGCGGCCAAGACCGCGCCGCCTGCGAGCAGTAGAGCAAATACGATGGGTAAAAGCATGGTGTCTCTCCTATTACATCAACCAAAGCGCGACAAGGATCATGGCAAGAGCCCCTAAACGGTAGCCATCCACTTGGCGGCGTTCGCTACCGAGCCAGCCAAAATGGTCAATGGCTAAGCTGGTCGCTACCTGGCCGCACAAAATGCCGACCATGGTCATGCCAACGCCCACCAGCGGCGTCGCCAAGGTCAAGACGATGACGTAGACCGGCCCCAGCACGCCGCCGGTCAACAGCCAGCGTGGCTGCTTGAACAGCGCGCCCAACTGGCGCTTGGGCGAAAACAGCAGCGCCAGTGATAGCAGCAGCGCCCCGACCATAAAAATGGAGAGCGTGGCGGAAAGGTGACCTACCTGCTCGCCAAGCGGCCCTAACAGTCCCGCTTCCACCGACAGGCCCATACCGGCGATCAGTACGCCCAGCAGAATCAGTGCGTGTTGCATGTAGTGCTCCTTATCAAACGGGAGGCCGCACTCTAAAGAGGTCGTCTTGTTGCTACAATGCGCTAAAAAAGCAAAGGACTAGTGCATTTTGAACAACTCAGTACGTCTTCTGGCGCTAAGGCTGTTTGTGCGCGTGGCCGCCAGCGGCAGTTTTTCGGAAGCGGCGCGTTACTACGGGCTGCCTACCTCTTCGGCCTCTCGACACATCGCTAGCCTGGAGCGGGCGCTGGGGCAGCGACTGCTCTATCGTCACACCCGAGCGGTACGGCTGACCGAGGCAGGCGAGCGCTATTTTCACGAAGTACGCGATGCGCTGGCGCGGTTGGAGCTAGCCACCGAGCAAGTGATGGGCGGCGCGCAGCATCCTCAGGGCGTGCTGCGTATCAATGCGCCCGTGGCCTTCGGGCGGCGTCATATCGCGCCGCACTTGGCGCGGTTTCAGCAGCAGTTCCCGGATATTCAGGTGGATTTAACGCTGGAAGATCGTTTTATCGACCCGGTGCAAGAGGGGGCCGACGTGGTGATTCGCGTGGGGGCGCTCGCGGATTCCAGTTTGGTGGCCCGCAGCATCGCCCGGCAGCGTTTTATCGTCTGCGCGTCGCCAGCGTATCTAGCGGCGCACGGCGAGCCTGCTTCGCCAGGGGCGCTCAGCCAGCATAACTGCCTGCTGTATAAAGGCAGTAAGGGAACGCAGCTATGGTACTTCCAGGAACCCCACACACCACGGGCGGTGCGCTACGCGTTATCGGGCAATTTGGTCGCTAACAATGCCGAAAGCTTGGTGGAAGCAGCGATGGCGGGGCAGGGCGTAGTGATGTTTCCCTCGTGGCTACTCTTTGAGCCGCTGCGCCAGCAAACGTTGGTGCCGTTACTGACGCAGTGGGAAGCGTCTGAGGATGGCTATCTGGACAACATCTACGCCATTTATCCTGAAAATCGCCTGCGCTCGTCGAAGGTATCCGTCTTCATGGCTTATCTAGAAAGCACGATTGGCGATGTTCCCTACTGGGATGGCGCTTGAGGTAAACCACTGCGGGTGGCAAACGCCACCCGCAGCGCAGTGTTACACGGCTTTTGCTCGGGGGAAGGCGCGCGGTTTTTCAGCCACGGGGAGTCGGTACACATTGTTGGCGAGTTGAGGAAGCGCGGGTGTGGGAGCCATCGCATTCGTGACCGGCATAAAGGCATGGGCACTGTGCGCCAGGTGATTGACCTCGCGAGAGAGAACGTCGACGGCGTTCAGATACGCGTCCATGCTGGCCGCACTCTCTTGGGTGCCCCGGTCGATCTGCGAAATGGCCTGACTGATCTGCGCGATGCCCTCGCTCTGCTCCCGAGCGGCCGCACGAATCTCTTCCATCAAGTCGTTCACGTTATGGCTGGCTTGGCGAATGCGCCCCATGGCATCGCCCGCTGAACCGGCTTTATGCTGTCCGGCTTCAATACGCTGGCGAGCGGTCTCGATCAGCGTTTGTACTTGATGGGCGGCCTCAGCGGATTGACGTGCCAAGCGGCGCACCTCTTCGGCCACTACCGCGAAGCCTCGGCCATGCTCACCGGCTCGGGCCGCTTCTACGGAAGCATTCAGCGCCAAGATGTTGGTTTGGAAGGCAATGTTATCGATCGTTTTGACGATGCCCGCCATGTCTTGAGAAGTCGCGGTGATGCCCTCCATCGCATCGGCCAGTTCACGCATAATCGCCACGGCGTTGTCGACTTCGCTGACGTTCCCCACCGAGGCCTGGCTGGCAAGCTGGGCGTTATCTGAACTTTGGCGCACGGTAGAGGCGATTTGCTCCGCGCTGGCGGCGGTTTGCTGCACGGCAGATGCTTGCTGGTCGACTCGGTTGCCCATGGCTTGGTTATGGCGGGAAAGCTCTTCCACCGAGGGCATGACTTGCGCGATGCGCTGATCCAGGTCGCCAATCAGCGCGTCCAGCGAGCGGCGCATGAAGTTCATGGTCGCCAGTGTGTTATCCATGGCGGCATTGCCCACGGTGGGCACCTGCGCATTCAAGTCACCGGCGGCGATTTGCAGTGCGAAGTCGTTGGCTTTGTGCAGGAAACGACGCAGTCGGCGCGCCTGACGCCACTGGTAGACGCTGAGCAGTAAGCCCGTGGCAAGTATCATCGCGAGCAGCGGGGCGAGCACACCGCTTGTGACCTGGCTGCCCAGCCACCAGGCGCTAGCCAGCATTAACGCGCCAGTGGCCGCCAAGGTAAACAGCACGCCAGCGACGTTGGCGAGCCGAGGGGCCCACCAAGTGGCGCTGACCAGCCGTTTGAGCGGGTTGCGGGCCATGACTTCGCCATGCTTGACCGTAAAGCGCCCCTTGTTTTCACGGATATCGCGGTAGATATGCTCGGCGTTGTCGACTTCTGCCTGGGAGGGTTTGACGCGGATCGATACAAAGCCGGTCACTTGGTTATTTTCCCGAATGGGCACCACGTTCGCCCTTACCCAATAATGGTCGCCGTTTTTTCGACGGTTTTTGACCAATCCGCTCCAGTACTGGCCCGCTTTTAAGTCGCTCCACATATCGGCAAAGACGGGCGCGGGCATGTCCGGGTGGCGCACCATATTGTGGGGTGAACCCACCAGTTCTTCATACTCGAAGCCGCTGATCTCGACAAAGCGATGGTTCGCGTAGGCGATGTAGCTGCTGTTATCGGTTTTAGAAATCAGCACATCATCTTCGCGCAGCGGGTGTTCCATCTGGGTCACTGGGCCGTTGTTTTTCATGATGGAGTACCTGATTGGGTTAGTCAGGTATTTACTATAAAACTCATACCAAAGTTGTCCACAGGACTTTTTTCTGTTTAACATTTCTTTGCAACTGCCGCCGTGGTTGACCGTTCTTCCTGTCACGAATTGACAACGTTGCCGGGGTATGACAAACACACATCCATTTTGTGTGAGGAATCATCGGTGACAGACGAGCAGAGCTATCAAGCGTTGGGAGTGGATACCCTTGGCCAGCGGCTAGGCGGTGTGGAGGCAGTCGCTAGCCGCGTGGGCGGCAACCCTGCCGAGTGGCACATCCGTGAAGTAGGCGACGGCAACCTCAATCTGGTGTTTATCGTGACAGGCAGCACCGGCAGCGTGGTGGTCAAGCAGGCGCTGCCCTATGTGCGCATGGTGGGCGAGAGCTGGCCGCTGCCGCTCTATCGCGCCCACTTCGAGTATTACGCCTTAGTGCGTCAAGCCAAGCGCGCGCCGGGCGTGGCCCCCGAGGTGTACTACTTCGATAAGCCCCAGGCATTGATCGTGATGGAGTATCTGCATCCCCATATCATTCTGCGGCGTAAACTGATCAGCGGCGAACGCGTGGCGGGGCTGGGCACGACTCTGGGTGAGTTCTGTGCGCGCACAGCGTTTCGCGGCTCTGAACTCTCCATGGCAAGCCCGGATAAGAAAGCTGATGTCGGGCTGTTCTCTGGCAACGTGGCGATTCCGGCGATCACCGAATCGCTGGTGTTTACCGACCCCTACTACGGCGCGGAGATGAACCGCCACACGCCCGAGCTATCGCCCGTGGTGGACGAGCTGCGCCGCAACGCGCGCCTGAAAGCCAAGGTGCAGCGGTTGCTGATGAAGTTCACCGCCAACACCGAGACCATGCTGCACGGCGATTTGCACTCCGGCTCCATCATGGCCACCGACACCAGTGTGCGCGTCATCGACCCTGAATTTTCCCAGTACGGGCCCATGGCGTTCGACTTGGGCATGGCGGTAGCCAACTTCTTCATGGCCTACTTTAGCCAGCCCGCCCACCGAGCAGCGAGCGATCTTGACGCCTATCAAGCGTGGATTTTAGAAGTGGTCACCGATTGCTTTACCCGCTTCGATGAGGAGTTTCGCCACCTCTGGCAAACTGAACGCACCGGTATTCTGTTCCCCAGAGCGCTGTTTGAAGAGCAGGGCAACAGCGCCGACGACGCCTGCGACGCGCTGCTGGAAGAGATCCGTGAAGATGCGCTGGCCTACTGCGGCATCGAAATGCACCGCCGCGTGCTATCGCTTGCCCACAATGCCGACTTCGAAGAGATCGAAGACACCGCCCTGCGCGCCAAGCTGGAAGCACGCAACGTGCTGATGGGCCAAGCGCTAATCATGGAGCCGCAAGCTTACTGTGATCTCAATGCGCTGGTGGCTTTAGCCAAGGCATACAATCAGAAATCAGTGCTGTAAGCACTTTAGGTGGCACCTTCGGCACCGCTTTGCGGTGCTTCGCGGGTGCGCTCCGCTTACGCCGCGCTACGAATGCCCCACCTGGAGTTCGGCGAAGCCATGTAGCGCGGCGTAACGAATCTTGCGAGGTACGAGCAAATGAGGCACCCGCGAGGGCGGCGATAGCCGCCTTCACACGTTAAAGCTGATCCAAACGATCAAACTTCCCGGCGATATCGCTGTCGGTCCAGTGTGGCACCCAGCCTTCCACGTTGTCGAAGAAGCGCAGCGCGGTGAATTCCGGCTCGGGGCCCATATCGAACCAGTGCGGGGTATTGGCAGGCACGCTGATCAGGTCGTTGCGGGTGCAGAGCACCTGATACACCTTTTCGTCGATGTGCAGGCAGAACAACCCCTGGCCCTTCACGAAAAAGCGCACTTCGTCTTCATGGTGGCGGTGCTCGTTCAAGAACTTCTGACGCATCGCCTCTTTGTCTGGGTGGGTGGGCACCATGTGCAGCACGTCGACGGTTTGGTAGCCGCCCTTGGCTTTGACGCGGTCGATGTCCTCCTGATAGAGCGCCAGAATCTCCTCCTGGGTGGCATCGTCGGCAATCTCGCCCGGCGCTGCCCAGCGCTCAAATAGAACGCCTACCCGGTTCAGCTCAGCGGCAATTTGTTCGCCGTCCGTGGTGTCCAGCAGCGCATCATTAGGATGTTGATCGGCAAAGACTTTCAGTTGGGACATAAAGACGCTCCTAAGAGGTAAGGGGTGAACATAGCCGTTAAAGGGCAATGTCAGCAAAGCTTTCGACACAGGCGTGTACAGTGCCCGCCTGGGTACCTTCGCGCACGAGCTGCAGGGTTTGCATACCCGCCTGCTTGGCCGCATCCAGCTCTTCGACCACATCCGACAGGAACAGTATCGACTCTGCAGGTAGATCGAGCGCCTCGATAATGCGCTGATAGGCCATGGCCTCGCGCTTATGGCCAATGTGCGTGTCGAAGTAGCCGCTGAACAGCGGGGTCAAATCACCCTCGTCGCTGTAGCCAAACAGCAGCTTCTGCGCCTGCACCGAGCCTGACGAGTACACATAGAGCGCCACGCCTGCGGCCTGCCACTGGCGTAGCACCGGAGCAACATCCGCGTATAAATGGCCGGTGAAGTCGCCGCGCTGGTAGCCGTCGGCCCACACCATGCCCTGCAGGGCTTTGAGTGGCGTCACTTTCTGGTCGGTGTCGATCCAGTGCAGCAGGGTGGCAATCACCGCTTCCAGTGTGGCGTCGGCGTCCTGCATCTCATGGCGCACGGCATCAATCTGCTCGGCCACCGCCGGTGCTTCTGCATTCTCACGCAGAAAGTCAGGCAGCTTGGCGTAGGCATAGGGGAACAGCACTTTGTGAACGAAGTGGATATCGGTGGTGGTACCTTCGATATCGGTCACGATGGCGCGAACGGTTGGGTTACTCATTGGGACCACCGGCTCTCTTCCAGTACACAGGCAAGTAAGAATTCGATTGCTTCCAGGTGGCGGCGGCAGCTGGCAATGCTGTCGCCCACGGCGTAAATACCGTGGCCCGCGACCAAAAAGCCCCAGGGCATCGGCCAGCCTTGGCGAACATGCTCGGCTAACTCCTCCATATCCTGGGAGTTGGGCACCACCGGCAAAAGAATCGTCGCATCATGCGTCACGTTACCCGCCAACGCTTTTTGCATCTCAAAGCCGCTTAGCTCAATGCCTTCGGGAAAGCGCCGCGACAGCACGGTGCTGGCGACGGTATGGGTGTGCAGCACGCAGTGAATGCTGGGGTCTAGCCGGTACAGCGCGGCGTGTAGGTCACTTTCGGCGCTGGGTTTGCCGTTGCCTTCCAGCACGCTGCCTTCCAGGTCGCACAGCAGCAGGTCATCCGCCTGGATACGGGTTTTATTCCGCCCGGAGGCGGTGACTAAATAGCCCGCCTCGGTACGCGCGGAAAAGTTGCCGCCAGTGGCGGGCGTCCAGCCTTGCTGCGCCGCCCAGGAGATGGCGTCCAGCAGTTCGGTGTGTAAGGTGTTCATCGGGTCAGCATCGCCTCGTCTAGTGGCGGCCATTCTATATGATAAGCTTCGCGCCTGATAAGCCGTGCCGCTGTTCTGCTTGCCCCATTATCAAGGAGCCCCTCATGGTCAATTTACAGTCACGCAGTTTACGGGTGTATGCCGACTCGCTTGAGTATTTGGACCAAACCCGGCTACCCCAAGCCGAAGAGTGGGTGCGCTGCGACTCCCCCGACGCATGGCAGCACGCGGTTAAACATCTCGCTATTCGCGGCGCGCCGCTGATTGGTTTGAGCGCTGCTTTCGTGCTGGCCCAGTACGCCGCTCGCCATCCCGAATCCGAGTGGCAAGCCGTCAGCGACCGCTTACGGGCGACGCGCCCCACGGCGGTGAACCTGATGTACTGCCTGGACGCCATGGAAGCCTGTTTTGCCCAGGGCGCTGACGCCCTGGCCGAACGAGCCAAAGCGCTGTTTGAAGAGGACCGCGCGCTGTGCCAACGCATGGCCGAGCGGGGCGCTGACTTGCTGGCATCCGGCGACCGCGTGCTGACCCACTGCAACACCGGTGCGCTGGCCACGGCCGGTGTGGGCACCGCGATTGGCGCGTTGGCCATCGCCAAACAGCGCGGCATCGACCTGCATGTCTACGTGGATGAAACCCGTCCGCTACTCCAGGGCGGCCGCTTGACTGCATGGGAAATGGCCGATTTGGGCATTCCTTACCAGCTAATCACCGACAGCATGGCGGCCAGCTTAATGGCAGCGGGCAAGGTGGATAAGGTGATGGTCGGCGCGGACCGCATCTGCGCCAACGGTGACTTTGCCAACAAAGTGGGCACCTACATGCTGGCGGTGGCGGCACACTACCATCAGGTGCCGTTCTACGTGGTCGCCCCTTACACCACGGTCGACTCCGCCTGCGCGACCGGCGCGGCGATTCCCATCGAACAGCGCGATGGCGCGGAGGTGCGCGGAGCCGCAGGCGCGTTTGGCGAGGTGGTGTGGGCACCGAGCGATGCCCCGGTGTGGAACCCAGCCTTCGACGTGACGCCCGCCAAGCTAGTCACCGCCTGGATTCTGGATACCGGCGTGTTTGACTCAGCGGCGATTGCACGGGGCGAGCATCTGCGGGGATGGCGCTAGGCTTTTACGAAAACTGCCTACGCTCGCCGACTTTTCGTAAAAAGCCTAACCCTTAGCAGCCATGGACGCCCGCACGCAGTGCAGAACCGGGTAATCAATACGGCCTTCCAGCGCTTCGAACACCACTTTCAGCCCCTGGCCGGGAAACTGCTCAAAAGCCGCGCGAATCTGCGCCAGGGTCGCTGGGTCCAGGTTGACCACCTCTTCCAGGTCCAGCTCGCCGCCTTGAATGGCATCGCTCAAATGGCGGTACACGGTATTGGCGGCCAGCCCGCGCTGCTCGGCGACCTGTTCCGGCGTTAGCCCTTGGCGCAGTAGCGCGGCAGATTCAAGAGCGCTGCTGCCTACAGGGGCGCTAGCGGCAGGTTCATCAGGATGCGCCAGAACCACCGCTAGAAAGCCTTCGCCATAATCCTCCAGCTTGCGTGCGCCAATGCCCGAGATGGTGCCCAGCGCCTGCAGTGTCTGCGGTTTTTGCGCTACCAGCTCGGCCAGGGTGGCGTCGTTGAAAATCACGTAGGCGGGTACGCCCTGGGCGTCGGCAAGCGCCTTGCGATGCTGGCGCAGTGCTTCCCACAAGGCGCCGTGGCCCTTGACGGCAGACGCCCCTTTGGCACCGCGCCGCGCGGGCTTGCTGGGTTTGCGCAGGGTGAGACTCTGCTCGCCGCGCAATATGGGCTTGGCGTTGGCGGTGAGCTTGATGCCGCCATGGCCCTCCATATCCACGCTTAAAAAACCGCTGGCGATCAGCTGGCGGAACAGCGCTTTCCACTCGCTGGCGGTGAGCTCTTTGCCAATGCCGAACGTACTCAAACTGTCATGACCGAAGCGGCTGATACGCTCGTTGCGTTTGCCCAGCAGTACATCCACCAAATACGTGACGCCGAAGCGCTGTTCGGTGCGGTAGACACACGACAGCGCCTTCTGAGCAGCCACCGTGGCCTCCCAGGTGTCAGGCGGAGTGAGGCAGTTATCGCAGTTGCCGCAGGGTTCGTCTAGCGAATCGCCGAAGTAGTGGAGCAGCGCCTGGCGGCGGCAGCTAATGATCTCGCAAAGCCCCAACATGGCGTCGAGCTTCTGCTGCTCGATGCGCTTTTGCTGGTCGGCGGCACCGGAGTCCTGCTGCATCTGGCGCAGAGTGATTACGTCCTGAAGCCCGTAGGCCATCCAGGCGTCGGCGGGCAGCCCATCGCGTCCGGCGCGGCCGGTCTCCTGATAGTAGGCTTCGATGCTTTTGGGTAGGTTGAGGTGCGCCACAAAGCGCACGTCCGGTTTGTCGATGCCCATGCCAAAAGCGATGGTGGCGACGATCACCACGCCGTCTTCGCGCAGAAAGCGGGCTTGGTGCTGCTGGCGCTGCCCGGCGGGCAGCCCGGCGTGGTAGGGCAGCGCGGTCAACCCCTGGCGTGCCAGCCAAGCGGCGGTCTCCTCTACTTTGCGCCGTGAGAGGCAGTAGACGATGCCCGCCTCGCCGTCGTGATGCTCACGGATGAAACTCAGCAGCTGCTCTTTGGCATTGCCCTGATTTTCAGCGATATGGTAACGAATGTTGGGTCGGTCAAAGCCGTTGTTGTAGAGCGCGGCGTCCTGAAGCTGCAGGTGCTCCATGATGTCGTGCCGGGTAGGCACATCGGCGGTGGCGGTGAGCGCGATGCGTGGTACGTCAGGAAATCGCTGGTGCAGGTGGGAGAGCTGGCGATATTCGGGGCGGAAATCGTGGCCCCACTGGGAAACGCAGTGAGCTTCATCGATGGCGAACAGCGCAATGTGGGTCTGCTCCAGCAGCATCTGCATGCGCGCCGTGGCCAGCCGCTCGGGCGCGACGTAGAGAAGATCCAGCTCGCCCGCCCGTAGGCGGTTCTCCACATCCATCGCCTCATGCATCTCGAGGCTGGAGTTTAGGTAGGCGGCGCGCACCCCGTTCTGAATCAGCGCGGCCACCTGATCCTGCATCAACGCAATGAGCGGCGAGACCACAATCGCGGTGCCTTCACGTAGCAGCGCAGGGATCTGATAGCACAGCGATTTACCGCCGCCGGTGGGCATCAGCACCAACGCATCGCCTCCGGCCATCACATGCTCAATGATGGCCTGCTGCGGGCCACGAAAGTGGTCGTAGCCAAAGACCTCCTGCAGTACCTTGAGGGCTGCCGAGTCGCCGTGCATCGCTGCTCTCCTTGTCGTGTGCGTGAAGGAGAATTGTCGCACGAAAACTCACGTGAGTTTGGCTAGCGAAGGCCTGTAATCGTCATGACCAACTCAATGTTGGAACGAACCCACCCTTGGCGGTCGGGGAATGCGTCGATCAGTGGCGGAAAGCGCAAAGGCCAACAGCGTATCTTGGCGGGCTCCCTGCGCATCAAAGAGCTGAGCAAGCGCAGGTGCCCACGTAAGCTTGCACGTTTGGTTGTCGATAGGCTGATGACCGTTCAAACGAACGCGCACCACATGAGGTCCAACGGCCACATGCGCCATCGTATCGTCGTCCTCCCAACGCTCGGTGCGGAGCACTTTAGCGGGCATGCCCGTTGCCGATACTGGGTGTAATTCAATAGCGCCGGGGCGCAAGCCTAGATACCCACCGGCTGCCTCTTTGGGCGCGACGGGAAGGGAGGAGGTTTCACCCTCAATCACCGCGCCGTGTTCGCCCTCTATCAGAGGTAGAAAGTTCATGGCCATACTGCTGGTAGCGTTAGCAGTATCTACGCTGTCAGTCTGGTCGCTAAGTGTGCCTTCCTGCACGATGTTTCCCTGCTGCATCAAGATGACATGATCTCTCATGCTCAAGGCCTCTGTCTGGTCGTGAGTGGCGTTCGTCGACGCCTTTTAGCGTCGTGTAATGGGATCATGTGATGGCGATGTTGCGGTTGAATGACGCTTATGTGGCAGGCGGGTGACGTGTGGGAGCGTTAATGGGTGATTTTAATGTCATAACGCTGTAACCGCCGCACCACGCTGGACTGGCTGATACCCAACCGTTTGGCGATGGCGTAGGTGCTGGGCAACGTGTGACACAACGTTTGTAGCGCGTCCCGCTCTAACCGCTCTAGGTACTCTTTCAAGCTTTCGCCTGAGGCGAGCGGTGCCGCTAAAAGTGAGGCAGATACATTCGCCAAGCTGTGGGTATGCTGTTCGCTATAGGCTTGCGTTGCAGGCACTTCGATTTGATCCGTTGGGCTTGAAAGCCAGGCTCTTTCCAGCCAGTTTTCCAGCTCCCTAACATTACCCGGCCAGTCGCTGCCCATGAGTGTCGACCAGACTTGATTACCGAGAATTTTCTGCCTCCCGTAGCGCTGGTTCAGCCGTTGTAAGCACGCTTCCACTAAGTCGGGAATATCCTCACGTCGTTCGCGCAAAGGTGGCAGGGTGACAGGGATGACGTTGAGGCGGTAATAAAGATCCAGGCGGAAAAGCCCCGCTTCCACCTGCTTGCCCAAATCCTGATTGGTCGCGACCACCAAACGGAAATCGACCCGACGAGAGCGCGTATCACCCAGACGGGTCAAGCTGCCATCCTGAATGACCTTGAGCAGCTTGGTTTGCATCAACAGCGGCAGCTCGCCGATTTCATCCAGAAATAGCGTGCCGCCTTCGGCCTGTTCTAACAGCCCCGCTTTGCCTTGCCGGGCTGCACCGCTGAAGGCGCCAGGCTGATAGCCAAACATTTCGGACTCAAACAGATTTTCCGGGATTGCCGCGCAGTTCACTTCAATAAAGGGGCCATCGCAGCGCTGGCTCCAGCGGTGTAGCTGTTTGGCAAACGCGGTCTTGCCGACGCCGGATTCGCCGAGCATCAGGACGTTGGCATCCGACGGCGCGACACGCTTGAGCAGCAGGGCAATTTCGCGCATCACATGGCTTCTGACTTGCAAGTTATCTAACGCGTCATCCAGCGCCTGCTCTTCGGCATCGGGCGCGGCTTGGCTGCGTTTTAAGTGCTCGCTAAAGCGTTTTTGCAGCAGGGCGTACTCGTCCTGCAGAAGCTGCAAGTCGGTGAGGTCTCTCGAGCGGCTGATAATGCGCTCTAGCGTGCCGTTGACGAACACCGGATAGGCTTCTGCGATGACGCGGCGGCCCGTACCGGTGATCTGCATGAGCTGAGCGGGCTGGCGGGTGCGCATCACTTCCATGGTAATGGAAGGCTTTAAAACGCCGGCCGCCTGCAGTTGCTGAACGCTGCTGGAAAGCAGCTCCTCCCGCGATACGCCGTACACCGCCTCGGCACCGGGGCTGATATCCATAATCTGACCGTCGCCACTGACAATAAAGAAGTGGTCATTCGCGGTTTCCACAATGGTTTGCAGTACGCGCCTGTCGATTTCACTCATGCGTCCCTCCTTGTCTACCGCCGCCGCTTTTATATCGTTGGATGAACAGAGTGATGCAAAAATGACTCATTGATTCATTTTTGCATCGTTTCATCGGCTATTCGATTCATTTTTGCATCGACAAAGCAGGAAACCTACCGATTTATCAGCGCGGGTAACTTGGCATGGTCTGTGCAATACCTGTCTATGAGCGGTATGAGCTAGATAAATCAGCCGTCAGGCTGGCCACAATAAATCCAAGGAGAGAACGATGTCGGACTTTAATCAGCCGCTGGGCGGCAACACCATGCCGCGCTTTGCAGGGCCTGCCACCATGATGCGCCTGCCCACGCAAGAGAGTGCTGAAGGGCTGGATGCGGCGTTTATCGGTATACCCATGGATATCGGTACGTCGAACCGCCCGGGTACGCGCCTAGGGCCACGGCAGATTCGCGATGAGTCGCGCATGTTGCGCCCTTACAACATGGCGACAGGCGCTGCGCCGTTCGAGCGTCTTCAGGTGGCCGATATTGGCGATGTGCCCATCAACACCTTTCACCTGCCGAAAAGCGTCGACATCATCACTGCCTTCTATGACGACGTGCTCAAGCACAACTGCATTCCGTTAACCCTGGGCGGCGAGCATACGCTGACGCTACCCATTCTGCGTGCCATGGCGAAAAAGCATGGTCCGGTGGGGTTGATTCATATCGATGCCCACGCGGATGTGAACGAGCACATGTTTGGCGAACCCATCGCGCACGGCACGCCGTTCCGTCGTGCCCAGGAGGAAGGGTTACTCGCCCATAACAAGGTCGTGCAAATTGGCCTGCGCGGGACCGGTTACGCCCCTGAAGATTTCGACTGGTGCCGCGAGCAGGGTTTCCGCGTGGTACCTGCTGAGGAGTGTTGGCACCGCTCGCTGGCGCCATTGATGGCGGAAGTGCGCGAACAAATGGGCGATATCCCCGTGTATATCAGCTTTGATATCGATGGCTTAGACCCCTCCGTTGCCCCCGGTACCGGCACCGTGGAAATGGGCGGCCTAACCTCTGCCCAAGGCTTGGAAATTGTGCGGGGCACCGCTGGCTTGAACATCGTCGGTGGTGACTTAGTAGAGGTATCACCGCCTTATGACCCCAGCGGTAATACGGCGCTGATGGGTGCCACGCTGCTGTATGAAATGCTCTGCGTACTGCCGGGCGTTAAGCATAACGCCTAAACCTAGCATGCACTTGTTCGTGAAAAAGCGCTGACCTAACAAGGCGCAGATGACAAAACATAAGAAGGGGAGCCGCGCTTCCCTTCAGGACGCCGCCAGCCCACCTCCAATAATCACATCCAATAGGTGAACCGTATGTCTTATTCTCAAGCGAAGTCGGAAGAACCCACTTCGTCCTCATTGATCCCCCGAGCACATCTTCTAAAGTTTTTGCTGCCTTCGCTGATGGGCGTACTGCTTTTTTTAGTTTATTACCCTAGATTAGTACGACTAGCTCAATGATAAAGAGGTAGTAGAAACGCTCAACTTGTTGTACATATCATCGGCCTTGTTTCCTGTCTCATAATTGATATGACGTGCTTTATATAGCGAGATGCTGTTAGCCAAAATTAGCTGGAGCCATTATCACCTATTTTGGGAGTGAAGGTCAGTATTATAAAGTCATCGCATACAATAAAAGTCATTATTTCTGTGTACCCCTGGCTGATACTTAATATATGTTCGGACCTACCTCAAGTGCTCTTTGCTAATGTGCTTAAGCGCAGATTGAGCCACTCCCAGACTGAAGGTGTATCTTCTCCGATAAATACAAACTGACTCTCATTGTTTGTGGAAAGCTCAAGCTCCCAACTGGTCAATCTTCCTGCCGCGCGCTGTAAAGCAAGCACCCTACCATCGCTAAGGCAGACCACACCTTTGAAACGTAGAATTTGCTTTGGCATGTCATTGAGAATAGTGCGGAGCACATCCATATTGACTATTCCCTCGTGCTGCCAACTCATCGTGCTTAGGCCCAAGGATTCAATCTGCGTAGACGCATGGGTATTGGGTTTCACTGGACGAAATGATGGCAGCCGAGAAGGTGTTGGCCAGAATACGAAATCTGTAGGTAGTGCTGCTTGAGTAGTGCGGAGATGGCGGCTATCAGGCAGCAAAAGTGACTGTTCGAGCCGCTCAATAATTGGCTCATTGACCAAATCACTTTTATTAATCATTACAAGATCAGCGTTCTCGATCTGAGAAGAGACAAGGTGCCTCAAAGGTGAGCTTAGGGCATCATAATCCAGAGCAGCGTCGATAAGCGTTATTACCCCCTCCAGTCTTGCCTTATTACGTATTCGAGGGTAGCAAAGTACATTGACCACGCGTTCAGGGTCGGAAACGCCACTGCACTCTATTAACAGATGATCAAGCTGCGGCCCTTTGCGCGCGATTAATGATTCTATGGATGAGGAGAGCTCACCCTGCAAACTGCAACATACGCAGCCGTTGCTGAGTGTTATAAGGTCATCACGCCGTTCGTTAATAAGTGCCTGGTCTATGTTAAGTGCACCAAAATCATTAACCATGACCCCTAGACGCCGACCATTCGCATGCTCCAGGAGGTGGTTAACCAGAGTAGTTTTGCCTGCCCCTAGAAAACCTGCCACAACGGTGACGCCCAGTTTTTCCAACTCTGGTACCGACTGATGTAGTTCTGACATTGTCTATTGCCTAGAAGATTTAAATTCGATCTCGACGAATGCAAAGTGGCCCTCGCCTGCATTAATTACGTTGTGCTCAACCCCTGCTGTGCGGTAATAGGATTCGCCCGCTTTGACGCTACTGCTTTGACCCCCCTCGGCCGTCTCTAGCCGCATGACTCCATCGAAGACGGGCACCACCACATAATCCAGTGCATGCTTATGCCATCCAGTTTCTGCACCAGGTTGAAAATCCCAGCGCGTCACAATAACGTGCTCATTTTCTAGCTGACGCGTTGCCTGAGCCGATAAAGTTGTCGACATGATGTCTCCTAATTGAAAATAAGCTCGGGCAACCAAAGTGCTATTTGTGGAAACAGAACCAGTATTACAATTCCCAACACCTGCATAATTAAGAAAGGCACAACAGAGCGATAGAGATCCCCGGTGGTGACTTCTGGTGGTGCTACCGAACGCATGTAGAAGAGGTTGTAACCAAACGGAGGGGTGAGATAAGCAGTCTGCATGGCAAGTACAAAAAGAATAGCGAACCAGATCGGGTCAAACCCCAGCGCCTTAATGATTGGTACATAGAGCGGTACCGTAATGAAAAGGATAGCGGAGTCATCCAGGAACATGCCTAGCACAAGATAACTTAGCAAGATCACTGTTAACACAAGGTAGGGACTGAGGTCAGCGGCCATTATTTGGCCTACGATCGCCTGTCCTGCACCTAAGGCAATGTAAATCTTTGAGAAGATTACCGCGCCTATCATGATCCACATCAGCATCCCCATGATGCGTGCGGTACTGTAAAGCGCACTGCTCAGCATTGAAAAACTCAGTTTGCGGTGCGCTAGCGCGCAGAGCATAGCGCCACTTGCCCCCAGTGCCGAAGCTTCAGTAGGAGAAGCCACGCCTGCCGCCATCGTTCCAAGCACGACGGCAATAAGAGCACCTGGAAGCACTATCGCTTTAAGCGACTTCAGCTTGTCTAAATTGCTAATACGCTCAGAAGACTCGATAGGTGGGCCCAGTGAAGGATTGAAGTAACAACGCATGCCAATATAAGCCATGTAAATAACCGTCAACATTAGCCCAGGCATAATACCCGCTGCGAATAATTTACCTACTGACTCACGCGTCAAAAAGGCGTAGAGAATCATCACAAGGGAAGGAGGGATCAAGAAGCCCAGTGCCCCTCCCGCCATAATAGTGCCGGCTGAAAGCTGTTTACTGTAGCCACGCTTGAGCATAGCAGGCAGAGCTATCAATCCCAGGCTGACAGTGGCAGCACCAGTGATTCCCACCATGGCGGCGATCAACGCACAAATAACCACGGTGCCCATGCCTAAACCGCCTCGCACACTGCCCATAATCTTATAAATCATGCCAAACAGATCATCAGCAATGCCAGAACGCTCCAGTACCATACCCATTAAAATAAACAACGGTAATGCTACTAGAATGAATTCATTCATTAGACCAAAGACCGACGGCAACATAATGCCCAAGCTGTCGGGGCCCCATATCCAGTAGCCAAAACCAACACCCACCCCCATTAATGTCCAGGCGAGTGGCACACCAAAGAACATTAGAGTGAGCATGGCACCAAACATCAGCAGTGTTAGCAAAATTGGATCAATGCTTACCATGCAAATCCCTCTCTGTATCAGTAGCTTGGTGTGTCACGGGATCAGCATCCAAAGGGTGGCCCAATAAGGTGCAAAGATGGCGCAATGTATTTGCCAGCATTTGCATCATAATCAGGACGACAGCGATGGGTATCATCACCTTAACGGGCCAGATAATGGGCGCCCAGGTGCTACGAAAAGAGCGCTCCTGCATCGCTACAGATTGCATGGCAAACTCATAGGCACTCTGTAGTAGAAGCAAAAGAAGAATTAGCGTCAGAATGCTAATGATGAAAAATATAAATGCCTGCGCCTTTGGGGAGAGGCGCTGATAGAAAATATCTATTCTTACATGGCCCTGCCATTTTTCGGTATAGGCGCCAGCCAGGATGGCATAAACGCCGTATGTCAGGGTCGAGGCTTCATGCGCCCAATTGGTAGGTGAGCTTAGCAATTGACGCGATGCCACCTCGTAAACCAATATACAAACTAAGGCAAAACCAAGCCAAGCGACGACCCGCCCGAGCCACTCGCTCAGGCGGTCCTGCCATCGGATCCAAGTATGAAGCACGTTCATTGTTTGGCTCCCTAATTACTCAAGGCGGCCTTGGTCTTGGGCCATGTTACGAATCATCTCGATCGCTTCAGCCGCCACTGGTGATTTTTCAGCCTCGGCATCCCATACATCTTGAGCAGCCTCAGTCATGGACACGACGTCTTCTTCTGGCAAAGTAGTGATCTCAAAGAGGTGAGCTGCTTCCTCGTTCCACTCAACGAATTTTTGATGACGATAGTCAGCCCATTCAGCAGTAACCTCCATAAACGTTTCCTGGAGATCCTCTGGCATGCTGTTCCATACGTTTTGATTCACAAGAACGTTATCGACAAACCCCGGATAAAGCATGTTCATCTCGGTATAGCTGGTGGCAACCTCATTCAATTTAAGCACCGAATAATCATAAGGCCCCCCATAGATCAAGCCGTCGATGGCATTGGTACTCAGGGCGATGTAAAACTCTTGAGGTGGAATGTAGACGGTGGGGATATCGAAGTGATTGAGCACAGCAGAAACAGAGGGTGTTGCACGAATCTTGAGTTCGCTCAAATCAGCCAATGACTCAACGGGCTCTTTCGTCAAAAGATCGAACTTACCCCCAAAGACCGGCACAGTATAATGAACCCCTAGCTGGGCATAATTTTCCGACAATAGTTCACCCAGGCCACGCTCATTCCAAAGCTCCTGCGCTTCCTCAAGACTGGTCCAGGCCATCGGTATTCCCGACTCAAGGACGGCGGTATCCATTTGCCCTCCCCAGTAACCGCCATAGCCATAAATGGCTTGTAATGTGCCACCGCGAAGAGCAGAGAACATCTGGTCATTGGGTACCAACTCTCCACCGCGGAAAATATTGAGCTTGATTCTTCCATCACTGGCTTCTGACAGCATATCCTGGTAACGCTTGAATATTTCATCTTCTTCAGTGCCGGTATAACGCTGCATGCGTATTTCGATGACATCATCGTCCTGTGCCATCACGGTTAGGGGAAAGACTAATGCACTGCCTCCCAATGCCAGTGATATCAAGCCTACCTTGGCTGAGGTTGAAAGGGTTCGAGGTGCAAACTTATTATCTTTCATCTGCTTTTCTCCTACTGAAGGTAAGCTTCACTGTCCCCGGGGTGCCTTGAAGCACTCACTGGATGCCGGAATCACCCACTCATTTTCACCACGTGGCGTGGTGACATACTCTGGCCAACGGAAATTAATCGGCGGTTCATAATCGCAAAGTGGCGCCAGCCACTTGTCTCCTCCGATCCCCCCTCCTGTGCGCTTTTGAAACTCGGCCTGTGCTTCTTCAAGTGCGCCCGGCTTCTGGAACAGATCAAGCAGCGTCAGGCCAACCGTCTTAGCTGCTGTTTCGATCATGGGATCGATACAGGGCGCCAACCCACCTAGTGCATTCATTACCCAGTCTGGATATGCGCCACCATCATCGCGGGGTGCCAGTGCTGGTCGCCCAACATAGAGCCTTACAGTGGGCGCATGCCAGCTATATTCGGTGTAATCGTCTGACGTGAAGTGGGTCTGGTTAGGTGGCAAAATCTGACGCAGTTCGCGCTCAGCATCTTGAGGTGTGCGCAGTGTTTCAATATCGGCTAGAAAGGGTTTTTCCATTGGCGTCATACCCAAACCCGTTTGGATTTTACGCGCTAATTCAATGGCTTCTTCACCTAACGCTGGCGGCCCAACCCGCTCCAAATTTGCATATGTTAGTGCTGCGAGCGAATGATTCGGCAAACCGGGCCGGGACTTAGCAACCCAATGACGCTCAACGCGGCAGTGCGTTAGCTTGGCGACGGATTCTGCAATGTGGTCCAGGCCGCGTACCACATGTTCTGCTTGCTCGACGGTTGATACACGAATGAAGTATTGAATTTGTGACATTTGAGCGGCCAAGTTGTCGGCTGTCGCCTGTCCCGCGTTGAGGATTACTTCATTCATCGACCAATTAAGCCCACTGGCTAAGACATGCTCACGAAGGGCCTTGGCATTTGTATACATTTGGGTGACGGCATCATTAGCACCAGGAGCGCGTGCACTGGCATGAGAGGCAGCAATCGGAGAGTGAGTACCCCGAGTCATCCAGGTCTCGGGGCTATCACATACGAAGGTGTATATGACCCCATAAGCAGCACCACAGTGTGTATCCCAACGCGTGGTGTTACACAGTGGCAGCATATAGAAGGGATGAAAGCTGATCGCTGCATCTAAATCATCGTAATAGCCATGGGCAGCATGAATAGGCTTGGAACCACGAACCTTTTCTGCTGGTTCGCCGAAAAATTTTAACGTACCCGTGATGCCCTGTTCTTTCATTAACGCTTGCATGGCCAAAAAGCCGCCTAACGACCCCATGCCCAAGGCGGAATGAGGGTCGGTATGCCCCCCGGCCCATGGACTGAGATTGTCACGGGGACGCTTAACCACATCGGCCGCTTGGCAATTACCGGGCACGGCATCGTATTCGGCATAGCCACCTAACGTTGGGCCAGAACCATTACTCCATGTGGCACAAAAGGCTGTCGGCATACCGGCAGAGCCCTCTTCCACGTTAAAGCCATGCTCTCGCAACAGATCGACATAGAAGCGAGCCGAGCGATACTCTCGCCAAGCTGTTTCGGCATAATGCCAGATGACTTGATTCCACTCGGATAGCTTGGGCATCAGCTTGTCAATGTGCTGTGTAAGACCATCCCGTTGAGTTTGAGTAGTCATTAAAGCCCCTTCTTAGTTGTGTTATTGCTTTAAAAACCACTATAGAGCAAACTCAACTCATCAAAAGTCAAAAATAATCATCTTATTGGTCAAAATGTCTCAACAAAGAAATTATCACCTGCCTTCGTTACAGGCGTTACGAGCTTTTGAAGCTTTAGCAAGGTTGGGTAGCCTCACAGAAGCCGCCGACTATCTTAGCCTGACCCGGAGCGCGATCAGCCATCAGCTGCGACTTCTTGAAAGCCAGCTAAATATCCGACTTTATGAACGTCACGGTCGCGGCGTCATTCTGACCCCGGCAGGCCAGCTATACGCTGGTGAGGTTCGCGAGGTACTGCAGAGCCTGGAGCGGATCCATGCTAACTTGCCAGACCAGGAATATAACGGCCATTTAAATGTTTGTTTGCCGCCTGGGTTTGCTGCCAGCGTAGTCAGTCGGCATATCAATGATTTTTATCGTGCCTACCCCACCATTCGCCTGCATTTAAGTACCAACAGAGAAAACGAGACGGTCAACCAACCTCATTTTGATCTCTTTGTGGTGTTCAGCGACGGTATCCATACAGACCAGAATGTGGAACTGTTGGCCAAACCTACTTACCACCCTGTTTGCAGTCCCATGTTGCTTAACGAGCTAAACATCACACATCCTCGCGACCTTGAACGCGCGACACTCCTTCATCTACACGACATGCATGATTGGCAACTCTGGCTAGCCGGTTGTACTGGAAAAAGCCAGGTTAACGTTGAATCCGGCCTTTATTTCTCAAATGTCCTTTTAGTCTTACAAGCAGCGCTTTCTGGTCAAGGAATTGCAATGGGTGACGACGTGGTCTGTGGAGATAGCCTACGACAAGGTCAGTTAGTGAGACCGTTCAATGAAAAAATTCCCAGTGATCGTGCCTATTATCTGGTCACTCCTCATAGTCGCTTAGAGGACCCAAACGTGAAAGCCTTTAGCGACTGGGTAAAGAAGCTCCTGGAAGGGTTGCTTAACACGTCGACAGTCACTGGCTAACCGAGCAATACGCCAAGAATCCTCACCTCAGACGCAAGAAATTACCACCTCACACACTTTTTTCCTGGTTTATGGTGAGTTTTGCAAAACAGTCAGAGGTGATTTTCCATGTTCGATCCTTGGCGTTCCAGCCATGCTCCCGCCCCTAACTATGCCGATATTGTGCTCCAAGGGGGAAAAATATACACACTTGATCCGCTTTGCCCTTGGGCTGAATCACTAGCCATAGCGGGAGGACGGTTATGCGCCATTGGTAATGACAATAGCGTGCACGATTGGATCGGCCCTGATACACGCGTCATCCCACTGAACGGCCGTTTTGTTATGCCAGGCCTACATGATATGCATACCCATCCAGACCTGGGTCTTGCAGCCAAGTACGATAAATCTCTCAAAATCAACCTTGAGGACCCAACGCCTCAGGAAGTAAAGCAATCGATTCTAGACTACGCGGAAAGTCACCCTGGCGATGGCTGGATTCATGGCGCCTACTTCGTACGCTATACCTTTCGGCAAGCTGGTTTGACGCCTGGCCGAGAGTGGTTGGACAGTTTCATGCCTGACCGGCCTGTCGCAATACTGGATCGTATGTGGGGCACGATGATGGTCAATAGCAAAGCCCTGGAACTGGCAAACATTGATCGACATACGCCCGACCCACGTAATGGTTATATGGAGCGTGATCCGCTGACGGATGACCCCACGGGCCTTATGATTGATGGGGCATATGCCATGATTCATGCTGCAATGCCTCCAACACCCGTGGATGTGTTGAGAAAGGCGTACCAGGAAGGCATGCATTTTCAATCCAGTCGTGGAGTCACCGCGACAAAGTATGTTCATGTCTGCGAACAGCGGCTAGCGGCACTTAAGCAGCTCGACGATACAGGCAAACTGAGCTTACGCGTAGAAGCAGCGATTAGCTGGCAGGACGATATCTTTCCCGTTCAGCGCCGCTGGGAGCTTCTCTGTGGGGAACGGCACTATTATGCAAGCAGTCGCCTCAATGCCAATGCCGTTAAATTTCACTTCGATGGCACCGTAGAACCCCGTTCATCCTTTCTGTTAACGCCCTGGGAGGATGGCGATAGTTGGCGTGGAAAAATTAATCTAACGCCTGAGCATTTGCGCGGCATGCTGCTTGATATGGATCGCCGGGGGATTAGAGTCATTGCTCACTGTACTGGGGATGGCGCATCCGACCTATTCCTAGATGCGGTGGAGGAGACTCGGCGTATAAACGGCCCAAGTGGCGTACGTCATCAATGTGCTCACAGCACCATCCTGCATGAAGCCAATCTAGCGCGCTTTGGCGAACTGGATGTCATTGCAGAATTTTCTCCTGCTGCCTGGTATCCCTCTCGTTTTACCTCGGGTGCTCGTGCAGGCTATGGTCCAGAACGACTCGCAAGGGCTTACAATCTTCGCGGAGTATTGGATGCCGGCGGGATTGCTGTTTTTGGTACAGACTTTCCGGTGGCCTCAATTGACCCATGGCTCGCCTTGGAGACTCTTGTGACACGTCAAAATCCGTGGGAGCCAGGTGACGAACGATTTGGGACGCCCATCAGTCTTGAAGAAGCATTACGCGTGGCAACAATCAATGGGGCCTACGCTATGGGGCTAGAAGAAGAAACAGGCTCACTGGAAGTTGGCAAGTCTGCCGATCTAATTGTACTGGACCATGATCCTTTCAAGCGGAAAGTGCGGGGTAACCTACACCGAACCCAAGTAGAGATTAGCTTTCTTCAAGGACAGCCTATTTACGATCGTGATCGTGAGCTACAGAACATTGGCTTAGAGGCTACTTGGCAAGGCCAGCCTCCTAAAATTTGATCATTAATGCCGATCCTTTCAATATGCTGCTTTGGAGTCTGCCATGACATGTGCTGAACTACTCATCCGACTACTACATGATCGCTATAATGTTAATAAAGTATTTGGCATTCCCGGTGTGCACACGGTAGAGCTGTACCGTGGCCTGGAAGGCAGTGAGGTAGCGCATATCACTCCGCGCCATGAGCAGGGGGCGGGGTTTATGGCTGATGGCTATGCCCGTGCCAGCGGTCAGCCAGGTGTGTGTTTAATTATCACTGGGCCGGGGATGACCAATATGACCACCGCCATGGGCCAAGCCCTGGCGGACTCCATTCCCATGCTGGTGATCTCCAGCGTTAATCGCCGCGATACCTTGGGTTTAGGCCAGGGGCGGTTGCACGAACTGCCCAGCCAGCAGCAGATGATCAGCGGCGTGGCGCGGTTTAGCCACACGTTGCTGGATGCCAGCACGCTACCTGAAGTGTTGGCCCGTGCCTTTGCCGTTTTTAACGGCGCCCGCCCTGGCCCGGTGCATATTGAAATTCCCATTGATCTGTTTAATGCGCCCGTCAGTGTTCCGACTAGCTGGCAGGCGCCCACGCTGTACCGCGCGGCTCCCGATCCGGAAGGGCTGGCCGAGGCGGCTCGGCTACTCACGGCGGCGAAGCAGCCTCTGGTGCTGTTGGGCGGTGGTTGTGTGTCAGCGCCTGATGCCGCACGAGCACTGGTAGAGCAGTTGGATGCGCCTACGGTGACAACCATCAACGCCAAGGGGCTGCTGGGTCGTGATCACCCGCTGGACTTAGGCGCCAATGCCGCGCTGCCCGCCGTGAGGGCACTAGCCGCTAAGGCGGATGTGATTCTGGCGGTAGGGACCGAGTTGGGTGAAACCGACTATGACGTCGTCTTTGAAGACGGTTTTCACCTCAACGGCGCGCTGATTCGTATCGACGTTGATCCCGAGCAGCTGGTGCGCAATCAGCGCACCACGCTTGGTTTGGTGGGCGATGCCGGGCGCAGTTTGGAGCTTCTGCTAACGCATTTTTCGGAGCCGCTGAAGCGTCAGGGCGGCGAGCGGACCGCCGCTGCTCTGAATGCTTTAGATTTGGCCAACGATCCCGCGTTTAGCGATTTCGTTCCGCTCTATAAAACGCTGGCCGACCACTTACCTGACGCCATTCTAGTGGGCGACTCCACCGCCCCGGTGTACGTCGGAAACCACCTCGTCAGCCAGCCTGCGCCTCGCCGCTATTTCAATGCATCCACCGGTTACGGCACCCTGGGCTATGGGCTGCCTGCGGCATTAGGAGCGCAGCTAGCCCGGCCAGATTTACCCGTAGTAGCGCTGGTGGGAGACGGCGGGGTGATGTTTACGCTCTCGGAGCTCGCCACCGCCGTGGAAGCCCGCCTGCCCGTGGTCATCGTGCTATGGCATAACGCGGGCTATGAAGAGATCCGCCGCTATATGGATGCCAACGGCGTGGCGCGATTGGGGGTCGATATTCAAGCACCTAACTTCCTGACTCTGGCCGAAGGCTTTGGCTGCCCCGGCATGCTGGTAGAGAGCCCCGCTGAGCTTTCCCAGGCACTCGCCAACCGCGTTCCCACCGGGCCGCTACTGATCGAAATTGACGCCGCTGCCTGGCAGCGCGCGTGCTCACTTTCTGACTAGGGTATTCCCATGCAGACACTCAATCATCAGTTCATCAACAACCAGTGGGTTGCATCGAAGGGTACACGGTTGCTCGATGTGATGAATCCTTATCGCGAAGAGCGTATTGCTCAGGTCACCGCAGGGGATGCGGCAGATGTGGATGCTGCCGTTAAAGCTGCCCAGCAGGCTCAACCTGAATGGCAGGCGTTGGGTGGGGCCGCACGTGCCAACTACCTCGATGGGTTTGCTGATGCGCTGGAGTCTCGTCGAGAGGCATTGATCACACTGTCGGCCACCAATAACGGTAAGCCACTGGTGGAAGCAGGTATTGACCTAGACGATGCAATTGCCTGCTACCGCTACTACGCCAAGCAGGCCAAAGCGCTGGATGCCCGGCAAGGGGAGCGGGTCAGTGTCGAAATGGAAGGCGTTGAAGCACTGACGTATCATGACCCGGTTGGGGTAGTGGGGCTGATTGCGCCGTGGAACTTCCCTTTAGTGACTAGTGCTTGGAAGCTGGCACCTGCCCTAGCAGCGGGCTGCACTGCGGTATTTAAACCTTCAGAAGTGACGCCGCTGCCTGAACAAATGCTGGCGGAGATCGCGCTGGAAATCGGCTTGCCTGCAGGCGTGCTAAATCTGCTCAATGGTGACGGCGAGGGCATCGGTGCGCCGCTGACTAACCACCCTGGCGTGGATAAAATCTCCTTCACCGGCAGTAATCGCGTTGGCGAAGCTGTCATGCAGGCTGCCAGCGCCCGTACTGCGAGTGTGTCACTGGAGCTGGGCGGTAAATCACCCATTTTAGTGATGGAAGATGCGGACCCTGCCCAAGCCGCTGATTGGGTAATGGCGGGTATTTACTTCAACGCCGGTCAGATCTGCTCTGCTACCTCGCGTCTGTTGGTTCACGAAGACATAGCCGAAGCGCTTTACGCTGCGCTTGCCGAACGCATGGATGCGCTGACGCTAGGCGACCCGCTAGCCGAAGGCACCGATTTAGGCCCACTTACCAGCGTTAAGCAGCGCGATGCAGTACAGCGCTACCTGGATATTGCCGATCAGGAAGGGCTCACGGTGGTACGCGATGGGCAACACCGCACGCTGCCCGCCCAAGGCTACTTCCTAGCGCCCACGCTTTACCGCGATGTGCCGGTAGAGAGCCGTTTGTGGAAAGAAGAGATCTTCGGCCCCGTACTTTGTGGTCGTAGCGTGGCAAGCGAAGCCGAAGCGATTCAGCTTGCCAATGACAGTGATTATGGCCTCGCCGCGACGGTGATCAGCGGCGACCCGGAGCGGGCCAAGCGCATTGGCCGTCAGTTGAAGGCAGGCAGTATTTGGTACAACAGCGAGCAGCTCGTGCTACCCGAAACTGCCTGGGGTGGCTTCAAGCGCAGCGGTATCGGGCGTGAGTTAGGCCCTTGGGGGCTGAGTGCGTACTTGGAAGTGAAGCATGTGGTTGGCGCTGAGTAGCCTGCGTTAACTAAGTAGAGTGGCCGCCAGTAGCGGCCACTCTACTTATGACAGATAAGTACCCGTTTTACCCATCCGCATTAATCTTCTTAACAATCTCCGCCAGCGCGCTCTCCGCTTGGTCATTATCAACTTGGCAGGTGCCCGCATTTAGGTGGCCGCCGCCACCATAGCTTAAGCACAGCTCGCCTACGTTGGTGTTACTGGAGCGGTTCAGGATCGATTTACCAATCGCCAGCACGGTGTTCTGCTGCTTGAGCCCCCACATCACGTGAATCGAGATGTTGCAGTCGGGGTACATGGCGTAGATCACGAAGCGGTTGGTGGCGTAGATGGTCTCTTCGTTACGTAGATCCAGTACTACCACATTGCCGTGCACGGTTGCGCAGCGCTCGATTTGCTCCTTTGCTAACTGCTCATGCTCACGGTAAAGCGTGGTGCGCTCGTGCACATCGTCAAGGGCGAGGATTTCATCGATGGTGTGCTCGCGGCAGTAGTCGATCAGCTTCATCATCAGCTGATAGTTGGAGATGCGGAAGTCGCGGAAGCGGCCCAGGCCGGTGCGGGCGTCCATAATGAAGTTGAGCAGTACCCAGCCCTGCGGGTTGAGAATTTCGTCTTTGTTGAACTGGGCAGAGTCGCCCTTATCGACGGCTTCCATCATATCGTCCCAGCGTGCGGGGAAGGCCTCGTGGCCGCCGTAGTACTCCCACACTACGCGGGCAGCGGAAGGCGCGTCTGCATTGATGATGTGGTTGTCGGCACGCTCCACGTTGCGCACGGTTTCGCTTAGGTGGTGGTCGAACGCTAAGTGGCAGCCGGGCACATAGGGCAGGTTGGTGGTGATGTCGTTGGCATCAATATCAATTTTGCCATCCTGCATGTCCTTCGGGTGAACGAAGGTGATGTCGTCAATAAGGCCTAAGTGCTTGAGCAGGGCACCGCATACCAAACCATCAAAATCGCTGCGGGTAACTAAACGAAACGTGGATGCTTGTTGGGTAGACATTTATTTTCTCGATACGGTGAACGGTGACCAAAAGATACCAGCAGTTATGTTGGGTTAAAATAAGCCTTTCTAGCCTTGCAACCTTTCTCACCAACGCTTTCGCCCTATGTACCTATTTATTATGCCAAGTTAGCCGCGGTGCGGGGTGGCATGAATCGCTGGGGCTCATGTGCCAAACGTAAACAAGATTTTGCTAATTAAAAATCGCTATTCACCTTGTCTCAGTTAATGAATTTTTTATTAAGTGGTTGAAAAATGGTTTTTATATTTATTTTTGGCATGCCCTGGTATGGCGTCTGCAATAGTTGGGTAAGAGCGAAAGGTTAGGAAGACTCGCCGCTCTTATTGATCGTGAATCAATCGTGAAGACATAACGTTGTTGAATGTTTAACGCTGAATTGAACGAAAGAGTTGCCATTAGGAGGCACGACCATGAAAAAGGAAGCTCTCAAGAAGTTAGGTATCCTGGGTGTATCATTTGGTCTGGTAGCGAGCCCGCTCGCGTTTGCGATGGAAGAGCCCGAAGAGCAGCCCGCAACGCCGCAAGAAGAGACCATGCAGGATGATCAAGGCACCTTCAACTCCTCCGACACCGAGCAGGAGCAGGGTTCCACTACTACTGAAGGCGTGACCACCGAGTACGAAGAGGAAGAGCAAGAATTTACTTACGAAGAGGAGGAGGAAGAGCAAGAGCAGTGGGAAACGGAAAAGGATGACACATCCGGCCAGTAAACCCATTTTAGCGAAAGGAAGTCCTTCCCCTCACGCTCATGGATGAGCAGCACAGTGCCCCGCCCATTGCGGGGCACTGTTGTGTTGGATGAGTGGCAACGTTTAATAAAGCGCAATAGCACACTAGGTGAATAGGCTATGGTAAAAGCAATGTTTCCCTAACATGAACACCCTACAAGGACGTTGCTAACGTGTTTACCTGGCAAGAAGTGCCACGCCTGCCCCGTGCGGAAGGGCGTATAGATGCGATTGATCTCGCCCGTGGTATAGCGATTGGGCTGATGATTCTCAGCCATACGGTGAGTGGGCTGATTGGAATACGCAACGTGCCCGATTGGGGCATGGTACCCGTCCACTTTCTCACTAAGTTCTCTTCTTCCCTGTTCATCCTGGTCTTCGGGATTGCGCTATCCGTGGCCTTTTTAGCGTCTACCCAAACAGAGGCGTGGCCAAAACGGCGGCTAAAACTATGGGTGCGCGCGGTTGAAGTGTGGTTTTGGTACAAGGCGTTGACGGTCGTCGAGATGCTGCCGTATTACGCCCCAGGCGATATTGTTGATGCGCTGCTTTATCAGCGCTTTGCGATTTGGGTAGAAATCCTCGGTTTTTATGCCATTGCCCTGCTGTGGGTACCATTGGTACTTCCGCTATGGGCACGTACACCGCTGTGGGGGCGGTGTACGCTTATTATTGGCTTAACCGCGCTCTCCGCTTGGCTGCAGGGGATGAGCTTTGGCGGTAACGACACCTTAAAAGCGCTGTTGGTAGACCATGAAGACCATTACACCTGGGGCCAGCTCAGCCGCGCGCCGTTGATCTTGGCGGGCCTGCTGATCGGTGAAGCCTTGCTGCGCTGCTATTTTGATACGGCGCTGCGGCGAAAGCTGGTGCTGGCGCTGGTGGGCGTGGGGGCTGTCATGGTCGCCGCGTTCTATGGCTTGGCCTTTGCAGAAGGCGATGTTTCTGCTGCGATGCTGGCGGTAGCCAATAACGATGGCAAGCACCCGCCTGGGCTCAAATTCACGCTGTACAGCGTGGGCGGCGCGCTGGTTATTTTAGGCGCTGTACTCGCTGGTGGAGCTACGGCAGCCAAGGCGCTACGGCCATTAACCATGGTGGGTAGCGACGCGCTCAACGCGTTTATTTTCCACATTGTGATGATTTTTCTGGTGCTGCGTTTTCTGCTGGAAGGCGAAGGCATGTACACCTATCCACAGGCGCTTGGCGTAGGTGGGCTGTTAATTCTTGGGGCCGCGCTGTGGATTTGGCTAACGCGCTGGATCGCCCGTTACAAATAACCCGCCACCAGCCGCGGTAGGAGGTAAAGTTGCGACATCTTCAACGCTGGCTAGCCGCAGCGCTGCTGTGCGCTTTATTGCCAGCCAGCACCGCCATTTTGGCAAGTACGAACTGGTACTACGAGGTCGATAAACAGAGCCTTTGGCAAGGCGATGTAGATGCGCGAATAAGCGCCATTGAAGAGGTGTTTGGCGGCGCGCTAGGTGTTTACGTTCAGAACCTTGCAACAGGCGAGGCGTACTCCTGGCAGGCAGACGACCCCTGGTATTTGGCCTCGCTGATTAAAGTGCCCGTGGCGGCTCAAGTACTGGCCGAGCGCCAGGCGGGTACGCTCTCTCTGGATGAGCGCCTTAGATTGGCACGCAGCGACTTTGTCGATGGCGCCGGGCCGGTCAACTGGCACGACCCCGGTACACCGATCTCGATTCGTTATTTGCTCGAGCAGATGCTCACCGTCAGCGATAACACCGCCACGGATATGCTGATAGACCGTGTGGGCTTGGACGCCGTGAATGCCCGCGCCCGCCGCATGGTGGCCTCCAGCAACGGCCAGCCGGCGCACCTTGGCCCCATCAGCAAGCTGGTGGAAGTGCGCCAGGGTGTATATGGCCAGTTACATCCCGAGGCTCGCCAACTGGGCGGGTTAGATTTTATCGCCCTGCGCCAACACCGTGTGAACCAGCGCCCGGCCGCCTTAGCGCGCACATTGGGCATGGGTGAAGGGAGCTTCGAACAGCCCGACTACGACCACGCCTTCGATGCCTACGAAGCCACCGGTGAAAACGTGGGCACGCTGCGCGCCTATGGCGACCTGCTGGCCAGCCTGCATCACGGTGGTATGGAGGATGTGAATGCCGAACAGCGCCAAACGCTGCTGGCGATCATGCAGCGAACTAAATCTGGCGAGCGGCGCTTGAAACAAGGCATGGGCAGCGGGTTCACCTTTGCGCACAAAACAGGCACGCAGCACCGGCGAAGCTGCGATGCCGGTATTGCATCGCGTGCCTCACAAGCAGGTGACGCCGCCAATGGCCCCTGGGTCATCGTGGCCTGTGCTCGTGGGCCGCTCTCGGTGCAGGCCCATGAGCGTGCCCTGGCGAGTGTGGGCGAAGCGCTGCGTTATAGCGGTGCCTTGGGTCACGACTAGCAGCGAGCGTGATAAACTGGCCCGCCGTATTGGGTTTTTTTATTGAGGAGTTTGTTATGGCACGTGCCAGCGCCCGTCATATTTTGGTAAGCAGTGAAGAGCAGTGCAACGCACTGAAACAAGAAATCGAAAACGGCCGCGATTTCGCGGACATAGCCAAGCAGCACTCCAGCTGCCCTTCTGGCCGTCAGGGCGGCGACCTGGGCAGCTTTGGCCCCGGCCAAATGGTGCCGGAATTCGACAAAGTCGTCTTCAGCGGTGAACTCAACAAGGTTCACGGGCCGGTTCAAACTCAGTTTGGCTATCACTTGCTCGAAATCACCAGCCGCACTTAATACCTTTTAAAGGCCGTCATGCACCGCGGCAGCCATGTCGCGGTGCCATTGGCATCGCGCTGCGCCGGTTCTGCGCTGGCCCGCGATGTAAGGAGCACGCCTTGGACGACCCTATCATCACCATCGATGGCCTGAATAAAACCTACGAAGGTGGCTTTCAGGCGCTCACCCGCGTGGATTTAACCATCCAGCGCGGCGAAATTTTTGCACTGCTCGGCCCGAACGGGGCGGGTAAAACTACCTTGATCAGCTTGGTATGTGGCTTGGTCAATCCCAGCGAAGGCCATGTCATTGTCGACGGCTTCGACAGCGTGCGCGATTATCGCCAAGCCCGCGAGCGGATTGGTCTTGTGCCGCAAGAGCTCACCAATGAAGCGTTCGAAACGGTCTGGAACACGGTGAGCTTCAGCCGTGGCCTGTTTGGTAAATCCCCCAACCCCGCCCATATCGAGAAAGTGCTCAAGTCACTCTCGCTGTGGGATAAACGCCACAACCGCCTGATGACCCTCTCCGGCGGTATGAAGCGGCGGGTGCTGATTGCCAAGGCGCTCTCCCACGAGCCACGCATTCTGTTTTTGGATGAGCCGACCGCCGGGGTGGATGTTGAGCTGCGGCGGGATATGTGGAACGTGGTACGCGGGCTTCGGGACGATGGGGTGACGATCATTCTCACCACCCACTACATTGAAGAAGCCGAAGAGATGGCCGACCGCATAGGCGTCATCAATCGCGGCGAGATCGTGCTGGTGGAAGAGAAAGCCGCGCTAATGAAAAAGCTGGGCAGCAAGCAGCTCACTCTGCAGCTACACAGCCCGTTAACGGAGTTGCCGCCTGCGCTGGCGCAGGAAGAACTCAGCTTGACCGCCGACGGCTATGAGCTTGTGTACACCTACGATGGCCGTCAGGAAGAGGAGGGGCGAGGGATCTCTACCCTGTTAACGCAGCTAGAGCAGGCGGGCATCAGCTTTAAAGATCTACACACCCGGCAGAGCTCGCTGGAAGATATCTTCGTGGACCTGGTGAAGGAGCGCTCATGAACCTCTATCCCGTTCGTGCGATTTATATGGCGGAGATGGCCCGCACTCGCCGCACGCTGCTACAGAGCGTTGTCTCACCGGTGATCTCTACCTCGCTCTACTTTGTGGTGTTTGGCGCGGCGATTGGCTCGCGGATTACCGAAATTGGCGGGGTGAGCTACGGTGCGTTTATCGTCCCTGGTTTGATTATGCTGATGCTGCTGACCCAGAGCGTCTCGAACGCCTCGTTTGGCATCTTTTTTCCCAAGTTCTCCGGCAGCATCTATGAGATTTTGTCAGCGCCGATCTCCTATTTAGAGATTGTCGTGGGTTACGTAGGGGCGGCGGCCTCGAAATCGATACTGCTGGGGCTGATCATTCTCGGTACGTCCAGCTTCTTTGTGCCGCTTGAGATCGCCCACCCGTTCTGGATGCTGACGTTTTTGGTACTGACTGCCGTCACCTTCAGCCTGTTGGGCTTTATCATCGGCATCTGGGCGGATGGCTTCGACAAGCTGCAGCTGGTACCGCTGCTGGTGATTACCCCACTCACGTTCTTGGGCGGCAGCTTCTACTCCATCGATATGCTGCCTCCGTTTTGGCAGAGCGTGACCTTGGCGAATCCGGTGGTGTATCTCGTTAGCGGTTTCCGCTGGAGCTTCTACGGCATTAGCGATGTCAGCTTAGGAGCTAGCGTGGCGATGATTTTGCTGTTTTTGGCGGCAAGCCTTGCCACCATTGCCTGGATTTTCCGCACCGGTTACCGCTTAAAGCCCTGATGCTGAAGTGACCTCTTCGACGTTTTTATAAAGGTAATGCCTGTTTATGCCGCTACTGCAAAGTACTGTTTACCGCCTTGAGCCATCTCTCGATGGCGAACGCTTAAGTGTGACGGCCCCGCCTGCCGAGGCCGCTGCCGGCGATGACGCGGTGATGGCAAGCCTAGTGAATGCGCTAAACGATACCTACAACACCAAAGCGAAGGGCTGGGGGCGCTTTGCCGAGCAGGGCGAGCAGGCCGGGCCGCTGGTGGCGTGGCTCACGGCGTATCAAGCCGACGAGCAAACCTTTGCCCAACTGGCGAATGCCATTGCCGAGCGACTGGCCCAAACGCTGCAGGGGCAGCTCTCCGTTGGCGGTTACTTGGTCATCGCTCATCTACAACAGGGCGATACGGAAACGCTGCTGATGGCCCTCATTCACCAGCGGGAAGGTATCGGCTTTAACGACGCGCACCAAGCGGTGCCTGCCGCCCAACTGAACACGAGCCAACTCACCCTGGCGGCCCGCATCAACCTGACCCAGTGGCAGAGCGGTGGGGAAAGTACCCAGTACGTCTCGTTTCTAAAAGACCGTGGCGGTAAAAAGCTCGCCGATGGCGTAGCGGCGCTGCTGGGCATGGAGGAGGGCATTGATGCCCCCGCCGAAACCCGCACGCTGCTGAAAGCCTTTAGCGACTACGTCGAAAAAGAGGACCTGGACGACGACGCCAGCCGGGAAAAAACCGATACTCTGGTTGATTACGCCAACGAGCAGCTGCGCCGTGGCGAACCGATGACGTTGGAAGAGCTCTCTGGGCTCGTGGATGAGAAGCAGCCCAAGGCGTTTTATGACCATATTCGCAACGCCGACTACGGCCTCTCGCCGGAAATTCCGCCGGACAAACGTACTATCAGCCAGTTTCGCCGCTTCACCGGGCGCTCTGGAGGCGTCTCGATCAGCTTTGATTCACACCTGCTGGGTTCCAGCATTGAGTATGACGAAACCCAGGATCGGTTGATCATCAAGCAAGTGCCCAAACAGCTCAAAGAGCAGCTTGCCAAGCGGAAAGAGTAAACGGTGAGGCCTAGGGCGGCACTCTTAAGGTGTCGTGTAGTCCTAGGTTAGCCACTGAGATGAGGAGACCGCCGTGCTGGATGCCATTCACTCTTTCTTCCAACAGGTGCTTTCCGCGCCTGAACAGCGTGATAACCAAACGCTCACCCTAGAGCTAGCGTCGGCAGCGCTGCTGTGTGAAGTGATGCGCGCCGATTACGACAACAGTGATGAAGAGCGCGCGGCGCTGAAGCACATGCTGATGGCGCGCTATCGGCTCAACGAGCAGGATGTCAGCGATTTAATGGCGCTGGCAGAGGCGGAGGTCGATGACGCGGTGGATCACTATCAGTTCGTCAGCCTGATCAAACAGCACTACGGCTACGAGCAGCGCTTGGAGCTGGTCAATTTAATGTGGCAGCTGGCCTGGGCCGACGGCTCGCTCGACCCTCTTGAAGAGCATCGGATTCGTCGGCTGGCTGATCTGCTGCATGTCAGCCATAGCGACTTTATTCGCAGCAAGCTTAACCAGTCACCGGAAGAACCCTCTTTCCATCACGATACCCACGGCAAAGGAGCGCCGAAACGCCCATGAGTAACACGCAGGATGCGACGAACTTAACCGAGCTGATCCACACCATGGAGCAGATGGAGCGGGAAAAAGAGCAGGTCAGCGTGGACGACGTGGTGCATGCGGTGGGGCGGCGCTCGTTTGGGCCGCTGCTGCTGTTGGCAGGCTTGATTACGCTGGCGCCGATTATTGGCGATATTCCCGGTATGCCAACGCTGATGGCTGCTCTGGTGCTACTGACGACAGTGCAGCTCTTGATTGGCCGAGAAACGTTCTGGCTGCCTGGCTGGTTGCTGAACCGCTCCCTCTCCCGGCATAAGTTCGATAAAGCGCTACGCTACATGAAAAAGCCCGCTAAGTGGGTAGATAGCTTGTTGGGTGTGCGCTTGGCTTGGATGACCGGCTACATCGGCATCCGTGTCACCGCCTTCATTTGTCTGCTGGTCGCCTTGGCCATGCCGCCCATGGAGTTCATTCCATTCAGTGCTAACGGTGCTGGGCTTGCGCTCACGCTGTTTGGATTGGGGCTGGTGGCTAGAGATGGCCTCATGCTAGCGCTAGGGTTCTTGCTGACCGGCGTGACCTTCACGGTAGTAGTGATGAACCTCGTCTAATGCTTTACTAGGCACTCTCGCGATTGGTCTAAAAGCAAGAAGGAGCTATGTGCCTACGATGAGCCACTCACCCTCTCCCCATTCACCGCCGCCGCCCAAACCGCCTCACCAACAGTCCGTATGGGAGCGACGTGTCGAGGCGGCGCTGTGGAATTCCCGTTTTTTGGTCATGCTAGCGGTAGTGCCGAGCTTATTAGGCTCGCTGATGCTGTTTATCGTGGGCACGCTGGATATCTTCAAAGTGGTGGGCGATGTGCTGCACTACTACTTGGTGGATGATACCCGCAACATTCACGACACCTTGGTGCCCGATATCATTATTGCGGTGGATATCTATCTGATCGCCATTGTGCTGCTGATTTTTGGGCTAGGCGTGTATCGGCTGTTCGTTTCGCGCATCGACCAAGCTGAAGTGCGTTACCCCGCACACCCCTTCAACGTTGCCTCGCTGGATCAGTTGAAAGACAAAATCGCCCGTGTGGTGATTCTGGCCGTGATTATCGAGTTTTTCCGAGCCGTTGTGGATATTCGATTCGCGACACCCTTGGATGCGATCTACCTGGCACTCTCCGTTCTGGCGCTGGCCGCCGCGCTCTACTTGATGAGTTTGGCGCATAAAGGAGAGTAGTCATTAACAAATAGTTATTAACAAGTAGTGATTGACAGGAGCAGTGGCGTACGTCGTTAATCCTCTTCCAATAAGCCAGTCACCAGTGCGTTGAGCTGCTGCTGGAACTGGCCACCGGGCGATGGCGGGGTTGGGTCTGAGGTAATTACCACCGTCATCTCCCGCTCGGGAATCACATATAGCGCCTGCCCGCCGTATCCTCTTCCGTAAGCGACGTGTTCACCCGCGAGCGTCGTGATAAACCAGCCAAAGCCGTAGCCATCGCCTGTCCAGGGTGATTGGCCTCTGGGCGTCCATGAATCTTCTACCCAGCCTTCAGGCAGCACGCGCTGGCCATTGGCCATGCCGTCGTTGCGGTACAGCTCCCCAATCGCAATGAGCGCGCGAGGGGAAAGCTGCATATCGTTACCGCCAAAGTAGATCCCTTGAGGGTCCTGCGGCCATGGGGAAATCGCAATGCCGAGCGGTTTGCCTAACAAGTGCTGGGCAAGCGCGAGGGTGCTTTCACCGCTGGCCTGAGTTAGCGCTGCTGACAGCAAATGGCTGGTGCCGGTGGAGTAGAGCATACGCCCACCTGGGCGGTCGACGAACGGGCGAGTGAGTGCATCGTTTACCCAATGGGCGCTGGCTACCCAAGCGCCATAGTTGCTGCCCGATGTACGCTCTAACCCTGCTTGTTGCGCCAGTAAATGCGCAACGGTGATGTCGTTCACTTGTGGGGCAGCAGCGCTGGGGACACTATCTAGTAGCGCCACCAGCGGCTGGTCAACGGACTCAATGACGCCCGCCTTGATCGCCGCCCCGGTGATGGCGGCTAACACCGTTTTAGACAGCGATTTGACGTTGGCAGGTGCTGCAACGCCTGGGCCCCCTTGGTGATGTTCATGAATGATGTTGCCGTCATGAGCGACCACCACGGTGTGTAGGCGATCGAGTGCCCGAGCTTGCTGATCGAGTGCTTGCAGTGAATTGGGAGAGGGCATTTGGGCGACCACGTGGGTGGTTGTCACAGCACTCAGCACGCATGTCAGCGCAAGAGCAATGGTTTTCATGGCAGCACCTAAGAAAGGAAAAGTAAGGTTCTGAAAACCGTGATGAAGCAAGGTTCCCTCAAAGAGGCAATCATGGCGATTACGCAAATCGTTAAAAAGCCTGCTACGCTAAAAGCGCCTATTGAAGGGAAGCAACCCTTTGATTTCCATGAAACGCTAAAGCAAGGAGTGCCGTTATGCGTAACATTATCTATATCATCGGCCTGATCGTTGTCGTCCTGTTTATTCTTTCACTGCTCGGTCTGCGTTAGGTCGTATTCTCAACGACTTAGTGCTATTTGAGTGCTCTGAAACGCCCGCTTCCTTCCAGCGGGCGTTTTCTTTACTAGTCTTGTGCTTCTGTACATCGGTTAGGCGCAGTCAGCGGCGCCTTGCCCAAACATATCGAACATCAATTCTCGACCGAGTGGCGTCAAAACGAAGCGACCGTAGTCGTTAAGCATGGCGGCATCGCTCTCTTCCAACGTCTTCTGACAAAGCGCCCAACGAGGGTGCTGATGGCGCAGAGCGTCTAGCTCCTGGCGTGACAACCCACGCTGCGGCAGCGTGATCGTTTCGAGCACGTGGCCGCTCTCATACAGCAGCTCTGCCATGCTAGAAAGGCAGTGGCGTAAGCTACGCTGAATGTGAAAAGAGGCAGTCGACGCAGAGGGTAGCGCTTCAGCGGGCATGGGGTGTGGCTCCTGCAATCGCAGCGAAATGGAGTTGCTGCGGTGCATTGTAAAGCAGGGCTGGGTGTTAGACCAAGGTCTAAAGAGGCGATTGAGGTAGATGTCATGGAAACGCCACACAGCTGGCCCATACTCCGCCATGCGTATGGTAAAGCTGATCCGCACAGTAGGATAAATCTCGTACCGAGTGGTTTTTTTCCCTAAAGTTAAGTAGCAGTGGGCCGATAAATACCATGAGTGAATTAACGTAATTGAACAGTATTGATAAGGGGCGTCAGCACGACAGGCGGCTTTTTCAAAAAAGGACGGTAATGTATGGCTTCCATTTCATCATTGGGTATTGGTTCAGGTCTTGATCTCAACGGCTTGCTCGATCAGCTGCAAGACGCTGAGCGTGGCAAGCTGGCCCCTATCGAACGGCAACTGGAAACCCAGCAAACCAAAATTTCTTCCTACGGCCAGCTGCAAACGGCCCTTTCTGCCTTTCAGGACGCAGCGGATGCTCTCAACGACAGTACACTGTATGAGAGTCTCTCGACCAACGTTAGCGGTGAAGCATTCACTGCCACGGCCAATGGCGAATCGCAGCCCGGTAGCTATAACGTATCCGTTACACAGCTTGCAACATCTGGCACCCTGGCAACAGCAGGCGTAACGGACTTAACTACTGCTCTGGCCACAGAAGCGACCACACTGACCCTCAACTTTGCAGGCGCTGATCAAGCTGACGTTGAGGTAGACATTGCTGCGAATAGTACGCTTGAAGAAGTACGCGATGCCATTAACGCGAAAGAAGATAGTGGTGTCTCTGCCTCTATTATTTTTGACGGTGAAAACTACCGACTAGCGCTCAATTCCACGCAAACCGGTGAAGACGCGTCTATTTCAGGCATAACGCTAGGGGCGGCATTTGGCGGGCAGTTGGAATCAGAGTTTACGCAAGCAGGCCAAGATGCGGTGCTTAATGTCAACGGTGTGGCCATCACCAGCCCTTCTAATCAGGTAGAAGGTGCGATTCAGGGCGTCACGCTTAACCTTCAGGCGGAAGGCGATAGCACAGTTAAAGTCGAGCAAGATACCCGCGCAGTACGCGAAGCGATTACTGGCTTTGTCGATGCCTACAACGATCTAAAAGGCACCATTGGCGAACTCACCAGCTTTAATGCTGAAACGGGCGCTGCTGGGGAGCTGTTGGGCGACAGTGCGGTACGCACGGTGGAGTCGCGTTTACGCAGTGTGCTGGGTGGAGGTATCGAAGGCCAGTTCTCGATGCTGACGGATATCGGTATTTCGCTGCAGCGCGACGGTACCTTGGAAATGGATAGCGGCAAGCTAGACGATGCCATTGCCAATAATCAGGATGCGCTCTCCGCCTTTTTTGCCGGCGCTGCCGATAACGAAGGTATGGCAGGTCAAATCAACCAAACCATCGAGCAGTTGCTAGGCACTAATGGCACGGTATCCGGCGCGATTTCTGGTGCTGAGAATCGCATTGAGTCGCTGGGTGAGCGTTACACACGCATGGAGCAATCCATCGAGCAGACCATCTCTCGCTACCGTACTCAGTTTGGCCAGTTGGATACGATGATTTCTCAAATGAATCAAACCAGCAGCTACCTCACACAGCAGTTTGATGCGCTGGATGCTCAGTTAGGCCGTGATTAAATGTAGCTTGCTGTCGAGTCATACAAAACGCCTGCGCTAAGCAGGCGTTTTTGTTGGGGTAATGGGGTATTCATGGTTAAGTGATAAAAAAGGCCTAAAGTTAATCGTTTTTTCGTCGATAAAATTGCTATTAAACTCAGTCGAAACGCCACCGCTGGCGCAATGTATGAATGACTGTGGGTTTAGCCTTTTGCACCGAGGAACATCTGCATGGCGACAATAACCTCCCTAGGCGTCGGCTCTGGCCTGGATCTCACCGGCTTATTAGACCAGCTTCAAGAAGCGGAGCGGGGCAAACTCGCGCCGATTACCCGCCAAAAAGAGCAACAGCAGGATAAGATTTCTGCCTACGGCCAGCTGCAAACATCGCTAAACAGCTTTCAAGATACTGTAGCGAAACTCAACGACCCGAAGCTCTACCAAAGCCTTTCCGCGAACGTACGTGGCGATGCCATTAACGCCACTACCTCTGCCAGTGCATTGCCCGGTAGCTACCGGGTAGAGGTATCGCAGTTAGCCACTTCTGGCACGCTGGCCTCAACCCGTGTGACTGACCGGGACACCGCGCTAGACCTTCAAGGCGCAACGGCGCTACGGCTGGATTTTGGTGGTGCGGACTCTGTGGATATTGATATCGCCCCTGGCAGCAGCCTCTCCGCGATACGCGATGCGATTAATGCCAATAAAGACGCAGGCGTCAACGCCACTATTATTAATGACGGCCAAGGCTACCGACTGGCACTCAGCTCAAAAAATACCGGAGCGGATGCCTCTATTGCCAGCTTTAGCTTTGTAGATACCAGCCAATCCCCTGAAGTCACGGTGGCAGGGCCTTTTGCCGAAGATGCTGCTACTAAGCGGGCAGGTGAGGATGCAGCGCTCACGGTTAACGGCATTTCCATTAGCAGTGCCAACAACCAAATAGAAGGTGCCATTCAAGGGGTAACGCTGAATCTAGCCGAGCTCAGCATTGCCGATGGTGAAACAGCGACCAGCACCATCAACGTAGAGCGCGACACGCTAAAGCAGCGCGAAGCCATTAATGGCTTCGTAAAAGCGTTCAACGATTTAAAAGGCACCATTGGCAAACTCACCAGCTTCAGCGGCGATGCCGAAACCGCTGGTGAGCTGGTAGGCGATAACACCGTACGTACCATTGAAGGCCGCCTGCGCAGCGTGCTAACGGGCGGTATAGAAGGCGGCGAACTTTCCACGCTAAGCCAGTTAGGCATTACCCTACAGCGTGATGGTACGCTGGAAGTCGATGATGATAAGCTAAGTGGCCTAGTAGCCAACAACCCCCAGGCGTTAAGCGACTTTTTTGCAGGGGAAACGGATGACGCGGGGATGGCGGGTCGATTAAGCACCACCGTAGAGCAAATGCTTGGCAACAATGGGGTAGTGAAGCTGGCCATTAGCGGTGCTGAAAACCGGGTGAAAAGCCTAGACGAGCGTTTTGGGCGCATGGAAATGACTATTGAGCGCACCATCAGCCGCTACCGCGCCCAGTTCGGCCAGTTGGACAGTATGATTGCGCAGATGAACAGCATGAGTAGCTACCTCACCCAACAGTTTGATGCGCTAGATGCTCAGCTAGGCCGTAAGAGGTAGCCGCTACAAACTGCCCGCTAGCCCCCATTTCAAGGGGGCTTTTTCACTTCTGAGCCAGGGTGAGGGTGGCAAGAGCCAGTGTAAAAGCAGCCAAGGTAGGTGGTGAAGGTGGTGACTACTGTGGGAGGCAGCTTTGGCTCGCGACCGATGTCAGCTAGTTGCCAAAAGTCATCACCCCATTTACCAAACATTACATAATTTTTTACTACTCACCCCTAAAGGTTCTCCTCATCAGGCCGTTAATCAATATAACGGCGCAACAAGTAGCCGAAAAGCGGGCCTGACGGCCAGTTCACACGCAAGGAGAATCACCATGTCAGTGATCAATACCAACATCACCTCCATGATTGGCCAGCAGAATCTGTCCAAGTCTCAGTCTGCTCTGCAAACTTCTATGGAGCGTTTGAGCTCTGGTTTACGTATCAACAGCGCCAAGGATGATGCGGCCGGTCAGGCTATCGCCAACCGAATGACTGCTCAAATCACCGGTTTGGCTCAGTCTCAGCGTAACGCTAATGATGGTATTTCTATCGCGCAAACTGCTGAAGGCGGCTTGAACCAAATTAACGACAACTTGCAGCGTATTCGCGAACTGTCAGTGCAGGCACAAAACGGCACTAACTCTGATTCAGACCTGGACTCCATCCAAGCTGAAATCAATCAACGCCTGACAGAGATTGATCGTATCTCTAAAGAAACTGACTTTAACGGTACTAAAGTATTGGGTGAAAACGTGGGTGCAGTCGACAGCACTCAGCGGACACTGAAAATTCAGGTTGGTGCTAATGATGGCGAAGCCATTGAAATCAACCTTGAGCAAATTAACCGTGATACTCTGGAGCTTGCTGGCTTCAACGTCAATGATAAAGGTGAAGTACAAAACGTTGCTGCCACCAAAGACGACTTGGACGAAATTGTAGCGGATGGCGGTAACGTTGCCTTAAATGCTGGCACCTATTCCATGGTCACTGATAATACCGAAGTAGATGCGATTGATGTCCTTAAAGGCGTCGAAGAGGGTGTTAAAATCGAGGTGACAGCCGGTGCAACTGCGGCTGGCCTTGATGCTTTTCTCGGTAACACCACAACTGGTGAAGTTGCTTTAGACGGGCTGGTTAGCGATGGTGCCGGTGGATTCACTTACGACATTACTAATGGCGTAACGGCTGGTGAGGCTGATACTTATGTAGACACAGGTACAGCTCAAAATGCGGTCTATGCTACAGAGGATGGTTCTAAAAGCACTGATATCACTATTCAAGATGATGGTACCATCACGGATCGCGATGGCACCGCGTTGTATATTACCACAGCTGGTGAACTCACTTACGATAACGTAGGTGGAACCTTGAATGCGGCAACTACTACTAACCTAACTGCAGCGATTTCTACTGCTGATGCGGATGACGGTACGATAAGCCTGACACTGGAAGATGGCTCTTCGGTTAATAACGTTTCTGGTGGTGGTTCTGTAACACTAAATGATGTGAAAATCTCTGCTGAAGATCTGGCGGCTGCAGCGGAAACAAATAGCCTTACCATCACTACGACCACGACCGCCTCTCGTGACGGTGCTGCTGGGCAAGATGCTATTGTGTTAACTGGCGATAATGGCGGCAATGGTCTTGACGTGACTTCCAACGGGAATGCCGTATACGTAAATGCTGATGATGAGTATACGCAAGCGGCCCAAGAGTCTGTGGATCTGATTGTTAATGACAATGGTAACATTACTGATGCTGCCGCTAACCAGTACTTCGTTGGTGCAGATGGCAACCTAACGTCAGAAGCTGTGACTAAAGGCGAGCGTACAGAAGATCCGCTGGAGGTTCTGGATGCTGCTCTGAGCAAGGTTGATAACCTGCGCTCTGACCTGGGTGCGATCCAAAACCGCTTTGAATCAGCTATCGAAAACTTGTCCACCAACGAGACCAACCTCTCTGCTGCTCGTTCGCGCATCGAAGATGCTGACTACGCCACTGAAGTAGCCAACATGACTCGCGCGCAGATTCTGCAGCAGGCCGGTACCTCTGTATTGGCCCAGGCCAACCAGATCCCGCAGTCTGTACTCTCTCTGCTGGGTTAATCTGAGGCTTGGCCTCGATAGGGAAGTTTCTCTATCGTTAAGTAGCATAATGAACCGGCTCCCTATGGGGGTCGGTTTTTTTTGTGATTGTGCCCAGGCGCGCATAGCCACATATTTCTCTAAAGTTGCTGTGAATCACGCCGTTATTATTCATATAACGTTCATGGAAGATGGGTATTGGCATGGCTGTCATCAACACGAATCTGGCCTCACTAGTTAGCCAGCAAAGCATGGGCAAGTCGGGCACCGCGCTGGCCACCAGCATGGAAAGGTTGGCATCGGGTTTGCGTGTCAACAGTGCCCAAGATGATGCAGCAGGGCAGGCCATTAGTAACCGCTTCCAAGCGCAGCGCACAGGGCTTGGCCAAGCGGCGCGCAATGCTAATGATGGCGTGTCTCTGTCACAAACAGCGCAGGGTGTGTTGGGTAGTATCAGCGATAAGCTGCAGCGCATTCGTGAATTAACTGTGCAAGGCCTAAACGATACTAACCAAACGCGTGATAGTGACTTTATTCAAGCTGAAATTAATCAAAACTTGATGGAGATCGATCGGCTGGTCGAACAGAAGGAGTACAACGGTATTCCTCTGATGACCGGGCGAGCAGGGAATATATCACTACAAGTAGGGGCAAATGACGGAGAGGCGCTGGGTGTGGACCTGTCTCCTCCTGGGTTCAGCGTTGATGCGTTGGGCCTAACAGGCTTCAACGTAGCCGGAGAGCCTGGCAGCGTGACGCCTCGCGATATGCTGTTTGGTCCCGCTGACGATATCGTTGTAGACGATGCTTTGACGGAAGCAAATTTTCCGGCGGGTGCCGAAAGAACGCTTTATGGGTTGGGCGATGTCTCGCTAGCCGGAGATCACCAAAAGGAAGCCGCTGCGATCAACAGTTACTACGTGAGTATGGGAGGGGGTAACTTTTCTCGTGTTAACGTGTCGGCCACTCATGAAACAGCCACCGATCTGAGCGTTGTTGATATTACGGATCCACAACCGCTGTTTAGAACAGATTTTACACTAGATGAAACCTTCATTTCTGGCCTGTCAGCTAATGAAAAAGTCGTGCGAGGCGATGACGCTTATTATATTGAAACCAACAATGGTGGCATCCTTTCCTATCATGAGGCTGAATTTGAAGTCAGCTTTGAGGATACGTCTTCACCCACGGCAGTGGTTTCAAAGCAGGCTGAGCCTGTTGCGAATTATCAAGCGGAAACCACGTTTGAATTTGGTGGCGTCGTCTACAATTTGGCCGATTACGCCAATGTTGAATACCTAAATGCAGGCGGCATGTCGCTATCATCGCCCCGTTTGGTAGAAGATAAGGATAATATAGGAACCTTTTACCTAGAGTTTGATGGTGGTGTCGATCCTGTTTACTCGCGTCTGAGTGGCGTTCGTGTAGATGATAAATTAGATGTTGCGCTCAGTGGCTATACGCCAGCGGGAGGTGAGAGCTTTTCGACAGTGCCTAGTTTTGATGAGGGTGGTGATACTTTCAATCCCAATGATTTTGATCAAGTTGTTTACGATCATTCAGGTGTCGCGGTCAATGTCACGGAGCTGCGTCAGAGTGTCGATGATGGTAGCTACTATGCTTATGACAGTGCTACTGATAGCTATTACGCAATTACAGAAGCATTGGCTAGCCAAGAGCTAACGCTAACGGCAGCCAGCCAAGTGTACTCTGGTGTAGATATCGAGCAACAATCCGCTAGTTTTAATAGCAATGTTATTTATACGCCTTCTGTAACGGATTTTTCGATTGCTGCGAGTGATTTTGTGGGTGATGATTTTGCCGAGATTAGTCCAGGGTCTGCAGAGTTAATTCGTCGCACGAGTGATGAGCAATGGATCATTCGGGGAGAGCTGAATAGCGGTGGTTATGGTTATTATGAAGCTGACCTAGATGTCAAACTGAATGAGAAGGGCGAACCCGTTAGCTATACAGTCACCGCCACCCAAAGCTCCCCTACGGTACTTGGCATTGATGAGCACGTTGTTGACAAAGTGCACGGTATTTCAACGGTCACGATTGACCCACGTAACGTCTCTGTTGAATACACTGACATCGAAGGTAGAACTTACTCCAATGTATTAACAGAAGGTGAAGACGGTAACTATTACTTTGAGCTGCCTGGCGAAAGTTCGCTGTTAGGTGGCTATAAAACAGCTACCTTAGTCGATCATGATCAAAAGGGCGAGATTGTTTTACGCACCGAAAATGGCAATAGCCAAGTAGTTGTATATTACTCCAGTGAGTTAGAAAAAGGTGTGAATAAAGCGTTTTTTGTGCAAACCGATGGGGATGGATTTAATGATAACGGCACGCCTCACACCCGTTTGCGCATCCAAGAAGTAGGAGAAGATTTTCGAATTCAGATACCACGTAACCCGCTCGCGGCGTTAGATAAAGCCATTGGTATGGTAGATGCAAAGCGAAGCTACCTGGGTGCAACGGAAAACCGCCTGGCTTCTGTGATTGAGGGGAACCAGCTTATGGCTACTAATTTGGCGGCTGCGCAATCACGTATCATGGACGCTGACTATGCAGTCGAAGTGGCTAACATGACCCGCGCACAAATTTTGCAGCAGGCAGGTACGTCCGTACTCGCACAGGCCAACCAAATTCCGCAGAACGTACTGGCTTTGCTGGGGTGATCTATGGATTTACATCAGGAAAGTGTTGTTAGGCTTGGTGTGAGGGGTAGGAGCTGATTTTATGAAAGTAGCAGAGCAATATGCCGCCATTTCATAAGGTTAATTAATCGTTAGGTGGTCTTAGTAATCTCATAAAATGGCATGACCCCTTTACACTAGACCCTTAGGAATGCCGTGAAGCCAAATGCCGCTACCATTTCCGCTTTATACGTGATGACAGAGCTTGTCCCCAAGCTATCGGCTGTTGAAAAGCAAGTTGAGCGAATGATCTGTTCTATCGTTAACACCAGCGAGGTTCCTGCACACATTGAGCGCTACACCAAGCTGCAGGCAGAATTTCAGCTAGAGCTGACCATGATTCGCATGAATCTTGAGCATTTGCTGCAACGCTACCACAAAGAGCTTGAGGTAGTGATGCAGGACTCGCGGCAAGACGTGCTGCTCAGTCTGGATGCTTTTGAGGCCACTGCGATTAGTAATGCCCAACAGCTCTACCAGCGGGTTCAGCAGTTGCAACAGCGCCAATGAGGCCAACATGACATCGCAGGATCACGAAACGGTCATATTGGAATTAGATGCATTGATCCGCGATACCCAAACGTTGCTTGATAAAGTAATGCATCACGGTTTGGATCAAACCCAAGCAGAAGATTATGGCCGCCTGCTCGCCATCCTAGACAGCGCTGTAAAACAGCAGCGGGAGCACACCTTCGCCATGCTGAAAGCCTCCTCTCATACGTAGCCCTAAACCCTTATCGTTGGTGCGGCGTATCCCGCTAGCCTTTTTTCCTGCTAAATTCCAACAGGGCATCGGGCCTGACGGCGGAGAGACAAGGATGGGCAAGGTTCACTTTATTGGCGGTGAGAAGGGCGGTGTCGGCAAGTCGATGACGGCGCGGGTGTTGGCGCAGTACTACATCGATCACGAGCGGCCATTTTTAGGCTTTGATTGCGACGCTTCCCACGGCACGTTTTCACGATTTTATCAGGAGTACGCCTCTTCGGTAGTGGTGGGCGATGACGATAGCCTTGATGGCATGCTATCGGCCGTAGAAGAGGCGCCAGACCGGGATTTGATTATCGACTTGGCCGCACAGTCCGCCCAGCCCATCAATCGCTGGATTGAGGAAACCGATGTGTTTGGGCTGCTCGAGGAGCTGGGCATGCAGGTCGTGTGGTGGCACGTGATGGATGATGGCGCAGATTCAGTCGCGCTACTGTCTCAGGTGTTAACCCGTTACGCGTCGCAGCCGGTGGATGTCGTGGTCGTTCAGAACCTTGGGCGTGGCGAAAGCTTTGAGCGCTTTACGCAGTCAGAGGCGTATCAGCAGGCCCGTGTGCAAGGGGCTACTCTCATAGAGCTGCCGCGCTTGCATGCCAAGCTCACCCAAAAAATCGATTTCAATGACAGCAGTTTCTGGGCGGTGGCCAACGACCGGCGCATGATGAACATCGCCGAACGTCAGAGGATGAAAGTGTGGTTGCGTCACGCCTATGCACAGTTGGATCAGGTCCCGGGGCTTGACCGCTAAATGATGGTATAGAAACGACGCTGGGCTAGTTCCAAAAAACAATAAGCAGGCGGTTTATTATTTCTTTTTTGCTGGTATCTTGTCGGCATTGCGCTGGTGATGACGGAGTCAAAGCCAGCGCCCTCCGTATAAGCTGTGGGTTGTATGACCCAATGAGGAAATCCGTATGGCAAATTTGAACCGTTTGAAGAAGATCGCCGCTGCTCTCGCCTTAGGCGTGGCAGGGGTAGTCTCCGTGGCTGCCCAGGCCGACACACTGCGGGTGGGCATGTCCGGTGGCTACTTCCCGTTTACTTATGTCGAGCAGGATGAACTGAAAGGCTTCGAAGTCGATGTGATGAATGCGGTAGGGGAGATCACCGGCGACGAGATTGAGTTCGTGACCGCGAGCTTCTCGGGCTTGGCAGGCATGTTGGAATCCGGCCGCATTGATACCATTGCCAACCAAATCACCATTACCGATGAGCGCAAAGCCAAGTATGCCTTTACCGCGCCTTATGTGTACGACGGTGCCCAAGTGGTCGTGCGTGAAGGTAACGACACCATCAACGGCGTTGAGGATTTGTCCGGCAAAAGCGTGGCAGTGAACTTAGGGTCTAACTACGAGCAGCTGCTGCGTGAGCAGCCGAATGCCGACGAGATCGATATCCGCACCTACGAATCCAACGTCGAGCAGGATGTGGCGCTGGGCCGTGTCGATGCGTTCGTGATGGATCGAGTGAGTGCTAGTCAAGTGATCAGCGAGCGCGGTTTGCCGCTGGCGTTGGCGGGGCAGCCGTTTACCACTATCGAAAACGCGCTACCGTTCCGTGACGATGAAGAGGGACGAGCGCTGCGCGACCGTGTCGACGCCGCGCTTGAGGAACTGCGCGACAACGGCACCTTGGGTGAAATATCTCAGAAGTGGTTCGATACTGACATCACGCAGCCATAAGTACGGCTAACCTCTGATGATGGCGGCCGTGGCATTGCCACGGCCGTTTTGCTTATAAGCGATACGACGATGCTAAACGTGGAGTATATGTGGGGCCTGTTGCCGGTCCTGCTCAGTTATTTACCGCTGACGCTGCAGATGGCGAGCATCGCCATGGTGTTTGCGCTGATCATTGCCTGCTTGTTAGCGGTCGTGCGGGTATCGAAAATCCCCGTCTTGAACGGCGCGGCGCTACTGTTTATCTCGTTTTTTCGCGGTACGCCGCTGCTGGTGCAGCTGTTTCTGTTTTACTACGGTCTGCCGCAATTGATTGATGCGCTGATTTCCATCAATGGCGTCACCGCGGCGGTACTGGGCCTGACGCTGCACTTTTCGGCGTATATGGCGGAATCCATTCGTGCGGCAATTGTCGGTATCGACCGTAGCCAAACCGAAGCGGCGCTCTCGATTGGTATGACCCAGTCGCAGCTGATGCGGCGGATTATCCTGCCCCAGGCCACCCGCGTAGCCACGCCCACGCTGATGAACTACTTCATCGATATGATCAAGGCGACCTCGCTGGCTTTCACGCTGGGCGTGACGGAGTTGATGGGCGCGACCCAAAAAGAGGCATCGGGCAGCTTTTTATACTTAGAAGCTTTCTTGCTGGTGGCGATTATCTATTGGGTGGTGGTGGAAGCGCTCTCTTGGGGCCAGCGCCGCTTAGAAACGTATCTGAATAAGGCGTACCAGCGATGATCACGCTTGAATCCGTCAGTAAGCAGTTTGGTCAGCAGCCGGTCTTTACCAATGTCGATTTACACCTTGAGCAGGGCGAAATCATCGTCATTATCGGCCCATCGGGCACCGGTAAGTCCACCTTGCTGCGCTGTATCAATTTTCTAGAGCGCCCAGAGGCAGGGTGTATCACCGTCGGTGATTTGCGTGTCGATGCGCGTAAAGCCAGCCGGGCGGATATTTTGGCGCTGCGCCGCCGCACTGCCTTTGTGTTTCAGAACTACGGCCTGTTCGCCAACAAAACGGCGCTTGAGAACATTAGCGAAGGCATGATTGTGGTGGATAAGCTGCCCAAGGCGCAGGCCCATGCCCGAGCAAGGGAGATTCTGGAGCGCATTGGCTTGGCGGATAAAGCGGATGCCTACCCCGCATCGCTTTCCGGCGGCCAGCAGCAGCGGGTAGGCATTGGTCGTGCCATGGCGGCGAATGCCGATGTCATTTTGTTTGATGAGCCGACCTCGTCACTTGACCCGCAGTGGGTAGAAGAAGTGCTTGGCCTAATGAAACAGTTGGCTGCCGAGCAGCAAACCATGATTGTGGTCACCCATGAGATGCAGTTTGCTAGAGATGTTGCCGACCGCGTGGTGTTTATGGATGAAGGCCAGATTGTCGAGCAGGCGCCTCCCGAGCAGCTGTTCACGAATCCGCAGTATGAGCGTACGCGGCGCTTTTTGCGCAAGATTTTGGCGCCCACTGGGCAGGCATTGCCTTAGCGGCGCGCTCGAAAAGGATTGACAGCGGCTAGCAAGCCCGCTTTACGCGTGATAGACTACGCCATCCTCTCAGACAAGACCCGTGAGCGGGCAGCCATAAGACTGCTCGTTACACTATTTGGCAGAGTTAGAAACGCTGCTGAATCAATTGGTTGTTAAGGAAATGTCGTGACTTGGCAATGCCATCCGACAAACACATAGTAAATTCGTTGCCGTTTTTAGGCAGCCCTTATTCTCCAAGGAGATACCTGTGGCGAACAGCAAGCAAGCACGCAAGCGCGCCCGCCAGGCCGAGACTCGTCGCGTCCTGAAAGCCAGCCAGCGCAGCATGGTCCGCACCTACATCAAGCGTGTGATCAAAGCGATCAACACTGGCGACCATGGCAAAGCGATGGAAGAGTTCAAGGCAATGCAGCCGGTCGTTGACCGTATTGCTGATAAAGACGTTCTTTCTAAGAAGAAAGCTGCACGTCTGAAAAGCCGCTTGAACAAGCGCATTAAGGCTCTGGCGGCGTAAGCCGGCAGGCGCCATAAAAAAACCGGCTGCGGCCGGTTTTTTTGTGCCTGAACGTCGCCTACCGGGCGATATGTGCCTCTCTATTTAGCCTGTAGGGAATAACCTGATGAGCGCCGATACACCACAGCATGCCAATATGCCGCCACCACGCCGCGGGCTAATGCGTTCGGGGTTGGTGGTCAGCGCGATGACCATGCTCTCCCGGGTGATGGGGTTGGTGCGCGATGTGGTCGTGGCAACGTTTCTGGGCGCGGGCAACGGCTCAGACGCCTTCTTTGTGGCGTTTAAAATTCCCAATTTTCTGCGCCGTTTATTTGCAGAAGGGGCGTTTAACCAGGCATTTGTGCCGGTGCTCTCTGAGTACTCCACCCAGCGCACCAAGCAGGAGATCCGTGAACTGCTGAATGCGGTGGCGGGGAGCCTAACCGCGCTGCTGGCGTTAATCACCGCGTTGGCGATGCTGGGCGCACCTTGGCTGGTATGGCTGTTTGCACCTGGTTTTGGCCGCGACCCTGAAAAGCTGGCGCTGACCGCCGATATGCTGCGGCTCACCTTTCCCTACCTGCTGCTGATTTCGTTAACCGCCTTCTCCGGCAGCGTTCTAAACACTTGGAACCGCTTTGCAGTGCCCGCATTTACACCGGTGCTGCTGAATATTTCGCTGATCGGCGCGGCGCTGTTGTTAATGCCGCTAATGGAAGAGACTGCCATGGCGCTGGCCTGGGGCGTGCTGATCGCTGGGGCGGCCCAGCTTGCCTTTCAGGTGCCGTTTTTGCTGCGTTTGGGGCTGCTGCCGACGCCGTGGCCTAACTTCGCCCACGAGGGCGTGAAGCGCATTTTGAAGCTGATGGTGCCGGCTTTGTTTGGGGTCTCGGTATCCCAGATCAACCTGCTGTTGGATACGGTGCTGGCATCGCTGTTGGCCGCGGGCAGCGTCTCATGGCTTTACTACTCTGACCGTTTGGTAGAGCTGCCGCTTGGCGTGTTTGGTGTGGCGATTGGCACCATTATTCTGCCTGCGCTTTCCAAACGTCATGCGGAGCAGTCCACCGAGCACTTTTCCGCCATGTTGGATTGGGCGATTCGTGTGGTGTTGCTGTTGGGCGTGCCCGCAGCCCTAGCGCTGGCGATACTGGCTGAACCGTTTTTGATTACCCTGTTCCACTATGGGGCGATGACCGATAACGATATTCAGATGGCGGCCATGAGCCTGCGTGCCTATGCCTTTGGACTGGTGGCCTTTATGCTGATTAAGGTGCTAGCGCCTGGTTTCTTCGCCCGCCAGGACACTAAAACACCGGTGAAGGTAGGCATTATCGCCATGGTCGCGAACATGGTATTCAACCTACTGCTGATTTGGCCGCTGGCCCACGCGGGCTTGGCGTTGGCCACTGCGCTATCTGCATTTTTAAACGCGGGGCTGCTGGGGTATCTGCTTTATCGACAGCAGGTGCTGGTGTTTCAGCCGGGTTGGGGGCGTTACGCGGTGCAGTTAGTCGGCGGCAGCGTGCTGATGAGCGTGGCGCTTATGTTAGTCTCACCTGATTGGCAGGTGTGGTTAGAGTTTGGGCTATGGCAGCGCGTCCGCTGGGTGGCCGGGCTAGTAGTGCTCGGGGGCGGGCTCTACTTTATCTGGTTAACGGCGCTTGGCCTGCGGCTTCGCCACTTTAAAATGAACGGCTAGGAAAGGGGCAGGCGCGTGAGCGCTATTATCTTCTTCTGCACCAGAGCAGCGCGTTCGTTATAATCAAACGCTTTGAAAACGGCCAACGCTTTTAAAACCTAATGCTTTTAAACAGGGGTGCCATGCACGTCATTCGAGGTCTGCACAATCTGACAGCGTCCCATCGTGGCTGCGTGGCGACCATTGGTAATTTCGATGGCGTGCATCGCGGCCATCAGGCGATTCTACAGCAGTGCCGCGAGCACGCTGCGCGCCTGAACGTACCGCTGACCGTGGTGGTGTTTGAGCCTCAGCCCCGCGAGTTTTTTGCCGGAGACCAGGCGCCGCCGCGTTTAACGCGCCTGCGGGAAAAAGTGCGCCTGCTGCGCGACCACGGTGCCGAGCAAGTGCTTTGCCTGCCGTTTAACGATGCCTTGCGCAGCCTCACCGGGCGCGAGTTTATCGATCAGGTGTTGATTGATGGGCTGGGCGTTAAGCATCTAGTGGTGGGCGACGACTTCCGTTTTGGCTGTGATCGCCGTGGCGATTTCAGTTTGTTAGAAGCCGTGGGGCGCACTCATGGCTTTGGCGTAGAGCATACTCGCACCTTCAAAGTCGATGACGAGCGGGTATCAAGCACCCGAGTGCGTACGCTGCTGGCCAGCGGTAACTTTGAAGTGGCCGCCCGCCTGTTGGGCAGGCCTTATTCGCTGCATGGCCGCGTGGTGCGCGACCAGCAGTTAGGTCGCACCATTGGCGTACCAACCGCGAACCTACCGCTATTGCCCCAGCCGCTGACGCTACGGGGGGTGTTTGCGGTGGTGGCCGAATTGGCGAATGGCGAGCGCCACCCCGCCGTAGCGAACGTCGGGTTTCGGCCTACGGTGGGGTCTAAACGCCCTACGCTGGAAGTGCACCTGCTGGATTTTTCTGGCGATCTGTATGGCCAGCGGCTGACGGTTTATCCCTGCACACGGCTGCGGGGAGAAGTGAAGTTTGACGATTTTGATGCGCTAAAAGCACAGATTCACCAGGACCAAGCCAAGGCGCGCCGCTACTTTGCGACCGCCGACGCTGATCTAACGACCTCTCTTCCGCTGGCCTCGGCCCCGCTTGGGCGTGAGACCGCTTCTTCTGATTTCACTTCGGCGGATGACGCCGCCGATACTAACGACGGCTGACCGGACTATGGACTATAAGCACACGCTAAACCTGCCAGAAACCGACTTTCCCATGCGCGGCATGCTGCCGAAGCAGGAGCCAGGGCGTGTTTCTCAGTGGCAGGACATGAACCTATACCAGCGCCTGCGCGAAGCCCGTGCGGGTGCGCCGCTGTTTGTACTGCACGATGGCCCTCCCTACGCCAACGGCAGTATCCATATCGGTCACGCCGTTAATAAAATTCTTAAAGATATTATCGTTAAGTCCAAAAACCTGGCGGGCTTTGATGCGCCCTACGTGCCGGGGTGGGACTGCCACGGCCTGCCCATTGAGCACAAGGTCGAAACCACCCACGGCAAGCACCTTCCGGCGGATAAAGCCCGTGAGCTGTGCCGTGAGTACGCCGGTGCCCAAATCGAAACCCAACTGGTGGACTTTGTGCGCCTGGGTATCATCGGTGACTGGGATCACCCGTACCGCTCCATGGATTACGCCAACGAAGCGGGCGAGATCCGCGCGCTGGCGGATATGGTCGATGCGGGCTACGTCTTTAAAGGCCTGAAGCCGGTGAACTGGTGTTTCGACTGTGGCTCGGCGCTGGCCGAGGCGGAAGTCGAGTACGCCGATAAAAAATCCGATGCCATCGACGTTGCCTTCCCCGTGGAAGACGCCGACAAGCTGGCGGCAGCGTTTGGCTTAAGCGAGCTATCAAAGCCCGCCGCCGTGGTGATCTGGACCACCACGCCGTGGACCATTCCCGCCAACCAGGCGCTGAACGTTCACCCGGACTTTACCTACGCGCTGGTGGATACCGGCGAGCGCCTGCTGCTGTTGGCCGAAGAGCTGGTCGAAAGCTGCTTGGAGCGCTTTGGTTTACAAGGTGAGGTGGTCGCGACGACCCAAGGCAAACACCTTGACCTGATCAATTTCCGCCACCCGTTCTACGACCGCCTATCGCCGGTTTATCTGGCGGATTACGTTGAGTCAGAGGTGGGCAGTACCGGTATCGTTCACTCTGCTCCGTCTTACGGCATGGATGACTTTGTCACCTGCCGCGAGCACGGCATGAGCTTTGACGACATGCTGAACCCGGTGCAGGGCAACGGCGTTTACGCGGATGACCTGCCGTTCTTCGGCGGTCAGATGATCTGGAAAGCCAACCCGAACATCATCGAGAAGCTGCGTGACGTCAACGCGCTGATGGCCCACACGCCTATTAAGCACAGCTACATGCACTGCTGGCGCCACAAAACGCCGGTGATCTACCGCGCCACGGCCCAGTGGTTCGTCGGTATGGATATTCAGGGTAAAGATGGCAAAACCCTGCGCGAGCGGGCGCTGGCCGGTATCGAAGCGACCGAGTTTACTCCGGCCTGGGGGCAAGCGCGCCTCCACAGCATGATTGCCAACCGCCCGGACTGGTGTATCTCCCGCCAGCGTAACTGGGGCGTGCCGATTCCGTTCTTCCTGCATAAGCAAACCGGTGAGCTGCACCCCAACACCGTGTCGCTGATGGAAGAAGCCGCCAAGCGCGTGGAGCAAGAGGGCATTGAGGCATGGTTCAAGCTCGAACCTTCCGAGCTGCTTGGTGCGGAAGCCGCTGACTACGAAAAAGTCACCGACACGCTGGACGTGTGGTTCGACTCAGGCACTACCCACCGCCACGTGCTGCGCGGCTCGCACCCCCACGGTCATGAAAGCGGCCCGCGCGCTGACTTGTACCTGGAAGGTTCTGATCAGCACCGCGGTTGGTTCCACTCATCGCTGCTCACCGGCGCGGCGATTGATGGCCATGCCCCGTATCGCCAGCTGCTGACCCACGGCTTCACGGTGGATGCCCAGGGCCGCAAGATGTCCAAGTCCATCGGTAACGTGGTCGCTCCGCAAAGCGTGATGGATAAGCTGGGTGCCGATATTCTGCGCCTATGGGTAGCGTCTACCGACTACTCCGGTGAAATGGCCGTCTCGGATGAAATCCTCAAGCGCACTGCCGATGTGTACCGTCGTATCCGCAACACCGCGCGCTTCCTGCTTTCCAACCTGAACGGCTTTGATCCCAAGCGGGACCAAGTGGCGTTTGGCGATATGCTGGCGCTGGATCAGTGGGTCGTGGATCGCGCCGCACAGCTTCAAGGCCGCATCGAAACCGCCTACGAGGAGTACCGCTTCCTGGATGTGTACCAGCAGGTACACGGTTTCTGCGCACGGGAGCTGGGCGGCTTCTACCTGGACGTGATCAAAGATCGCCAGTACACCACTCAAACCGACTCGCTAGCCCGCCGCAGCGCGCAAACCGCGCTTTATCACGTGGTGGAAGCGCTGAGCCGCTGGGTAGCGCCAATTCTGTCGTTCACCGCCGAGGAGATCTTTGAGCATATCCCCGGCGAGCGTGGTGATAGCGTGCTGCTGGAGATTTACTACACCGGGCTTTCCACGTTGGATGAGGGCGCCGAGATGGGCCGCGCTTTCTGGGAGCAGGTGCTGGAAGTGAAGCACTCGGTGAACAAATGCCTGGAAGACGCCCGTAACGCCAAAGTAATCAAGGGTAGCTTGGCGGCGGAAGTGACGCTGTTCGTCAATGACGAGCTGCACGCGACGCTGGCGAAGCTCGGTGACGAGCTGCGCTTCGTGATGCTCACCAGCGAGGTGCACCTAGCGCCGCTGGCGGATGCCGCCAATGCCGAAAGCACCGAGCTTGAAGGCTTGAAGGTTGCGGTGAGCGCCAGTGGGCATGCCAAGTGCGAGCGCTGCTGGCACCACCGGGCGGACGTGGGCAGCGTTGCCGAGCACCCCGACCTGTGCGGCCGCTGTGTGAGCAACTTACCCGAAGGCAGCGGTGAGATTCGTTACTATGCCTAACTCTTCTCCTGCTCATAAAGCACCTCAGTGGCCGCCCATGCGGCGGCCACTGCGCTGGTTATGGCTGGCCGTCGCCGTCATCGTGCTAGATCTCGCCACAAAATACTTGGCCAGCCACTATTTAAGTTATGCACAGCCGGTTGAGGTGTTGCCGTTTTTCAACCTCACGCTGCTGCACAACACCGGCGCGGCGTTTAGCTTTTTAGCCGAGCACCCCGGCTGGCAGCGCTGGTTTTTTGCTGCGATTGCCATTGGTGCCAGCATTGGCCTCACCGTTTGGTTATCTCGGGTACGTGCGGATGAGAAGCTGCTCGCTATCGCCTTGCCGCTGATTATCGGTGGGGCGCTGGGTAACCTATACGACCGCTTGATTCATGGCTATGTGGTGGATTTTCTTTCCTTCCATGCGGCGGGCTGGTACTACCCCGCCTTTAACGTGGCGGATATCGGCATTACCCTGGGGGCCGTGGGCTTAATTTGGGAGTCGATTATGGGTGAGCGGCGGCGTAAGAAAGCTGCGCAGTCATCATCTTCTTAGTATCAATGAGCGAGGCACCATGGATTACCTAATTGATGAGGGTATGGAAATTACCCTGCACTTCACGCTGAAGTTGGAAGATGGCACGGTCGTCGACTCCACTAAAGAGAAGGCGCCGGCCACGTTTCAGTATGGCGACGGTAACCTGCCGCCGGGGTTTGAGCATCCGATCAAAGGCATGGCAGCTGGCCAGAGCGGGACGTTTCATATCACCCCAGAGCACGCCTTTGGTCAGCACAACCCGCAGAATATTCAGACATTGAAGCGGGCCGACTTTGGTGATGAAGCGCCTGAAATCGGTATGGTGATGTCGTTTGCTGATAAAGCAGGAACGGAATTGCCGGGCGTGGTCAAAACCATTGACGGTGACCGCGTAGAAGTTGACTTCAACCATCCGCTGGCAGGGCGTACATTGACGTTTGAGGTTGAAGTGCTCAACGTCACGCCGATCACCACACACTAATTTCCTGAGCGATGCAGGTTGCATCAAGGCGCTTTTATGCAGTCATCAGAGTCATCTCAGCCCGTGCAGATCAAGCTAGCCAACCCGCGCGGGTTTTGTGCGGGGGTCGACCGCGCGATCGATATCGTCAACCGCGCGCTGGATGTCTTCGGCCCGCCGATTTACGTTCGCCATGAAGTGGTGCACAACCGTTTTGTAGTAGAAACCCTGCGCGAACGCGGCGCGGTCTTCGTGGAAGAGCTCCACGAAGTGCCCGACGATGTGATCGTCATCTTCTCTGCCCACGGCGTTTCCCGTGCCGTGCAGCAAGATGCCGAGCAGCGTGGCCTGAAAGTGTTCGATGCCACCTGCCCACTGGTCACCAAAGTGCATATGGAAGTGCTTCGCTACGCCAAGCGTGGCCAGGAGTGCATTCTGATTGGCCACGAAGGTCACCCGGAAGTAGAAGGCACCATGGGGCGCTACGACACCTCCCACGGCGGCAAGATTTATCTGGTGGAAGATGAGCAGGACGTTGCCAATCTGGTTGTCAATGACCCCACGGCGCTGGCATTCGTGACCCAGACCACGCTCTCTATGGATGACACCGCCAAAGTGATCGACGCGCTGCGAGAGAAATTCCCTGAGATTCAGGGGCCGCGCAAAGACGATATTTGCTACGCCACTCAAAACCGCCAGGATGCGGTGCGTGAATTGGCAGCAGATAGCGACTTGGTGCTGGTGGTCGGTAGCCCCAACAGCTCGAACTCTAACCGTCTACGTGAGCTTTCGGAACGGATGGGCACCCCCGCGTACTTGATCGATAACGCCGAGCAAATCGAGCCTTCGTGGTTGGAAGGCGTGAAACGCATTGGCGTCACCGCTGGCGCGAGCGCCCCCGAGGTGCTGGTAAAAGGCGTCATCGACCAACTGCAAGCGCTGGGTGCCGAAGCGCCGGTCGAACTGCAAGGACGTGAAGAGACGATTACGTTCTCGATGCCGAAAGAGCTTCGCGAGCGGGTGATCGTCAGCGAGTAATGCAAACCTTGTCGGTTTAAGACATACTCAAAGTATGAGTAAACCGATATGGGAGCATCGCTCAGTGACTTATGGTTTTGATCGCCGTGCGGGTGACGTCAGTAAGCACCAGCGCGGTTTTACCCTCATCGAATTACTGATTGCATTAGTCATAATTGGGCTCATCGCAACCATTGCTTACCCCAGTTACACTCGTTACGTCGAACGCTCTGTTCGCTCTGATGGTCAGACAGCGCTTCTTCAAGCAGCTTCAGAGATGGAGCGCTGCTACTCCCGTGAGTATAGCTACGAAGAATGCGAGCTAGAGATGACTGTTTCCCCAAGCGGTCATTACGACATTTCATTCACCAGTGGTCGTCAAAGCGATGGCGGCTATTTATTGACGGCTGCTACCCAGCGTGCAGACGGCTGTGAAGGAGATCTTACTCTAAGTGCGAAAGGTGAGCGTGCTCCTGAGGCGTGCTGGTAATGAAGCGGCAGCAAGGGTTCTCACTTATTGAGGTATTAATAGCATTAGTCGTGCTTGCCTTTGGCTTGATGGGGGTAGCTGCTATGCAGTTGAAATCTCTTCAAAGTGCTACTGAAGGGTACCAGCGCTCCGTTGCTGTGGTGGCAGCGGTCGATGCACAAGAGAGAGTTTGGAATTTATTAGCCAACTATCCTAACTGTGAGAACATCGATGCAGATGCGGTGAGAGCCCTTGAGAGTGACTGGATTGATCATTGGTCTGAAGATGCAAGTGTTAACCCATTACGAGATGCCAACTGGGACAATAGTAGTGTAACGCTTTCTGATAGTTGTGAGTTTACGATTGTCATTTCCCTAAAGAGTATGTCTAGCAATGGCGAAGATGAGTATCGCTATCGTTTTACGCTCCCTAATACGGGAGTAGCCTCATGACCGCTCGTAGACAGGTGGGGGCGGGCCTAGTGGAGTTAATGGTCGCTATGGCCATTGGTACAGTGATTGCGCTAGGTGCAGGACAGCTTTTTTTGTCGACGTTTTCTACATTCAGTGCTGTCGATGAGCTAAGCCGAAAGCAAGAGGTGGTAGTTTTTTTGACACAAATCTTGGCAGAGGAACTAAGAGATAGCGGTGATACTGATCGCTATACACTTTCGTGTTCTCTATCAGGGGCGCAATGTCGTTGCACAATTAGTGACACTGAGGAAGAGAATCAACCGGTTATCGATTTTGATAAAGCCTTTGAAGAAGGTTATTCGATTAGCGATGCTGAGTGCAGTGAAGATCAAGAGCCTCTCGCCTCGGTGGCCCAACATAGCATCTATCAATATGTTGTGAATGTTCCTTTAATGGCTGGCGGAGCGTTGCTAACGTTTCATGTTACTGATCGTGATGTCGTCACGGCCAACAACCCATTGAGCGAGTGAAGTAGCAATGAAGAAACAGCAACAAGGCGCCGCACTCTTTGTTGTCATGGCCTTATTATCTGCCTCAATGGTCGTGGGTATGACCGCTATGCAGTCCTCACTGGTCGATGAGCGATTGGCAGGGAATTTTCGCTCTTCCGTTCAAGCGCAAATGACCGCTGAAAATACCTTGTCGTCGTTAGTGAACCCTGTCAATACCACAAATCGCAACGATTTTTTAGGGCAGTTAGTGGCCAATCCGCAGCTGCTTGAAGAGACGGGGGGAAAGCTAACGGGGGATGCCATTGCTCAGCTACTCCAAGCCGGTACGTTAGACGAATTTATTGAGGATCTGCTGCCTGCCAATTTTGATGAACTGGAGGAGGAAGACCAGCGCCAAATAAAAGAAGCGTTACTGGCGAATCTTGAGCTGCAATTTGAAGTGAATACTGAGGAGCAAACGGTCACGATCACCTCCTGGGATCGCGGGTTACGTAATAGTGCTGCGCGTGATTCGGCTATTATATACAGTTATTCTCGTAGGGAAACGGATAGCGCTTCATGGCGTCAGTATCAAAGGGGGTTCATTGCGTGTGAAGGTATGCGAGTTGGAGGAATGCGGGGAGGTGGAAGTGCTGAATTTAATAGTTTTAACTCTCAGGTAGAGGGCGGCATTAATCAAAAGACAGGAAATGCTTACTTATCTACAAGAGAAGAGGGAGCAGATGTTTTTCTTACAGGTAATGGCAGAATTAATGGGAAAGTCTATTCTACTGGAGACCTGGTTTTTTCAAGCTCGTCTATAGTTAGTGGTGATGCATACATTAACGGCCTTGCAGATTTTAGTGGCAACTATAATGCTTTGGTAAATGGTGATGTGGTTGCAGAAGCAGCTGTAGGAAATAGAAGAAAAGTTAGAGATCATGTGGGCGGAGAGCTGCTCTTAAGAAGTGGGGGGGCTGGCCTAGAAGAGCTAGAGGCCACAGCCTCTTGTGACGAGCAAGGTGTAGTCGGCTTGTACGAAAAATACTTAAATGAAACAGGTATTTCATCTTCCGGTGATATTTCAATTACTGATTGGAATATTTCTGAGGCTACGGTTTTAAGTTCAGAGGGACTTTATGATCCGCATCCTGAGTACTCTGGTGATTATGTGGAGGTTGAGGGCTTAAACGGTGAAAGTGTTGTGCGTGTTGATAACTTCAAACTTGCTGGAAGTAGGGTTTTTCAGGTGGGAACCAAAGAAAGCCCAGCTAATATAGTAATGCTGGTAGAGCAAGATTTTGAGATCTCAGGCGGTTCTAAATTTATAATTGAAGATGGAAGTAGCCTAACAGTTATTGTAAAGGGTAAGTTTTTATTAAAAGGCGGAAGAAAAATAGAGGTTGAAGGAAATGGTCTTGTCGTTGATGATGAGGAAGAGCCTAGGGCGGCTTTTTCACTGGTCTCGCTTTATGATGACTCGTTAAATGAAGAGGGTGAAAATGCTGGTGTCTATGTTAGTGGAGAGTCTACTTACTATGGGGAGATCTTAGCGCCATACTCGCATGTAAACTTTGTGGGGTCGAGTCATCTTTATGGTTCTGTATATTCACGAAAACTTTCTGTAGAGGGTAATAATAAGTTTTATCATGATGAGGCATTGGGAGTGTTTGGCGTTGGTTTGAAAGAGGATGCATGGTGTTCGTTTGATGATTTATCCCCTTTAACCATCGCAAGCCCTGTCGATAACTTATTCCTTCCAAATTCTCAAGCAGAGTTTAACGGTAAAGGCAGTGTTCCTGATATTACGGTAACCCAAGGCGATCTTGAAAGGTTCTCCAGCGCTAACGCCGCCAACGATAATATCCAGGGGGGTATTCCTGATGGCTTGTTTAGCCGGGGTGAGAGTGCTGAAAAATTCCATGCGTTTATCGAAATGATCCGTACACGAAGTGATACCGTTCAAGTGCAGGGCGGAAGTGTTAGAAATAATACATCTTTTGGAAGTAAAGGCAACGAGCAGATCACTTTTGTAAATGGTACCATCAATGCAAATAATATATCCGGTGCGGGTGTGTTAGTGGTTAAAGGTAATTATGATGCTGGGGGGAACCCTGAATTTGATGGTTTGATTATTGTGTTGGGTAACTATTCACAAAAGGGCGGCGGAGGAAGAGACTTAAATGGGGCTTTGCTAGTCGCGCCTTATAATGCCAGTAACCTAACATTTGCTTCCGCAAATATTGAGTTTAGCGGCGGTGGAAGTAACGATTTTAACTATGATGAAGAGGCGCTGCGTACTGCCTTTAATCTCCTGAATGACGAAGAACAGGCCAGTTGGGGGAGCTGTAATGCCCCGCCAGCGTCTGGTAACGGGGAGTTGACCTGGTCTCTAAGCGGTTGGCGTTGAAGCTGTTAGCCACTCGTCTGGTGAAACGTTATGATAGAGCTATTTGTCCGAGAGCTAAAATATCATGAGTCAGACAGCCAAAACCCGTGTGCTGACCGGGATTACCACGACCGGAACGCCGCACCTTGGTAACTACGTGGGCGCCATCAAGCCCGCTATCGAAGCAAGCCAAGATCCGAATGTGCAGTCGTTCTACTTTCTTGCTGACTACCACGCGCTGATCAAGTGCCAAGACCCCAAGCGTGTGCAAGCTTCTCGTTTGGAGATCGCGGCAACGTGGCTGGCACTTGGCCTGGATACCGACAATGCCATCTTCTACCGTCAGTCGGATATTCATGAGATCCCCGAGCTGATGTGGATGCTCTCCTGCGTATGCGCAAAAGGGTTGATGAATCGGGCTCACGCTTATAAAGCCGCCGTCGCCGAGAATGAAGAAGCCGGCGACCAGGATCCCGATAAAGGCATCACCATGGGGCTGTTTGGCTACCCGGTGCTGATGGCTGCCGACATACTGATGTTCAACGCCAATAAAGTACCCGTGGGTCGTGATCAGATTCAGCATATCGAAATGGCACGGGACATCGCTGGCCGCTTCAATCATCTGTTCAAAGGACAGTACTTCACACCGCCTGAAGCGGTAGTGAGTGAAAAGGGCGAAGTGCTCAAAGGCTTGGATGGCCGCAAGATGTCCAAGAGCTATAACAACACGATTCCGCTGTTTGTAAGCGACAAAAAGCTGCAAAAGCTAGTGAGAAAAATTAAAACCAACTCGCTCGAGCCAGGGGAGCCGAAAGATCCTGACACCTGTACGCTGTTTCAAATTTTCTCAGCGTTCGCGAGCGACTCAGAAGCGGCGGCCATGCGTCAGCAATACGCTGAAGGCATCGGTTGGGGCGAGGCGAAGGATCGCGTATTTGAATATCTTAATGCCCACCTGAGTGCTCCTCGTGAACGCTATAACACGCTGATGGAAGACCCCGGCCATATCGAAGCCGTGCTCCAGAAAGGAGCCGAACGTGCCAGAGAGGAGGCAGCGAACACCATGGACCGTTTACGCTCTGCGGTAGGTCTGGGGCGGTTTGTGTAATATTCGTTAAAAGCATAAGAACTGCTAAATAAAGCATTTTCAGCATTCTACATCCGACGTTAGGCTTATAACTATTGTCCAAATTAGCCAAGCGCCTCGCTATTGCAGGCGCTTTTGGCGTGACTAATAGGTGAACTATGGCAACGACTTCAACAGTGGCACCGATCAACTATCGTGTGCCCTTTCTAGCGACGGCGGCCATTGTGCTGAGTTCGCTCATCATTGGCGTGCTGTTCAGCGCCAACATCGGCTTGCTGATGATCGTGGGCGGCTTGCTGGGCATGGTGCTTTATCATGCGGCGTTTGGCTTTACGGCGGCGTGGCGGGTCTTTATCACCGAACGCCGTGGGCGCGGGCTGCGGGCGCAAATGGTGATGCTGGCGGTTGCGGTGGTGCTGTTCTTCCCGGCGCTAGGGGCGGGCAGTCTGTTTGGTACTGAAGTGCGCGGTTTCGTTTCTCCCATCGGTATTTCTGTGCTGGTGGGCGCGTTTATCTTCGGGGTAGGCATGCAGCTAGGCGGTGGCTGTGCGTCGGGTACGCTGTTTACAGCGGGCGGCGGCAATGCACGCATGCTGATTACGCTGGTGTTCTTTATTGTGGGTTCGGTCATTGGCACCGCACACTTTACTTGGTGGCAAAGCCTTCCTGCTTTCCAGCCTGTATCGCTAGTCAATGTGGCGGGTGTGGGTGGAGGTATCGGCATTAGCTTGGTGCTGTTTGCCGCGATTGCTGCGTTTACGGTGATTATGGAGAAGCGCCGCCATGGCCATTTAGAGCAGGCTCCGATGGTGGATAAACCGAGCACCGAGCGCTGGTTGTCGGGCCCATGGCCGCTGGTAGCCGGTGCGGTGGCGCTGGCGCTGCTGAACTTTGCCACGCTAACATTGGCAGGCCGCCCGTGGGGAATCACCTCGGCGTTTGCGCTGTGGGGTGCCAAAAGCTTTGAACTGGTAGGTGGCGATGTGAGCCAGTGGGGCTACTGGCAAACGCCTGGCAACGCCGCCGCGCTGGAAGCCAGCGTATGGAGCGATATTACTACGGTGATGAACGTCGGCATTATGCTTGGCGCCCTGGCCGCCGCGAGCTTGGCAGGACGTTTTGCACCTAACTTTCGCATTCCATTGAAATCGGTATTGGCAGCGGTGATCGGTGGCATCATGCTAGGTTATGGCGCCCGCTTGGCCTTTGGTTGTAACATCGGCGCTTACTTTAGCGGTATTGCCTCTGGCAGCCTGCACGGCTGGGTGTGGATGGTGGCGGCGTTCGCTGGCAACATGGCGGGCGTTAAGCTGCGGCCGTTCTTCTTTGATGGGGAAGCGGGGCGTCGACCCGTTGCCAAAAGCTGTTAGAAGACTCACGTTAGTGGCTTCCAGAAAACGTCTCGGCAATGCCGAGGCGTTTTTTTTATGCCCTTTATTTATGTCTCTTCCACCTTTGTCGTACTAGCATGTTACATTACGCTCAAACGCCGCCAACGCCCAGCGTTGCTGCATTGCAACAGCAATTGACATAAAAAGAGAGTGCCTATGTCTACGATGAGTAAACGCCCTTTATACATTCCTTACGCCGGTCCTTCTTTGCTTGAAATGCCGCTATTGAACAAAGGCAGCGCGTTTACTCAAGAGGAGCGACTGGCGTTTAACTTGATAGGGTTACTACCCCAAAAAGTCGAAACCATCGAAGACCAGCTAGAGCGGGTGTACCGTCAGTACCAGCAGTGCCACAGCGATCTCGAGCGCCATATTCATCTACGCGCCATTCAAGACGATAACGAAACGCTCTATTTCCGTCTCGTCTCTGAGCATTTGGAAGAGATGCTGCCGATTATCTATACGCCTACGGTTGGGCAGGCGTGCCAGGAGTTCTCCAACATTTATCGCAACCACCGGGGGCTGTTCATTAGCTACCCGGATCGCGAGCACATGGACGACATCCTGCGCAGTGCTACCAAAGATAACGTCAAAGTGATTGTTGTTACCGATGGCGAGCGTATTTTGGGCTTGGGTGACCAAGGCATTGGCGGGATGGGTATTCCTATCGGGAAGCTGGCGCTTTATACGGCCTGTGGCGGTATCAGTCCGGCCTATACGCTGCCCATCATGATCGATGTAGGCACCAATAATCAGGCGTTGCTGGACGATCCGATGTACATGGGCTGGCGTCATGAGCGGGTGAGCCAGGAGGAGTACGATGCCTTCATGGCGGAGTTCATTTGTGCCGTGAAGCGTCGCTGGCCGAACGTGCTGCTACAGTTCGAGGACTTTGCTCAGGCCAATGCCGTGCCGCTGTTGGAGCGCTACCGTAACGAGCTGTGCTGCTTCAACGATGACGTGCAAGGGACGGCCTCGGTCGTGGTGGGCACGCTCATGGCCGCTTGCCAAGCCCGCGAGGAGACGATTGCCCAACAGCGTGTGGTGTTCGTCGGGGGCGGTTCTGCTGGATGTGGTATTGCCGAGCAGGTCGTCGTGGCCATGGAGGCCGAGGGGCTGACCGAAGCGGAAGCGCGTGCGCGCATCTTCATCGTCGACCGTGAAGGTCTAATGACCACGGATCAAGCGTGGCAACGTGACTTTCAGCGCCGTTTGGCCCATGACCCTGCCTTGGTTGCTGAGTGGAACGGCCAAGGGTTGGAAGAGACCATCGCGCAGATCAAACCCACCATTCTGATTGGCGTGTGCGGCCAACGCGGTATCTTTACCGAACAAGTCGTTCGCACCATGCATGCAGGCTGCGAGCATCCGGTGATCATGCCGCTCTCCAACCCGACCTCGCAGGCTGAAGCGGTGCCAGAAGACGTGATTCGCTGGACCGATGGCCAAGCGTTGGTGGCTACCGGTAGCCCGTTCGCACCGGTGGTGTACAACGGCCGTACCTACCCGATTGCCCAGTGCAACAACGCCTATATCTTCCCCGGTATTGGGCTGGGTGTGATTGCGGCAAATGCCAACCGCGTCACCGATGAGATGCTGATGAGTGCCTCTCGGGCGCTGGCGCGTGAAGCGCCGCTGGTGAAAGAGGGCAAAGGTGCGCTCTTGCCGCCACTGTCGCGAATTCGTGATATCAGCAAATCGATTGCTTTTGAGGTGGCAGCGCAAGCGCAGCAAAACGGCGTTGCGTTGAAAACCAGCGGCACCGTGCTGCGTGAGCGTATCGAGTCTGCCTGCTGGTCGCCTGAATACCGTTTCTACCGTCGTCGCGCTTTCTAAGGGCGCGTCACGCAGGCAAAAAAAGCCCCCACCGAGGTGGGGGCGATGCAAGCATTGGTAGGTCGTACCTTTAGGCTGCGCCGATCATCTTGCGCAGCACGTAGTGAAGGATACCACCGTGGCGGTAGTACGCCAGCTCATTGACGGTATCAATTCGGCACTTGGCATCAACGGTACGTTCGCCGTCGCTATTTTTGATCACGACTTGCACGGTACCGCCAGGGCTCAAATCGCTCAAACCGGCAATCGAGATCTCTTCATCCCCAGTTAACCCCAGACTTTCACGGCTTTCGCCTTCCGGAAATTGCAGCGGTACCACGCCCATTCCGATCAGGTTAGAACGGTGGATGCGCTCGAAGGATTCGGCAATCACCGCGCGTACGCCTAGCAAGCGCGTGCCTTTGGCGGCCCAATCGCGCGAAGAACCGGTGCCATACTCTTTACCCGCAATCACCACCAGCGGCGTGCCTTCTTCTTTGTATTTCATGGCGGCATCGTAGATGGCCATCTGCTCGCCGCTCGGTACGTGGCGTGTTTCGCCGCCAACCACGCCGTCGAGCATTTCGTTTTTGATGCGCACGTTGGCGAAGGTGCCACGCATCATCACTTCATGATTGCCTCGGCGCGAACCGTAAGAGTTGAAGTCGACCGGCTTCACGCCGTGCTCTTGCAGGTAGCGACCAGCAGGGCTATCGGGTTTGATGGAGCCCGCAGGCGAGATGTGGTCGGTAGTGACAGAGTCGCCGAGCATTGCCAGGACGCGCGCATTTTTCACGTCCTCGATGGCGTCTGGCTCCCGCTGCATGCCTTCAAAGAAGGGCGGGTGTTGAATATAGGTCGACTCCGGCCACTCGTAAACTTTGCCCTCTGGCACTTTGATGGCTTTCCACGTCTCATCGCCTTCGAAGACGGCTCCGTACTCCTTACGGAACATCTCGGTATTCACCTTCTCGACGGCGCTGGCGATATCTGCCTGCGAAGGCCAGATGTCTTTCAGGTACACCGGATTGCCGTCGCTGTCCTGGCCGAGCGGGTCGGTGGTCAAGTTGCACTGCACGTTACCCGCCAGTGCATAGGCAACGACCAAGGGCGGTGATGCCAACCAGTTGGTTTTGACCAGCGGGTGCACACGGCCCTCAAAGTTACGGTTGCCCGACAGCACCGATGCCACGGTAAGGTCGCCATTATTGATGGCTTTTTCGATCTCTTCCGGCAAGGGGCCAGAGTTACCGATACAGGTGGTGCAGCCGTAGCCTACGAGGTTGAAGCCCAGTGCATCCAGGTCATCATCGAGATTGGCCGCGGCGAGATAGTCAGTGACGACTTTGGAGCCAGGCGCCAGCGATGTTTTCACCCAGGGCTTGGTGCTCAAGCCTTTCTCACGGGCGTTACGCGCCAGCAAGCCGGCTGCCATCATTACGCTGGGGTTCGAGGTGTTGGTGCACGATGTAATCGCTGCGATCACCACCGCCCCGGGGTCGAGACTGAAGTCCTGCTCACCCATCGTGACGGTTTGGCTGTCACTATGTTTGAAGTCATGCTCGTAGCTGCGGTCGATGCCGACAGCGGTTTGGCCGCCTTCGGAGGCCAGCTTACCCTTTTCGGTGCTGGGCAGCGCTTTACCATCCTCTTCCATGACTTTGCTAAAGGCGCTGGCCATGTCTTTGAGGGCCACACGATCTTGCGGGCGTTTGGGGCCTGCCAGGCTGGCTTCTACATCGTTCATGTCCAGGCTGAGCGTGTCCGTGAAGATGGGCTCGTCACCCGGCTCGCGCCACAGGCCTTGGGCCTTGCTGTACGCTTCGACCAGCGCGATCTGGCTATCTTCACGGCCAGTCAGGCGCAGATAGTTGAGCGTTTCGTCATCCACTGGGAAGAAGCCGCAGGTGGCGCCGTATTCCGGGGCCATGTTGGCGATGGTGGCACGATCCGCCAGGGGCAGGTCTTTCAGTCCGTCGCCATAAAACTCGACGAACTTGCCGACCACGCCTTTCTTACGCAGCATTTCGGTCACGGTAAGCACGAGGTCGGTGGCGGTAATGCCTTCCCGCAGCTTGCCGGTGAGTTTGAAACCAATCACTTCGGGAATCAGCATGGAGACCGGTTGACCCAGCATGGCGGCTTCTGCTTCGATGCCGCCCACGCCCCAGCCCAGCACACCCAAGCCGTTGATCATGGTGGTATGAGAGTCAGTACCTACCAGGGTATCGGGGTAGGCAACGGTGTGGCCATCTTCCTCTTTGGTCCATACCGTGCGGCCCAGGTACTCCAGGTTCACCTGGTGACAGATGCCGGTACCGGGCGGTACGACGCTGAAGTTGTCGAACGCTTTCTGGCCCCAGCGCAGGAACTCGTAACGCTCGCCGTTGCGCTGCATTTCGATATCGACGTTTTCTTGGAACGCCGCTGGGTTGCCAAACTTATCGACCATGACCGAGTGGTCGATCACCAAATCCACTGGAGAAAGGGGGTTGATGCGGGCGGGGTCTTCGCCTAGCTTTTCTACCGCCGCGCGCATGGAGGCGAGATCCACGACGCCGGGCACACCGGTAAAGTCCTGCATCAACACGCGGGCAGGGCGGTAGCCAATTTCACGGCTGGATTTGCCCTCTTGTTGCCAGTCGACCAGCGCCTGCATGTCTGCTTGCTCGACGCTCTCATCGTCTGCAAAGCGCAGCTGGTTTTCGAGCAGGATTTTGAGTGTTTTGGGCAGCCGGTCAATGTTGCCTAGCGTCTCAGCCGCCTTGGGCAGGCTGTAGTAGTGATACTCTTGGCTTCCTGCCGTTAAGGTATGAAGCGTATTGGGTATCTTGCTCATTCCATTCTCCTCTGATTGCTTGGCGTTGCGCGACGGTCACTGCTTGTCTGGGTATGGCGGTCTCATCGTAGGATGTAACAGTATGGCTTATTACTAACACATGGGTGTATTACCCTCGCCTTTCAAGCCATCTTCGCCTAATAGCATAGGCTAACCCTTGTAATAGCTTGTACTTGACGCCATTTCAGGCAGACTCTCTTGCAACGTTATCTGCTCAATTGTGACTAAGGTGGTGTCATGGAAACGCGTCATGAACGTTTGATTATTCTTGGGTCCGGCCCGGCGGGCTATACGGCCGCCGTGTATGCCGCTCGGGCCAACCTCAACCCCCTGCTCATTACCGGTATGCAGGCTGGTGGCCAATTGACCACCACGACCGACGTGGATAACTGGCCGGGCGATGCCGAAGGCGTCCAGGGTCCTGAGCTAATGGAGCGCATGAAGCAGCACGCCGAGCGTTTCAATACCGAGGTGCTGTTCGATCATATCAATGAAGTCAGCTTAGCGGAAAAGCCCTATACCCTGAAAGGCGACAGCGGCACCTATACCTGTGACGCGCTGATCATCGCCACCGGTGCCAGCGCGCGCTACTTGGGGCTACCCACCGAACAGCAGTTCATGGGCCAGGGCGTGTCGGCCTGTGCGACTTGCGATGGGTTTTTCTACCGTAACCAAGAGGTCGTGGTCGTTGGCGGGGGTAACACCGCAGTGGAAGAGGCGCTCTACTTGTCTAACATCGCGTCCAAGGTCACGCTGGTTCATCGTCGTGATACTTTGCGCGCGGAAAAAATCCTGCAGGACAAGCTCTTCGAGAAAGCCGAGGCGGGTAAAATTGCCCTGGAGTGGTTCTACGAAGTCGAGGAAGTGCTGGGGGATAACACCGGCGTGACCGGCGTGCGTGTGAAGTCTACCCAGGATGGCAGCACGAAAGAGATACACGCGCCGGGGCTGTTCATTGCCATTGGCCATAGCCCCAATACGGGCATCTTCGAAGGGCAGTTGGAGATGAACGGTGGCTATATCAAGGTGCAATCGGGCAGTGAAGGCAATGCCACGGCCACGAGCGTGCCGGGCGTGTTTGCCTGCGGCGACGTGATGGATCATATCTACCGCCAAGCGATCACCTCGGCAGGCAGCGGCTGTATGGCAGCGCTGGATGCCGAGCGTTACCTGGACGGTATTGCCTGATCCCTCATCTCTTTGAGAAAAGGAGATCCTATCAGTTCGTACAGCTGATGGGATCTTCTCCTACTCTCGAACGCCCCAATCGACTGACCACCAGTGTCTTTCCCGTTAGTGACGTTTCGTCACTGCTAGGACAAACAGTGTAGGTGCTGTTAAATCCTCCCGCATGGCCTACTGAATTGTACTTTATTCTTGATTGGCCATTTTTAGTGACGCGAGTGCCTTTTGTGGGTGCGAAAATGCGCACGATGTCTGCATCACTGATGTTGGTTGTTTGATCTCCTTTGACTACAACGACGGAGTTGTTCCAATCGTTCGTGCAGGCCTCCCGACTATCATTGGTGGGGCAAACGGTGATATCACTTTGTTGAGTAATGGCTGTATTTCTTGCCAGGGTGAGAATGGCTTGCAGCCGATTAATCTCACTGGTGACTGCTGAGCGCTCTCCTAATGCTTGGAAGCTCGGTAGCCCCCAGGCCGCCAATATACCCATCAAGGCGAGTGCCACGAGCAGCTCAAGCAGCGTAAAGCCCTTAATATTGCGCTTAGCAGTGTAGTGAGGCTGTGCCATAGTCTCTCTCAATAGCTTGACCTGTGGAAACGCATCCCTATGCTCATTTTCCTCATACCGCCAAGGCGCTGGTACTCTATTAGCGACTCTATTAGCAATAATGGGCAATATTTGTGAGCAATTTTTTAATTATAGGCGGTGGTGTCATCGGCATGATGACCGCCCTGCAACTGGCGGATGCTGGTCAGAATATCACGCTGATAGAGCGTGGGACATGCGGAAAAGAGGCGTCCTGGGCCGGTGGCGGAATCGTTTCGCCGCTCTACCCATGGCGCTATGGCGAACCCGTGTCTCAGCTTTCGCGCTGGTCCGAAGGGGTATACCCCACGCTGGCCCTGCGCCTGTTGGAAGAGACCGGCATCGACCCGGAGTACCGCCAAAAGGGCTTGCTCTACTTGAACGTGTACGATGACGAGGCGGCCTTGCATTGGGCCCGACAGCTAGGCAAGCCGCTGGAACGAGTCAATGCAGAATTCGTTCGCCATAAAGAGCCTGAAGCTGCCGCTCCGCAGGGCAGTGCGCTCTGGATGCCCACCCTCGGCAGCGTGCGTAATCCGCGCTTGGGCCAAGCGCTACGCGCGCGCCTGGCCGCCATGCCCAACGTGACGCTGATGGAGCACTGCAGCGTACAAGGCATGATTCAGCGCCAAGGCCGTGTGGTGGGCGTCGCAACGAGCCGTGGAGAGCAGTGGGCAGAGCAGTTCATCGTCTGTGGTGGGGCCTGGACGGCCCAGCTATTGGAGGAGGTGAACGTGCGCCTACCGGTTCGGCCAGTCAAAGGTCAGATGATCGCTTATCAAGCGCCGCCAGGGCTGGTTCAGCGTGTGGTACTCAAAGATGGCCGCTACGTGATTCCACGCAGCGATGGGCTACTGCTTGTGGGGTCGACGTTGGAAGAGGCGGGCTTCGATACGACCACCGATGAAGAGGCGTTGGCATCGCTCAAGCGCAGTGCAGAGAACATAATCCCCGCGTTAGCCAACTACCCCGTCGCGCACCATTGGGCGGGATTGCGTCCCGGTTCACCGGCGGGCATTCCTTTCATCGGCGCGCTGCCCGACCATCCGAACGTGTTCGTCAATGCCGGGCACTACCGTAATGGGTTGGTGCTGGCGCCCGCGTCGACCCATCTTCTGGTCGATCTAGTGCTAGGGCGCAAGCCGCTGATGGACCCGACGCCTTATCGGCTAACGGCCGAGCGTTTAGCGTGACGATTAACGTTGGCTGTCTTCCTGCTCCTGCAGGAAACGATCACGGTGGGCGCTACAGCAGAACCACTGCTCTGCGTCGCGCAGCGCCTCGCTCTCCGGTACGTGAACATCACACCAGCGGCAGCGCACCATTCGGCCACCCTCATGGCGTGGTGGCGTTTGTTGCTGGTGAGCCAGCTTACGTTGGCGGTACATACCGTAAAGCTTCAGGCCTGCGTAAAACAGCGCGGCGAAAATAATCAGCCGAATGATCAATAGGTTCATCCTCAATGGCTCCCATGTGGGAAAGGGCGGTGACATCGCATTCGTGGCCGCTTGGCCTTTGCCACTGGGCACGCCTTGCGGGACAATGCAGCAACGAGGTAGATGCCACCGTATTCCGAAGATTCTCAAGAGATTTTGACGCCCATGCAAGACTTAACGCTGGTAATGGCCCAACTCGACCCTCTGGTAGGAGATATTCCCGGCAATGCCGCGCGTGCCATTGAAGCGGTGCGTGAAGCGAGGATCGAGCATGGGGCGGATATTGTTGTCTTCCCTGAGCTTTTTTTATCCGGTTACCCGCCGGAAGATCTGCTGCTGCGCCCTTCCATGGAAACTCGTCTGCGGGAAGCGCGGGCAAAAATGGCGGAAAAGATCTCCCGCGATGTGCTGGTGATCATCGGCTATCCCGGCGTCCGTGAAGGCAAGTGCTACAACTTGGCGGGGGTGCTGTACAACGGCCAATGGGAAGCGGAATACGCCAAGCAAGCGCTGCCCAACTACCAAGTGTTTGATGAGCAGCGCTACTTCACCCCGGGCACCGAACCGCTGGTATACGAGCACAAAGGAGCCAAGCTGGGCCTGCTGATTTGCGAAGACCTGTGGGAAGGCGCGCCGGTGAAGGCCGCTCGCGAGGCGGGTGCTGAAGTGCTGATCAGTTTGAACGCGTCACCCTACCATCAGGACAAGCCCGCCGAGCGTCTGCGTCTGTTGGAACAGCGCGCCCAAGACGTGCAGCGTCCTATCGTTTACGTCAATACCATTGGCGGTCAGGACGAGCTGGTGTTCGACGGGGGATCGAGCTGTGTCGATGCCAGTGGCCAACTCAAGGTGCTGGCGCCCTACTGGCAGGTAGGGCTGATGCCCATTCAGTTGCTACAAACCAGCGCGGATGCCTGGGAGCCCCAAGCCGGGGAGATCGAGCCCGACGTTGAGCCGGAAGAGAGTCTCTACTGTGCGCTGGTGACCGGCCTGCGTGACTACGTCAACAAGAGCGGTTTCAAAGGCGTGGTGCTGGGACTGTCTGGCGGCATCGATTCCGCGCTTTCGCTGGCCATTGCAGTGGATGCGCTAGGGCCGCAGCGGGTTCAAGCCGTCATGATGCCTTACCATTACACGGCGGATATCTCCAAACAGGATGCCGCCGAGCAGGCGAACCTGCTGGGCGTGCACTATGACGTCTTGCCCATCGAGCCGATGGTGGAAGCGTTCATGGGGACCTTAGCTGAGAGCTTTGCCGGTACCGAGCGCGACACGACCGAGGAGAACCTGCAGTCGCGCTGCCGTGGCGTGCTGCTCATGGCGATTTCCAACAAGAAAGGGCTGATGGTATTGACCACGGGTAACAAGAGTGAAATGGCCGTGGGATACGCCACGTTGTATGGCGATATGGTAGGCGGCTACAACGCCATCAAGGATGTGTATAAAACCTGGGTATACCGCTTGGCCCGCTGGCGCAATACGCAGTCTCCGGCGATTCCCGAGCGGGTGATCGAGCGTGCGCCTAGTGCGGAACTCGCCCCTGACCAGCAGGATAGCGACTCACTCCCTGACTACGATGTACTGGATGCCATTCTGGTTCGCTACATTGAGGGAGATATGAGCGCCGAGGCGATCATTGCCGCCGGCTTCGAAGAAGAGGATGTCTACAAGGTCGTCAAGCTGGTGGATCGCTGTGAATACAAGCGTCGCCAGGCGCCGGTGGGCGTGCGGGTCACGCCCCGTGGTTTCGGGCGTGACCGTCGCTACCCCATCGTGAACGGCTGGCAGCCTGGGGACTAAGGGCCCAAGCGCGCACTGGCTTAAGTCAGTACCGGAGGAGGGGCCAGACAGTGTTTGGCCATCTCTTCCGCGGCTACTGGCTTGCAGAAGTAGTAACCCTGGTAAGCGTGGCACTGGTGTTCGTTCAAGTAGCGCCAGTGCTCCATGGTTTCTACCCCCTCGGCAATCACGTTCAGTCCCAGCGAATGCCCCATGGCAATGATCGTTTCGACGATGGCCATGTCATCTTCGTCCTGATGAAGATCGCGCACGAAGGATTGATCGATTTTGATCTGATCCAGCGGCAATCGCTTCAAGTACTGAAGCGATGAGTAGCCGGTGCCAAAGTCGTCCATGGCGAAACTGATCCCCAGCGCCTTCAGCTGATGCATACGGGCGATGGTATCTTCTACTTTGCCAATCACGGTACTCTCAGTTAGCTCAAGCTTCAGCTTGTGCGGCGAAGCGCCGCTAAGTTCCAGGGCGTTGGCCACCTCTTCAACGAAGTTCGGCTGTTGGAACTGTTTGGCGCTGACGTTAACGGCCAGGACCAAGTCCTTGGTGTGTGCCGCCGTTTCCCACATGACGAGCTGTTCGCAGGCAGCGTGCAGTACCCAGGTGCCAATAGGCACGATGAGTCCAGTCTCCTCGGCCAGCGGAATGAAGGTGCCTGGCGAGACGAAACCTCGGGTAGCGTGCTGCCAACGGATGAGCGCTTCCGCGCCGATGGCTCGCCCTTGGCTGTCCACCTGCATTTGATACACCAGTACGAACTCTTCCCGCTCAATGGCGAGACGCAGATCCCGCTCGAGCTCGGTGCGCGTTTCCAGCTGTGCTTGCACCGTCGGGTCATAAAAGCGGATCGTATTTTGACCATCGCGCTTGGCGAGGTGAACCGCTGAGTTGGCGTACTGGAAAAGCTGGTCGACGCTGTCATCGACACCTTTGAACAAGACGAGCCCCTGGCTGACATTGAGATACTGGTAATGCCCATCCAAGCAGTAAGACTGGGTCAGCGCGTGATTGATCTGCTGCGCAAAGAACTCGGCTTTCTCAGCGGCCTTCAGCTTGTCGGCATCCAAACCGTCTACGATCAGCACGAATTCATCGCCGCTCAGGCGGCCGATGGTGCAGCCCTGTTGCTCCAACGTTTTTAGCCGCGAGGCCATCTGCTTGAGCAGGTCGTCGCCCGCCCGATGGCCGATGCCGTCGTTGATGCGCTTGAATTCGTCCACATCCACGTACACCAGCGCCCCGTAGGTATTGGTTTGGCTATTGGTTTCCAACGAGTGCTGCAAGTGCTCTTTCATCAACCGCCAGTTAGGTAGATCGGTGAGCGTGTCGTAGTACGCCAGTTGATGGACCTGGCGCTCCGCTTCGCGACGCTGCTGTTCGGTATCGCGAAAAGAGAGCAGCGAAAGCGCAATGCGCTGAAGCGGGCCGCTGTGCTGTTTGCTTAGGCGTTCGACGGCCTGCATGTCGGGCAGGGCTTGGTGGTTGTCGGATAGGGCTAGAATCGCGTCGCCCACCGTGACGAGCCGCTGATTGATGCGCCACGCGGCCAAAAAGGCGGCACTGATCAGCAGGGCAAAGAGTCCCAGACCGAGCCATAGCGTGGAGTTGCGCGATTGGATGAGGTCGGTGTACGACTCCCGGTGACGATCACTGGCACGCTGGGTCAGCGCCTCGAAAATCTGCTGAGAAAAGAGGCTGAAAGTCGAGAAGTGGCGCTGGGCTTCTTGCAGGTAATACCCTGGGTCTCCCTGGTTCAGGGTAGCCGCTTCGTTCGCCATGCTGACAAACCGGCGATATTCACGAAAGGCGCGCTGTAAGGTGTCGGCGCTCTCCTGACTCAGGTCGAAGATCAGCGGCGAGGCGGCCAACTGATCAATGCTGTCACCAATGCGCGATAGCTCTTGGTTAATCAGGCCGTATTCGGAGTAACGCTGCATGGCGCCCAGATCGGTCGCTTCCGCGCGGCTAAACACTTCACTCATGCGTTGATGAAGATCGCCTAGTTGACGATCAAACGTCGCCATCTGCACAAGGGTATCCAGGTCGTTGGACTGAAGCTGATAGCTCTGCAGCGACTGCTCTTTGATCGTATAGGTGGCTAGCCCCAATAGCAGTGCCACGGGAAGTACGACCATCAGAATGGGGAGCAAAAACACCATGAACAGGCTTTGCGAAGGTTTCATAGTAACCTCAAGGGAAAGCAGTGGACCGTGGCGCATCACGCCACGGCCTCTCTAAATAATTAACGGCAGGTCAGGCGTTTTATTTAGAAGCTTTCCCACTCAGGTTCCGCAGAAGCGCTGGAGTTGGCTGCAGGCAGCGCCGGCGCTTTCTGGGGCGCGGGGGAGGACGGTGGGGTGGCTTGGCTCACGCGACGTGGTGTGCTCGACGCCGTCGACGGCAGTTTGAATGCGCCCATGGCATGCAGCAGCTGGTGGGCATTTTGACGCAAGTTGTTGGCGGCAGTCGCACTTTCGTGTACCAACGATGCGTTTTGTTGCGTGACCTGATCCATTTCGGTGACCGCTTGGCCCACTTCCTGAACGCCAGCGCTCTGTTCGGCGCTGGCATTGCTGATCTCTTGCATGATGGTGGTCACACGCTGGATGGCTTCGACGATCTCTTCGGTGGATTTGCTGGCTTCTTCCGCCCGCTCGTTACCATGGTTGACGCGCTCGAGATTGCTGCTGATGAGGTTGTTGATTTCCCGCGCAGCATCGGCACTGCGCTGGGCCAGCTTACGCACCTCTTCGGCAACGACGGCAAACCCGCGGCCATGCTCGCCTGCTCGGGCTGCCTCGACCGAGGCGTTCAAGGCCAAGATGTTGGTTTGGAAGGCGATCGAATCAATGGTCGAAATGATGCCAGCGATCTCTTGAGAGCTTTTATTGAGATCGTTCATGGTGGCGACGACCTGATGCACCGCTTCACCGCCCCGGGTGGCCGTTGTCGAAGCGCTGGCGGCTTCTTGGCTGGCCTGTTCGGAGTTATCGGCGTTCTGCTTCACCGTGCTGTTGAGCTCCTCCATGGCGGAGGCCGTTTCGGCCAGGGCGCTGGCCTGCTCCTCAGTGCGAGAGGCAAGATCGTTGTTGCCTTCCGCAATCTGCTCGCTGTTGGAGGCGACGGCCTCCGCCGAGGCGCGCACTTGCGCCACGATGTCTTGGAGGTGCTTCGCCATCTCGACCTGCGACGCCATGATGCTGCGGGTATCGCCTTTCTTAAGCCGTCCTTTGGTGGCGAGTTCGCCACGACCGATGGCTTGAGCAAAGGCTTTCACCTCAAAGGGTTCGGCACCCAGTTCCCGCAATAGCTGACGCGACAGGAAGACGGCAATCAGGCCACCGATCAGTAGGGCAAAGAGCGTTAAGCCAAGCATCTGTAGCTGAAAACCCGAAGCCGTGGCACGGGCATCGGCGGTGGTCACGTTGTTGATCTGTTCTTGCAGGTCGATGAACTGATTGATGCGGTTGAGCCATTCCGTGTAGGCAGGGCCTGCCTGCTCTAACAGAATGGCTTGGGCTTGCTGATTGTTACCCGTCTCTCGAGCGGCCAAGACTTGCGCCGTCAAGCGCTTCGTCGCATCGGCTTGCTCACCGATGTTCGCCAGCATTCGCTGCTCGTCTGCCGAGGCCGTCGAGGTTTGATTGACCTGTGCCATTCCGGCCATGGCGGCTTGGTAGGCCTCCTCGAGTTGGCGCATCTCGGCCTGCAGTTCTGTCAACATGCCATCACCTGCAGTGATGACGATGTCACGCAAGACGATGGCGCGATCATGAACACTGCCTCGCATATCGACGGCGTAACCTTGTTTTTCGCCGTGAACATCGTTGATCTGGGTTAAGCCACGGTCAATTTGGTTGACTTGAAGGATGCCTGCCACGGTGAGCAGCACCAGTAATGCCAGAAGGATAGAAAATCCGACGGCGAGTCGGGTGCTTATTTTCGTACCCGAAAGTCGTTTCATCAGGGAGGTCATGCAAGGGGCTCCTTAGGCGCCGTGAAGGCGCTTTATTATGTTCGGCAAAGGGGATAATAGTGCTGGCAGCATAATTTGTACAACATCTGTATGACTATTTATGTTTTTCGAATTGATTAAGTTTTTGTTAATGAAGTTTTAATTAGGTAAGAATAAAAAAACCACGCCGAAGCGTGGTTTTATTAGTGCGCAAATTGTACAGCCAAATCGTGGCAGCCGCTAGCGGCATGATTCAACGCTCAATCGCTGTTGCCATGCTTTGGTGTGAAGCGACCACCTTGTAGTTGCTCGTGATCCGGTGCGTTTTCCCGCAGCACAGCGAGGACTTCACTGGCACGGTCATCCATGCCCAGCCCCTGGTAGCCTTCGACCATCGTCGCCAGCGCATCGCGAGTCGCGTTGGATTCCGGATAGTTCTCGATCACCCAGCGACCCCGCTCGACGGCGGCCAGGAAGGCGCCGCGACGCAGGTAGTAATCGGCTACGTGCAACTCATGGCGCGCCAAGAGCTCGCGCAGGTAGACGATGCGCTGCTGGGCATCCGGGGCGTACTGGCTCTGCGGGAAGCGCTGAATCAGTTCGCGGAAGTCGTTGTAAGCATCGCGCGATGCCCCTAGATCACGCTTGGAGATGTCGATCAGGCGCAGGCGCTCGAGGCTGAAACGTCCCGCCTGCCAGGCAGAAAGTCCGCGCAGGTAGTAAGCGTAATCCACCTGGGGATGATCCGGATGTAAGCGGATGAAGCGGCTAGCGGCAGCGCGCGCCTCTTCCCAGTTGCTGTTTTCGTAATAGGCATAAATCAGTTCGAGCTGGGCCTGCTCAGCGTGAGGACCGAACGGGTAGCGGGTATCCAGCGCTTCAAGGCGCTCGATAGCAATCGGAAAACGGTTGCTATCGAGCGCGGTGCGTGCCAGCTCGTACAGCTCGCGCTCCTGGACACCCGCAAACTCGTCTTCCTCTTCCGGGGTCGTGTCGTTGCTGGCGCAGCCTGCGAGAAGGGCAAGGCTCAAGGCTAGGGCGCCAAAGCGGTGGGCAGCGGAAAAAACGCGCATCATCATCCTCGTTGCAAACAAGCCTCAATCACCGAAAAGCGACGATGGCCATAAGTAGAAATGGTAGAATAGGTCGCAGTGAGCCCACTATAAAACACCTAGACGCAAAACGCAGGCTTAGCGACACGTCGCAACGGCAAGTTGTACATCTTGGGTGGTTTGTTTGGGCGGTTAGCGTCTCAGAGAGGTTATTCATGTCTCGTATTGTTGAAGCCACGCAGCGGGTGCCCGCCACGCTAGCTGGCGCACGTTTGGACCAAGCGGCAGCGGAGTTGTTCAGTGATTACTCCCGCGAGCGTTTGAAAGCGTGGATCAACGCCGGTGAGCTCACCGTCGATGGTGCCAAGGTCAAGCCGAAAGCCAAACTGCACGGCCATGAAGTGCTGACGCTCAATGCGACTATCGAAGAGGACACGCGTTTCGAGCCCCAGGACATTGCGCTGAACATCGTCTACGAAGACGATGACGTCATCGTCATTAACAAGGCTGCGGGCATGGTCGTGCATCCGGCGGCGGGCAACCCGGATGGCACTTTGCTCAATGCGCTACTGCATCATCACCCCACACTGGCGGAAGTGCCCCGTGCGGGCATCGTCCACCGCCTGGATAAAGACACCACTGGCCTGATGATGGTCGCCAAAACCTTGCCCGCCCAAACCGTGCTGGTGGAGCAGCTTCAGGCGCGTACCGTGTCGCGTCAGTACGACGCCATCGTGATCGGTAAGCCCGTGGCGGGGAGCACCATCGATGCGCCGATTGGCAGGCACCCGAAAGACCGCAAGCGTCAGGCAGTGACGGCTTCCGGCAAGCCAGCCGTGACGCATTACCGCGTGGTCGAGCGCTTTCGTGCCCACACCCACGTGCGCTGCCAGCTAGAAACCGGCCGTACCCACCAAATCCGTGTGCACATGGCCCATGCCCGCTATCCGCTGATTGGCGACCCGCTCTACAGTGGCCGTGCCAAGCTTCCGCCGGGGGCAGCCGGGCCGTTGAAAGAGATTTTGCGCGAGTTTCCTCGCCAAGCGCTGCATGCTCGCAAGTTGAGCTTCGTACACCCCGTCAGTGGCGAAACCCTCACTTTTCAAGCCGACCTGCCCGATGATCTACTAATGTTGTTGGACTACCTGCGCGAAGATAGCGAGACCATGCGATGAGCGATGCTATAGACCTACGCCCGACGCTACTGCTACCGGACTGGCCCGCGCCCGCCAACGTGCGGGCCTTTGTGACCACGCGTGAAACGGGGCCGAGCCAGAACGACTTTGCGGCCTTCAATCCGGCCGCTCACGTGGGCGATAACGCCGACCATGTGGCGCTGTGTCGACGATTGCTTCAAAAAGAGATTGGCGATGACCGCCCGCTGCTGTGGCTTAACCAAACCCACGGCGCGAGGGTGCAGCAGGAGTACCAAAGCGATGCACCCGATGCCGATGCTGCGCTTGCCAACAGCCGCGAGTACGCTTGTGTCGTGCTCACCGCCGACTGTTTGCCAGTGCTGTTTTGTAATCGCCAAGGAACGCAGGTAGCGGTGGCCCACGCGGGCTGGCGCGGGTTGGCAGGCGGCGTGCTGGAAGCCACGGTAGCTGCCATGAACTGCGATCCCGACGATGTTCTGGTGTGGTTAGGCCCTGCGATCTCCAATGCCCAGTTCGAGGTAGGGCCAGAAGTGTACGGCGCTTTCGTCGCAATACACCCAGATACGGCCGACGCGTTCGACCACAGCCCGTACCGGCTTGGGCACTATATGGCCGATTTGTATCGGCTCGCGCGCTTTCGCCTGGAAGCTTTGGGCATTCATCATATTAGCGGCGGGCACTTCTGCACCGCCTGCGAGTCGCGCTTCTACTCCTATCGCCGTGATAACGGCAATACCGGCCGCATGGCAAGCGTGATCTGGATCAACTAATCGCCACTTGAAATGCGTGGATATGACGCCATTTAACTTGTCAAGCTAATCGTCTTTAGCACGTTCAACGACAGGTTATTGGGAAACGCCGTGGGTCCAAACGCACGGCACTCCCCAGGAGGCACGTCATGCGATTCGATAAATTCACTGCCAAATTACAGGCCGCCATTGCCGAGGCGCAGTCTCTCGCCGTGGGCCAAGGCCATAACCAGCTCGATCCCGCGCACCTGCTGCTGGCACTGATCGATACCAAAGAAACCGGCATCAAAGCGCTGATCGAGAAAGCCGACGGCAGCAGTTCACGCCTGCGCGACGGTTTGCAGCGTCAAATGGACGATTTGCCCAAAGTCGGCCAGTTCGATGGCGACGTTCAGCCCTCTCGTGATTTCGTCAAGCTGATCAATCTCACCGACCGTGAAGCCCAGAAGCGCGGCGATCAATTCATCGCCTCGGAACTCGTGCTGCTGGCCGCATTGGAAATGAACAGCGCCATCACCAAACTGATGAAAGAGGCGGGATTAAGCCGTAAAGGCCTAGAGGCGTCCATTGACAGCCTGCGCGGCGGTGCCAAGGTCGACGACCCCAATGCGGAAGAGCAGCGTGAAGCGCTCAATAAGTACACGCTGGACCTGACCCAGCGCGCGCTGGACGGCAAGCTCGACCCAGTGATTGGCCGTGACGACGAAATTCGCCGCACGATCCAAGTGCTACAGCGTCGCACCAAAAATAACCCGGTACTGATTGGCGAGCCCGGTGTGGGTAAGACCGCCATTGTCGAAGGCTTGGCTCAGCGTATCGTCAATGGCGAGGTGCCCGAAGGTCTGAAAGAGAAGCGTGTGCTCTCATTGGATATGGGCGCGCTGCTCGCCGGGGCCAAGTTTCGCGGCGAGTTCGAAGAGCGCCTGAAAGCCGTGCTGAAAGAGCTCTCCCAAGAAGAGGGGCGAGTGATTCTGTTCATTGACGAGCTGCATACCATGGTGGGGGCTGGGAAAGCCGAAGGTGCGATGGATGCGGGCAATATGCTCAAACCGGCGCTGGCGCGAGGCGAGCTGCACTGCGTAGGTGCCACCACGCTGGATGAGTACCGCAAGTACATCGAAAAAGACGCCGCGTTAGAGCGCCGTTTCCAGAAAGTGCTGGTGGACGAGCCTACCGAGGCCGATACCATCGCCATTCTGCGCGGCCTGAAAGAGCGCTATGAGGTCCACCACGGCGTCGATATTACCGACTCGGCGATTATTGCCGCTGCCAAGCTCTCGACACGTTACATCACCGACCGTCAGCTGCCGGACAAAGCCATCGATCTGATCGATGAAGCCGCCTCGCGGATTCGCATGGAGCTGGACTCCAAGCCTGAAGAGATGGATCGTCTCGACCGTCGCCTCATTCAGCTCAAAATGGAGCGTGAAGCGCTTAAGAAAGAGACCGACGAAGCCACCAAGAAACGCTTAGAAGCACTCAATCAGCAGATTCATGAGCTGGAGCGTGAATACGCGGACTTGGATGAGATTTGGAAGGCGGAAAAGGCCAGTATCCAAGGTGCGGCTCAGTTTAAGGCGGAGCTTGAGCAAGCGCGTATCGACCTTGAGCAAGCGCGCCGCCAGGGCGATTTAGGTCGTATGTCGGAAATCCAGTACGGCAAAATTCCCGCGCTGGAGAAGAAGATCAGCGAAGCGGGCGAAGGTGAAGCAGACACCGCGAGCCACCAGCTGCTGCGTTCCAACGTCACGGAAGAAGAGATCGCGGAAGTGGTCTCCCGCTGGACAGGCATTCCTGTCTCTAAAATGCTGGAAGGCGAGCGGGACAAGCTGCTGCGCATGGAAGACGCCCTGCACGAGCGCGTCATTGGTCAAAACGAGGCGGTCGAGGCCGTCGCCAACGCGGTGCGCCGCTCTCGGGCGGGCCTTGCCGACCCCAACCGCCCCAACGGTTCGTTCCTATTCCTCGGCCCGACCGGGGTGGGGAAAACCGAGCTGTGTAAGTCGCTGGCCAATTTCCTGTTCGATACGGAAGAGGCCATGGTACGCATTGATATGTCGGAGTTTATGGAGAAGCACTCCGTGGCCCGCTTGATTGGCGCACCTCCCGGCTATGTCGGTTACGAAGAAGGTGGCTACTTGACCGAAGCCGTGCGCCGCAAGCCCTACTCGGTGCTGCTGCTGGATGAGGTGGAAAAAGCGCACCCGGATGTGTTCAACATTCTGCTGCAAGTGCTGGAAGATGGCCGCTTAACCGATGGTCAGGGTCGTACCGTCGACTTCCGTAACACCGTGATTGTGATGACCTCCAACATGGGCTCAGACATCATTCAACGCATGGGCGGGGATGATAACGACTACGAGCTGATGAAAAACGCGGTGATGGAGGTTGTGGGTAATCACTTCCGCCCTGAGTTGATCAACCGGATCGATGAGGTGGTCGTGTTCCACGCCCTCGGCCAAGAGCAGATTCAGGCCATCGCTGGCATTCAGTTGGAGCGCTTGAAGGCACGGCTTGCGGAACACGATCTGCGCCTGGAGTTGAGCGACGATGCCATGGCGCAGCTCGCGGTGGTGGGCTTCGATCCTGTCTTTGGGGCACGGCCGCTCAAGCGCGCTATCCAAAGCCGCGTCGAAAACCCGCTGGCGCAGAATCTGCTGGCAGGTAAGTACCTTCCCGGTACGACCATTCACATCAGCGCGGAAGAGGGTAAGCTGGTGTTTCACTAATCATGCCGTCTCGTAGAGCCGGACTTGGCGCAATACCGTGCGGGGATTGCGCAATGATATAGGGCAAATGCCCCGTCAGCGCCGCTGTCGGGGCATTTTTTTGTGCTGACTGCGACCTTTGTTGCGTTTGGCTGGATCGGAGGTTGACAGGTTAAGGGTGCTAATGGAATCTTGTGGGTTCCTGATTTGCGGGCGCGGAACCAACGGGCAACCCCTCATCCCCGCGCGAAGGGTAGGCTCACGCCTCTACCCGCCGAAGGACTTCCGGGCTTGGGCTAACCGCCTGACCTGGCCAACGCCCCGACATGGCAAACCGCCGTGTTAGGGAAACGCTCTTTATGGTCGACATAGATGAGCGTTCCCGATGAGAGTGCAGGCCCTAACCGGGCCATATTGCCAGGGTTTGGCATCAGGTGCCGGCATGGGCCGGCAGCGGCATACCGCCGCACTCGACCCCGCAGGATGTCCTGCGGATCGCACTCGAGACCTCCAGGGGAGAAACACAGTGGAACTGCTTTCCGGCGCAGACATGATCGCCCGCTTCTTGCAAGATGAGGGCGTCGAATACATTTATGGTTATCCCGGTGGTGCGGCGCTGCATATTTACGACGCGCTGTTCCGCCAAGACAAAGTGAAGCACATCCTCGTGCGGCACGAACAGGCAGCCACCCACGCTGCCGACGGCTATGCCCGTGCCTCCGGCAAGCCCGGCGTGGTGCTGGTGACCTCTGGCCCCGGCGCTACCAACGCGGTGACTGGCATTGCGACCGCCTACATGGACTCCATTCCCATGGTCGTGCTATGCGGCCAGGTCATGAGCCACTTGATTGGTGACGACGCCTTCCAGGAAACCGATATCGTCGGCGTGACGCGTCCTATCGTGAAGCACAGCTTCTCGATTCGTCACCCGTCCGAGATTCCTGAAGTATTGAAAAAAGCCTTCTATCTGGCATCGACCGGTCGTCCTGGCCCGGTGGTGGTGGATATTCCTAAGGACATGACGGCCCCCACCGAGCGCTATGAGTACGTGTACCCGAAAAAGGTCAAACTGCGCTCGTACAATCCGGTAACCCGTGGCCATACCGGGCAGATCAAAAAAGCCGTCGAAATGATGCTGAAGGCCAAGCGCCCAGTGTTCTATACCGGCGGTGGCGTGGTGACCGGCAAAGCAAGCGAAGGCTTGACCGATTTGGTGAAGCAGCTTGGTTTCCCGATTACCACTACGCTGATGGGCATTGGTGCGTACCCACAAAGCGACCGCCAGTGTCTGGGGTGGCTGGGCATGCACGGCTCGTATGAATCCAACATGGCCATGCACCATGCTGACTTGATCATTGCCATTGGCGCGCGCTTCGACGACCGAGTGACCAATAACACGTCGAAGTTCTGCCCAACAGCGAAAATCATTCATGTCGATGTCGACCCAAGCTCGGTATCCAAGACCGTACGTGCTGATGTGCCGATCGTAGGGCCAGCCGCCAGCGTCATCAACGAGATGATTAGCCTGGTGCAGGGGAACGCCATCGCGCACCCCGACGCGCTGACCGAATGGTGGCAGAAGATCGACGGCTGGCGCGCCGAGCGTGAAGGAAAGCTCTACGAGCCTTCCAAGCCCGGCGAAGTGCTGAAACCGCAAGAAGTCATCGAAGCGCTGTGCCGAGTGACCCGTGGCGAAGCGTACGTCACCACGGACGTGGGGCAGCACCAGATGTTTGCGGCGCAGTACTACAAGTTCGACAAGCCGAATCGTCTGATCACGTCAGGCGGGCTAGGCACCATGGGCTTTGGCTTCCCTGCTGCCATGGGCATCAAGCAAAACTTCCCGGACGACGATGTGGTCTGCGTCACCGGTGAAGGCAGCTTTCAGATGATGATGCAAGAACTCTCCACCTGTAAGCAGTACGGCGTGGGCGTCAAGATCGTCAACCTGAACAACGCATCGCTCGGCATGGTGCGCCAGTGGCAGGATTTGAACTACAAATCTCGCCATGCGCACTCCTATATGGAGTCGCTGCCCGACTTCCATATGCTGATCGAAGCGTACGGGTTCACCGCGATCACCGTGACGACGCTAGACGAGTTGGAACCGGCGCTGGAGCGTGCGTTTGCCAACAAGCATGAGTTGGTCTTCCTGGACGTGAAGGTCGACCCCCATGAACACGTCTATCCGATGCAGGTACCGCTGGGTGCTATGCGTGACATGCTGCTGTCTAAAACGGAGCGTACCTGATGCGTCATATCATCTCGATTCTGATGGAAAACGAACCGGGTGCGCTGTCACGTGTGGTCGGGCTCTTCTCCCAGCGTAACTTCAACATCGAAACGCTGAACGTGGCACCGACGGAAGACCCGTCGCTGTCTCGCCTGACGGTCACTACGGTGGGCGATGACCGAGTGATCGAACAGATCACCAAACACCTCAACAAGCTAATCGATGTGGTGAAACTGGTGGATCTCACCGAGGGTAATCATATCGAGCGTGAGCTGATGCTGGTGAAGGTGAAAGCGCTTGGCGCTGCTCGCGACGAAGTAAAGCGCACGGTGGATATCTTCCGCGCGCAGATCGTCGACGTGACGCCAAGCCTCTACACCGTGCAGATTACGGGCGACGCGTCGAAGTTGGATGCTTTCCTACAGGCCATGGCGCCGGTGGGCATTCTCGAAGTGGCGCGTACCGGGGTATCCGGTATTGCCCGTGGTGATAAGGTGTTGTCGCTGTAGCCTGCGCCGAGTCGCTGGAAGGTGTCGACGAAAAACCGCCCCTTGCTGGGCGGTTTTTTTGTGCGTGCCTCGTCATGGATGGTCAGCACATCAACGCGGAGTCACTGCCACCCAAAACGCGTCGATCATCGGGTTTTTGAGCCGTCGGTTCAACACGCAGAGGCCAACGTCGTAGTGGGGTAGCTCAGGCTTGACGTTGAGTACCTGCACGCGCTCTGCCAGCGGGCTATTGTCCAGCACGATCTTGGGAACCACGCCCACGCCAAACCCCAGCCCCACCATGCTCACAATGGCTTCATGCCCAGCGACCTGGGCATAAATACGCGGTGCAATGCCCATGGCTTTAAACCACGTATTGGCATACTCCCTGGAAAGACCCGCTTCCGACAAAATCATCGGCACGTGCTGCCACTGCTCGGCGGTGGAGCTTTCCGGCTGCTGCGGTAGCCACGCATGCGGTTCGGTCGGTGCAATGAACAGCAGTGGTGAGCGGGTCAGCGACTTGAAGGCCAGCGCGCTAGGTGGGATACGCGGCCGCGGCGTGATGGCCATGTCATCAGCACCTTCCAGTACCCGCGACATCGCATCGGCAGGGTCGCCAGTATGCAGCTTGAGCTCAATGCCAGGGTGACGGGTACGTACATCGCTGAGCAATTCATACAGAAAGCTGTAGCTCGCCGTGACGGAGCAGTAAATGCTGATTTCGCCGCTGAGCTGCGCCGTGGTGGCGGCCAAGGTGCGTTTTTGAGTTTCCCACTGCTCCAGGGTCTCTTTGGCATAGCGTTGGAACGTGATGCCTTGAGGGGTGAGCGTCACGTGGCGGTTGTCCCGTTCAAACAGGCGCGTGCCTAGCTCGCTCTCTACCTGTTGAATAGAGCGGCTCAGCGTCGATGGGCTGATATGACAAAGCTCGCTGGCGCGGCCAAAGTGCAGCGTATCGGCCAGGGTAATGACATGCTTGAGGAGACGGAAATCCATGAGAACCTGCAACCTGAACGTGGTTTCATAATATGAAATAGTATGTTGCAAACATAGCGTTTTACGCAATGGTTGCGCTGTCGTAGAGTGACCCCAACGCCGAATCCTAGTGCTGCAAAAGACGGCACGGGTGGCCATCAACGCTGACCTATACGCAAAAAAAGTTTTGGTTTCATCGACTTCTGGAGTTTCGCTATGCACGTTTATTACGATAAAGATTGCGACCTGTCCCTTATTCAGGCTAAGAAAGTCACCATCGTTGGTTACGGCTCGCAGGGCCATGCACACGCTAACAACCTGAAAGAGTCGGGCGTCGACGTGACCGTTGCCCTGCGCAAAGGCTCCTCTTCTGCAGCGAAAGCAGAAGCGGCTGGCTTGAAAGTGGCGAGCGTGCCGGAAGCGTGCAAGACCGCTGACGTGGTCATGATCCTGGCGCCGGACGAAAACCAAAAAGCCATCTACGAGCAGGAAGTCGAGCCGAACCTGAAAGAGGGCGCGACGCTGGCGTTCGCCCACGGCTTCAACATTCACTACAACCAGATCGAGCCGCGTAAAGATCTCGACGTGATCATGATCGCGCCGAAAGCGCCGGGCCACACCGTTCGTTCCGAATTCGTCAAAGGCGGCGGTATTCCGGACCTGATCGCGATTCACCAAGATGCGTCTGGCAGTGCGAAAGAGCTGGCGCTCTCCTACGCAGCCGGTGTTGGCGGTGGCCGCAGCGGTATTATCGAAACCACCTTCAAAGACGAAACCGAAACCGATCTGTTCGGCGAGCAAGCGGTCCTGTGTGGCGGCGCCGTCGAGCTGGTAAAAGCGGGCTTCGAAACGCTGACGGAAGCCGGTTACGCCCCGGAAATGGCTTATTTCGAGTGTCTGCACGAGCTCAAACTGATCGTCGATCTGATGTACGAAGGCGGCATTGCCAACATGAACTACTCCATCTCTAACAACGCAGAGTATGGCGAGTACGTAACGGGGCCTGAAGTGATCAACGACCAGTCTCGTGCGGCGATGCGTAACGCACTGAAGCGTATCCAGACCGGTGAATACGCCAAGATGTTCATTCAGGAAGGTAACACCAACTACCCGTCCATGACGGCACGCCGTCGCCTGAACGCGGAACACGAAATCGAGCAGGTAGGTGCCAAGCTGCGCGGTATGATGCCGTGGATTGCTGCCAACCAGCTGGTCGACAAGTCCAAAAACTAATCGACGCATCGAGTTACCCACGCCCCGACGCGCTGCTTCGGGGCGTTTTTCGTTGTCTATGGCAATTGGCTGGTCGCCTGGGCGTCACCGTGTAGAATGAAAAGAGATCACTTTTCGTGTGACTTCACTTTAAATGGATGACACTTATGACCCAGGATGCTCGCGATCAAGAGCACGGCAACACGCAGCCTTCCGAGACGTCGGCCAGCGGTGACTCCCCACAACCCGCAACGACAAAGGACGATACCGTCGGTAATGAAGATCTCGCCGCGGCGTTCCTGCGGGAAACCGAGGTCGTGGAAGAGGCCGTCGAAGACGGTAAGAAGATTCGTCGTAAAGGGATCTATCTACTGCCCAATCTGTTCACGACCTCCGCGCTTTTCTCCGGTTTTTTTGCCGTCGTCGCCGGTATCAACGGTGAGTTCACCTCGGCGGCCGTGGCCATTTTCATTGCTATGGTGCTGGATGGTCTGGATGGCCGTGTGGCGCGCATGACCAACACCCAAAGCGAGTTCGGCGCTGAGTACGACAGTCTTGCCGATATGATCTCGTTCGGGATGGCACCGGCATTGGTCGCCTTTACCTGGATTCTCCAAGATATTGGCAAAACAGGCTGGGTGGTGGCGTTCCTTTACGTTGCCTGTGCTGCGCTGCGCTTGGCACGCTTCAACGTGCAAATTGGTAGCGTCGATAAAAAATGGTTTATCGGTTTGCCTAGCCCTTCTGCAGCGGCGCTGGTAGCTGCTAGCGTGTGGACGTTTCACAGTTTCGATGCCGATGCGTTTGGCTTCAAACTGCTGATGCTCGTCGTCGTCGGTGCGGCCGGTATTTTGATGGTGAGTAACATCCGCTACTACAGCTTCAAGGACCTTGATTTCAAAAAGCCGGTGCCTTTCGTAGTGCTGTTGGCCGTCGTGCTGGGCTTTGTGATGATCTCCGTCGAGCCGTCGGTCATGCTGTTGCTGCTGTTTGCAGCTTATGTGTGTTCAGGCCCTATTTTGGCCGTCATGCGCAAAGCCAAACCCAAGCGCTAAACTTTTTGAAAACTTTTTCACATTAGCC
>NZ_JASSPG010000004.1:0-344502 GCF_030247125.1 Halomonas sp. LC1 | reverse complement strand
CTAGGCGTGCAGAAAAGCGACAACGAGAGTGAACCCGGGATTGATGATAACGAGACCCTCGTCCTTAACTTGGCAACCCCCACGACCAGTGCCACGTTTGCACTAAATATGCCGTCCGACTCAGGCATTATTAGTGGCAGCTATACGCTTTTTAATTCTCAAGGTGATCAAGTTGGGAAGCCGATAGAGCTGTCACTCAATAGTAATGAAACGCTTAACGTTGTAAGTGATACAGCATTCCAATATGTAGCGTTTGAAGGGCACAGTGCTGGTGGTAAAGGCGCCAGTGACAATGGTTTCTTTGTTGACCCCCAGAGCTTGCTGTTAGACGGAAAAATGGTCGATCTCTCGAGCGTTGGTCTCGGTGAACAAGTGATGCAGTCAGTGGTAGAGACCTACACACACACCTTCGATTTAACCGCGAGCCTTCAGGATCAAGATGGTAGTGAATCGTTAGACTTGATCATCGAAGGCGTACCAGCGGGGGCGACCCTCGACCCGGGTGAAGAAAATGATGATGGCAGTTGGACGCTGACGGTAGATGGACACACATTTGACGGACAGGTGACCGTTACGGCGCCTGCGGCAGCGGATAACTTCACATTAACGGCCAAAGCGGTAGCCACTGAGCGTAACCCTGGAACAAGCGACGATACGGTCGCCAAAGATCATGCAGAGGCGACCGATACGGCTGAGGTTCAGCTCATACCAACCGCCAGCGACGAGCAGGCGCTCACCACAGATGGAACCCTGGAAGGCAACCTGCTGGATAATGTGGACTTTGGCTCTGATGGCCAGGGCGCAAATGGTGGCTTGAAGTCGCTGAAAGTCGGAGGAACGGTTCACGACGAACTTGATGCCAATGGCCAAGTCATCGTCAATAACGTGCTGGGCGGTACGCTGACGGTCAACTTGGCGACAGGCGAGTACTCGTTGAAAGGCGCAGGTGCGGGTACCACCACGCTGCAAGTCATGGCCGAAGACGCTGATGGCGATGAGGTCACTTTCGACTTCGACGTTACCAGTGCGGGTGATACAACAGCCGATATCTCAGAAACCTTTGATCGGGGTAATGAAGGCTGGAGTACAGAGCATGGAGGCGCAGCGTCAACTAGTTACGGTATGCTGAAAGTCCATGAGGGCCAAACCGTTGAGAAAACCTACGAAGATCTTACCCCCGGCCAATCGGTGGAGGTGTCATTCGATGTAATGACAGCTAACTGGAAAGGACATGAGTTTTGGGAAGAAAGTGATGTGATCAATATCACCATCAACGATGATCAATATAGTTATAGAGGAGCTCAGAGTGGCTGGTTTAACAAGTCGGCAACGGTGGATGAAAACGGCAAGCTGACCATCAGTATTGAAGCTGACAATTTGGATTCTGAGTACGATGGTCCACTCTATATCGATAATGTCTCTATCCAAGGCGGTGAAAATGTTAGTAGCATCCTTATCGGCGATGACGACAGTGCCGAACAGTTCGTGTTGGACGACAGCTCAGACGACGTCACTATTGAGCATTTTGATGTAGCCAATGATGTGCTGGACCTTTCTGACCTGCTGGATGATGGCAGCTCGGGATCGGTTGACGATTATCTGATCAGTGCAGCAGATCAAGAAGATGACTTGGAAATTGAAATTAGGTCAAATAGCGAAAATGGCAGCAGTAAGAGCGTCACTTTGAAAGACGTTTCTCAGAGTGATTTTGCAGATATGAATGAAGATGTCATTAAAGCTATGATCGAGGCAGGACAGCTCAAAATCGACCAGTAATCTCTCACCCAGCCTAAAGGCCGCCTTCGGGCGGCCTTGTCGTCTCTCACCCAGCTTTACATTACGCAACCAATGAGCGCGTTTACTTACAGAGGAAGCCGCTATGCTCTACATCAAACGAAATGCCCGTGGGGAGATTGTGATGCTCAGCAAAGAGCCCTCGCCTGAGTGTAATGACACCATCGCGGCGGATTCGCCAGAGGTATTTGCCTTTCTGGCACAGCAAACGGGGCAGTCGGCGCAAATGATCGCGTCGGATCTAGCGTTTGTGCGGGTCGTAGAAGATATGCTGGAAGTGCTGCTAGAGAAGGGCGTGCTCAGCTTTACCGATTTGCCCGCTGCCGCTCAGAGTAAGGTGATGGAGCGTAAGTCGCTGCGCGCTAAGAACGATGTGAATTTGATTAGTGATGATGGCGGTATTATTTGACGCGGCAGAGGCCGCGTCGTGGTTTACCTGAATCACAGTACTAAAGGTAGCTTGAGCGATTAGTTCAAGCGTACGCCTGGTCCCGTCGCCCCATCCACACCTGTGCGGAACAGGCTTTCTAACTCTTCAGGAGTTGAGACTCCTTCGGCAATCACCTGAATCCCTAGCGAGTGGCACAGCGTGGCCATGCCGCGCACGATGGTTTGCTGCTCATTCGAGGCATGAATATCGCGAATCAAGCTGCTATCCATTTTGAGATAGGCAAGCCCTACATCGTGTAAGTCGGCCAACTTAGTGAATTCCGCGCCCACATGCTCGATACCAAACTGGCAGCCCAGAGGCCGCAGTGCGCTGCACAGCCCGCGTAGGCTTCCAATGGAGTGCGCTGTCAGCGTAGCCGGCACTTCGAAGCAGAGCTTGCTGGCGAGGGCAGGCTGTTTCTCTAGCAGCAAACGAAGCTCGTTGACGAATTGTGCATTGTTGATTGACGCAATCGAGAGGTTTACGCCAATAAACTGCCCTGGGTTTGCTTCTAACTGAACGAGAGCCTTTTTCACAACGGCGATGTCCAGCGCTGGCTCAAGCGCAAAACGGGTAACCCAGGGAATGAACAGGCCTGCCGTTTGCCAAGCATTGGCAAGCTCCAGTCGAGCAGGACATTCATAGTGCAGTACTCGGTTCTGGGCATCGACTACAGGGAAATAAGCAAGCTGCGGGCCTTGGGCAATGGCCGCGGTTAGCGCGTTACGCCAATCGGTATGGTTACCGAACAACGACCCTTGCTCTCGCTGGCGAAGAGCGATATTACTCGTGCTGCTATCACTTTCAGCTTCGGCCAGGGCATCGTCTAACGTGGCCAGCAGCGGACCGCGCTCGTCGTCTGAGTGGTAAGCGACTAGCGCCGTCGCTAGGCGTATGTCAGCCTCAGGGGCACTAGCAGCGACCTTTTCCAGTGCTTGTTGCAAACGGGGTAGTAGGGCATCTGGCTGCTCTTCCAACGGCAACATCAGCAGGAAGTCGCTGCCGTTTAAGCGCCCAATCATCGCTTCGTCGGCGCTGGTTTCCAGGGCGGCCAACTCTGTGACCAGGGTGCTAAGCAGTTTGTCAGTGGCCTGGTGGCCTAGCTGGTCGTTCAAGCTCTCTAGAGCTTGCACGCGTACCATCACCATCAGGCCTGTGGCGCGGGCATCGTCGCTACCTAATAGCGAGGCCAGCCTGCCCATGAGCACCTCACGGTTCAAAGCCCCTGTGACGCGGTCGTGTTGCAAATGTCGGCGCAGCTCGTCGAGCTTTTGGCTCTCTTGGCTGAGCATTTGGCGTACGTTAGCGGACAGCACGTTCATCGCTTGAGCGACTTCACGCAGCTCTAAGGTGCGGGGCTCCTGAATGGTAGTAAAACGTCGCGCGCTGATATCCTTTGCCTGAGCGACGACACGTACCAGCGGATGTTTGATGCCTCGCACCATCACGGTGGCAATCGCTAAGCTAATCGCCCCAGCTAATACAAACCAACCAGCGAGTTCCAACATACTGCGCCACAAAGAGGCATAGGCGTAGCTGTGCTGGCTCTCCAGCTCTAGCGTGCCGAACTGCCGCCAGCCATCTTGAATCGTCGCGGTGCCGGTGGGTACATCGAACTGCACTAGGCTGCGGAACCAAGCCGGAACGTCGCCGCTGTACTCACCGGCGCGGCGCTCAACCAACACTTCGCCTTCGGCATCGCGCAGAATGATTGAGCGGTAGTAACCGGTATCGAACTGCGCCGAGATCAGCAGCTCTAAAATCACTAAATCTTTGTCGAGCTGGCTCATGGAGAGCGCCAGAGTCGTGGCATTGTCTTCGTTTTTGATGCGCACTTCCTGCTCGATATAGTCACGGCTGCTGGTAATACTGATCGCCAAGCTGCCGACAAACGACAACAGCAAGAGCGCAATAATGGCCAGCCAAAGCTGTTTAATCAGCGACATAGCGCCAGTCCTCTTAAATGAATCCTTGTGATTGCATCCGCCCGATCACGCTACGCCAGCGCGACAGCCGTGCCAGCGGGTCGGCACGAGATTCCGAGCCACCGCCTGCCCAAAGGCCGTCGCTGTTAAAGCTGAAGACGGGGTCTAAATCATTGCGCTGAGAAGCCGGTGAAATGGAGGGTGCAATGTTGTCCAGTACCAGCGGTTCGGCATTGGGAGTCGAGTAGTAGCCTAGCACCATGTGAGCCTGGGTGATTTGGCTACGCCCAATGCGGGCGCGAACGTAGATCATACGCAAACGTTCCCCCGGCACACCCAACTGCTTCAGGGTGATGTATTTAGCGATGGAGTAATCCTCACAGTCGCCTTGCCTTTTACCCAATGCTTCTAAGGGCGTTGCCCAAAAGTCCTCTTCTCCCCACACGCGGATATCTTCTACCCAGCGCACACGGCGATTGAAAAAGTCGTTCACATCGCGAAGCTGAGCTTGCACGTCCTGGCCACGTAAGCGCTCCAGCAATGCAAACCACTCTTCTAAAACGTTGAGACCGCCTTGCCCATACAACTGCTGCATGCTTTGCCGCAGCTGTTGGGGATTGAAGGCTACGGCAGAGGAGGGCGAAATACCCAGCTTGGCCCCTAACAGCAACGCGCCAGCAGTGGCTAAAAACTGCCGACGCGACAAGGTGGAAGGCGGGCGGGAGGAGGAAGTAGACATGGACGCCATTAGCGTTGGTCAAATATCGCTTAAGACTACAAGCTAAGGCAAAAAAGCGCTATATCTCCTCAGAAGAAAGTATCAACGTTTATATGACTGGTTCTTCTTGGTGTGGTTTTGCCGTCAAGTCCATACCCAGTGCACGCATGACGGCCAACATCGTCTTCAGCGTTGGGTTGCCTTGCTCGCTGAACGAACGATAGAGCTGCTCACGGGAGAGGCCGGTTTCGCGAGCAAGCTCTGTCATTCCTTTAGCGCGCGCTACGATACCCATCGCTTTAGCAACATAAGTGGCATCTCCAGTTTCCAGCGCATCAGCGAGAAAGAGAGCGATGGCTTCATCGTTCTCTAAGGCTGCTGCCGGGTCATAGTCGTAAATCTTATCGCTCATGATTCCTCCCATTGTGCTGCCAGACGCTGCGCTGTATCGATATCGTTTTGCTGCGTGCTTTTATCGCCACCACACAACAGGATGACAAGCTCATTACCGCGTTGTTTAAAATAGACACGATATCCTGGGCCATGATGAATACGCAGTTCACTGATGCCTTGGCCAACGGGTTTTACATCGCCAGCTAATCCGTTGGCCAGCCTGAAAATACGGGCGGCAATCAGTGCTTTGGCGCGCGAATCGCGGAGCTTACGTTCCCACCGTCGGTAAGTGTCGGTCTGTTTGATAGCGAGCATAAAAATATTGTAGTTCTTAGACTACATGCGTGCAAGCTATGAAAAACGGTGCTTAGCCAGTCGGTGCCGTGCGCAAAGTATACTACTGAGAAGAAGCCTGATACGTCTCTTCCAGCAGCGGTTCAAGCGCTGGCCAAACGTTGTCGAGAATGATCGGCTGAGCGTCTGCCGTGGGGTGAATGCCATCGCTTTGCATCAACTGTTGGTTGAGGGCGATATCTTCCAGTAAGAAGGGCACGAGCGAGAGGTCGTACTCCTCCGCCAGAGAGTGATAGACCCCGGTGAAGGCATCGCGGTAGGCTTGACCGTAATTCGGTGGAATATCGATACCTAACAGCAGCACCTCTGCGCCTGCTTGCTGGCTTTGCTCGATCATGGTGGCGAGATTGGCGCGCATTTGGGCGGGTGGTAAACCGCGCAGGCCATCGTTGCCGCCCAGTTCTAACAGAACGATATCCGGCTCACGCTGTCCGATGATATCGGAAAATCGCTGAGCACCGCCTGAGGTGGTTTCGCCGCTGATGCTGGCATTCACCACTTGCGCCTCACCCTCAAGGCGCTCTGCTAGCAACGCGACCCAACCCTGCTCTTGCTCAATACCATATGCCGCGCTCAAGCTGTCACCCATCACAAGGAGCGTCAGCAAGTTTTCTTCAGAGGTGCTGGCATATATCGGAGCAGCACCCAACAACATTACCAGCATCAGGGCGCTCGCCACGCCGAGTCGGGCCGTCGTTTGCTCCCGTCGAAAGGTCAGCGCCTGAGCCAAACATTGTTGAACCGCTCGTTTTCGAATTGCTACAGGGAATCCACGTTTCATGTCTTACTCCTCTGACCCAACATCCTATACCTCGACCGAAGATGCGCCATCGCGCTCGCCCAACACCGACCCCTCTGCTATCCCGAAGGTTCCCGAAGAAGCTGTGAGCCAGCCAGTGCTGCATGCGGAAAAGCTGGCCAAACGAGTGACCAGCGGTGAACGCACGCTGACCATCTTACACGACCTGTCGTTAAGCGTAGCGGCGGGAGAGAGCGTTGCCATTTTGGGTAAAAGCGGCGCGGGTAAATCCACGCTGCTGGGCTTGTTAGCAGGGTTGGATACGCCCAGCGACGGTGAGTTGACACTCTTTGGCCATGCGCTGAGCCGCTTGGATGAAGACGGCCGTGCCGCATTGCGGGCAGGGCGAGTAGGGTTTGTGTTCCAGAACTTTCAACTGCTGCCGACGCTCAGTGCGCTGGAAAACGTGCTGCTGCCGTTGGAGCTTTCGCCCCGCGCCGGAGAAACACGCACCGCCCAGCAGTGGTTGGAGCGTGTAGGGCTTGGCGAACGTACTTCCCACCAGCCCAAACAGCTCTCTGGCGGCGAGCAGCAGCGCGTCGCCATTGCGCGTGCCTTCGTGACGGACCCTGAGCTGGTGTTTGCCGACGAGCCGACTGGCAATCTGGATCCGGATACCGGTGCGCAGATCATCGACCTGCTTTTCACGCTGAATAAAGAAGCGGGCACAACGCTGATTCTCGTCACCCACGACCACGCCTTAGCGCGCCGATGCGACCGCTGCCTGCGCCTCACTAACGGCCAGCTAGTCCCGTTCGAGCCAGCCCCAGCCAACAGCGGGGAAGGCGATGAGTGATATCAACTGGCGTTTGGCCGCTCGGAGCTTAAAGCGCGACCTTCGCGCGGCGGATGTGCGGGCGCTGTTTGTCGCGCTAGTACTGGCGGTGGCCGCTTCCACCATGATTGCCTTTTTTCTTGATCGCTTGGAGCGCGGCCTTGAGCGCCAAGCCGGGCAGATGCTGGGGGGCGATTTAGTGCTCGAACAGCGCGACCCTTTCCCAGAAGAGCTGCGCAATACGCTAGAGCAGGCAGGTTTTACGCTGAGCGATCAGGTGGACTTGGTCTCCATGATCAGCCAGGGGGAGCGCTTCCAGCCCGCCAGCCTCAAAGCGGTGGATGACGTGTACCCGCATTACGGTGTTTCTCACGTAGATAGGGGCAGCGGCGTCGAGCAAATCGCCTCTGGCCCACCTGCAGGCGAAGCCTGGGCAGACCCACGGTTAGCCGAGCTGATTGAGATAGAGATTGGCGACCGCGTGCAGGTGGGGCAAACGGAGCTGACCATTAGCGGGATTATCGAGCGCGAAGCGGACCAGTCCTCTGGCTTTGGTAACTTCAACCCGCGCTTGATGCTCAATACCGCTGACCTTGAAGCCACTGGCCTAGTACAGCCAGGGTCACGCATTGAGTTTGAACTGCTGGCTGCCGGGCCGCCCGCCGCGTTAGATCAGGTGCAAGGCTTGTTGGCACAGCTAAGGCGTGATGGGGTAGAAGTGCGTGATGTGCGGGTAGACCGCCCGCAGTTGGGTAACGCCCTGCAACGTGCGGAAAGCTACTTAGGCCTGGCCGGGTTAGCAGCGGTGCTGTTGGCTGGGGTGGCGGTTGCTATGTCGACCCGCCGCTACGTAGAGCGTCACCTGGATACCGCTGCGCTGCTGCGCTGCTTTGGGGCCAGCCAGTATCAGCTTGTGACGATTTTCAGCCTGCAACTCATTGGGCTGGCGTTAATGGCCTCCCTCATTGGCGCACTGCTGGGCTTGGTCGGCCAAGCCGTACTGCTGTGGCTATTGACTAGCTTTCTGCCCATGACGCTGCCACCCCCTGGCATTATGCCGCTGTGGCTCGGCATCTTCACCGCGCTGGCGGTGCTGGTGGGGTTTGCAGGGCCAACGCTGCTGCGTATCAAGCAGGTGAGCGCGCTGAAAGTCCTGCGCCGAGAGCTGGACCCGCTGCCGCCCGCCGCTTGGCTGGTGGTGGGGGTGGCCAGCATCGTATTTGGCGGCCTGCTGTGGCTCTATTCAGGCAGCTTCCCTCTAGCCTTGGCGCTTCTGGTGGGTGGCTCGGCTTTACTGGCGCTGCTTTGGGGCGTGAGTTCTTTATTGCTGAATGGTTTGCTTCGCGCTGTGCAGCGCCTTAAGGGCGGCGGCGAGTGGGTTCAGGCATTTCGCTTGGGCGGGCGTCAGCTGGCCCGCCGCAAGCAGGCGGGGCTTGGTCAACTATTAGCCTTCTCGGTGACGTTTTTTGCTATGGCGATGATTGTCCTGGTGCGTGGGGATCTGCTCACTACTTGGCAAGACCAGCTCCCAGAAGATACGCCCAACTACTTTGCCATCAACATTCAGCCCGGCGAGCGTGATGCGTTCGAGCAAGCGGTTGCGCCTCGGGTCGATACCCAAAGCACCCTTTATCCCATGGTGCGTGGGCGTATTACCGAGATTAACGGACAAGCGCCCAGAGATGCTGTTCCCGCTGATGCCCGAGGCGATAACTCGCTGCGCCGTGAACTTAACTTGACGTGGCAATCCGAACTGCCCGAAGGCAACCAAGTGGTGGCAGGGCAGTGGTTTACGCCTGCCAGTGAGCCAGAAGGCTGGATGAGCGAAGTGGACGCGACGCCTCCTAGCGACTCAGAAACTGTTCCCATTTCGGTGGAGGATGGTTTGGCTGAGCGTCTTGGCTTGGGATTGGGAGACGAAATCACGTTCGCCGTGGGCAGCGACAGCATCACAACACGCATTGAAAGCCTGCGCAGCCTGAATTGGGACAGCTTTAACCCGAACTTCTTCGTGATCTTCCCGCCCGGCGTGCTGGAATCGTTCGGCCATAGCTTCATCACCGCTTTCCATCTGCCAGACGAAGAGCAGGGCTTGGTTCGTGAGCTGGTCAGCGACTTCCCCGGCGTCTCGCTGCTCAACGTAGATGCCATTCTAGGGCAGGTGCGCGATGTATTGACTCAAGTGACTCGTGCGGTGGAGCTTGTGCTAATCCTGGTGCTGTTGGCGGGCGTGAGTGTGCTTTACGCCGCGCTCACCGCCAGCCGCCCGGTACGCGCCCATGAAAGTGGCCTGCTGCGGGTATTTGGTGCTGGCAACCGGATGATCTCCCGCGTGCAAGGGGCCGAATATGCCTTGCTCGGGTTCGCCAGCGGCCTGCTAGGGGCGGTGCTTGCAGAGCTCGCCACCGCCGCGCTCTACCTCTACTGGCTCGACTTAACCCCGCGCCTGCATATCGGCCTATGGCTAACGCTCCCCATCGGCGGCGCGCTGCTGATAGGTCTCATCGGTCATGCGCTCTCCTACAGCCTACGCCGCCAAGCCCCGGCGGCTAGCTTAGGATTATTAGGCGAAGCATAAACCTACCAGCAATAAAAAAGGCGGCTATCTGTAGCCGCCTTTCCTATGCAAGAGCCACCCTTTATTATCATGCAGCATAGCTTTTCAATAGCGGCCAAGCGCCTTGTTTTGAGGCTTCAAGAACCACAATTTCGACGATGGTATTGTCATCAGCGTAGCTAATGTGGGTGTTCCAATCTTGAGAGGCCTCTCTAGCAATCGGTTTCTCAGAAAGGTGGAGCACCAGGATATCATCAGCCTCATCGTAAGTGGTTCTCATGGCATGGCCTCCCAGTCAAAATGATGCATTACGTCTTTACCACTAATAAATCTTCTAACACGACCGCCGCACACACGAGATTATCGGTGCGCTTAGGAAATGCTTTCGCAATCCAGAGTCGAGTGTCATCTTTAAAGCGGGTATCGCCCGTTTCGAGTAACTCGATCAATTGTTCTTCGCTAATGTTGCGCTCAAGCATTCGTTCTCGCGCGTGGCGAGTGATATGTACTTGGCGTTCAAAACGTCTGCAAAACATACCTAGATGCTCAAGTTAAGATTCATTGTTCGCACATCACTAATTTGGTGAGAATAGCATAACTCGTATGGCCTAACCCTCACCCATCTACACCTCAAATCGAGATGGCGGTGCTGCAGCTTGGTGATATGCTAAAACCTTTCAACAGGGAGGTCGTGTCATGCAGGCGAAGGTGGTGAAGTGGGGCGCTGCAGGGGTATCGCTTTGGCTAGTGGCGGGAGCCGCGCAGGCGTCGCTGCAACAGCTAGAGGCCGATTTACAAGCAGAGCTGGCAGGCGATGGCGCTAGTATGGTTATCGGGCAGCTTGTGGAAGAAGCCAACAGCTACGTGGCGGAAGATGTGGCGATTACCTATACCAACGGTGATTTGCTCTCGATTGATCGTTACCGCGTGGATGGTCGTTACGCACGGCCAGCGTCAATTACTCTAGATGGCATCAGTATGACTGAATTGGGGTTCGACTCGCCGGTGTTGACCGTGGGCGAGCTGGTACTACGAGAGCCTGGCGCTGCCGTTCCCATGTTAGAAACCTTCGAAGCGGAAGGTAGCATCATCAACGCACTCAGCCTGAGCGATATTACCTTCCGGCTAGAGGGCAGCCTGGCAGATGAGCTAGCCGCTGAGCTTGAGAGCCAAGCACTAGCCGGTTTCCTCTCCATCGATTCCCTAGAGCTAGAAGACGCGAGCAGCAGTGCCGTTGGTCTCATCGCGTTACAAGGAGTTAGCGGTGAGCTGAACGACTTCGCTACCGGCATTTCCGCGACGTTGGCATTAGGGGATATGCGCATTGAAGCGTTAGAAGGGCTCGACCGCCCCGGAGAAGAGCGCCTTGAGCATGCCGAATTGAACGGTTTCAGTTTAACCGGCGAGCAGTGGAGCGTATTACTGGATAACGCTTGGGTAAAAGGCAATAGCTACGTAGGCGAAGCGGGCTTTAGCGGTGCGGAATTTGATCTGGGCGAGTTAATCCATCTAGTGCCTCCCTCCGAGCGTGAAGAGCTGCAAGCCTTGAACCGTGTGCTGACGGGCGGGACCGGGCGTTTAAGTGCCGAGGGGCAAAGTGCCTCCCAGTGGCAGGAATCAACCCCTAATGAACCGAGCAACCGCAACCGCCTTACCTCGGAAGGGTATTTGCAGCTTGACGGAGTCGGTGGCCTTGAGTTCTCCATGGATGTGCCCATCAGCTTGCCCAAAGGGGCCAGCTTAGAACAGGCCACACAAAACCCCGCCCTGTTTGAAGCGGCGACGCTGTACGGCGGTCATGTGTCCGTGGCATATCGCGATGAAGGTATGCTACCGCGCATGGCCACTGAACTGGCTGCTCAAGAGGGGATCAGCGAAGAGCAGGCGATCTCTCAAGCCTGGGCGCAGGCGCAGCAGTTGGGGCCGTTACTTGGCCCGCAAATCACGAAGCTGATGGTCGGTATGGTGGATATCATGGCAGGCCACGCCCAATCCCTCACCGTCGATGTCGAGCTACCCAATCCGTTTATGCTCAATCAATTCATACTCAACCCCATGGGCAGCAGCGAGCGGCTCACCTTCACTGTTGAGTTGAAATAGCGTGGTTGTCCGGTCGGTCAGGTTTGAGGGGCGGCTGGCAACATGAAACATGCTCATGTAAGACCTGACGCGGATGCGATGAAAGTCGCGTCCGCCTGCGGTATGATAGCCGCCTCGCTTCTCCATGATGATCCTTTCGTAACGAGGTTCCCGCCGATGTTCAGCCGCGATATGACAATTGCCGGATTCGATGATGCGCTGTTTGATGCCATGCAAAAAGAAGTGGCACGCCAAGAAGCCCACATCGAATTGATTGCTTCCGAAAACTACGGCAGCCCCCGCGTACTCGAAGCGCAAGGCAGCCAGCTGACCAACAAATACGCCGAAGGCTACCCAGGCAAGCGCTACTACGGCGGCTGTGAGTTTGTCGATATCGCTGAAAACCTGGCCATCGACTACGCCAAGCAGCTGTTCGGTGCAACCTACGTCAACGTGCAGCCGCACTCTGGCTCGCAAGCCAACAGCGCCGTTTTCCAAGCGCTGGTCACGCCGGGCGACACCATCCTCGGTATGAGCCTGGACGCGGGCGGCCACCTGACTCACGGGGCCAAGCCTAACTTCTCTGGCAAGCACTACAACGCCATTCAGTACGGCCTGAACGAGCAAGGCCTGATCGATTACGACCAAGTCGCTGAGCTGGCCCGTGAGCACAAGCCTAAGATGATCATCGCCGGTTTCTCTGCCTACTCACAAATCGTGGACTGGGCGAAATTCCGTGAAATTGCCGACGAAGTAGGCGCTTACTTGCTGGTGGATATGGCGCACGTTTCTGGCTTGGTTGCTGCTGGCGTTTACCCCAGCCCGCTGCCCCACGCCCATGTGGTGACCTCCACAACGCACAAAACCCTGCGCGGCCCGCGTAGCGGCGTGATTCTCTCGGCAGAGAACAATCCGGACATCGAGAAGAAGCTGCAGTCGGCGGTCTTCCCCGGTGGTCAGGGCGGCCCGCTGATGCACGTCATTGCTGCCAAAGCGATCTGCTTCAAAGAAGCGATGGAGCCCGAGTTCAAAACTTACCAGCAACAGGTGGTTAAGAACGCCCAAGCCATGGCGAAAGTCTTTATCGACCGCGGTTACGACATCGTATCCGGTGGTACGGAAGACCACCTGTTCCTGCTGTCACTGATCAAGCAGGGCGTGACCGGTAAAGATGCGGATGCTGCCCTTGGCCGCGCCCACATCACCGTCAACAAAAACGCTGTACCGAACGACCCGCAAAGCCCGTTTGTCACCTCAGGCCTGCGTATCGGCACCCCGGCCGTCACCACGCGCGGCTTTGGTGAAGAAGAGTGTGCGCAGCTGGCAGGCTGGATTTGCGATATCCTCGATGTACTGGCCAAAGGCGAAGACACCAGCAGCGTTGAAGCCCAAGTGTTGGATAAAGTTGCTGAAGTTTGTGGCCGCTTCCCGGTTTATAAATAAATACCGCTTTGCCACATAGTGTGCAAAAAGCGCTAGCCCTCAGGGCTAGCGCTTTTTATTTGAGGGGAGTTAATTAGGGCTTGGGCGAGTCTTGGCGAATGATGCTCACCTTTTGCTGTTCCTTGGTCCACTTGCCCGCTTTCTTATCAATATATTGGAAGTGTTCATTGGTAAAGCTGCCTTGGTTACAAGCATGACGGTAGGAGACCGTGGGCACGTGAGCTTGATCCAATAGCTTGATGAAAACGCCCGGCCCCGTCAGCTCAAACACGTTAGTAAGCTGATTCTCTACGATGTTGTGATGCACCTGCTCAATCAATTTAAGCAGGTTGGGGTTACCGGGACGACTGGCAATAAAGTAGTTGCTTAGTTCTCCTTTGCGGGTCGTCACATACAACTCGTTGATATCTGCGGGTACTACCCGGCCTAATGGCCATATGGCATGGGCGTCGATGTCCAGGTAAACGCCGCCATGTTGATAAAGTGCCAATAGTCGCCAAAAATCGGCCTGAGCGGCACCAATCTGCAATTTATCGTAGCTCTCGAGCCACGCAGGGTCGAAGTTTTGTTTAATGAAGTCCTGGCGCGCTTGGGTGATCATGAAACGATACTCAAAGCGCGGTGCCATCAGACGATTGAAAAGATAATTGAGATAAACCGGCAGCGTCACCTTATTGGTAAAGTTGGTTTGCCAAATAATACGAGGGATGACGGTCTCTTGCTTGGCGGGCAGCCAGGGGGCTGCGCGTTCTGGCAGCGTAAAACGCTTGTTGGGAAAGAGGGCGTGAAATCCATAGCTCAATACTTTCGTAATGTTGGCCAACAGTTTGATCACCCGGCTGACGGCCACGATATGGGGCTGGCGGGTACGGCGACGTGAAGACATGGTCGTCCTTTCGATGAGCAAATGAAAAGCCTAGCGTGTTGGCTAGGCTTTCAGTACGTCAGTGGTGTAAGAGCGGGGTATTACCAGCCGCCCTGAGCCTCTAACAGGCTGCGCATATTATTATCCAATGGCAATTGGAAGTCTGCACTTCCCAATACCATGGCATCGCCAGCGCGAACGACACGAGCGCTCACGTATAAATAGTCCTGACCTTGGGCATAGGTACCCATCAGGATAGAACGTGCATTGTGCTGAGAGCTTAGCCGCTGAACTTGGCGGGATAGAATCAACTCCCCCACGCTCTCTTCGATAAACATGCTATCGCGCATTTTGACTTCGCGAACCTGCATCCCCTGTTGGGCCAGGGCCGAGGCCATGATCTCAGAACTGATCCGACCAAAGGTCGAGGATTGGCTGAGGTTGTCGATACTGACAAAGGTGGCCGCAATCATCGGGCTGTAGCGGGTCAAGTCGGGGTTGTTCATCACCATCTGCTCTGCCGCTTCATGGGCGAGCTCTGACAGGTCAGGTTCTGGTTCTTGAGGCTGAGCGTTGTTGCCCAAGTTAGCGCAGCCCGTCAGCAGTAACGTCATGCAAAGTGCAGCCAAAACGTCAGCGCGAAACAGGCGCACCGACGTTAATGCAAAAATCGAACGTAAAGACATAAACATTACCAAGTATCAGTGATAGAAACGGTCGGGGTCGTGGGAGTTCTAGGGACCCGGTGCGGGGCATATTGGCGACGATCACCCGAATTAATGTAATAGATATTGGAGGAAGAGTAGAGGATTTGATCCTGTTCCACTATCTGAGTGGTGATGATGATTTCTTCATTACCCTTGGCTGTCCAGCTACCGTTGGTAGTGTCGGCCACCATGGCCGCCGGAATGAGTGCCAATGCTGGCTCGCTCCAGTTGCCCAACGGGATACTGGCCACCGCGATGCCACTCGCCAAGGCGGTGTAAGCGCCGAAGGGGGGGCGCGTATAGCCGCGATCCCGGTGTTCGACCACTTCCACGTCGATTTGGATGGTGGCGCCGTTAGCGCGAGGCTGAGTCGTCACGCTGCCACCACCGGATACTAGCTCGCTGGTCAACAGTGTTCTAAAACCACGCTCGAATTCCCCGCCGCTGTAATATGAGCCGTACTGCTCATGTTCCGGCGCCGCAATGTGTAGGTCACGAAAGCGCACCCGCTCGCTGGATAGGATGCCGGCGGCTTCATGCTGAGCAAGCACTTCCCAGTGCTGGGCGGCCTGCATTTTTTGCTGTTCCGTATAGGGGTATGTTGTGGCAATGGGGGCCTGAGAAGTGCTGGCGTAAAAACAGCCGCTGAGCATCAGGCTCGCAAGTCCCAGGCCAACGGGGCGTAAAAAATCGACAATGGGGTGTGACATAGGACGAGTGCGCACCTGGTAGTTCCTTATCGCTACTAATCGGCTTTTTGATAGACTAGTTTGCCATGCTTAGCATAGATCGGCCACGAGGTTAGAAACTTGAATGAGTAATCACTCCCATGCTTGAGGACCACCGCAGCGGCCCACGTCATGACTCCCTGATGTCGACGTATCCTGAGGACGATAGCAACAGCGGCTGGATGATCAGCTATATCGACATTATGACGCTGCTGGTCGCCCTATTCGTCATCATTATTGCGGCTGCCGGGGTCACAAGCCCCGACTGGACCCCCGATGACGCGGAAGTGGACACGAGCACAGGCCTGGCGACACCGCTGGAAGTGCCGCTGCCTGCCTTACTGGATGAGCGTCGTCCACCGCGCTCCCCAATGCCAGTGGTGGTGCCAGGTGAGCTCAGCCCCATGGCGATCAGCGCCGCCTTGGGCGTGGCAGGGCTGCCCCCGCGGGCCGAGGTGGTGCCCAGCGTGCCGCCGTTACTGGCGCTGCCGGAAAAGGTGGTGAACTCTGCATCACCATCAGAGCCTGCGCGGGTAGCGTCGCTCACCGACACCCTGCAAGCCGCGTTGGCGTCTGCACCTTCGTCGTCAACGCCGAGGCTGCCCACGCCTCTGGTGCAGAAAGAGGATCCGCCAGCGCCGCTTCCCTTGGCGGATTACATGGTACTTCTCACGGATCGCCCCCCCGTGAATGTACAAGAGATCAGCGACGAGGCCATCAGTAGCGCTCTAGCACTCACGGAAAACTTGGCCGAGCGGGTAGAGGCGTCCCCCTATTTGCCCAACTTGGAGGGTGTCGAAGTCTCCCGGGTGGCCGAAGGGATCAGCCTACGCGTGCAGGACAGGCTGCTTTTCCCCTCGGCGACGGCAGAGCTGACACAAGGCGGCTCATCGCTGGTAGGTAGCCTGCTGGAGACGATTCAGCGCTATGACGGTGAAGTGTGGGTTGAGGGCCACTCCGATAGCCAGACCATTAATACCCCAGAGTTCTCCTCGAACTGGGCGCTCTCTAGCGCCCGTGCGATTGCCATTGTCGAAGCCTTGGAAGCGGCCGGTGTTGCGCCAGAGCGGCTGCGGGCCGTGGGGCTAGCGGCGACGCAGCCGTTGGAAGATAACAGCACGGCAGAAGGGCGGGCACGCAATCGCCGCGTCGAGGTAGTGATTCACGTGGAGTAGCAGTGTGGTCAAAAAAAGCCCGCCGGGGGAGGCGGGCACGAAAGGGCTTGGCTCACTGCAGCCCACTGACATCAGGTGAGGGGGTGTACAAGGTTGTCAGTGGGTACAATTCGAGTATAGCTATTTGTGAGCGTTTGCCAAGGCTTTGTGCAATTTTTTTGCAGATGTCTTCCGGCGCCGTTTTATTACGGGCCTCTTCCCGCACTGTACTGGTGCACTTTAGGTGCCCTGTTTTGGTGCTTGCCGTCGTTATGGCACCGTGATTTTTTTCAAGCGTTTGATTTTTATTGTCTAAATGCTATTGGCATGCATTCTGCTTTATTGCTTATCTAAGAACGACGTCCGCGTAACGGCTTTCAAGAACGCAATAAGGTGGTGTCATGACCGAACACACCCACACGACAGTCGCCCACTCTGAGGGGGCGAGCCTTACCCAGCAGCCGCCAGGAAGCCCCGACCCGGCCCTTCAGCCGCGCTTGGTGGTCACCGACTTAGATGGGTCGCTGCTCGATCACCACAGTTACGACTTCTCTCCTGCCGCGCCTTGGTTGGCTCGCCTAAAACAGCTGGGCGTGCCCGTGATCCCAGTCACCAGTAAAACCCGTGCCGAACTGATCTCCCTGCGTGAAGCGCTAGGCCTAACGGCGACGCCGTTCGTGGCGGAAAACGGCGCTGTGATTGGCCTGCCGCCGGGCTGGTGTCACGCCCGGTTAGATCGCCCTGGCAGCGGGCTGGACGGCGTGGTCGTGAAACACACCGGTGTGGACGTGGGGTTTATCCGTGCACGGCTGAACGTCTGGCGCAAGCGTTTGGGCGTGCGCTTTACCCGGATGAGCGAACTGGATATGGCGGCTGTGATGTCGCTCACCGGTTTAGACGAAACCCGCGCCAAAGCGGCCCGGCAGCGTGAAGGCAGCGAGCCGCTTATTTGGGAAGACGACGAGGCTGCGCTGGCCAATTTCCGGTTAGCGCTGGAAGGCGATGGCTTGATGCTCACCCAAGGCGGACGCTTTTGGCATGTGATGGGGAAAGCCTCGGATAAGGGCAGCGCCGTTGATTGGCTCATCAAGCGCTTTACCGCGTTGCGTGGCCGTGAGCCGCTCTCATTAGGACTAGGTGACGGCCCGAACGATATATCCATGCTCGATGCCGTCGATCAGGCCGTCGTGATCAAAGGGTGCCACGACTTGACCGTCACGCCGACGAATACAGCGCTATATCGCACTCAGGAAACCGGGCCGACAGGCTGGGCCGAGGGGGTGGCCCACTGGTGGGGGCGAGACGACCGCCGATTAGCGGCGGCACCTACCCAAGCGTCCGTTACGGCATAATCAACGAGGGATCAGCGTATGAGTGATTTTCATCAGAATGGCGTCATTACCGATTTCCACAACCTCACTCGCCGTCCGGTGGAGGCGCTCGAGCAGGAGCTAGGCCAGTTTGCCAAGCGTCGTCCGATGGGGCTGATACTCCCGTCGCTATTTTCCGAGTTGGAAGGCCCAGCGCTTTCGGCCATTGTCGATGAGCTGGTGAAAGTGCCTTATCTCAATGAGATTGTGATCGGCCTGGACCGGGCAGACCGTGAGCAATTCCTATATGCCCGCGAATTCTTCTCTCGTCTTCCCCAGCACACCCGCATTCTGTGGAACGACGGGCCACGCCTGCGTGAGCTAGACGCCGAGCTGGAAAGCCACGGTTTAGGAGCCTTAGAGCCCGGCAAAGGGCGCAACGTGTGGTATTGCGCAGGATACGTGCTGGCCTCTGGCCGCTCGTCGGTGGTTGGCCTGCATGACTGCGATATTCTGACCTATGACCGTAGCCTGCTGGCGCGGCTCATGTATCCCGTGGCTCACCCACGGTTCAATTACAGTTTCTGCAAAGGCTATTACCCCCGCATTGCCGAAGGAAAGCTCAACGGTCGGGTGTCTCGGCTGATGGTGACGCCGCTACTGCGAGCGCTCAAAACCGTATGCGGGCCGCTGCCCTATTTGGACTACTTGGATAGCTTCCGTTATCCGCTCTCGGGGGAGTTTGCGATGCGCAGCGATGTGCTGGAAGGCATTCGTATCCCCGCTGACTGGGGCCTGGAGATTGGGGTGTTGTCTGAGCTGCAGCGTAACTACTCCCATCGCCAGCTCTGTCAGGTCGATATTGCCGATGCCTACGACCACAAGCATCAGCCCGTTAGCGAGGATGATGCCAACGGCGGCCTGAATCGCATGAGCCTGGATATCGCCAAAGCACTGTACCGTAAGCTGGCCACCCAAGGCGTGAGCTTCAGCAGTGAAGATTTCCGCACGCTAAAAGCGACGTACTACCGTTTAGCACTCGATTTGATCGAAGCCTACGACCACGACGCCACCATGAATGGCCTGAGTTTGGATCGCCACTGTGAAGAGCAGGCGGTGGAGCTGTTTGCCAGCAATCTGCTGGAAGCAGGCAATTTATTCTTGGATAACCCCCGCGAACGGCCGTTCATTCCTAGCTGGAACCGGGTACAGGCCGCCGTACCCGATATACTGGCGCGAATGCACGAAGCGGTAGAGTTGGATAACCAGGGCAAGGTGTAGCTGGGAAGTGTAGCTGGGAAGTAAGGTGAGCAAGCCCCCGCCTAGTCGGGCGGGGGCAATGCCTAGTTAGAAGTCGCTGAAGGAAGAGGGTTGGGCTGCGGGCGCGGCAATGGCAGGCTGGTGGGTTTCTTTGTTCAACTTGAAGTTAGTCACCAAGTGGCGAAGCTGGGTGCTTAGCTGCGCTAGCTGCTGGGTCGCGTGGTTGCTCTGCTGTACCAGTCCCGCGTTTTGCTGGGTCATTTGATCCATCTGCGTCACGGCCTGGTTGACCTGCTCGATACCGCTGCTCTGCTCGATGGTGGCTGCCGAGATTTCCTGTACCAGCGTACTGAGCTGCTGAATATCGGCGACCACACCGGTAATCATCTCACCCGTGTTTTTGACTTGGCGGCTGCCTTCGACCACCTGCGCATCCGCGTTTTCGATCAATCCTTTGATCTCTTGGGCGGCGGACGCCGAGCGGCTGGCCAGCTGGCGCACTTCATTGGCGACGACGGCAAAACCACGGCCTTGCTCGCCTGCGCGGGCCGCTTCCACCGAGGCGTTCAGCGCCAGAATATTGGTCTGAAAAGCGATGGCATCAATGGTATTCACGATGCTGCTCATTTGCGTCGCGCTGTTGTTGATGTTCTCCATTGTGTGAATCACTGACGCCATAGCGTCGCTACCGCGTTGGGCGCTTTCAGCGGTTTTGGTGGCCAGGGTGCGGGCATGGTCAGCGTGGTCGGCGTTCTGTTTCACCGTGGCCGTTAATTGCTCCATGCTGGAGGCGGTTTCTGCCAAGGAGGCCGCCTGCTCTTCAGTTCGGGTGGAGAGCTCTTCGTTGACACCGACGATCTGCTCCACGCCATGATTCACCTGATCGGCACCGTGGTGAATGTCGCTGATGGTGCCTGCCAACGTCTCGCGCATGCGGTTAATGTCATACAGCAAGCTGTGCTGATCCTTGGCGGAGAGCGTGGCGGCTTGGGTAAGGTCACCATCGGCAATATGGCGTACCACCGTGGCTGCATAGCGCGGGTCGCCGCCTAGACGACGGGCAACGTCACGAATGACCCAGCCCATTAGCAGCGTCACCGGCACGCCAATCACTAATAAAATGATCGCTGAGCGAATCAGGCCGGTAATGAAGGCGGCATTGATGTCGTCGACATAGACGCCGGCGGCCAATGACCAACCCCACTCTGGCAGGTGTGCGACATAGCTCACTTTGGGCACTTGGTCATCCCCGCTGATGCGGCGCGAGTAATAGTCCACATGACCGCCACCGGCTTGGGCAACGTCCAAGAAGGCAGCGTACAGTCGCATGCCGCTGGCATCTTGATAAGCGCTCATATCCTCGCCTCGTGGGCGATTAGGGTGCGACACGATCGCCAAGTCGTTATCGAAGGCAAACACATACTCGCCTTCGCCAAAGCGCACGCTGGCAATGTTATCGATGGCTCGCTGCTGCGCTTCGTCTTCCGTCAATTCGCCGCTCTCGGCGCGCGCCTGTAGCGCTTCCAACTGTCCATGGATGCTGCTCACAATATGCTGAATGCTATCGCGACGTTCACTTTCGATGGTTTGGCGGTTCTCCCACGCCAGCCAGCCCACGAGGAGTAGCATCGCCACCCAGATGATGCCGAGGGTGCTCCAAAGTTTCTGTGTCGTTGTCAAACGGTTCATGGTGTCCCTGTGAAAAATCCAATCAGTAAGTAAGCCCTTACTGTTATCGGCCAACATTGCTCATACCTTAGTCGAATTAAGAAAAAGGTGACGATATAGTCTTATCTTTAATTCTAAAAGATATAAATATATAACTTAAAATTGCGCTATGCTCAGTGCACGGACTTAATGCACGTCAGCTATCAATGGGAGGCCCTTGATGCAACGACCCATCGTCACCCACTTTTTCGACGAACCGACCAATACGTTCAGCTATGTGGTGGAAGACCCCAACAGCGATGCATGCGCCATCATCGACTCGGTACTCGACTTCGATTACGCCGCCGGTCGCACCGACGTTCGTTCGGCGGAGCAGATCATTGTGTATGTGCGTGGCAAAGGGCTGAAGGTGGAGTGGATACTAGAGACCCATGTCCACGCGGATCATCTGTCCGCCGCACCGTACCTACATACCAAGCTGGGCGGCAGCACCGGCATTGGCGCCCACATCGTCGACGTGCAGGAAATTTTTGGGAAAGCCTTTAATGCAGGCACTGAGTTTGCGCGGGACGGCAGCCAGTTCGATGCGCTCTTTAAAGAAGGCGACACCTTCAATATCGGTGGGCTTGAAGGGCGGGTGCTGCATACGCCGGGTCATACGCCAGCCTGCTTAACCTATGTGGTGGGCGATGCCGCCTTTGTGGGTGATACCTTATTCATGCCGGACTACGGCACGGCGCGCTGTGATTTCCCAGGCGGCGACGCCCGCACGCTTTACCGCTCCATTCAGAAAGTACTGGCACTGCCCGAGCAAACGCGGCTGTTCTTATGCCACGACTACAAAGCGCCGGGTCGAGACGCCTATCAGCATGAAACCACCGTTGCCGAACAGCGCCAGGCCAATGTCCATGTGCACGACGGCATTAGCGAGGAAGAGTTCGTCAAGATGCGTACCGAGCGAGATGCCACGTTAGGCATGCCGCGCCTGATTATTCCTTCTGTGCAGGTCAATATGCGGGCTGGTGAGCTACCGCCTGCCGAAGATGACGGCCAGGTGTACTTAAAAGTACCGCTCAATCGGTTTTGAGCGGTGGGTGGCGCAACTTTAAATCGGCAGGTATCCAGCAATGAAAACGAATGTAGGTGGCTTTGACAAAATGGCGCGTATTGCAGTGGGCGCACTGCTCATTGTGCTAGCGCTAACAGGCACGATTGGCGCATGGGGCTGGGTCGGCGTGATTCCGCTGGCGACGGGGCTATTTAGTTTCTGCCCACTCTACCCGCTGCTGGGGATTTCAACATGCAAAACCAAGCGTTAGATCGTACAAGGAGTTATTTGTGAATGCGATGGCGAGCCTGCAAGGGCTGGTAGGTGGCGTGCTGATTGGGCTTTCAGCGGTGTGGCTGATGGGCGCGCTAGGGCGTATTGCCGGTATTAGCGGCATTATTGGCGGCTTAATTACTCAGCGGCCTAAAGGAGACAGTGCTTGGCGGGTGGCGTTTTTAGCGGGGCTAATTAGTGGCCCGCTACTGGTCATGGCTGTTGGGGGTGGACTTGGGAACGTGGCAGGTGTGCCCGGTGCGGTGATTGGTGAACCTGCAGGCGGCGTGCCGCTTATGTTGTTAGCAGGCCTGCTGGTGGGGATAGGCACGGGGCTTGGCAGTGGCTGCACCAGCGGCCATGGCGTATGTGGCTTGGCGCGGTTAGCGCCCCGGTCTATGGCGGCTACTGGAACCTTCCTGGTCGCGGCCATCGCGACGGTCTATGTGGTTCGGCATGTCATCGGAGGTGGGGTATGAGCACACCGGCCGTCAAAACCGCAGCGGGATACCTCGCTGGCCTGCTGTTTGGTTTGGGGCTCGCGATTTCTGGGATGACCGACCCCGCGCGGGTACTCGGCTTTTTGGATATTGCCGGTGTCTGGGACCCAACGCTGATATTTGTACTGGGAGCCGCAGTGGGCACCACCTTTGTGGGCTACCGGTTAGTCTTTGCCCGCGGTACGCCACTTTTTAGCACCCAATTCCAACTGCCGACCAAGCAAGAGCTAGATGCCAAACTGTTAGGCGGCGCGGCGCTGTTTGGAGTGGGGTGGGGCCTCTCAGGTTACTGCCCTGGGCCTGCGATTGCCTCTATTGGTGGGCTAACGTTGCCACTGCTGGCGCTACTGGCGGCGATGGTAGTGGGTTGGTGGATCGCTCAGCGACTCTCCCGATAGTTGATCAGCGTTGCGGATAGCGCTCGGCCGGGCTCAGTGGAGCATCGTCATTCAGCGACTAAAGTCAGTGCAGGGGTGCCGGCATGCCACGAATCGAACAAGGCGCTGATGCCTCAGGCGTAGCAAATAACACAAAAGGGCGGCTATGAGGCCGCCCTTTCGTTGAACGCTAAGAGCTGATCGAGCATTAAGGTGCTTCGCTACCCATCATCTCGATAAGGCGCTCTTGGCTGGGTAAGCCTTGGATACGCTCGATACGCACCGTGCCGCCTTCCGTCTCACGCTGGAAAGCGCTGGTGGGCGTGGCATAGAGACCCAGCTCTTCAAAAAGTTGATTGTTGGCGTAGACCTGCTCTTCGATATCCCGTGGCTGCGCGCTGGGGGCGAACTCATCGCCTTCACTGTGGCGGTGCAAGGCGGCGGAAGGGTCGTCTGCACCGAGTAGCGTAGCGGCTAACGCAGGGCTATTGGGGGCGAGAATACCGACCATGATATGGCGAAACTGGACCTCACCCGCCTCTACCCAGGGGCGCGTTTGTTGCCACAGCTGACGGCAGTAAGGGCAGTTGGCGTCGGTGAAGGTATAGATGAGGCGTGGGGCGTCTGGGTCGCCATCTTGAATCCAGTGGCTCTCTTCGAGCAGTGCCCAGGTATCGGCTTCCAGTGGCGCACGTACGTGCTCATCGAGCTGAGCCTCAGTCAGGTCGCTGCCTTCACTATCGACCAGCGTACCAATGATCGCGTGTTCTCCATCAGGCGTGAGATAAATCGCCATATCCTGGCCTTGTACGCTGGCCCCGAAGCCGCGCATTCCACCCGGCGCTTCAAATTCGCCATGAACCGTCAATCCTTGGTTGGCGAGCGCCTGCACGGGGGCGGGTAGCTCATCGGCGTGGCTGGTGACGGTGCCACAGGTTACAGCGGCCAGTAGGCTGAAACGACAGAAACGCTTTAACGAAACGCATGACATTGCATCATCCTTTTTGCAAAACGAAACGGGGCACTATGCCCCGTCAGGTGATCGACTACCAGTATCGCAGGTGATGACGAGGTCAGAACGACGTTCGTGCACGGCTGAGGCGTTTTGTCGCAAGTCTTACGCATCGGCCACCAGCCAGCGGACGGCATAGGGCGGCAGTGTTTCCTCGTGGTGAGCGGTCAGCGTGTCTAGCGGCTGCCAGTGGTGCTGAGTGAGCGCTTGGTTCAGAGCATCGCCTGCGTGGGCGAGGTCAACCTTGCCATCGGTGACGTTGTACAGGGCGAGTAGGCGTCGGCCGCTGGCGAGCGGGCCGCGCTCGATCGCCAGCAGTTCAGGGGGCGTTTCTATGACGCGCTGCGGTGCGTTGGGGTGAAAGCAGGACTCTTGACGGCGCTGTGTTAGCAGCCGATGCAGGGCGTGGAACACGTCGTGGGTCGGGGTGGAAGGGCTCTCTAATAGCAGAGCTAGCTCATCGAGCTGCCAGCGGCGACGGTTGATCGAGCGTAAGCGGCCGCTGCGTTCCACGCCTTCGACATCGTTCAGCGTGCCGGTGAGCGTATGGATATAGAGCGCGGGTATCCCTTGCAGGCTCAGCATGATCGCCTGGCTGCATAAAAAGCGCGCAATTTGCCACGGGTCTGGCCCGCGGCGGGTGCCGCGCATGGCTTCAAACCAGGTAATGTTGATCTCGTAGGGCGTGTCGCTACCGTCAGGGTTGCTGCGCATACTGACAAACCCACCAAAGCGGTGCATCAGCTCCAGCAGCGCGTCGCGCTCATGGTCGGGCAGCAGGCCTTCTAGCGGTCGTATGCCGATACCGTCGTGGCTGGCGGTGAAATTTAGGTAGGTGCACTGCTTCGGTAGTACTGGCAGGCTGTTCAGCCACGTTTGCAGCGTCGTCGCTTCGCCGCGAGTCAAGGTGTGCAGTAGCAGCGGGGGCAGGGCGAACTGGTACACCATGTGGGCTTCATCGGGCGCGCCTTCCGCTAATCGCTCCAAGCCAAAGTAGCTGATGTTTTCGGCATGGGGCACGTTGGTTTCGGTGATCAGCAGCGTACCGGGGGCTATTTCATCCACGATGGCGCGAAGTAAGCGCACCACCGTATGGGTTTCGGGCAGGTGAATGCAGGAGGTGCCCAGGCGCTTCCACAAAAATGCCACCGCGTCCAAGCGAATAATGCGCACTCCTTGCTGTAGGTAGAACAGCAAAATACCCACGAACTCGAGCAACACATCCGGGTTTTCGAAGTTGAGATCTATTTGGTCTTCCGAGAAAGTCGCCCACACGTGGCGCGTCCCCCGGCGCGTAGAGATCGGCACTAGGAGTGGGCTACTGCGTGGTCGGGTGACCTGGGAAACATCGGTATCCGGATCGACTTCAATAAAGTAGTCGCGACCGGGCAGGCTGCCGGTCAGGTAATCGACGAACCAGAGCGACTCCCGCGAGACATGATTGAGCACTAAATCGGCCATCAAATCATAGTGGCTGGCCAAGTTTTGAATATGCGCCCACTCGCCCAGCTCGCTATTGACCTCGCGGTAATGAATCACCGAAAAACCGTCGTCACTGCTCCAGGGGAAAAAGGGCAGCACGTGGATCCCGCTGATGGCATCCCCCAGGTAGCGCTGCAGAAAGGTATCCAGCACCGCTAACGGCGGCGTTCCCTCCTCCACAATGGAGTCGCCGTAACAGATGACCCACTGATCTTGTTCGCTCCATGTTGGTGCATCGTGAGGCGTCTCGCTCGTCGTTGGGGCGGTCGTCGGCATCGCGCGAAAATGCGCAAGGTGCTGTCCTATTCGCCGCTGAACCTCCCCGGCGCGCGGGCCATATAGATGGGTGAGGTAGCGGTGAACGGTCTGTTCGAAAGCGGTCATAGCGGGCGTCCTATCAATCAACTTCGACAAACGCTGCAGCTTGTGTGCCAAATCGTTACAATACGATGAGATACGCGTCGTATAACACCGCTATGCCATCAGGTCGTGGCTGACGCTGCCGCCGACCCGTTGGCGATAAAACAGTTTATAAAATGGCGAAGCGCGCTAGGGCCGACGCCTTGATGCTGCTCGTTCGCCCAGGCTGACACGCTGCACGCACTGGTTCTAGTGCGTACTGATAATAGGTTGACTGCCATGCATTGCCCTTTTTGTGGTGCAAACGATACGAGAGTGACAGATTCCAGGCTGGTGGCAGAGGGGGACCAGGTGCGCCGTCGTCGCCAGTGCGCCAACTGCCATGAACGCTTTACGACTTACGAAACCGCCGAGCTGATTATGCCGCGGGTGGTGAAATCCGACGGCTCTCGTGAAAGCTTCAATGAAGCGAAGTTACGCGACGGCATGCTGCGCGCGCTGGAAAAGCGTCCGGTCAGCGCCGAAGCCATAGAGGCCTCGGTCGAGCGTATACGGCAAACGCTGCGCGCCCGCGGCGACCGTGAAGTGAACGCCCGCGAGATCGGTGAGGCCGTGATGAAAGCGCTTCGTAGTCTCGATCAAGTTGCCTACATTCGCTTTGCCTCGGTATACCGCAAGTTTCAGGATCTCGACGAATTCCGCGCTGAAATCGACCGGCTCTCCCAGGAGCCCTCCGAGGAGTCGGCCGGACAGGGTTCATCGAACGGAGCATCATGATGGGTGAGTTCTCCACTGCCGACCATCGCTATATGGCCCGCGCGATTCAATTGGCCAAGCGGGGGGTGTATACCACCGACCCCAATCCGAGAGTGGGGTGCGTGATCGTGTCCTTCGCGGACAGCGAAGAGGGTCATATCGTGGGGGAGGGGTACCACGTGCGTGCCGGAGAACCCCACGCAGAAATCCATGCGCTGCAGGCAGCGGGCAGCGAGGCTCGAGGCGCTACCGCCTATGTCACGCTCGAGCCCTGCTCCCATACCGGACGGACCGGCCCCTGCGCCGTAGCACTGGCCGATGCCGGTGTTGCCCGTGTCGTCGTGGCGATGCAGGACCCGAACCCTCGGGTTAGTGGGGGTGGCATCGCCCATTTAGAGGCGGGGGGCATCCAGGTGCAGGTGGGGCTGCTCGAGACCGACGCCAAGGCGCTCAACCCAGGGTTCATCTCCCGGATGGAGCGCGGCCGCCCCTACGTGCGGTTGAAAATGGCCATGAGTCTGGATGGTCGTACCGCGATGGGGTCAGGTGAGTCGCAGTGGATCACCGGGCCCCAGGCGCGCACGCAGGTGCAGCGTCTGCGTGCCCGGTCAAGCGCCATACTGAGCGGCGTGGAGTCTCTGATCATGGATGACTCCCGCCTCACCCTCAGGGCCGACCAGTTAGCGCTGGACAACGCCGATGACATCGTCCAGCGCCAACCGCTACGGGTGATCCTCGATTCGCGCCTTCGTCTTCCACTAGCAGCTGCCTGCCTGCGCGAGCCGGGGCGCACGCTCATCATCACGACGGATCAACACAGCGAAGAGAAACGGCGTAAACTGGCAGAAGCCGGGGCCGAGATTCAGGTAGTACCTGCCGAAAACGGGCGTATTGCGCTGGCTGACATGCTGCGCTGGCTAGCGGATAATGAGCAGGTTAACGAACTGTTGGTGGAAACGGGTGCCACGCTGGCGGGCGCACTGCTAGAGGCGGATTTGATCGATGAGCTGCAGCTTTTTGTCGCGCCCACGCTGTTGGGCGGCGAGGCCAGGCCGCTATTTGCTCTGCCGGGGATTACCCAGATGGCCGATCAGAAACGTTTGACGGTGACGGCATCGCGAACCGTTGGGAGCGACTGGTGGATCATTGCCACCCCGCAGGCTGACTAGCGCAAGCCGTCATTGCAAGGTACCCTGACGCCCGAATTCGCATACGATGCGAGCCTATTTTTTGGAGATTCCATGGCGCACTCCTCTTCAGAGGGTTTATCCCCCATCGCTGAGCTGGTAGATGACATTCGCCAGGGCAAAATGGTGATTCTCATGGACGATGAGGATCGCGAGAACGAAGGTGATATCATCATGGCCGCCGAAATGGTGAAGCCTGAGCATATCAACTTCATGGCGCGGTATGCCTGCGGTCTAATTTGTATGCCGATGACCCGCGAGCGCTGCGAGCAGCTCAACCTGCCGCTGATGGTGCGGGACAATGGCTCCGGTTTTGGTACCAAGTTCACGCTCTCCATCGAGGCGACCGAAGGGGTCACCACCGGTATTTCCGCTGCCGATCGTGCTCGGACGGTGCAGGCCGCCGTTGCTCCGAATGCCAAGCCCTCGGATATCGTTCAGCCGGGCCACATTTTCCCGCTGATGGCCGAGCCAGGCGGCGTACTGCGCCGCGCAGGGCATACCGAAGCCGCCTGCGATCTGGCAGCGCTGGCGGGTTTGGACCCCAGCGGCGTCATTTGCGAGATCATGAACGATGATGGCAGTATGGCCCGCCGCCCGGAGCTGGAGGCCTTTGCCAAGGCGCACGGTATCAAGATGGGCACCATTGCCGATTTGATCCACTATCGTATCGTGAATGAGCAGACGGTGGATCACGTCGAAACGACCCAGGTCACCACCGTGCATGGCGAACTAGCGCTTCACGTCTTCCGTGATCGTATCCAGGGCGCTCACCATCTGGCCCTCGTGAAGGGGCAGCCAACGCCCGAGCAGGCGACCACCGTTCGCGTGCATTTGGCCGATACGCTGCGCGATGTAATGGGGTTGATGAAAGGCGAGCAGTGCCGTTGGGATGCGCATCGTGCCATTGATCAAATTGCCCAAGCGTCTGCAGGCGTGTTCGTTTTGATCGACGACGGACGGCCGAATCAAGATTTGAAAGACCAGCTAGATATCTATCTGGATCGGGTGCGTCAGCCGCGCAACAGCGATTCCGATGGCTCTGGCAATTATTTAACGATTGGTACGGGTTCGCAGATTCTGCGCCATCTCGGCGTGGGTAAGATGCGGTTACTCAGCTCACCGTGGAAGTTCTCCGCGCTCTCTGGGTTCGACCTGGAAGTCGTCGAGCGCTTGGGTCCGAATGACACGGCCGACGAGCCAACTTTTCAGCAGGTATAAATTGATGCAATCCCTTTCGCAAATCGAAGGCACTTTTGTAGACGTCGATGGGCGCTACGTCATCGTGGTGGGCCGCTTTAATCACCACGTTGTGGATAGCTTGGTAGAAGGCGCTGTCGACAGCCTGACGCGTCACGGTGTGGACATGGAGAATATCCATATCGTTCACGTTCCTGGCGCCTGGGAATTGCCCCTGGCCGTCAAGCGAGTGCTCAACGTGATGAAGCCCGATGCAGTGATCGCCCTTGGCGCGGTCATTCGTGGCGGCACGCCGCACTTCGAGTACGTGGCCGGTGGCTGTAACACGGCCATCAATCATCTCCAGTTGGAGTTCAATACGCCAGTTGCCAACGGCGTACTGACCGTTGAGTCCATCGAGCAGGCCATCGAGCGTGCAGGCACCAAAGCCGGCAACAAAGGCACCGAAGCTGCCATGGCGGCGATGGAAATGGTCTCACTGCTGCGCGCGCTGCCGGTCGGAGATTCCCAATGAGTGAGCGTCGTGAGCGCAAGCCCTCAGCCGCACAGCAGGGGCGTCACGCCGCAAGGGAATTAGCGGTACAAGGGCTTTACCAGTGGCAGATGACCGGTAAGTCCATTACCACCATCGAGGCGGAATTTCGCAGCCAGGTGGCCGACGACGATCTCGAAGATCATGAGAACTGGGTGAAGGTCATGGAGATCGCGGACAAAGCGCTGTTCCATGAGCTGCTGCACAACACGGTACGCTTCAAAGCCGAGCTGGACCGTGAAATTGCCCCGTTGCTGGATCGTCGTCTGGAAGATTTGGACGCGGTAGAACTGGCCATTCTTCGCCTGGGGGCGTACGAGCTTTCCCGGCGGATGGAAGTGCCTTACCGCGTGGTGATTAACGAAGGCGTTGAGCTGGCAAAATCATTTGGCGCCACCGACGGCCATAAATACGTGAATGGCATTCTCGATAAGCTGGCGAACCGCTTACGAAGTGCCGAAGTCAGCGCCCGCCGCCTGTAAGCGGCAGGGCTGATCAAGCGTTTAAGGGGCCTTTGTGCTTGCCGAATTCGATCTGATTCGACGTTACTTCATGTCGCCGCAGGAGGCGCAAGCGACAGATGGCGTTGCCCTAGGATGCGGCGATGACGCCACGTTATTGATTCCCCAGTCTGGCCAGCAGCTGGCTGTTAGCGTGGATACGTCAGTGGTGAACGTCCACTTCCCCCACGATGCCCCTGCCCATGCGGTGGGGCATCGTGCGTTGGCAGTCGCGCTGAGCGATTTGGCGGCCATGGGCGCAGCTCCGCGCTGGTGCCTCATGGCGCTGACCCTCGACCAGCGGGCATTCAACGATGATGCCGCTGCTGAGCGGTGGCTATCTCGCTATGCCAGTGGCTTTCATGCGCTTTGTCAGCAGTACGACACAGCGCTGGTGGGCGGCGATGTGACTTCTGGCGAGCTGAGTATCGGGGTGACGGTCATGGGCGAGGTGCCGACGGGGTTAGCGATGACTCGGTCAGGTGCACGGCCAGGCGATGTCGTCGCGGTGACCGGCGCCCTAGGTGGCGGTGCAGGCGGGCTAGCGCTGTGGCAACAGGGTGAGCGAGACCTCGGGCACCCGTTGCTTCAGCGCTATCTTTTGCCGCAGCCGAGGCTTGGCGCGGGCATCGTGCTTCGCGGGTTGGCGTCGGCGGCCATGGATGTTTCCGACGGTCTGCTGGCGGATTTGGCTCATTTGCGTGCCGCATCCGGCGTGGGAGTCGACCTCATCCCCGACGCGCTGCCGCTGGTCGAGGGGCTGGTCGAGACGCTCGGTCATGAGCAGGCGCTGACTGCAGCGCTCTCCGGCGGAGATGATTACGAACTTCTGGTGACGCTGCCGCCTGACCGGCTCGAAGAGGCTGCCGCGCAGCTTGCCGAGAGTGGCCTTGCGCTAAGCGTGATCGGCTATTGCACGCAAGCGCTCGGCGTGACGGGGGTGCCTGCCGAAGGGGCGATGGGCTGGCAGCACTTCCGTGGGGGTGCCCGATGAATCGTGCACCGGCGAGCGTTTGGCGACGCCCCACTCACTTTTTTGCGTTTGGCCTGGGCAGCGGCACGGTGCCGTGGGCTCCGGGTACCTTCGGCACGCTGGCCGCCATTCCCTTTTACTGGATGATGGCCGACTTAAGCCTGGGTTGGTACCTGGGAATCGTGTTGGCCGCGTTTGTCGTCGGGGTTTGGCTATGTGACAAGACCTCCCACGACCTGGGCGTGCATGACCACTCGGGGATCGTGTGGGATGAGTTCGTTGGCTATTGGATTACCATGGCAGCCGTGCCATTCTCCTGGGAAGCGGCGCTATGGGGATTCGTGGTGTTCCGCATTTTCGATGTTTTCAAACCTTGGCCCATTCGCTGGGCCGACCGCCGGGTCGCGGGCGGATTTGGCATCATGATCGACGATGTCATGGCAGGGATCTACGCCTGGAGCACCATGCACCTATGGTTTTGGCTGCATTGAGCGATCGGTGGCATGGAGTCGGGTCTCGTTGAGAGACCGTTCAAGGAGATAGCATGCGCAAGGAACGTTTGATCGTGCCTATTCTCGCGACGATAGCCGTCGTGTGGATGGTCGCGCAACTGCTATCCAGCGTACTTTTCGAGCGCAGCCTTCGTCAGGCGCTGGAGGACTTAGAGGCCCGAGGCGAATGGCGAGTCAGCCGAGTGGAGAGTCGCCAAGGGTGGCTCACGTCCCGGGGGCGGCTCATTCTCTCGCCACTGTTGGGCCGTCCCTGGCGTTTGGAACTCTCCTACCGAGCCCGACACGGGGTATTGAGCACCGATGTCGAAGGCACGCTGCTGCCGCGTTTGGATAGCGTGCTGCAAAAAGCGGTGGGGGAGGTCTCCGCGCCCTCCGTGCCGCGCTGGCAGGGCCGCTATCAGACCTTGAGCGGTCATACCGAACTTCGCTTGGCACTGGCCCCCTTCGTCATTCAGCAAAATGGACGCGAGCTGGACGTACGTGGCGCACGGGTTCGCCTGGAGGGAGTGTTTGGTGACTGGCGCTTACGCGGGCTGCTGGATCAACTCACGCTGACCGACGGTCTGTCGCAGCTCACGCTTGGCCCAGTCACCCTGGAAAGTCGCTACACCTACATCGACGATGCCTACCATTTTGCCCAGCGGGATCACCTGCATATCGAGCAGCTGGCGCTGCATTATCCGGCTTACGACATTCACGTCGCTCCCCTGGAGCTCCATAGCCATATGGAGCTGGACGAGAGCGAGCTACGCCTGAAAGGCGAGCTGATCGTAGGCGAGGTGCGCGTGCCCAGTGAAGCGCCCGACACCCCGCTTCTCAGCGGTCGCATCGAGGCAGAGCTGTCGCGTTTGAATGGCGACGCCGTTCGGCAGACGATTCGTCGTCTGCGCCAAGAGGCTGCCTGGGGCGACGCGAGCTTGCCCATGGCGGAGGGCCTGTTGGCGCGTTTGGAGCCTGATCTGCGCCAGGTCTTGAGCGATTCACCACGGCTCGATGTCACCACCATTGCTTTGGATAGCCCGCTGTTGGGGCTGCAAGTGGACGCAGAGGGCGCGCTATTCTTCGATGCGCGGCGCCTCGAAGAGCTGAGCATTACCGCGCTTGACAAACCGGTCGAACGCGCACGCTGGATCGAGCGCATCGATGGGGACTTCATTTGGCACGACGCCCCAACCGTGGCGGCACTCTGGCTCGGCCTACCGTTGGGCACTCGCGAGCTACAGTTCGATGTGATTCGAGGGGTATGGCGTGTCAACGGGCGGCCGATGCCGCCGCTATGGCAGCCGTGAGTGCTCCTGATAGAGGTCAGTGGGCGGCTAGGTAAATCGTCTTTAGGGTTGAAGTTTTCACTCTGTGCCCACATTCCTTGAAGCATGCTAAGCGGCGAAAGCCGCGGGTCACTGTTGATGGGAGGGCGCATGAGCGACCAGGATTACGACCGCGATCACGAACACCACGACTGGCTCACCGATGCTGAGTCTCCAGATTCCCAGGAACAGGATGCTCACGCAGAGAGTGCGCACAGCGATGACTACCGTTCGGACGGCGAACGGGTAAGCTCGTTAGTACCCGCCAGCGACATGCTGCCCGAGCGCATTTATCTCCTACCGATCCACAATCGCCCCTTTTTCCCTGCCCAGGTGCAGCCGCTGGTGATCAACCGCGAACGCTGGGAAGAGACCATGCGTCGCGTTGGCAATACGCCGCACCACACGATTGGCGTGGCCTTCGTGGGCGAGCAGGGCGTCGAATCGCTGGACCATGAGGGCTTTCCCGAGATCGGTACAGCGGTCAAGGTTCATAAACTCAAGAGCGAAGATCAGCAGATTCAGTTCATCGCTCAGGGTCTTCAGCGCTTCAAAATTCAGCGCTGGCTCTCCAAAGAGCCGCCGTATTTGGTCGAAGTGACCTACCCCAAAGAGCCGGTCAATGCCGAAGACGAAGAGACCCGTGCCTATGCCATGGCGATCATCAACGGCATCAAAGAACTGCTGCCGATCAACCCGCTGTATGGGGAAGAGCTGAAGCACTACCTGAACCGTTTCAGTCCGCATCAGCCCGGCCCACTGACCGATTTCGCGGCGGCCATCACGTCGGCCAAAGGCCCGGAGCTGCAGGACGTGCTGGCCACGCTGCCTGTTGCTGAGCGCATGCACAAAGTGCTGCCGCTGCTGCGTAAAGAGATCGATGTCGCCCAACTCCAAAGCGAAATCAGCGAGCAGGTCAACGCGCAGATGCAGGAGCGTCAGCGGGAATTCTTCCTACGCGAACAGCTCAAGGTCATTCAGCGCGAACTGGGTATCTCCAAAGATGATCGTGAAAACGACGTCGATACGTTCAGAAACCGCCTGGAATCGCTGGTGGTGCCCGAGCGGGTGCAGGCGCGCATCGATGACGAGTTGAATAAGCTCAGCGTGTTGGAAACCGGCTCCCCGGAATACGGCACCACGCGTAACTACCTCGACTGGCTGACCTCGCTGCCTTGGGGCGTCACCAGCCAGGATAAGTTGGATCTTGCCCATGCCCGGCAAGTCCTCGACCGCGACCACGACGGTTTGAAAGATGTCAAAGAGCGCATCATCGAGTTTCTGGCCGAAGGTACCTTCAAAGGTGATGTAGGCGGTTCCATCGTGCTGTTGGTAGGCCCGCCAGGGGTGGGTAAAACCTCTATTGGGCGCTCCATCGCCGAGGCGCTGGGCCGTGAGTTCTACCGCTTTTCCGTGGGGGGCATGCGAGACGAGGCCGAGATCAAAGGCCATCGTCGCACCTACGTGGGGGCAATGCCCGGTAAGCTGGTCCAGGCCTTCAAAGAGGTGGAGGTCGAGAACCCGGTCATCATGCTCGATGAGATCGATAAGCTGGGGCAATCCTTCCAGGGCGACCCTGCGTCGGCACTGCTCGAAGTCCTCGATCCTGAGCAGAACGTCGATTTTCTGGATCACTACCTCGACGTGCGCATGGATCTCTCCAAGGTGCTCTTCGTATGTACCGCCAACACACTGGATAGCATTCCCGGCCCGCTCTTGGACCGCATGGAGCAGATTCGTCTCTCAGGCTATATCGCTGAAGAGAAGCTGCAAATCGCCAAGCATCACCTCTGGCCGAAGCTGCTCAAACGCGACAATCTGCCGAAGAAGCGTATCAATCTCAGCGACGCGGCGTTAAAGCAGGTCATCGATGGGTATGCCCGCGAGGCCGGTGTTCGCCAACTGGAAAAACAGCTCCACCGTATCGTACGCAAAGCGGCGGTGAAATTGCTCGAAGAGGAGGTCGATACCGTCAAGATTTCGGTGAAAAACCTCGAAGAGTTTCTCGGTGCGCCGCTCTTCCGTAAAGAGAAAGTGCTCAAAGGTGAAGGGGTGGTGACCGGGCTGGCCTGGACCTCCATGGGTGGCGCCACGCTCCCCATCGAAGCCGGAAAAGTGCACTCGCTGGATCGCGGTTTCAAGCTGACCGGCAAGCTGGGCGATGTCATGAAGGAGTCTGCCAACATCGCCTATAGCTATACCCTTGGCCATTTGGCCGAGTATGGCGCGGATGCCGACTTCTTCGACTCCGCGTTCGTCCACCTGCACGTGCCTGAAGGCGCTACGCCCAAAGATGGCCCTTCCGCCGGGGTGACCATGACGACGGCGCTGCTATCGCTGGCGAAGCACCAAGCCATCGATCGTCCGCTGGCCATGACCGGTGAGCTGACCCTGACAGGGCAAGTTCTACCGGTGGGAGGCATTCGTGAGAAAGTCATCGCTGCGCGGCGCAGCGAGATCTTCGAGGTGATTCTCCCCGAGGCCAACCGTCGAGATTACGAGGAGCTGCCCGACTACCTCAAAGAGGGCATGACCGTTCATTTCGCCAATCGCTATAAAGACGTGGCGAACGTGGTCTTCAAATAGCGTGTGACGCCCTAAGCCTTTTCGTTCACCCCAGCGCCGCTCTGAAGAGAGCGGCGCTTTTTTACATCTGTTTACTGGTTAAGTTCCCCGGAAATTCGTGATAATGGTGCAAAATCAATTATTAAAAATAAAGCGTCAGGGAGCTTCTATGCGCAATAACCAGCCCGTTACTCAACGTGAATACGTGCTCGATGAAGAGACCGTACTCATTTCACGTTCTGATTTGAAAGGTAACGTGACCTATGCCAACGCTGCCTTCGTGGAGGTCAGCGGCTACTCGCGGGATGAGCTGCTGGGCGCACCGCACAATCTGATCCGCCACCCCGATATGCCCGAAGCGGCGTACGCCGATTTTTGGAAAACCATTCAAGCGGGCGGTACTTGGCAGGGGACGGTCAAGAATCGACGCAAAAATGGTGATTACTATTGGGTCAACGCCACGGTTGCTCCCTTGCGAGATGGCGACCGCATCGTGGGCTATACCTCGCTGCGCCGTAAAGCGTCGGCCAAGCGTATCGCACTGGCCGAACAGGTTTATGCCGACATACGTGAAAAAGGCAAGTCACGCCGCTATGCGCTGCACCAAGGGGCGTTGAAGCGTCGCGGTTTGGGCGGCATTGTCGCGCGCTTTCAATTTACTAGCCTCAAAGCCAAGCTGACGGGAATGGTCATCGCGGCGGTCGTGCTGTTGGGGCTGTCGGGCGGGCTGGGTCTGTACGGTTTGAACGTTTCCGGCGAGCGCCTGGAAACGCTCAATCGCGCCGGACTAGAGTCCGTTGCCGACCTGCAGCTCATCGAGCGCCACATTGGGTTGGCCGTGGAGGAGTTGGAACCTGCGGTCAGAAATCCGCGTCGTGTGGATATGGAGGCCGTCTCGACGCAATTAGCGGCCAACACGCAAAGTGCCCAAACACTATGGGAGACGTATCGCCAAACCAGTAGCGCGTCGCAAACGGTGCTTCAGGGGTTCGATGAGGCCTTCGCTGCTTGGCGCGCTGGCGTGACGGGGGCCGTCGATGCGATCGACCAAGCCAACGGCTTCGCAGCGTTCGAGGCGCTCAATAGCGAGGTGCTGCCCGCCACGGCCAGTATCCGCGAGCTCAACAGTCAGCTAGTGGATGAGGAGCGAGCGGGCGCCGCCGATTTGATGGACGATGCGCGTCAAGGCCGCCATCAGATGTTTCTTGCTCAGTCGGTACTCCTACTCATTGGTATCTGCGTCCTAGTGGCGCTCAGCGTATTCATTTTGAAATCGGTGTTTCGCAGTCTGGCGGGCGCGCGCTACATGACGTTTCAAATCGCCGCCGGTAATTTGGCGGCTCGAGAGCGCCGCCAGAGCAATGACGAGTTGGGAGAGCTGCTCTACTCCCTGGATACGATGCGCTTCAGTCTTTCGAGCATCGTCGGCGACGTGGAGAACCGTGTTTCCGTGGTAACCCCCGCGATTCAGCAAATTGCCGCCGAGAACGAGGAGCTTGCCTCGCGGACGGAGCAGCAGGCGTCTTCGTTGCAGCAAACGGCGTCGAGCATGGAGGAGATGACATCGACCGTTCAGCAAAACAACGACAATGCCCGCCAAGCCACGGAATTGGCTCAACAAAATGCCGCCAGCACGCGGGATACCCGCCAGCAGATGGAGCAGCTCGTCGAGCGCATGCAGCGCATTGCCAAAAGCGCGGAGAAGATGACCGAGATGATCGGTGTCATCGACAGCATTGCTTTCCAAACCAACATTCTGGCGCTCAATGCGTCGGTCGAAGCAGCCCGGGCGGGCGAGCATGGGCGAGGCTTTGCCGTGGTCGCCAGCGAGGTACGCACGTTGGCAAGCCGCAGTGCCGACGCCGCCCAAGAAATTCGCAAAATGATCGATAGCACCACCCAAGAGGTGAGCGGCGGTCGAAGCGCTGTCGAGCAAGCCGAGCGCGCGATCGAAAACGTGGTGGAGCAGGTGAGCCGCGTGAGCGACCTCATGGCCTCGATTAGTACTGCGTCGAGCGAGCAGAGCAGCGGAATTGGCCAGATCAATGCCGCCATTGCCGAAATGGATGGGGTGACCCAGCAAAACGCCACCAAAGTGCAGTCGATCGCGGCCTCGGCAGACAACCTGGCGCTGGAAGCCTTCGAGCTTGCCAACGTCGTCGATGCCTTCCGCCTCGAAGGCGCTCAGGCCGAGAGCACCAGCACGGCCCGTGAAAAGCTGGCGCGGGCTCAGAAAGCCGTCAAGCAGAACGTAGCAGCCCTGCCGAGTGACGCGCCGACGCAAGAATCGAGCGCTCGCCAGCGCGCGCATACGCCGGCTCACAATGAGAACGAGGAGTGGGATGCGTTTTGAATGAGGTGAGGCGCAGCGCTGCGTTTAATCACCATTGATGTATCGCATGATCGATCATTTGAATATGCCACCCGCCGGGTGGCATATTTTTTGCTGCATCTTTTGGTGTGAGGCGTTGGTCGGAAAGCGGCTCGACGTCAGGTCACGGCTTGGTAAAAAGGACGTCGCTGGGTCATAGGCAAAACAGGCCTTTCTCAAAAATAACAGGTGGGGTTCTTGATGAGCATATCCAGCCAGGCAGCATTCGAATTGTCAGACGATCAGGTGTTGATTTCACGCTCTGACCGGCAGGGAAAGATCACCTACGTCAACCAGACATTCATCGATGTCAGTGGTTACTCACAGACGGCGCTGATGGGCGAACCCCACAGCATCTTTCGTGATCCAGACATGCCCGCGTTGGTCTTCAGCAACATGTGGGCCACCATCGAAAAAGGTAGAACGTGGCAAGGGGTCGTCAAAAACCGCTGTAAGAATGGCGATACGTATTGGGTGCATACCACGGTAGCGCCGCTGCTCGACGGCAACCGAGTGGCAGGTTACACGGCGATTCGTCGTAAAGCCGGGCAAAAAGCCATCGCTCGTGCCGCCAAGGCGTATAGCGCCATGCAACAGGGGCGGAGCCGACGGTTCAAGCTCCATTATGGTGCATTACGACGCACCGGCGTGCGTGGTTGGGTGCAGCGCTTTAGTTTCAGCAGTATGCAGGCCAAGCTGATGGGAATGGTCATTGTCGCCATTGCGCTGCTGGCCGTCGCGGGGGCGGCAGGCGTCTACGGGATCACCAGCTCCGCTGACCGGTTACGCACGCTGAATCAAACGGGCCTTGAAGGCGTCGCCGACCTCCAACAAATCGAGCAGGGCACCGGGCAGCTTTTGCAGGCGCTAGAACCCGCCGTGCGCAATCCGCGCCGGGCCGACCTGGATCTGCTCGAAGAGCAGTTGAACGCACTCCAGGGGGACATCAACCAAACATGGCAAGCGTTCACTGCCCAGCGCACGGAAGCCAGCGGCGTGCAGCAGGGGCTAACGGCGCATTTGGCGACGTTCTTGAGCGGCGCTGATACGGCGTTCACCGCGATACGCGATGGCAATGGGTTCGCCGCGTTCGAGGCGTTCAATGATGTCGTGAAGCCGACCTCCGATAGCATCAGCGCCACCATCAATTTACTGGTCGATAACGAGCGTAGCGCAGCGCAAACGCTCATGGCCAATGCCGAGCGTCAGCAGCAGTGGTTACTGTGGGGGCAGTTGGGCGTTCTCCTGTTCGGTATTTTAATGATGGTGGGGCTCAGCGTGGCCGTGCTGCGTTCACTGATCCGCTCTCTCAACGAGGCGCGCCGTGTGACGTTTCAAATTGCGGCGGGCAACTTGGCCAACCGTGTCACTCTCAAACGCGACGATGAGTTGGGGGAGCTGCTGGCTTCCCTGGAAACCATGCGCGCCAGTCTCTCTGGCTTGATTACCGAAGTCGGTAACAAAGTGGAGATCGTCACGCCTGCCTCGGAGCACATCCAGCAGCAAAACGAGGAGTTGGCGTCGCGCACCGAGCAGCAGGCCTCTTCGCTGCAACAAACGGCGTCCAGCATGGATCAAATGACGGCCACGGTGCAGCAGAACACCGAGAACGCACGCCAGGCCAATCAACTGGCCATGCAAAATGCCACCACCAGCCGTGAAACGGGGGAGCGCATGCAGGCGCTGGTGGAGCGAATGGAGCGCATCGCGGCCAGTGCCGACAAAATGAACGACATCATCACCGTCATCGATGGCATCGCCTTCCAGACCAATATTCTGGCCTTGAACGCGTCGGTCGAAGCCGCCAGGGCAGGGGAGCAGGGGCGCGGCTTTGCCGTGGTCGCCAACGAGGTACGCAACTTGGCCGGGCGCAGTGCCGATGCGGCGGGTGAGATTCGTCGGTTGATCGATACCTCCTCTCAAGAGATTGCCGGTGGCGCGGATGCCGTCAAAGAGGCCGAACGGGCCATCGACCAGGTCGTCAACCAAGTGATGCGTGTCAGCGATATCATGGAAGAGATCAGCACCGCCTCGGACGAGCAGAGCAGCGGTATCGCCCAGATCAATACGGCGGTCTCTGAGATGGATCATGTCACCCAGCAGAACGCGAGCAAAGTACAATCGATCTCCGGCGCCGCCCAGCGGTTGACCAACGAAGCGCTCGACCTAGCGAACGTGATTGCCGCCTTCCGTTTAGAAGGCGCAGAGGAGGAGAGCTGCGAAGCCGCGCGGATGCGACTGTCTCGGCGTGATGCCTCTACTTCCAGCCTGCCGTCGCAGCGCCAAGACGAGGCGCAGGCAGAAGCGCCATCCCGTCCGGCGCTCAACCGGCCTGAAACCGCCCCCGCCGAAGAGGAATGGGAGACCTTTTAACCGTCCATAGGCATCACACGCGTTTGGTTGCCCTCTACATCTAGTCTCTGCGGTGCGCTCATGCCACAATCTAAGGCCGCTGGATTCAATTGCCTGCCGCCACGTATGCGGCAGGCCACGATAAAGATGTAGAGGACACCATGCCCGAGTACCGCTCCCGTACCACCACCGCTGGCCGCAATATGGCTGGCGCTCGTGCCCTTTGGCGTGCCACCGGTATGAAAGACGACGACTTTCATAAACCGATCATTGCGGTCGCCAACTCGTTTACCCAGTTCGTCCCGGGCCATGTTCACCTAAAAGACATGGGCCAACTGGTGGCGCGTGAAATCGAAAAAGCGGGTGGCGTGGCCAAAGAGTTCAACACCATCGCCGTGGACGATGGGATCGCCATGGGCCACGACGGTATGCTCTATTCGCTGCCGAGTCGCGACATCATTGCCGATAGCGTCGAGTACATGTGCAACGCCCACTGTGCCGATGCGCTGGTGTGTATCTCCAACTGCGACAAGATCACCCCTGGCATGCTGATGGCCGCGATGCGCCTCAATATTCCGGTCATTTTCGTCTCCGGCGGCCCGATGGAAGCCGGTAAGACCAAACTCCTGGATCACGGCCTCGACCTCGTCGATGCCATGGTTATGGCGGCCGACGACAGTGTCGATGACGAAACCCTGGCTGAAGTCGAGCGCAGTGCGTGCCCTACCTGCGGAAGCTGCTCGGGTATGTTCACCGCCAACTCCATGAACTGTCTCACCGAAGCATTGGGGTTGGCCTTGCCGGGTAACGGCACCGTCCTGGCGACCCACGCCGATCGTCGCCGTCTGTTCGAGACCGCCGGTCATCGTATCGTCGAGCTGGCCAAACGCTATTACGAGGGCGAAGAGGTGCACCTGCTCCCCCGCGCGATTGGTAGCAAAGCCGCCTTCAAGAACGCCATGACGCTGGATATCGCCATGGGCGGCTCGACCAACACCATTCTTCACCTGCTGGCCGCCGCCCAAGAAGCGGAAGTTGACTTCACCATGGCGGATATCGACCGTCTCTCTCGGGAAGTGCCGCAGCTGTGCAAGGTGGCCCCCAATACCCAGAAGTACCACATCGAGGACGTCCACCGTGCCGGTGGGATCATGGCCATTCTCGGTGAGCTGGATCGGGCAGGCGTACTCGATACCTCGGTGCCGACCGTCTACGGCGACAGCCTAAAAGCAGCGTTGGACGAGTGGGACATCATGCGCTCGCCAAGCCCTGACGTGGTGGAGTTCTTCAAAGCAGGCCCGGGCGGTGTTCCGACACAAACCGCTTTCTCTCAAAGCGCCCGCTGGCCAAGCCTGGATGGCGACCGCGCCACCGGCTGTATCCGTGATTTGGAACATGCGTTCTCCCGCGAGGGCGGTTTGGCCGTGCTGTACGGCAACATCGCGCTGGATGGCTGCGTGGTGAAAACCGCCGGCGTCGACGACTCCATTCTGGTGTTTGAAGGCAAAGCCCACGTGGTGGAGTCTCAAGACCAAGCGGTGGCCAACGTGTTGGAAGGCAAAGTGAAAGAGGGCGATGTGGTCGTCATCCGCTACGAAGGCCCCAAAGGTGGCCCCGGTATGCAGGAGATGCTGTATCCGACCTCGTATCTGAAATCGAAAGGGCTGGGCAAGGCTTGTGCACTGCTCACCGATGGCCGTTTCTCTGGCGGTACCTCGGGCCTGTCGATCGGTCATGTCTCTCCGGAAGCAGCAGCAGGGGGCGCCATTGGTTTGGTCGAGCAAGGAGATACCATCCTGATCGACATTCCCAACCGCTCGATCAACGTGCAGCTAAGCGACGCCGAGCTGGCCAAACGCCGTGAAGCGATGGACGCCAAAGGCAAAGACGCCTGGAAACCAGTCGAGCAGCGTCCGCGTAAGGTCACTCCAGCGCTCAAGGCCTATGCGCTACTCGCTACCTCCGCTGACAAAGGCGCGGTACGCGACCTCTCCAAGCTGGATTAAGCGACATCACAGCCCGTCTCGTGCGGGCTGTTTTTTTGCCAACCTGAACCGTCACATCGACTAAGGATTGTAATGAAGGCGATCATCAACGTTGGCCTCGTTGGCTATGGGTTTGCGAGCAAGACGTTTCACGCCCCTTTGATTCAAGCGACCGAAGGGCTGGATTTAGTGGCCGTCTCGTCGAGCGATGCGGCCAAGGTGAAAGCGGATCTGCCCAATGTCGAGGTAGAAAGCCAAGCGCTGGCGCTATGTAAGCGACCGGATATCGATCTCATCGTCATTCCCACGCCGAACGACACACACTTCCCGTTGGCCAAAGCGGCCCTCACGGCAGGGAAACACGTGGTGGTCGATAAGCCGTTTACCGTTACGCTCTCCGAGGCCAAACAGCTTAAAGCCCTGGCGGTTGATAAAGAGCGGCTGATATCGGTCTTTCATAACCGCCGTTGGGATAGCGATTTCCTGACACTGAAAGCGCTCTTGGAAGCAGGGACGCTGGGGCGGATAACGGGATTCGAATCGCGCTTTGACCGTTTCCGCCCAGAAGTACGGGATCGCTGGCGAGAAAAGGCCACGCCAGGGGGCGGGATCTGGTACGACTTGGGGCCTCACCTGCTGGATCAAGCGTGCGAACTGTTCGGTCTGCCCCATGCCATATTCCTAGAGCTGGGCGTACGGCGTGATGGCGCCAAAGCCGATGATGACTTTCTCGCCCTGCTAGAGTACGACGGTCGACGCGTCAGCTTGAGTGCGGGCACGCTGGTTGCCGAGCCGACGCCGCGTTACCGTCTCCACGGCACGAAAGGTAGCTATATCAAATATGGCCTAGATCCGCAGGAAGATCGCTTGAAAGCCGGAGAGGTGCCGTCCCCATTCTGGGGAGAGGATAGCCCTGGAACGCTTACCCTGCGCGAGGGAGACGGCGAAGACGCACCGCTCGTCCGTCACGAGCACCCCACGCTACCGGGTGATTACCTAGCGTATTACCAAGGCGTGAGTGCGGCGATTCGTGATAAAGCGCCGCTGCCCGTGGATATCGATGACGCCCTGCGTAGCATGGCCCTGCTGGAAGCTGGCCTAGATAGCCACCGCCAGCGTCGCTGGATCTCGCTCAAGCATCATCTGTAATATACCGCAGCCAGAACGCCTAGCGCGTTCTGACTGTGAAGCCAAACAGTTACAGCAAATCCATGTCGCTACTGCGCCGCTCTTCGCGCAACTTATCCCGCGCAATATAGAGCGCCGCGATGGCGCGCGCTTCGTGGAAGTCCTCGCGCATGAGTAGGGCAGGCAGCTCTTCGATGGCATGGGTCTCTACAATCAGCGGCTCTGGCTCGTCACCCGGTAAGCGCTTGGGGTAGAGATCCGTTGCCATTAACACCTGCATGCGGTGGCGCATATAGTTGGGTGCTAGTGACAGCTCCACCAACGGCTCAATGCGGTGCGCACCGAAGCCGCACTCCTCCATCAGCTCGCGATTGGCGGCGGTGATGATGTCTTCGCCGGGGTCGACCAAACCTTTGGGAAGCGTCAGCACATAATCCTCGAACCCCGCAGCATACTCCCGAATGAGCAGTACATGGTCCGGGTCGGGCATGGCAATAATCATCACCGCGCCGCGGTCAGCGCCCGTGAGTCGCTCGAACTGTCGCTCCTCGCCGTTGGAGAAACGTAAATCCAACGACTCGATTTGGAACAGGCGGCTTTGGGCAACGCGCTGTCGCCCCAGTATTTGCGGCTTGCGTGGATAGCCGCTCGGCGTATGGTCGTTGGCTGTATCGTCGCGTGACATTCTGCCTCCGTGGCTGCAAAAAACGGGTTACGCTACAATAGCACGCTTACTCTTTCAGACTGGAGCGGCAATGATTGATTGGCGCGAGATCGATACCGTCCTGCTCGACATGGACGGCACGCTGCTAGACCTTCACTTCGACAGCCACTTTTGGCTCGAACATCTGCCACGTCGCTACGTAGAGCTGCATCAGCTCGACCAAGCCAGTCAGGATGCACTCAAAGCACGCATTATGGGTGAGCAGGGCACGCTGAACTGGTACAGCCTAGCCTACTGGAGCCGCGAGCTGAACGTGGATATCGTTGCCCTCAAGCGCGAAGTGCAGCACTTGATTGGGCTACGCAGCGATGCTTTGGATTTCCTTACATGGCTCAAGCAAGCTCACCTCAGAGTGGTGCTTGCTACGAATGCCGACCGCGCAAGCCTCGCATTAAAACTCCCGCTCACGGGGTTGGAAAACTACCTAGACGCCATCATCTCATCAGAAGATGTGGGCGCGGCCAAAGAGGAGCAAGCCTTCTGGTTTGCACTTCAAGAACGCGAGCCGTTCGACCCTGCCCGCACGCTCTTCATCGATGATAACCCCCGCGTGTTGGAGAGCGCCCGCGAGTTTGGCATCCGACATCTGCTGGGTATCAAGCAGCCCGATAGCCAGCGCCCTGAAAAAGAGCTACAGGAATTCATTGCCCTTGACCGATTTGCCCAACTGCTGCCCGCTGACCTGCCGGGGCAGCACTCACCTACCTGAGGAGAGCGTATGAGTGACAGCGTTCGCTTGGATAAGTGGCTGTGGGCAGCGCGGTTTTTCAAAACCCGTGCCCTAGCCAAAAAAGCCATTGAGGGCGGAAAGGTCCACTACGACGGTGCCCGTGTCAAAACCAGCAAGAACGTTGAGCTGGGTGCCCTGATTCGCGTACCTCAAGGCTGGGATATTTTCGAGGTGGAGGTCACTGCGCTTTCGGATCAGCGTCGTGGCGCCCCAGAAGCACGTAAGCTCTATGCAGAAACCGAAGAGAGCGCGAAACGCCGTGCCAAAGAAGCCGAGGCGCGCCGTTTGACCAATGAAGCCATGCAGCATCCTCTCAAGCGTCCCGATAAAAAGCAGCGGCGCGATATCCAGCGTTTTCAGCGTCAGCAAGGGGAGTAAGCCGTCGCTTACCCCTACGCTCTCCCATGACTCCTTCTTCTTATGGTCTCGTTATGTCCGATCAAATCCAACGTTTTCTGTTCGACCAAACCAACGTGCGGGGCGAAATCGTCACGCTCGGCACCGCTTACCATGAGGTGCTCGACCGTCACGCCTACCCACCTGCGGTCAACCAGCTGCTAGGTGAGCTGCTGGCGGCGGTGGCGCTACTGACCGATACCGTAAAGCTCGATGGCACGCTGAGCATCGAGGTCCGCGGCCAAGGGGCGCTCGCCCTGCTCATGGCCGAATCCAACCCTGGTGGCGAGCTGCGAGCCATTGCCCGTATTGCCGAAGACGCCGCGTTGCCCAGCGAGCACGCCAGCTTCCGCGAGCTGGTAGGCGAGGGCCAAATCGTGATTACCCTCGACCCGCGCGAAGGGCACCGCTACCAAGGGATCGTCGCGCTGGACCACGATACTCTGGGCGGGTGTTTGGAAGCCTATTTCGGCCAATCCGAGCAGTTGCCGACTCGGTTATGGCTGGCGGCCGATGGCGAGCGAGCTGGCGGTTTGCTGCTTCAGCGATTGCCGGATGCCTCGCAGAACCAGGATGTCGATGCCTGGGAGCGCAGCGTACATCTGGCGGATACCATCAAGCCCGAGGAACTGTTGGGGTTGGAGCAGCGAGAGGTGCTCTATCGTCTCTACCATGAAGAGACCGTGCGGGTCTTCGAACCGAAAGCACTGCGTTTTGGCTGCACCTGCTCTCGGGAGCGTATGAGCCACGCCCTTTACACGCTGGGCAAAGAGGAACTCCGCGATATTCTGCGCGAACAAGGGGCTATTGATACGCAATGCCACTTTTGTCACACGAAATATCACTACACCGCCGCCGATATTGAAATTTTATTGGAAGACCCAGGCGCGCCGCCGCCGGTGATTCACTAATTGTGTAGTCGGCCCTTAGCACGCAGGCTGTTTGGCCCCTGGGCTGCATCCCCCATGTCGCCCCGCCTAGCGGCCGAATGGCAAACGAGTGTTTGAAAACATACTGCGCTGCAACACAAAATGTAGTGTCATTGTAGTAGTTTAACTACAAGATATTTGGTCAAAGCCCCCGTTTCCCGGGGGTTTTCTTTTTGCCATAATGCGCCGGACTTCAGCGCACCTAGCCGGCTGTGACCGCCATGCCAGCGGCTAGGATGATTTCTCAAGGCGTCGGCGACGCCCGGTAAACATAGAGACCCAGGAATCGACATGACCACGACTCAAGCCGCTCCCCAAGCCCACGTCAATCTCAGCAGCGCCGAACTGATCGAGCGCGCCGTGGCCCGTGGTGAAGGCCGCCTGTCCGCCAATGGTGCTCTGGTAGTAAACACCGGCCTGCGCACTGGGCGTTCGCCGAAAGATCGTTATATTGTCGATGAACCCACGACCCGCGACAGCATCGACTGGGGTAGCGTCAACCGCCCCTTCGACGCGGAAAAGTTTTCAGCCCTGTGGGCGCGCGTGGAAGAGCACCTGGGCGGCGTCGAGCATTTCGTCTCTGAATTGCATGTCGGCAGCGATGCCACTCACTACCTGCCGGTACGCGTGACCACGGAAACCGCCTGGCAGAACCTGTTTGGTCGCACCATGTTCGTCCGCCCGCAGGCCTACAACCAGGCGGCCAAAGAGGAGTGGACGATTCTTAACGCCGCTGGCTTCGAGTGTGACCCGAACCGCGACGGCACCAATTCCGATGGCTGCGTCATCATCAATTTCGCCGAGCGTAAAGTGCTGATCGCTGGTATGCGCTACGCAGGCGAAATGAAGAAAGCCATGTTCTCCGTTCAAAACTTCCTGTTGCCCGCTTCCGACGTGCTGCCGATGCACTGCTCGGCCAACGTGGGCGAAGATGGTGAGACCTGCTTGTTCTTCGGTCTCTCTGGCACCGGTAAAACCACGCTGTCTGCCGACCAGGCGCGCTTCTTGATTGGTGATGACGAACACGCCTGGGGCGACGGTATCGTCTTCAACATGGAGGGCGGCTGCTACGCCAAGTGCATCGACCTGTCTGAGAAGAACGAGCCGGTCATCTGGAACGCGATCAAGTTCGGCACCGTGCTGGAAAACGTCGTACTCGACGACCGCCGCGAGCCGGATTACGCCGACGACAGCCTGACTCAGAACTCCCGCGCGGCTTACCCGCTGGAGCACGTCGAAAAGCGTGTCGCGGAAAATCTGGCAGGCGAGCCGAACGCCATCGTCTTCCTGACCTGCGATATGTCCGGTGTGCTGCCGCCGGTTTCCGTGCTGTCCAAAGAAGCAGCGGCTTACCACTTCCTGTCAGGCTACACGGCCAAAGTCGGCTCCACCGAAATGGGCTCGTCCGAAGGCTTGGCGGCGACGTTCTCCACCTGCTTCGGGGCACCATTCTTCCCGCGCCCGGCCCGTGAGTACGCGGACCTGCTCATCAAGCGCGTCGAGAAAAAAGACGCTCAGGTTTACTTGGTCAATACTGGCTGGACCGGCGGTGCGTATGGTGAAGGCGGCTCGCGTTTCTCCATTCCAACCACCCGCGCGATCATTAGCGCCATCCAGTCGGGCATTCTTCGTGATGTGGACACCAAGCACATCGATGGCCTGAACTTGGATGTGCCGGTCGCCGTACCGGGTGTTGATTCCAGCCTGCTCGACCCGCGTGAAACATGGGCAGACCGCGACGCCTATGACCGCCACTTGCAAGAGCTGGCCACGAAATTCGTCGATAACTTCAAGAAATTTGAGGGCGTTAACGAAGCGATCATTCAAGCGGGCCCGCAGTTGACGTAATTTTTTACGCCTCGCTGTAAGTTGTCGAACGTACGGACAACTAAGTAGTCAGAAAGGGACGGTGCCACGGCACTGTCCCTTTTTCATATCTGCTTGTTTCTCTTTGCTATTCGACCGTTGTCGATGGGAGTCACGCCAATGAAACGTCGCCACTTTTTAGGCTTGGCAGGGTTGACCGGTTTAGCCGGTGTGCTGCCAGGGGTCTCGTTCGGTTTTCCTCGTCTCGATCTCGAAGCCGCGCCTGGGTTGGAAAAACTGGAACTGAGTGAAGAGGCGTGGCGGGAGCGCCTCTCGGACGACGCCTTTTACGTACTACGTGAAGAGGGCACCGAAGCGGCGTTCTCGAGCCCTTTGGATAAACAGTACGGTGAGGGCGAGTACCGTTGTGCAGGCTGTGATTTGCTGCTGTTCACCAGTGCTATGAAGTACGACTCGGGCACGGGTTGGCCGAGTTTCTTCGAACATGTCGAAGGTCACTTGCTGACCAAGCTGGACTTCAAACTGGTTTGGCCGCGCACCGAGTACCACTGCGCACGCTGCGGTGGGCACCAAGGCCACGTCTTCGAAGATGGTCCCGAGCCTACCGGCCTGCGCTGGTGCAACAACGGCGTAGCGCTGCGTTTCGTGCCCGCCTAGCGGTATGGGGTGTCGGCCACTCAGTCCATGCGACCCAAGCCATGCCACCCCAGGTGGTTTGTGGTACCTTGTCGGCACCTCGAATGCTGCATGAGTTAGTTGCACGTTATGGATGTCAAACAACGCATTACTGCACGCTTGGCCGAAGAGCTAAGCGTCCGGCCTGAACAGGTCGCCGCCACGGTAGAGCTTCTGGATGGGGGCGCTACCGTGCCTTTTATTGCCCGTTACCGTAAAGAAGTCACCGGCGCGCTGGATGATACGCAGCTTCGCCAGTTGGACGAACGCCTGCGCTACCTGCGCGAGCTGGAAGAGCGTCGTGAGGCGGTACTCGCCGCCATCGATGAACAGGGCAAACTGGATTCGACCCTCAAAGCGACCATTCAAGCCGCCGATACCAAGCAGCGTTTGGAAGATTTATACCTCCCCTTCAAGAAAAAGCGCCGCACCAAAGCGCAAATTGCCCGTGAAGCGGGGCTGGAGCCGCTGGCGGATGCACTGTTGGCAAATCCAACGCTTGACCCCGAAAGCGAAGCCGCCCACTACCTGCGGGAAGCCGAGGGGGATATCCCCGCCATCGACGATGCCAAAGCGGCGCTGGATGGTGCCAAGCAGATTCTGATGGAGCGCTTTGCAGAAGACCCCGAGCTGATTGGTCAACTGCGCGAGCGGCTATGGCAAGAGGGCGAACTCAGTGCCCGTGTGCTGGAGGGCAAACAGCAGGACGGCGCGAAGTTCTCCGACTACTTCGAGCACGATGAAAAGCTGGCGAAAGTGCCCTCGCACCGGGCGCTGGCCATGTTCCGTGGTCGCAACGAAGGTATCCTGAGCTTGGCAATCCGCTTGCCGGGTGAAGACGACGCGCCGATTCATCCTGCGCAAGTGGCGATTGCCAAGCAGGTGGGCATTAGCGATGAGGGGCGCGCGGCGGATAAGTGGCTGAGCGAAGTGGTGCGCTGGACCTGGCGTGTGAAACTTTATACTGCGCTGGAAACCGAGCTGCTGGGCCGCCTGCGTGAGCAGGCCGAACAGACTGCCATCGACGTGTTTGCCGCCAACCTCAAAGACCTGCTCCTGGCAGCGCCTGCCGGGCAGAAAGTGACTCTGGCACTCGACCCCGGCCTGCGTACCGGCTGTAAAGTGGCGGTGATCGATGCCACCGGCCAGTTCGTCGACCAAGCCACCATTTATCCCCATGCGCCGCAAAACCGTTGGGACGAGTCGCTCAACGTGCTCGCTAAGCTGGTCAAGCAGCATGGCGTTGAGTTGATCGCCGTGGGCAACGGCACCGCCAGCCGAGAAACCGACAAACTAGCGGGTGAGCTAGTAAAAGCGCTGGCGCCTGCCCACCGGCTGAGCAAGGTGATGGTGTCCGAGGCGGGCGCATCGGTGTACTCGGCATCCGAGTACGCTGCGCGCGAACTGCCGGATCTCGACGTGACCATTCGCGGTGCCGTCTCGATTGCCCGGCGTTTGCAAGACCCCTTAGCCGAGCTGGTGAAGATCGAACCCAAATCCATCGGCGTTGGCCAATATCAGCACGACGTTTCCCAAGTGCAGCTCTCGCGTAGCTTGGAAGCGGTCATCGAAGACTGTGTGAACGCCGTGGGCGTGGATCTCAACACCGCCTCCAGCGCGCTGCTGTCTCGTGTCGCAGGGCTAAGCGCCGCCATCGCCGAAAATATCGTGGCCCAGCGTAACGTGCAGGGGGCATTCAAGAGCCGTAAAGAGCTGCTGGAAGTGAGCCGTCTAGGCCCGAAAACCTTCGAGCAGTGCGCAGGCTTTCTACGCATTAGCAATGCCGAGAACCCGCTGGATGCCAGTGCCGTTCACCCGGAGGCCTATACGCTGGTGGAGCGTATCGCCAAGCAGAATAGCCGTGATGTGAAAGGCCTGATTGGCGACAGCGCGACTCTGAAAGCGCTCAAGCCCGCCGACTTCGCCGACGAGCGTTTTGGTGTGCCCACGGTGAGCGATATTCTCAAAGAGCTGGACAAACCCGGTCGCGACCCGCGCCCCGAATTCAAAGCTGCCGAATTCCGTGAGGGCGTCGAAACCCTCAAAGACCTCAAGCTGGGCATGGTGCTGGAAGGCACCGTCACCAACGTGACCCACTTCGGGGCGTTTGTGGATATTGGCGTTCATCAAGATGGCTTGGTGCATATCTCGGCGCTGTCAGACCGCTTCATCGATGACCCGCGCAGCGTCGTCAAAGCGGGCGATATCGTCACGGTCAAAGTGATGAGCGTGGACATTCCGCGGAAACGGGTAGGGCTATCCATGCGCCTGGATGACGAACCGGAACAGCCCGATGCGCCGGGCACCACGGCCTCGGCAGCGCCGCGTAAACCTGCTCGCAGCCAGCGCCAAGGTGGTCAGCGTCAGGGAGGTCAAGCCAATGAAGCCCCAGCCGCCATGGGCGCGCTGGGGGCTGCGTTACTCAAGGCCAAGCGGGGCAAATAGTCGCGTGTCTTGAATATTTAACCATTGCCGCCATATCCTGCTGTCTATTCTCGATTAGAAAGCAGGGTAATGGTTATGGCAATGCCAGCTGACGTCAACAAGGCCTGCTCGATGCAGGCCTTACTAACAAGGAGTGTTCACCTTGTCTGAACCACTCACTGTGCCACCTTCGCTCACCGCCCAGGTAGAGCGGCTGCTGCCGAGTGCACGGCTAGGGCGTTTAGGGCGCTTGCGTCGCGGGCTAGAGAAAGAGGGGCTGCGTGTCGATGCCAACGGCCATATTGCGCAAACGGCGCATCCCCATGCGCTCGGGTCGAAGCTGACTCACCCGCATATCACCACCGATTACTCCGAGGCGCTACTAGAGTACATCACCCCGGTGTACTCCGAGCCGAAAGAGGCGCTGGCCTTTTTATCCGACCTGCACACCTTTACCTATCACCACTTGGAAAACGAGTGGATTTGGCCGGGTAGCATGCCCTCAAGGCTGTCAGGTAACGATAGCGTTCCCATTGCGGATTACGGCAGCTCCAACGTGGGCACCATGAAGCATGTCTATCGCAAGGGACTGGATGTGCGCTACGGGCGTATCATGCAGGCCATCGCCGGCGTGCATTACAACGTATCGTTGCCGGAGGATATGTGGCACGCCCTGCGGGAAATGGAAAAAGCCACCAATATTCCCTTCAACGACTACCGCTCGACTCGTTATTTCGGAATGATTCGTCACTTCCGCCGCCATAGCTGGCTGTTGCTCTATTTGTTTGGTGCCTCTCCGGCCATCGACAAGAGCTTCCTGCCCCATGGCCAAGTGCCGGATAAGCTCCAGCCGCTGAGTGACGACACTTACTACGCGCCTTATGCCACGACGCTACGCATGTCGGATCTCGGCTACCAAAACAAGGTGCAGTCGCAGCTCAAAATTTGCTTCAACTCGCTGTCGAATTACGTCAATACGCTGCGTCACGCCATCTCCACGCCCTGGCCCGATTACGAGGCGCTGGGCGTTAGAAACGGCGATGAGTGGCAGCAGCTCAACGCCAATATCCTGCAGATCGAAAACGAGTACTACAGCGACATTCGGCCCAAGCGCGTCGCCAAGCATAACGAAACGCCAAGCCAAGCGCTGGAAGCTCGGGGCGTCGAGTACATCGAAGTGCGCTGCCTGGACCTCAACCCGTTCGACCCGCTGGGCGTGACCGAAACCCAGATGCGCTTTGTCGATACGTTCTTGATGTGGTGTTTGCTCAGCGACAGCCCTTGGATCTCCGACGAAGAGTGTGATCGTTTAGACGATAACCGCCGTTTGGTGGTGGAGCGGGGGCGCGACCCGGACCTGCGCCTAATGCGGGATGGTGAGTCGGTCACGCTGCCTGAGTGGAGTGAGCAAATCTTTGCTGAAATGAGGGAAGTGGCGCGATTGCTCGATGCGGTCGAAGAGGGTGCGCCTCATGCCGCTGCGCTCGACGACCTGGCACCGCGTCTCGAAGACCCATCGCTAACGCCGTCAGGAAAGATGCTGGCGCGTTTACAGGAAGGTAATGGCTCGCTTAGCGACACGCTGCTTGAGATGGCCCAGGCACAGGCGGATAAGCTGAAAGCTACGCCGATGCTGCGCTCACGCGAAGCGCTGTTGGCGCAGTTGATCGATACCTCGCATCAGCAGCAGCGGGATATCGAAGAGGCCGATCAAGAGAGCTTTAGCGCGTTTCTTGAAAGCTATTTTGCCAAAGCGCGTGAGTCACGGGCACTGTCTGCACTCCCCTCCGAGGACGCTCAATGATTACACCCGCCATTCGTCCGGCAGCGCTCGCCGGTGTTGCCTTTTGCGTACTGATGATGGCCGTCGCCTTGAGCCTCGAACACATCGTCGGTTTGGAACCTTGCCCGCTGTGTATCTTTCAGCGCGTTGCGGTCATTGCGGCAGGGTTGGTGTTGGCGGTAGCGGCCATTCATAACCCCAAAGGCGGTGTAGGCAAAGGCATCTACGGCGTATTAGGGCTTGCGGCCGTGGGCACTGGCGCGTTCATTGCCGGTCGCCACGTATGGCTACAAGGTCTGCCTGCCGATGAAGTGCCGAGCTGCGGCCCGGGGCTCGATTACATGATGGACATTCTGCCCATGCAGGAGGTCGTGGCGATGGTGCTGACAGGGTCAGGCGAGTGCGCCGAGATCGACTTCATGCTGTTAGGCCTCTCGTTGCCCGCCTGGACGCTGATTGGCTTTTTAGTGCTCGCGCTGGTGCCACTGCGTATTCTATGGCTGGCCATTAAGCGCTAGGATAGGCGTCAGGCGTTCGAGTTAGTCGCGGCTGCCTGACGTAATCGTTGACTATCGAAGGCACACTATCCAGTATCAAGGAAATCATCTCCGCCACGATTGACAGAGGTAGAAGGAAAGGCGAGTCTAGCCCTGTTCAAGGCGGCTATCTGCAAGGAGAAAGCCCCATGCTCGAAGATTGCAAAAATGCCCTGGAGCGCTGGGGGGGCGTGCACAGCCTGATCGACCGCTGGCTGGACCAACGCCGTGCGCTGCTGGTGAGCTTCATTGAGCTAAAAGATGCCTGCGACGTAGAGCTAGAGGCCGTCAGCAAGGCGCGCATCGATACCTTTAGCGAACTGCTGATGGATTACATCAGCGCCGGACACTTCGAGGTGTATCCGCAGCTAGCGGAAGAAGCCAAAGCGTTCGACGACGACAGCGCACTCCAGATCGCCGCTAAACTGCTCGAACGGCTAGAGATGTCCACGGCCATGGTGCTGGAGTTCGACGAGGATTTCGCCTCTCCGGTGCGTTGCCAGCAGAACCTGGCGCGGCTTCCCGCTTGGATCGACCGCCTCGCCAAAGGGCTGACCGAGCGCTTTGCATTGGAAGACCAGCTCATCGCCCGGCTACACGCTGCCCACAGCCCTCAGCAGGCCAAGTCTCCCGCTTGACACCTCCTCCTCAGGCAGCGCACGTCGCTGCCTGAATCACAACGGTTCACCGCCCAGCCTTTACTTGTTACGCCTCAACGCCCCGCCAATCACCAGCATGCAGGGGGTGAGCAGCAGGGTAAGGGCGGTGGCAAAGGTGAGGCCGCCAGCGATCGCGCTGGACATCTGTGTCCACCACTGGGCGGAAGGGGCGTTGAACCCAAGCGCCGGGGCGAAGAGGTTCACGTTCACCCCTAATACCATCGGCATCAAACCTAGCACCGTGGTAATGGCCGTGAGCAGCACGGGCCGCAGGCGTAAGCAACCCGCTTCCAACGCCGCCTGCGCAGGTGGCATGCCATCGGCGCGTAGCTCGTTATAGGTATCGATCAGCACGATATTGTTGTTCACCACGATGCCTGCCAGCGCGATGACCCCCATACCCACCATGACGATGCCAAAAGCCTGCCCGGTAATGAGCAAGCCCATCAACACCCCGGCTGTAGAAAACACAATCGCCGAGAGCACCAGCGCTGCTTGGTAGTAGCTATTGAACTGCGTCACCAGAATCAGTGCCATCAAGCCAATTGCAATCAAGAAAGCACCGACCAGAAACTGCATCGACTCCTGCTGATCCTCCTGTTCACCGGCGACGTTGACCATCAAGCCGTCGGGCAGTTGGCCTTGGCCTGCGTCTAATAGCGCGCGCAGCCGCTCATCGGCTAAGAACCCTGGCGCTAAGTCAGCCTCTACCGTAATGGCACGGCGGCCATCGATACGGTTGAGCGTGCCCACTTTCGGCGCAGGGATGATCTCTACAAAGTGTGAAATCGGTACCTGACCGCGCGGGGTATTAATCGTCAAACGCTCGAGCTGGTTCAGCGTGCGCCAGTTCTCCGGCAGTCGCACCCGAATATCCACCTCGTCGTTTACCGTGGGCGGGCGGTAAGACGCTACTTGCAGACCGGTCGTGAGCAGCTGCACGGCGCTACCAATCGTGGTGATGTCGGTTCCCATGCGGGCGGCGGCTTCACGATCCACGTTCACCTGCCACTCGACCCCCGGCAGGCTGCGGTTATCCTGAATATCGGTGAAACCGCCCAGTTGGCGCATCATGGCCGTCAGTTGGTCGACCCCCGCATCGGCAACCTCTGGGTCGGTCGCACTGACCTCCAGCACGATGGGTTTACCACCGCCGGGGCCCATCTCCTGCTCTTGGAACTCCAAGGTAATACCCGGGATATCCTGCGTACGTTCGGCCATATCCGCCAGAATAGTGCGGGCAGGGCGGCGCTGGTACCAATCGATGAACTGAAACTGCAGCATGCCAATCACATCGCTGCCCATCTGTTGATCGGGCACGGCATAAGAGCGCGCATAGAGTGCTTCTACTTCTCCTAAGCCGCCCAGCCGCTGCTCCACGCGCTGCAAAATGGCATCGGTTTCTTCCGCCGAAAAATCACCGCGGGCGCGCACCAGTACCTGAGCGCTGTCCGGCTCGACGTTAGGGAAGAAATCCACGCCATGATTGAAGCGCGCATAGCCGGTGTAGAGTAGGGCAATCAGCAGTACCGCAAACAGCAATATCCAGGCAGGATGCTGAAGCAGGCGGCTCAAGATCCGACGATACCCACGCCCCAGCGCTGTACTTTCATCTATCGGCCCGGTGCCACTCGCCTGCGAGGTGCGGGTGAACAGGCGGCCAAGGGTGGGCAGAAACACTAGCGCCATGGCCAGCGAGGCCAGCAAGCACAAGATCACCGTGGCGGGTAGGTACTTCATGAATTGGCCTACCACGCCGGGCCAGAACAGCAGCGGGATGAATACGGCGAGTGTCGTTGCCGTGGAAGCAATCACCGGCCAGCTCATGCGCGAGGCCGCGTTGAGCCATGCTTGATGCGGCGCTTGGCCTTCGTGCAGGTAGCGGTCCGCCAGCTCGCTGACCACGATGGCCCCATCCACCAGCATGCCTGCCACGAGAATCAGCGCAAACAGCACCACGATATTGAGCGTAAAACCAAACGCCCACACCAGCAGAATACCGGTGAGAAATGCCCCCGGAATCGTCAGCCCCACCAGCAGCGCCATCCGCCAGCCCATCACAGCGACCACCACAATCAATACCAGTACCACGGCGGTCAACACGTTATTGAGCAGCTCAGACAGCATGCTCTGGACCGTGACGGACTCGTCCAAGATGGTCGTCACGCGCAGCTGCTCGGGCAAAAGGTCCTCGGCTTGGGCAAAGGTCGCGCGCACTGCCTCGATGGTGGCGATGATATTGGCCCCCGCGCGTTTGGAAATTTCCAGCACCACGGCGGGCTGACCATCAATGCGGGCGAACCCTTCGGCCTCTTTGTAGGTAGGGTGAATCCAAGCCACGTCGCCAAAGGTGACCACTTGATCACCCTCGACCTTCACCGGCATGTTCATTACATCGTTCAACGACTCGATAATGCCGGGCACTTTGAGTGCTAGCCGCCCCGCGCCGGTATCCAGGCTACCGGCTGCCACCAAACGGTTATTGCGGGAAACTTGGTTGAATAGGGTATCGAAATCGACGCCGTAGCTCTCTAGCACCAGTGGGTCGACGACGATTTCTAAAAGGTCCTCACGCTCCCCCGCAATATCCACTTCCAGCACGTCGGCGATGCCTTCGATTTCCTCTTTCAGTCGCCGAGCGATGGTCATACGCTCGCGGGTATCCAGGTCGCCGGAGAGGCCGATGCTCAGAACGGGGAACTCCGAGACATTCACCTCCATCACCCGAGGCTCTTCAGCTTCATCGGGCAGGCTGCTGCGGGCAATATCCACGCGCTCGCGCACATCGGCCAGCGCGGTGTCAGGGTCAAAACCGGGGTCGAACTCCAGTGTCACCGAGCCATGCCCTTCGCTGGATTGCGCAGTAAATTTACGCAGCCCTTCGATGCCGCGCAGTTCTTGCTCCATGGGACGGACCAGCAGCCGCTCGCCATCTTCGGGGCTGACACCTTCCAGGGCGAGGGAGACGTAGATGATCGGAATCGTCACGTCCGGGTTCGCCTCCTTGGGAATCATCTGCCATGCGGCAGTGCCCGCCAGCAGAAGCCCTACCAGCAGCAGCAGCGTAGTACGCGTATGGGTGAGGGCGGCATTAATCAGCTGTCGCATGTCCACCTTCCTGGGCAGGCACAGGCGTTACCGCGTCGCCGGGGCTCACCAAACCAGCTCCTAACGTAATGAGGGTGACCGGGTTGGGGAGTCCACTGACGTAGGCGCGCTCGGTGTCGGCGCTCACCAGCTCGACGGCGGTTTGCACCACACGATCCTCGTCATCCAAGTGCTTGATGGCTAGCTGGCCCCGATCATCCAGGCTAAACAGCGCAGGGGAGAGCGTGTGCACCTGCCGTGGGGGCAAGGTGATGGTGAACTCCGCACTACCGCCTGCTAAACGCAGGCGCTCGGGATTATCTAGGGCCACTTCGATATAGAATGTACGGGTAGCTTCTTCTGCTCGGCTGCTGATATAGCTGACTTCGCCGGTGAGCGAGCCACCGTTAAGTAGGCGCGCCGTCACGGGTAAGCCAACGGCCAACTCGCCCACCTGTTGCTGGGACACCCAGGCAGTGCCGGTTAAACGACGGTCATCAATCAAGCGCGCCCACTCTTCGCCTGGCTGGAGCAGATCGCCAAGCTCCACCTGTACGCGGTCAAGCACGCCCTCGAAAGGGGCCGTGGGGCGGGTGTCTTGTAGCTGTTTCTCGAGCTGAGCTACTTGGGCCGCGCTGGCGCTGAGCGCACTCTGTAAGCGCAGCAGTTCCGGTTGTGAAATTAGCTCGCGACGGCGCAGGTTCTGGGCGCCGGCGTACTCGGCTTCGGCCAGCGCTAGCTCATCTCTGGCCTGCTGTAAGCGCTCGGGCAGGGCATCGTTATCCAGCACGAGTAGCGTTTCGCCCTGGCGCACGCTCTCCCCTTGTTCAATGGGCTTTTCTGCGACGTAACCCGCGACGTTGGCACGCAGCACCGTTTCACGCTCAGCGGTGAGCTGGCCTTGCAGCACCTGCTGGGGAATATAGGGCATGCTCTGCTGAGTGTTTACCTCGACGCGGGGAAGGGGCTCGGCTTCCTCTGCTGCACTTTCAGGAGGTGACGATTGAAACTGCTGAAAATCGCCAACGGCCAGCCATACCACTAACGCCAGCACCAGAAGGCTTGCCAGCGCGTAAGAGGGGGGAATTCGTCGCATGGGAAGTCACGGTTCCAAATAGGATGACAAAAGATAAAGAGCGCGGTAAGGAAGGTGCCGCAGCCCGTCACACCATAGCGTAACTGGCCGTTTTCAGCGAGTACCAAGCCCGCGGGCAAATGGGTAGTCGTCTCATGTCTGATTGAGTTTTTGAGCATCTGGGCATAACATCGTGACGCTATTCTTTACCAGGCGAACCTCCATTAGGCGAACCATCAAGGAGCAATGATGAAAGATCCAGTACGTATTGCGATTACCGGCGGTGCCGGCCAGATCAGCTACTCTCTTATTTTCCGTATTGCCGCTGGCGACATGCTGGGGCCGGATCAGCCCGTCATTCTCCAGCTTCTCGAAATTCCTCAAGCGATGGACGCGCTGAACGGCGTCGTGATGGAAGTCAACGACTGTGCGTTCCCGCTGGTACAAGACATCGTTGCCACCGACGACCCGAACGTTGCCTTCAAAGATGCCGATTTCGCCCTGCTGGTAGGTGCGCGTCCGCGTGGCCCGGGTATGGAGCGTAAGGATCTGCTGGAAGCCAACGCCGCGATCTTCTCTGTACAAGGCAAAGCGCTGAACGACCACGCTAGCCGTGACGTCAAAGTGTTGGTCGTCGGTAACCCGGCCAACACCAACGCGCTGATTGCTTCTTGCAACGCGCCGGATCTGGACGCAGGCCAGTTCACTGCCATGACGCGTCTGGACCACAACCGCGCGCTGACGCAGCTGGCTCAGAAAACTGGCAAGCACGTCACGGACGTCGAAAACATGATCATCTGGGGCAACCACAGTGCCACCCAGTACCCGGATCTAGCCCAGTGCAAAGTCGACGGCAAAGCCGCTTTCGATCTGGTCGAGCGTGACTGGTACGAAAACGACTTCATCCCGACCGTTCAGCAGCGCGGTGCTGCCATCATCAAAGCACGCGGTGCGTCCTCTGCCGCTTCTGCTGCGTCTTCTGCCATCGACCACATGCGCGATTGGGCGCTGGGTTGCGACGGCATCGTCAGCATGGCGATTCCTTCCGACGGCAGCTACGGCATCGCCGAAGGCATCATCTACTCCTACCCGGTTCGTTGCCAGGGTGGCAAATACGAAATCGTACAAGGTTTCGAGCTGGATGCATTCAGCAAAGAGAAGATGCAAGCCACCGAGAAAGAACTGCGCGAAGAGCGTGCTGCCGTCGAGCATCTGCTTGGCTAAGCGCGCCTGCTAAGCGCTTTTAACAAGCGGTTAGTCACGCAAAACCCCGCAAGATGTCTTGCGGGGTTTTTTGTATCTATTCACTCATCCTGTCGCGCGGCGTAAGCGGAGCACACCCGCGAAGCACCACGTTAGGGGGGACGATGGAGTCACCAAGATTTGATGGTTCATGGTGGCTCCATCCGGGCGGCTAATCGCCGCCTTCGCGGGTGCCTCATTTGCTCGTTACCTCGCAAGATTCGTTACGCCGCGCTACGGAGTGTCACGTACTGACGGTGGGCACCTTGTAGCGCGTGGTAAGCGGAGCGCACCCGCGAAGCACCCCGCTAGGGGTGCCGATGGTGGCATTAGGTTGGATGAATTACGGCGGTAATATCGAGGCGGCTGTCGCCATCTCAAGAAATGCGTGACACTTACCTTAATCCCGCAGGCTCATAATTCGCCAGTTTCGCTCTTCAGCCACTTGGCGTAGGGTGTCGTCGGGGTCGACGGCGACGGGGTGCTCGACTTTTTCCAACAGCGGGAGGTCGTTGTGGGAGTCGCTGTAGAACCACGCGCCGTCCATCGTGAGGTCTTGGGCTTCCAGCCACGCTTGTAAACGAGTGACTTTGCCTTCGCGGTAGCTGGGTACGCCATCGACACGTCCGGTATAGCGGCCGTCGATCATTTCGGGTTCTACGGCGATTAAATCATCTACGCCCAGGCGCTCGGCGATGGGGCCGGTGATGAAACGGTTGGTGGCGGTAATGATCAGCAGCGTATCGCCTTTGGTACGGTGCCGAGCCAGCAGCTCTTCGGCTTTGGGTAGAATGTGCGGCTCGATCTTGCTGGCCATGAACTGCTGGTGCCACGCCACTAGCTGTTCGGGGCTGTTATCGGCCAACGGCTTGAGCGCCATTTCCAAAAACGCCGCCATGTCCAGCGTGCCCGCATTGTAATCGGCCATGAAACGTTCGTTGGCTTCGCGGTACGCCACGGGGTCCACCGCCCCCTGTTCAAGCAAGAACTCTCCCCAGGCGTGATCGCTGTCGATGGATAGCAGCGTATTGTCCAAATCGAAAATGGCCAGACTCACGGCGCTCCCCTTATGGTTACGGTTGGTGGTGAATAGTGGACGTTGGTCGTGGGACACAAAGCGCCGGATTATCGCAGAGTCACCTAGGTTTAACCACTTAGCGTTATATTGTATTGATACGGTTGTCTCCCTTGTGGAAAAATGGGGACAACTGAAAATTTATGAAGGTGATGTCCGTGATCGACGCTGACGGCTTTCGCCCCAATGTTGGCATCATCATTGCCAATAGCCAGGGGCAGCTGCTTTGGGCGCGTCGTGTAGGGCAAAATGCGTGGCAGTTTCCCCAGGGAGGCATCAAAGCAAGCGAGACTCCACAACAAGCGCTTTTTCGTGAACTTCACGAAGAGATCGGCCTAACCGCCGACGATGTTGATATTGTCGCCTGCACCCGGGGCTGGCTGCGCTACCGTCTGCCACGACGCATGATTCGTACCCACTCACGGCCGGTCTGTATCGGCCAGAAGCAGAAGTGGTTTTTACTCAAAATTCGTTGCCAAGAAAACCGGATCTGTATGACGGCCACGCCCAAGCCTGAATTCGACGGTTGGCGATGGGTGAGCTACTGGTACCCGCTTGGGCAAGTAGTGCCGTTCAAACGCGAGGTTTATCGGCGCGCACTCAGGGAGCTTTCTCCGCGCGTGCAGCGCTTGGCACAAGATGACGAAGGATAACGCGCGTATCACTGCAGGGTAAGTGCAGTGGTAGCCAGCCGGACAATCCCTCAGCGAGGCAGATAATAGTGAATAGTAAAACGTCCATGCTTGAGGTGCTGCGACGCGTTATTCAAGAAGTGAATGGCGCACGAAACCTCGACGCCGCGCTGTCGACCATGGTTCGCCGCATACGCAAAGCCATGCAGACCGATGTGTGCTCCTTTTATCTCTACGATAAAGAGCTGGAGTCGCTCGTGCTCATGGAAACCATCGGCTTGCGTACCCAAGCGGTTGGGCGTGTGGTACTTCCTTTGGGCGAGGGTTTGGTGGGCCTGGTTGCCAAGCGAAGCGAACCGCTCAACCTGGAAGATGCCCAATCGCACTCCCATTTCCGTTACTTCGAAGCCACCGGTGAAGAGCGCTACTCCAGCTTTCTAGGCGTGCCCATCATCCACCAGCGCCACATGCTCGGCGTGCTGGTGGTGCAGCAGGCGGAAAAGCGTCGCTACGACGATGAAGACGAAGCCTTTTTGGTGACCATGGCCGCCCAACTGGCGGGTGTGCTGGCACATGCGTTAGCCACGGGCAACCTGTCGCGCCCGGCGCTGCCCGGCGGGCAAGCCATGTTCAAAGGCGTCGCGGCGTCACCCGGTATGGCCATGGGCGAAGCCGTGGTGATCACACCGCCTGCCGACCTTAACAGCGTTCCTGACCTGATTCCCAGCGATCAAGAGTACGAAATTGCCCGCCTAAAAGAGGCCATCGGCAAAACCCGCGATGAAATTCGTGCGGCAGCGGAGCGCTTGGTTAACCGGATCTCTTCTCAAGAGCTGGCGCTGTTTGACGTATACCAGCAAATGCTGGGCGAAGCCGCGCTCTCCGAAGAGGTAGAGAAGCGTATTCGTGAAGGGCAGTGGGCGCCGGGGGCGCTCGCCGATGTCGTCCGCCGCCATGTGCAGTATCTTGAACGCGTCGATGACGACTACCTTCGCGAGCGGGCGGCAGATATCCGCGACCTGGGCCGTCGCGTGCTGGCGCACCTGCAGGAGGATACGCCCTCCACGCCGGAAACCTATCCGGATAATGCCATCCTGGTTGGTGATGAAATCAGTGTGGCCATGCTGGGGGAAGTACCCCGCGACAAGCTCAAAGGCCTCGTCTCAGTTCGCGGCTCTAGTACGTCTCACGTGGCGATCGTGGCCCGTGCCATGGGCATTCCCACCGTGTTGGGCATGGTCGATTTGCCGCTGCCGCGTCTTAATGGCGCGCCCGTGGTGCTCGATGGGCATCGGGGGCGCTTGTTCGTTCGCCCCGCTGCCGAGCTGCAAACCCGCTACGCCAGCTTGATTGCCGAAGAGAAAGTGCTCAGCGAAGTACTGGAGCACGAGCAAGACCTCCCCAGCGAAACCCCCGACGGCCATGAGATGCCGCTGATGGTGAACACCGGTTTGGCAGTGGACGCCTCTGCACTGCTCAAGAGCCGGATTGGCGGAGTAGGGCTCTACCGCACCGAAGTGCCGTTCATGATCACCGAGCGCTTCCCCGGTGAGAAAGAGCAAATGCGTATGTACCGCGAGCAGTTGGAGGGCTTTGCGCCTCTGCCGGTCGTGATGCGTACGCTGGATATCGGTGGCGACAAAGACTTGCCCTACTTTCCCATCGAGGAAGCCAACCCGTTCTTGGGCTGGCGGGGCATGCGGGTGACCCTGGATCACCCCGAAGTACTGATGGTGCAGCTACGCGCCATGCTCAAAGCGTCTCACGATTTGGGCAATCTCTATGTCCTGTTCCCCATGATCACCAACGTCGAGGAAGTGGATGAAGCCATTCGTCTCCTCGACCGAGCTATCTTGGAGTTGGGCGAGGAGGGCATTAGCGTCGAGCGTCCCAAAGTGGGCGTGATGATCGAGGTCCCGGCCACCATCTACCAGATGGACGCGCTGGCCAAGCGTGTCGATTTCTTCTCGGTGGGGAGTAACGATTTAACGCAGTACCTGCTGGCGGTCGACCGTAACAACCCACGCGTCTCCAGCTTGTACGATGCGCTTCACCCGGCGCTGCTGGGGGCGCTGCAAGAACTCGCCCAAGATGCCAAACGGCTCGACAAACCCATATCGCTGTGTGGTGAACTAGCGGGTGACCCGGCGGGTGCACTGCTCTTGATGGCCATGGGCTTCACCAGCCTCTCCATGAACGCCCCCAGCCTGCCAAAAGTGCGTGCCGCAATTCGTCGGGTCTCCCTGGCGGATGCGCAAACGCTGCTGAAAGAGATCATGCAGCTAGATACGCCTGCCCGAGTCCACGAGCATCTGAATAAACGACTGGATGAGTGGCAGCTGTCGCATCTGTTGCCTCCTCGGGATTAGGGCACGGCTCGCTCGTTCAAGGCCGTCAATGTGGTATCGCCTAGAAAGCGGCCGAGCGGCCCAAAGCGCTGCTCGGTGAGAGTGGCATTGCCCAGGGCGTTCAGCGTCAGCCATGTAGTGGCGCGCGTACCATACTGCTCGCCCACGATGAACGCCGCCGACAGCTGGTGTTCGAGTGCTAGCCCAACGCCGGTATCCGGTAAGAGAGCTGGCTCGGCCAAGGCAGGATCGTGTAGTGCGCGACCGGTGTGACGCCGCCAGTGACGCGCCTCGTTCCCTGCAAGTGCCTGCCGCACGGCCTCGAGTTTGGGCCATGGCGTGTTCAAGCTAGCATTCGAAAGCCCATGAACCCCAGAGGCAACTTGCGACAGCGATACGCCCTCGTAACCTCGATGCAGGTGCCAGCAGTGGCGGGTCGTGGCGACCAGTAAATTGAAGCCTGCGTAGCGCTCGGCATGGTGACCAGCCAGCGCCTTGAGCCACTCTGCCGGATCGTCGGCGGTGAGCACGCCCGCAACTAATTCGCCCCGGCTGGGAGCGCTGTCGGGCGTCTTCAAGCGCGTGTCGCGGACGTTGGTGAGCGCTGCTATCACGCCACGCCGATTGGCTGCCAGCCACGTACCCCCCGCCTCCAAATCGCGGCCTCCGCATAGAGGGAGGTCCTGCCAAGCGCTTAGCGGAGCCGTGGCGCGCGCATGAAACTCATCGCGATTGCCTGCTAAGCGGAGCGGAGTCGCGCTACCGGGCGCCCAATGAAAGGTCATTAAACACATACATAGCCCTTGATCGGCAGTCGTCGTGCCGCCTGGTTGAAGTGGTGGGAGCGCGTGGCATGACAGGGGTGCGGTGTCGACGTACACTTAGCAGTGAAACGCGGGTCATCCACGTGAACCACCTACACGTAAGGGGCATGCTGCCTTCTGCCAACTAGGAAGTCGAGAATGATGCAACGCTATCAGCGAGAGCACTTCTGGAATGCCGTCATTTGGCCGGTGTTATGGCCCCTGCTTCTTGTTCAAGCCGCATTGGTGTTGCTGTGCGTGACGGTGGGGGCCGTGATTTGGCTGATGTCACCGGGTCAAGCGTCATGGACCACCACGCTGTGGCTCACGCTGACGCTGCTATTGGGTAGCTGCCTCAACGTGGGCGCGTTTTTAATGTTAATCAAAGCGCGCGCCAAGTTTAAAGACGCGCTGTTCGTGCAAGGTCTCAACGAGCTGGAGCGCCATATCGATACGCTTCAACAGGGGATGATGCTCCATGCCCCGCTGTTGTTGAACGAAGAGAGCCACGAGCGCCCGCTCAAACGGCTGACTCGCGCCAACGATCAATTGGCGAGCTTGGTGAGCGCGTTAGAGAAAAATGGCCACGTGGCTGGGGAAGCCACTGAACAGCCCAAGTCCGATCAGGCCCTCTTGGAAGACTTGCACCACCAGCAAAAGCAGCTAAAGCACCTCATGGCGGGAAGAGAGCGCGCCCGAGAGGAGTCGCGTCTAAAGTCTGGCTACCTGACGCTCATGCAGCGTGAAGCCGACAGCCTGTTCGATCATCTGGGCACCATGCTGACCGACGAGGCGTCCGATGCCTGTCGACAGAACGTCACCCACGTTCGCGAGCGGCTGGCGGATATTCGCTCGCTGCTGGCAAACTTCGTGCAACAGAGCGTGAACGAGGCCAATACCTACGACCTACCCATTTCCGATGAGCAAAGTCCGCGGGTGTTGGTGGTCGATGATGGCCCCGTAAACCTGATGCTGGCGCGGCAAATGCTGGAGTCGCAAGGGCTTCAGGTAGAGGGAGTCAGTAGCGGCGAGCAGGCACTGGAGCGTCAGCAGTCGGCTTTCTATGACTTGGTGTTCATGGATATCTTCATGCCCACCCTGGATGGGTTGGAAACCACCCGCCGCTGGCGACAGTACGAAGCGCAGCACTCCTCCAAGCGCAGCGTCATGATCGCCCTGACGGCCAATGCCGATAACGCGGGCAAAGACACCTGTGCGAACGCCGGGCTCGACGATATCCTCGCCAAACCTTATCAGCCCGATACCCTGCACGGCATGATCAAAAAATGGCTGCCTAACGCCCTGGAGAAGCCCAACGAATGACCTTTGCAGCCATTTTGGCCAGTTACTTATTGCTAGGTGCCGCGGCTGGCACCATGGCCGGTTTGTTCGGTGTGGGGGGCGGCATCATCATTGTGCCCGTCTTGGTCTTTGCTTTCGGCTTACAGGGCATTTCCCCCGAGATCACCATGCACCTAGCGGTGGGCACCTCGCTGGCCACGATCGTCGTGACGGGGGCGTCCTCTGCGCTAGGCCACTTTCGTAAAGGCAGCGTACATCGTGCGTGGTTTTTAGCGCTGCTACCCGGGTTGATGTTGGGGGCCATTGCGGGCGTCTTCATCGCCGGTAATTTGTCGGGCACCGTGCTAGGCACCTTATTCGGCGTGTTCGTGCTCCTGCTCGCCACTAAGATGCTCATGGGGCTGACGCCCAAACCGGGCACATTGGCCCCTGGCAAGGTCGCCATGACCGTGGCGGGAGGCGTGGTGGGAGCCATTTCTGCGCTATTTGGTATCGGCGGTGGCGCGATGACCGTGCCCTGGCTTTCACGCTGTGGTGCCACCATGACACAAGCGGTGGGAACCTCTGCCGCCTGTGGCTTACCAATAGCGGCGGTGGGGGCCGTCACGTTCGTCGTGGTGGGTTGGGGCAACCCCTTATTGCCGCCCTGGGCTACCGGGTTCGTGATGTGGCCTGCGTTCATTGGCATCGTCGTCACCAGTGTACCCTTCGCCCGCCTCGGCGTACGTTTGGCGCACGTGCTGCCCGCCCATGTGCTTCGTTACTGCTTTGCTGCACTGCTCGCCGTGGTGGGGTTACGCTTCATACTGGCGTAACCCGCTGTGGCAAGTGGTGGCATTTCTTTTATTCGAATAGAGAAAGTGAATGATCAACTACCCAACGATAGATCCTGTCGCGATTTCCCTCGGCCCGTTGCAGGTGCATTGGTACGGCCTCATGTACGTCGTCGGCTTCGTGGCCGCTTGGTGGCTAGGGTGCAAACGCGCCCCACGGCTTGGGCTGACCAAAGACGATATCGGCGATCTGCTTTTCTACTGTGCCATTGGCGTGGTCGCCGGTGGGCGCTTAGGGTATGCCCTGTTCTACGGCTTAGAGCAGTGGCTGGCCGACCCGCTCTGGATCTTCCGCGTTTGGGACGGTGGTATGAGTTTCCACGGTGGCTTGATGGGCGTATTGCTGGCTGCCTGGCTCTTCGCACGTCGCAAACAGTTGGCATTCATGGCGCTGACCGATTTTATTGCGCCGCTTGTGCCCATTGGCCTGGGGGCGGGACGTATCGGTAACTTCATCAACCATGAGCTGCCGGGGCGCATCACCTCGCTACCCTGGGGTATGCCCTTTCCGGGCATGGGGCCAGAACCGCGACACCCCTCGGCCCTCTATGAAGCGTTGTTAGAGGGGGCAGTGCTATTCGCCATTCTCTGGTGGGTTTCCGCCAAGCCGCGCTCGCGTGGCTTCATCTCCGGCCTCTTCCTGCTGGGGTACGGTGTGTTCCGCTTCTTGGTCGAGTTCGTTCGCATGCCTGATGCCCATATCGGCTTCATCGCCTTCGGCTGGGTCACCATGGGCATGCTGCTTACGTTACCCATGATTGCATTGGGGGTGGTGTTCATGGCGTGGTCGCGTCATCAGCCTGTGGATGCGAAGTGGTAATTGGTAATTGGTAAATGGTGAATGGTGGGTACGCGCTCTCGTTGGTAGCCAATCAGCGGCGAGCGGCCTAGAATACAGCCCCACATTCGCTGTTAATCTGGAATTTCTGTGACTGCAACAACGCCCACGCCTGCCATGACATCAACGTTACCTGCGCTTGAACAGCCTTACCTAGATCTGATGCGTACCGTGCTGGAGCAGGGCGTTGACCGTGGCGACCGCACCGGCACGGGGACTCGCTCGGTGTTTGGGCATCAAATGCGCTTTGACCTTTCACGTGGCTTCCCGCTGCTGACGACGAAAAAGCTGCATTTGCGCTCCATCATCCACGAGCTTTTGTGGTTTCTGAAAGGGGATACCAACATTGGGTATCTCAAAGAGAACGGTGTGCGTATTTGGGACGAGTGGGCCGACGAAAATGGCAATCTGGGGCCCGTGTATGGCTATCAGTGGCGTAGCTGGCCAAATCCCAACGGCGGCAGTGTCGATCAAATTACCAATTTGCTCGAACAGATTCGCACGAATCCGCAGTCGCGTCGGTTGATCGTATCCGCATGGAACCCCGGCCAAGTCGATGAAATGAAGCTACCGCCGTGCCACTGCCTGTTTCAGTTCTACGTCGCCAACGGTCGGCTCTCGTGCCAGCTATACCAGCGCAGTGCCGATATCTTCTTGGGCGTGCCCTTCAATATCGCCAGTTATGCGCTGCTTCTTAGCATGGTGGCCCAGGTCACAGGGCTAAAACCGGGTGAATTCGTGCACACGCTAGGGGATGCGCACCTGTACAGCAATCATCTCGAACAGGCTCAAGAGCAGCTCAGCCGTACGCCCATGGCGCCACCTACGCTGGCGCTCAATCCCGATATCAAAAACCTCTTCGACTTCACTTTCGATGATATTCAGATCGAAGGCTATGAGTCACATCCGCATATCAAAGCAAAGGTAGCCGTATGAGTCAGCAAGCCACCGCTTATGAATCGCTGGTGCCCGTCGCGATGATCGTCGCCATGGCCAAGAATCGCGTCATCGGCGTCGATGGCAAGCTACCCTGGTACTTGCCCGAAGATTTGAAGTTTTTCAAACGCATGACACAAGCCAAGCCGCTGGTTATGGGACGCAAAACCTATGCCTCCATCGGTAAGCCGCTGCCTAACCGACTCAATATCGTGGTCACTCGGGATACCCATTTTAGCGCCGAAGGCACGCGCGTGTGCCACGAACTGCCCGCTGCGTTAGCGCTGGCCGATCAGCAGGCGACCATCGAAGCGGCGGAAGAAGTCATGGTCATGGGTGGCGGCGAGATTTATCGTCAAGCTTTACCGTTTGCACAACGTCTCTACATCACGGAAGTCGATATCGAGGTCGAGGGCGACGCCCACTTCCCCGAGTTTTCCATGGACGAGTGGCAAGAAGTCCAGCGTGTACCCGGCCAGCCAGCGGAAGGGCAGCCGAACTACGACTTCGTTGTGTACGAGCGCGTCAGCGACTGATCAGGTCAAAGGAGGGGGTTATGGCCGCCAGCGTACTGCATCTATTAGAAACGTTAGAAACACGGCTCGAACAAAAAAATGCCGAACTCACTGCGCTGCGCGAGGAGAATCAGCAGTTAAAGCAACAACTCGCGGCACTGACGGCTCACGCTCCAGAAACGCCTGCCCCTATGCCCGCCGCTGAAACAGAGCGCTCGGCAGCGGATAGTCATGCTTCCCAATCACTGCCTGAGCCAGCGCCGAGCGTTACCAGCTCGGCAGAGCCAGATGCGCCTGACACGCCCACCACACCACCTTCGCCGCAAGCGCTGTTGAAACAGTGGTATCAGCGCTACCCGAATGCTTTCTTTAAAGGGCATACCAAGCCATTGAAGGTAGGCATTCACCAAGATTTGGCCGAACGCGAACCTTGGTCTGGCAAGTTGATTCGCCGCGCGCTGGCCAACTACGTCAATTTACCGCGCTATATCAAATCCATGCGCGAAGGGGCCGAACGTGTCGATTTAGACGGGCAGCCTGCGGGTAAAGTGGATAAAGAAGCTGCGCAACATGCCAGTGAGCGTCGACACGAGTCGCCCACGAAAAATGCGTCTGACCGCTCGGCCACCCCTGCAAAAAGCAGCACTAATAAAACGAAGGCCAGGGCTGACAAGTCACATCGATACGACCAACAGCCTGCTTCAAAACCAGTAACGTCCGAAAAAAGCGAGCAGAAAAAGCCGCTTAGCATGGAAGAGAAACTAAAAGGCTTGCAGCAAAAATTCGAAGGCCGCTGAGACCCGAGGCCGTGCTGTGGGTTCCATAAAAAAACACAAATCGTAAAAAAACACTGTTTTTTTCTATTGCGTTCCCTGGAATCCCGGTATAGAGTTTGACCTGCGAGCATTGGACTATAACAAGGCTTTGTTGAGGACATGTCGCATACCACCGGGAAAAACCGGTGGATGAGAAAAAGAGCATGGCCCGCAAGCCACTTACTGGCTTCTTTGAAGGCCAGTAATAACGATCGAAACAGTAAGCTAGTTAAGGAACCTACATCATGAAAAAGACACTTTTAGCGACTGCTATTGTTGGTGCCCTGGGCGCCTCCGCTGCCGCTCAAGCAGCGACCGTTTATGACCAAGACGGCACCAAACTGGACGTTTATGGCCGTATCGCCATGGGCGTTGCTGGTGGCGGCGCTGAGTACAACGATGACAACCAGCGCATCGACAACAGCGAAGAGTTCGTAGACGTATACTCTCGTCTGGGCCTGCGCATGAGCCAGGAAGTGACCTCTGACCTGACCGCTTTCGGTCGCGTTGAGTGGCGTTTCCGTGGCGACGACCGCACTGACCTGAGCGATGCTTCTGACTCTGGCTTCAACGAAGTTCGTCAGAGCTACCTGGGTCTGCAAAGCAAGCAGTACGGTACGTTCCAAGCTGGTAACTTCGACAGCTTCTACAACCAGTTCGTATCTCTGCCGTTCGACGTGTACATCGACCGTGGCCTAGAGTTCGCTGGTCACCCGATCCAGTCTCGCGGCGACTCTATCGGTTACTACACGCCTGACCTGCAAGGTTTCACTGCGTTCCTGCAGCTGAAGCACTACAGCGAGCGTGGCGCGCTTGAGCCGGTTCGTGAAGAAGGCAACGTAATTGCACCGCAAGGTGGTGTTCGTTACCAGCAAGGCCCGTTCACTGTAGGTCTGGGCTTCGTTGAAGACGTCGTACGTGGCGGCGGTAACGGCGAAATGCTGGGCGGCCTGATCGGTTCTTACGACGTGAACGATCAGTTCTCTGTACGTCTGGGTTACGAAGGTCGTGAGCAGAACGATACTCTGGGCGGCGGCTTCGACAAAGTAGGTCTGGGTGGTACTTACGCGACTGGTCCGTGGGCATTCACTGCTGATATCTATGACATCAGCAATGACAGCAGCAGCGAAGACGACCGCACTGCATGGGCCCTGGGCACTTACTACAAAGTTTCCAGCAACTTTGACGTGTTCCTGGAGCTGAACCAAGCTGACCAGCAGTCTATCAGCGTTGACGTATTCGACGGCAGCAACAACCTGGTTGACGTTGAACAAGCTGAAGGCGATGACGTTTACTACCTGACAGGCGCTCGTTACCACTTCTAAGCCTTGGTTAAACCAAGCTTAAAGTTGTAACCCCTGCAGTAGCCAATGAACCGACCCCTTATGGGGTCGGTTTTTTATTGCTATGTAAAAGCGTAAAAGCTCTCGTGCGTTCGTGTTGAGATGACTTCTCATTACGTGAATTTTTGTTACAATATTGCATCGCATTGATTCGTATGAGCAATGTAAGGCACTAAAACGTAATGATTGACTGCAAGGGATGTCGATGAAACGGTCTGTTCAAACAATAGTCGCGGTAGTGGCACTCGCGAGTTCAAGCGCAAATGCAGCTACGCTCTATAACGAAGACGGAACACAGTTAGATATATATGGGCGTATTGCCATGGGTGTCACTGGTGGAGGACCAGAGATTCCTTCATCGGGTCAACAGATCGATGACAGCATCGAGTTTGTAGACGTTTATTCGCGGCTCGGCTTTCGCATGAGCCAGCAAGTCAACGATGATATCCGTGCGTTTGGCCGACTAGAGTAGCGCTTCACAGGGGATGAACGAAATACAGCGCAAGGATTCAATGAAATTCGTCAAAGCTATCTTGGTCTGGCGAGCGAGCGCTACGGAACGCTGCAGGCAGGCAGCTTCGATAGTCTCTATTATCAGTTCGTCTCCGCACCGTTTGACGTTTACTTGGATCGTGGAATGCAGTTGAGCGCCACAGGATTGCAGTCCCGTGGCGATTCCATCGGCTACTACACGCCAACGCTCAATGGTTTCACCACGTTCGTGCAAGTGAAGCATTACAGTGAGCGAGGCTTGAAAGCGGCGGAACAGCATCGTGAGGGGAGTGTGCTGGCAGCACAAGGTGGGGTTCAGTACCAGCATGGCCCGCTAAGTATCGGTGTAGGCGCCGCTGAGGACGTCGTGCGGGGCAATGGCAATGGAGAAATGCTTTACGGTGTCACGGGTAACTACCAGGCGAACGATAGTGTGAGTGTTCGTGTGGGGGCAGAATGGCAAAGCCAAAGCGAATTATATGGAGGTGGTTATAACACCGTCGGCCTGGGGGCTACCTACGCCACCGGCCCCTGGGCACTCACTGCCGATCTGTATCGTATCGATCGCGATGAAAAAGACAGTAGCAATGCCTGGGCGGCAGGCACTTACTACAAACTTTCTACCGCTTTTGACGTATTCGTAGAGCTGGCAGATAGCGACGCGCCAGGTCTCAGTCGGAAAAGTGGTTTGAAAGACATGTACTGGCTTACCGGTGCGCGCTACCACTTTTAATTGAGTCTGTCGGTATCGTCGCCCATCACTGTGGTGAAAGCGCCCCTTTGCAGAGCAAGGGGGCGTTTTTTTATGTACCAACATGAGGTTTTTCATCTGGTCAGCCCCACGCTGCTGTACCAGAATCAAACGACACCGTTGACTGGTTTGGCATAGCATTACAGCGTTGCTGATAAACGGTATGATAGCCAACGTTTATCGCTGCCAGCCGATGTTTGAAAACACCGCGTCCGGCTGTGTTCATTAACGAACTATGTGAGTTGATAGGGAAAGTATGAACGTAACCGTGTTTGGAACAGGCTATGTAGGGCTGGTGCAAGGTGCCGTTCTGGCGGATGTGGGTCACAACGTCGTGTGTGTCGATGTCGATGCTGAAAAAGTCGCGCGTTTAGAGCAGGGTGTCATTCCTATTTATGAGCCAGGGCTCGAAGCCCTCGTCAAAGAGAACTACGCAGCAGGTAGGCTGACGTTTACCACCCAGGCTGAAGAAGGCGTCAAGCACGGAGAGGTACAGTTCATCGCGGTTGGCACGCCACCAGACGAAGATGGCAGCGCCGATTTGAAATACGTTCTGAAGGTAGCCGAGACCATCGCGACGCATATTGAAAAACCGGTGGTCATCGTCAACAAGTCCACGGTGCCCGTCGGCACGGCGGATGAAGTGACTGCCGTGGTAGAAGAAGTGTTAGCCAAACGGCAAACAAATCTGTCGTTCGACGTGGTATCCAACCCCGAGTTTTTGAAAGAAGGAAGTGCGGTAGCCGATTGCAAGAAGCCTGACCGTATCATCATTGGCACTAAGAACGATGCAACCATCGATATCATGCGTGAGCTCTACGCACCGTTTAACCGTAACCATGACAAAATCATCACCATGGACGTGCGTAGCGCCGAGCTAACGAAGTACGCGGCTAACTGCATGCTGGCTACGAAGATCAGCTTCATGAACGAGATGGCGAATCTTGCCGAGCGCTTGGACGCCGACATTGAAATGGTGCGCCAAGGCATTGGCAGTGACCCTCGTATTGGCTACCACTTTATATATCCTGGCGCGGGCTACGGGGGCTCCTGTTTTCCAAAAGACGTGCAGGCGCTGATACGCACGGCTGAAAGTATCGCCTTCGATGCCAAAGTGCTAAAAGCGGTCGAAGAGCGCAACCAGCTGCAAAAAAACACCCTGTTCGAAAAAATTAACCGCCACTTCGACGGCTCGCTGGAAGGTAAAGTCGTGGCGTTGTGGGGGCTGGCCTTCAAGCCGAATACCGACGATATGCGAGAAGCCCCCAGTCGTGTAGTCATGGAATCTTTATGGCAGGCGGGCGCTAAAGTACAAGCGTACGATCCTGAAGCCATGGAAGAAGCGCAGCGGATTTATGGCCATCGTGATGATTTAACCCTGTGTGGAACGAAAGAAGGCGCGCTAAAAAATGCCGATATTCTAGTGATCGTGACCGACTGGCAATCTTTCAAAGCGCCAGATTTTGAGTTAATCAAAGCAACGCTATCTCAACCGGTGATTGTCGATGGTCGCAATTTGTTCGATCCAAAGCGTATGTTGAAACGAGGCATTACGTATTACGGTGTAGGACGATAAATAATAAAAGATAAATATTTAAAGTTAGGGAGAGGGGGTTAATTCAGCCAGGGACATAACCGCATGGCGGTAAATGGAGGGCTATAATGAAAGAAAGCAATGGAATGGAATCTAGCAAAATCCAAGAGCAAGTGCCGGAGGAGATGACGCTGGTAAGCTTAGTGACGTTATTGCTGAAACAGTGGAGGATCATGCTGGCCTGCATGGCATGCGTCATGCTGCTGACGCTGGCCGCTCTTTGGTTAAAACCGGTCAAATATGGTTTTGCCACCATGTATGCGGTGGCGTCTTATGAAACGTTGGAGGGCGAGCGAGAAGGGCTCGAAACGCCTGAAGAAGTCATCGCCAAATTAGAAAACGTCTTCATCGAGCAGCAACGTAGACAACTACTGGAAAATGAAAGCGTAGAAGGGATTCCATTCGATATCGACGTGACGAACCCCAGTAATACGTTGTTGCTGCGTATCCTCAGCGAATCGGAAGAGGTCCACCAGCCCATGATCGAACAGTTTCACGAAGGGCTGGTAAACGCCATCAAGCAAGATCAGCAGCAACTGGTAGAAGAATTAATGGCGGGGCTCGAGGCCCAACAGCAAGCGTACTCGCAAGCACTAGAGGTTGCTCGGGCCGCCAGCAGCGAAAGCGCACGCGAGCTGGAAGCCTCTTTCTTCGAGAAAACGCTGCAGCTCGAACGTCGTATCGAAAGTATCAATCCTGGCGACTCCACCCAACTCGCCGTGCAAAGTCTCGAACCGGTGGGAATCGGCAAACCCTTTATTCTGGCATTCGGTGTGCTCGTGGCACTGCTATTGGCACCTTTAGCCGCCGTCTTCAGCGTATTCGTCACGCAAGTGGCAGCTGCTTATCGGCGCGCCCAGTAATGAGAGGGCGTTAACGCACTCATTGCCGCCGGAGCCAGCGATGGATATGAAACTAAAGCGGTGTATCGACTTGCTGTTGCTATGTTTTCTCATGGCATGGCCGTTGGTCGATACACTCAACGGCTACCTCTATTACCAAAGCGTATCGCTGCCCAGCATCTCCGCGCCATACAAAACGCTGGGGTTCGTTGTGCTATTGGTCGTGCTGATGATCTATCACGTGAAGCAGTTTTTATATCTACTGCTTTGCGCAGCGCTCATGGCCCTGTGTTTGTTCTATCAGGTAATGAACTATGGGCACGCGATAGAAAGCGTTACTTGGGCGGTGCGGGGGTTGCTGACCTTAGCACTGCTGTTCTATCTGGTGGGAGAGGCCAAGCAGTCAGAGGGTTTTTGGAGCCTGCAAAAACTGGCAGGGCTGATGCTGTTTTACTTCATCGTCATGTCTGTGAACGTCTCGTTGGGCGTGTTAGGCGTTGGCGAATCGCAGTATGCCGGTGGGATCGGTGGAAAAGGTTTCATCATCGCAGGTAATGAAATGAGCTATTTGATGCTCGCGTCGGCCAGTATCGTGTTGTTTCGCTTGGCCGAAACGCGTGGCGCTGGAAGCCTGGCGTTGGTGTTTGGTCTATTCCTGCTGTTTTTCCTGATGAAAGCCACCAAAGTAGCCATGCTGGGGATCTGCATGGTGTTCGTATTGGCACTGATCCACAATGGTTACTTCAAAGTAAGGCGCATCCCCACCGTGTACCTGATCACGTTGGTGGGTGGCGCGGCAGTCATCGTCTTCGGCTACCAGTTCATTCAAGCCGCCGGGCTGTTGGATCGAATGCTTTTTCTCTACAAGCTGCATGGCGGCTTTTGGGGAGCTTTGCTGAGCGGACGACTCTCATTTTTAGGTGAAGCCGTCGAGCTGGTCGTCGTACCCTTTGGGTTTTGGGATGTGCTGTTTGGTGTAGGCGTCGATCACCTGCTGGCAGTGCGAGGCTCTCTGGTAGAGATAGATCTGATCGATGTCTTCATCAGCTTTGGCGTCATGGGTGGCTTACTCTTTTACCTGCCTTGGCTGCTAGGGGGCGTCTGGGCTACACAGCTACTCAAGCGGCAGCCAAGGTACGGCATGAGCTTTTGGCTGCTCATCATCACGGTCATTGGGGTGAGTCTTGCGGCGGGACACGTCGTCAATTCAGGTATTGCCTCAAGCGCAACAGCGCTACTGATCGGCTACCTCTATCAACTCAAAACCCGGCTGCCGACCTTCAAGGAGGAAGCGTGAACATTCTGTTAGTAGGCTCTTTTGGAGGCCATTTCATACAGCTCAAGCGGCTGTACGCCCAGCTTGCGCAAGAAGCCGAGCAACATAACGTGGCGTTTAGTTTTGCCAGTACGGAGCCCGGACTCGTCGTGGAGGATACCCCGGCGCATTGTTGCCCAAACATACACAGGGGTAGCGGCATCAAGGCGCTGTGCTCGGCGCTGTGGCAATCCGTCAGAGTGTTGAGAGCGGTCAAGCCAGATGTGGTGATCTCCACTGGAGCACTGCCAGGCCTGCTGCTCTGCTTTCTCGCCAAAGTGATGGGTAAGCAGGTCATTTGGGTCGACAGCATGGCCAATTATCAGCAGCTCTCTTTTTCAGGCAAAATAGCGCGCTTTTTTTGCGATGTTTGCCTGACCCAGTGGGAACATCTGGCGGCCAAGGACAAGCGCGTGCGCTACTGGGGGAAAGTCCTATGATCTTCATTACCGTCGGCACCCAGCTACCTTTCGACCGCTTACTGGAACACTTCGCAGAGTGGCGCGACCAGCGCGGCTACTCAGGCAAAGTCGTTGCGCAAGTAGGCGAAGATAGCCGTTTTGTTCACCCTGACATGCAGCTTTTCAAAACGCTCTCGAGCGATGAGTACTATCATTGGTTTTGCCAAGCGCAGGGCATCGTCTCGCACGCTGGGATGGGCAGTATTCTGTCCTGCCTCGACCACGGCAAACGTGGCGTGTTCATGCCCCGTCAATACGCGTTAGGCGAGCATCGTAACGACCACCAGCGCGATACGGCTCAGGCATTTGCCGGCCAATACCCGTCACTGGCGTTTTGTGAGGATAAGCAGGCTCTTTTCAATGCGCTGGATACGTTGGTCCACGCGCCTGTTGGTGCCGAACCACTCAAACGAACAAGCCAAGACAACGCGCTAGGTCGGCGTATTGCCGAGCATCTTGGATTGAAAGGGCGCACCTCATGAAGCGTCTATTGTTATGGACGAACCTGTACCCCACCCATGCGGCCCCGCATTATGGCACCTTCGTCAAATCGACCGAGCAGGCGTGGCGGCAAGCGTTGGGCAGCGAAAACGTAGAGCGGGTGGCCATCCGCGAAAAACCCACCAGTAAGCTCAGCAAAATCAGGCTGTATACCGACTTACTGGTACGCTGTGCGCTTTCGCTACGCAACAAGCCTGCAGGGACGCTGCTAGAGGTTCACTATCCGGTCTATTTTTTGCCGCTGCTCTACCTACTGGCCCTAATGAAACCCAAGCACTTTTATCTGGTGCTGCGTTTCCACGGGACGGATCTGGTGCAAATTGCTGGTTCTAGCGTGTTTCGTGGGCTGTTCGATCGGCTAAAAAGTAGCGTCGACCTGTGCGTTGCGCCTTCGGAGCATTTTCGTCATGAAATCCATGCGCAGTTGAAGGTGCCATTGGCGCGCATTATCAAAGTCTATCCAGACAGCGTCGGCGAGCTATTTGCAGCTCCGCTGCACGCCTACGAACCAGCCCCCGATGATGCCTTCATCGTGGGCTGTGTATCTCGCTTAGAGCCAGGCAAGAACTGCCAAACGCTGCTGGAAGCCTTCGCTAAGCTAGACATCCCCAACAAGCGTTTGGTGCTAGTGGGAGATGGCTCTCAGCGAGCAGCCCTAGAGCAGTTGGCGCAGCAGCTCGGCGTAGCCGATATCACCACGTTCAAAGGCGCATTACCTAGAGAGCAGCTGCCGGAGGTGCTGTCCGATTTTTCCGTCTTCGTATTTCCCTCGTTACGAGAGAGCTTTGGGTTGGTAGCTGTCGAGGCCTTGGCCTGTGGTGTCCCGGTCATTGCCAACGCGCAGTTGCACGCCGCCCAGGAGTATCTTCAAGAGGGCAAGAACGGGTACTTTTATGAAGGTGGCGTCGATGGTTTGGTCGCGGCCATCGAAACATTCCATACGCTGTCCGCAGCCGAGCGGGCAGCGTTGAGCGCGCAAGCCAAAAGCGTACGCCATCGATTTAGCGACCAGCAGGTGTTCACCCAAGGGGTGAACGATATTTTGAGTCAGCAGCAAAGCGAATGAACATGTTGGTGAATGGACGCATAACGGGTGGCTGCAATGGGTAAGCCAAAAACCATGACGTTTTCAGAACGTTTCCCGCCTCAGGTGGTGTTCCCCTTTTTTGATGTACTGGCGATTTTTGCGGGTGGCTGGTTAGCGCACTGGATGCGGTTTGGCTCACTTCACTTGCACGAGCGCTACGTGCTTGCGCTTATTTGCATCGGCTTACTGGTGCTAGTGATTAACAGCATGTCCGGTAGCTACCGTCGTTGGCGTATTACGCCCGTCGGGCAGATGTTAGGCAAACTGCTGCTGGTGTGGGTGGCTGTCGGCATCACGGCTGCGTCACTCATCTACTTTGCTCACGTTGCCAACCGTTACTCTCGACTCTGGATTGGTTTGACGCTCGCAGTTTCGTTTCTCGTCGCAGGCGGCGCGCGTTTACTGGTACAGCTTGCCTTACAGCACGTGCGCCTGAGAGGCGGTGCCCGGCGCCCGGTCTTCCTGATAGGCCCGGCAACCAATGTATTGGACGTGGCGGAGGGCATTCGTAGTGCCGCTTGGGAAGGGCATACCATTGCCGGCGTCGAGCGCATCAAAGATCAGGTCAACGAGGAGTGCATCGAGCGCATCGTCCGGCGCATCAGCCGTTCGAATGCCCGCGAGGTGTGGATTTGCGTACCCTTCGAAATGGGGCACGTCGTGCGGTCGCTATTTTTTGCGCTGCGTAACCACACCGCCGAAGTGCGCTTTATTCCAGCGTTCGAAGAAATGCATCTGCTCAACCACCGCATGAGCGAAGTGGCCGGGCATTATGCGATCGACCTGAGCGTGTCGCCCATGAGCGGTATGTCGCGCTTTGTCAAACGTGGTGAAGACATCATCATTGGCACCCTCATCTCGATCATGATTCTGCCGGTGTGTCTGGGAATTGCGCTGGCTATCAAGCTCACCTCACCAGGACCGATACTCTTCAAACAGCACCGTGAGGGCTCCAACGGGCGTCGCTTCAAGGTGTATAAATTTCGCTCGATGCGTGTTCACCAAGAAGAGGCTGGCCAAGTGACCCAAGCCAAAAAGAACGATAGCCGCATCACGCCGATCGGAGCCTTTTTAAGACGTACTTCACTGGATGAGCTGCCGCAGTTTTACAACGTGCTGCAAGGGCGCATGTCCATCGTCGGACCACGTCCACACGCACTGGCCCATAACGAGCAGTACAAAGAACTGGTGGAGTCTTACATGCGCCGTCATAAGGTGAAGCCAGGTATTACCGGCTGGGCTCAGGTCAACGGTCTGCGCGGAGAAACCGATACGCTGCAAAAGATGCAGCGGCGGGTCGAGTACGATTTGTGGTACATCGACAACTGGTCGCTTTGGCTGGATTTGAAAATCATCGTACTCACCGTCTTCAAAGGTTTTATCAACAAAAACGCTTATTAGACGGAGTTGCAACGTCGTTGAAAATGAAACGAATCCGCGTTCGTGGTAGCGAATCAGCACGTGAGTGGGGTGTGTCAGGGGTGTGATAGTATGGCACTTTTCAGGCGCTTGCCTGACTAACGTGCTTCACTGTTGCCAGGATCCGCATTTCAATGACGTACCCTTCCCACGCTGCCACGAACAAAACCGCCGAGCTGCCCAGTCAGCTCTCGAGTATGGCGGTTTTTCTTCTGACGGCCGTCTGTCTCATCCTTCCTAGTGGCTACTCCATCGGTGCAGTCATCCTATTTCTGGCTGGTTGCGGGCTACTTATCAACCGTCGCCTGCCAGCGCTGACCAAGCACGATTTTTGGGTCATCGCCGCGCTGGTGGCCTACGCGTTGGTCAGCATGCTGGAGGCCTGGTGGGATGGCCAAGGCAGCCGAGGGTTCGATAAGCCCAGCCGTTTCATCCTGGCCATTCCCGCCCTGCTATGGGTGCTGCGGTACCCACCCAAGCTCGCCTATTTGTGGAGTGGCATAGCGCTGGGTGGCATCAGTGCGGGTGCTTGGGGTGGCTGGCAAAAGCTCGTCGAAGGCGTTGGGCGCGCCCAGGGCCATACCCATGTCATCCAGTTTGGCAATCTCAGCATGCTGTTAGGCGTGTTGTGCATGGCGGGCTTGGGATGGGCCGTCATTCAGCGCCATCGTGGTGTTTGGGTAGTGCTACTACTCGCGGGGGCGGCAGGCGGTGTGTTGGGGTCGCTTTTCTCAGGTAGCCGTGGCGGTTGGGTAGGGTTTCCTATCGTGCTACTGGTGCTCTACCGGGCTTATGGTACCCAGCTTTCGACCAAACTGAAGGCGGCCGCGTTAGCGGCTGTCGTGTTGGGTGGGGTAACGGTGTATGCCGTACCGCAAATCGGTGTGCAAGAGCGTGTTCATCAAGCCTTTAGCGATGTGGCACTGTACGTTTCCGGCGAAAACCGCTCGACCTCGGTAGGCTCACGGTTCGAAATGTGGCGCGGTGCTTCCCAGCTCATTCAAGAAAAACCCCTCACCGGCTGGGGGAGCAATGGTTACGCCCAAGCAATGGCCGACTTCGGCGAGGCGGGGGGCATCAGCGCCGAAGCCGCCCAGTATGGGCATGCCCATAACGAGTTCATCGATGCGTTCGCCAAGCGGGGGGTAATGGGGCTGGCCGTGCTGCTGGTGCTTTATATCGTGCCCATGCGTCTCTTTGCACGCCACTTGCAGGCTAACCACCTAGCCACGCGAGCCGTAGCCACCGCCGGGGTGCTGCTTCCCGTGACGTTCATGGACTTTGGTTTGACTCAAGTGTTCTTGGAGCACAACAGCGGCGTGATGATGTATGCCTTCATGCTGGCGGTGCTTTGGGGAATTTACTCGGCCCAACCGGCGGATACCATTAACTAATCGTTTTATCGATAGATGAAAAATCGGCCAGAGGGCCGATTTTTTTATGTAAGCCGTTGATTGCTTGACGGCTAAATGGAATTAATTATCTGTACAAGCCTTGTCAACGTAGAGCCTTAGCAGTTAATCCCTTACAATGCCGGGTGCTTTTTAATAGCGCAGGTTCATTACATTTCATCCGCACAGCGTAGGGCAAGGGAATGCGCCCGTTACAATCCCTGGGCGGTAGCGTGCCTTTTTATTGGAAATCACTATGTCAAACTCCCCATTTTTTATAGCGCGGCCAGCTCGCATGCTGTTGGCAGCGTTAAGCGTTGCCGTGGTTAGCGGCTGCGCTACGTACCCAAGCGGCAACCAGCAGCAGGTGCAGTACGTGCTAGGCAACGACTCTGCCAAGCCGCTGCAAGATGAAAACCTCAACGGCTTTCTTGCCCAAGCGCCTGCCGGTGCCGTGCTTAACCTGGTGCAAAGCCCCTGGGGCGATAACGTCGAAATTGTGGCAGATGCGCCCTATTTGGCCGCCAGCGGTAGAGAGTGTCGTAAGCTGCGCGTCATCGAGCAGAGCAGCGGTGCCGCTCGTACAGCGCTTACCTGTGCAACGCCTAACGGCTGGGTGAACCAGCGCATGCTGCTGCCAGAAAGCCAGCAAGGGGCGATGTCGTTGACAACGCCATCCTCTATGTCTCAAGGGACCTCTCAAGGGCGCTATTAATGAGTTTACAACGCGTAATGAAACGGCTTTCTCTCACGCGCCCGGTAGCGGTGTTATCCTTAGCCTTGTTGGGCACCGCCGCCAGCAGCGCAACCTGGGCACAAAGCATTAGCCTGCCCAATACCATTCTGCCGGAAGATCAAGCCAGCCAGCAGCCCGTCGAGCAAGTGAACGACACCCCCCGTGCCGATTGGCGTAGCGGCACCTATGGCCCGGTAGCAAACCAGCCCCAGCAAAATCCCGATGCGTTGCCGCCCTTTGGTGCCAACCTGTTTACCGGCGGCTTTCGCGGGGCGATGGGCGATGGCCTAAACGCCGACTACCAAGTTAAACCCGGCGACCAGATCACTGTGCGTGCCTGGGGCGCGTTCGAGTTTGATCGCGTGCTGCCGGTTGATGCCCAAGGCAATATCTTTATTCCCGGCTCAGGCCCGCTCAATGTAGAAGGCCAAAACAGCCAGCAGGTCGATAGCCGCGTGCGGGGTGCGATTACCTCGGTGTACCCCGAAAACGTACAGGTATACACCAACGTACAGGGCGTGCAGCCCGTGGCCGTGTTCGTCACCGGCTACGTGGAAAACCCCGGCCGCTACGCAGGCACTCCCAACGACTCCGTGCTCTACTTCCTGGACCAAGCAGGCGGTATTGATCAAGACCTGGGCAGCTATCGCCAAATCCGCGTGATTCGCAACGACCAAACCGTCGCCACGGTGGATCTCTACGACTTTCTAATCAACGGCAGCATTGCCCGCCCGCAGTTCCAAGATGGCGACACCATTGTGGTAGAAGAACGCGGCCCGGCCATTGCCGTAGTAGGCGATGTTCACCGTGAACACCGCTACGAGCTTATCGGCAACCAGCTAAGCGGTGCGGAACTGGTAGAGCTTGCCCGCTTAAGAAGTGGCGTCTCTCACGTACTGCTGCGCGGCGACCGTTCCGATGGCCCCATGGCCCAGTATTTCCCGCTGAACGAATTTCTCGCTCAAACCATTCGCAGCGGCGATGAAGTGGCGTTTAGCGCCGACCAGCGCAGTGAAACCATCGTGGTCGAAGTAGAGGGCAGCTACTACGGTCCGTCACGCTTCGCGTTACCCCGCGATGCGCGCTTGAGTGAACTGCTGGATGCCATTCCCGTGCCGGAAAACATGACCGCGGTGGAAAGCATTTCGTTACAGCGTGAAAGTGTGAAACAGCAGCAACAGCAATCGATGGAAGACAGCCTGCGCCGCCTGGAAACCACCTACCTAAGCGCAGAATCCAGCACCAACGAAGAAGCGCAGGTGCGTGCCCAAGAAGCCGAGCTGATCCAAAACTTCGTTCAGCGCGCCCGCGAGCTAGAGCCTAGCGGCCGGTTGGTAGTGGCCTACAACGACCGCATTGCCGATGTTCGCCTGCAAGATGGCGATGTGATCACCATTCCTGAAATCAGCGATTCCATCCTGATCAGCGGGGAAGTACTGGTACCGCAAGCAGCGGTGTATCGCCCCGGCATGAGCGTGATCGACTACATTGAAAGCGCAGGTGGCTTTACCCAGCGCGCCGACGATGACCACATCCTGCTGGTTCGCCAAAACGGCGCGGTGGAAAACGCCCGCAACACCCCGCTACGCGCAGGTGATGAAATCCTCGTGATGCCAGAAGCGCCCACCCACAACTTGCAGCTAGCCGCCACGCTCACGCAAATCCTCTACCAAGTGGCTGTAGCCACCCGCGTGGCAGTGGATCTGTGATTGGTGGTTGGTAAATAGTGAATAGTAAGTGGTGAGTAGTGAAGGCTGTATCTCGTAGCGCGGCGTAACGACTGAGCGAGAGCAACGAGCGAAAGAGGCACCGCAGCGGCGGCCTGGCCCGAAGGGCGGCGCCAGCCGCCCTAACGCCGCCGCTAAATGCGATATCACTGACCAGTGCGATAACGCCATCCAACTGATTTCATCACGCTCTTTTCAAAAGAAACGGCATCATGAATAACACACACAGCGCCCCGAAAGGGGCGCGCTCCTCTTGGCAAGTCACCCGCAGCGTATGGTACGCCATGTTTATGCGGGAAGCCATTTCCCGAACCATGAGTGATCGCATGGGCTGGTTCTGGATGATTTTTGAACCTGTGGCCATTGTTATCATAATGGTTGGCATCAGAAGTTTTGCTAACAGTGAAAGGCTAATTGCTAATGCAGATTTTATACCTTGGATGATAGTGGGTATGATGGGTTTTTTTTTGGTAAGAGAGGGGATGTTAAGAGGGATGGGAGCTATTGATGCAAATAGCTCTTTGTTTACTTATCGACAAGTTCAACCAATAGACCCAGTGCTGGTAAGAAATTTTCTAGAAGGTATGATTCGTGCGTTTGTTTTTATCATTTTTATTGTGGGTGGCTCTTTATTAAGTATTGATATATTTCCAGATAATGCTATCAGCGCAGTTGGGGCATGGCTGTCGCTGTGGTGTTTAGGCATTGGGTTGGGATTAGTAACATCAGTCGCAGCGACTCTTGTTCCTGAGGTAGGACGGGTTCTTCGTATGTTGTCACTACCACTTCTAATTATCTCCGGCGTTATATTTCCACTTAATCAACTCCCACATTGGCTCTTGGAATATTTGATGCTCAATCCGATACCTCACGGTTTAGAAACTTTGCGCTTGGGTTTTTTTGAAGACTATAAAACTATCCATGGTACTAGCATGCTCTATTTCTGGCTGGTAACGTTAACTCTAAATGCATTAGGGCTAATGATGCACCTTCGTTTTGTTGATCGGTTAAAGGCTAAATAACCCATGTACGTATCGTTGACCCGTTTTATAAAGCAGTCGCCGCACTGGGCGTTAGCCTTTATTGCCATTATGTTGGTAAGTTTTTATTGGTTTTTAATCGCTGAAGAACGCTATGTTTCTCGTGCCACCGTAGTTCTAGAAAGCCCCCAGGTCGCCACACCAGAATTTAGTCTTTCATCGTTAATGGGGGGCGGGGCAGGCAATACCGCCGATTTGCTGCTACTGCGTGAGCACTTGCTCTCGGTAGATATGCTTCGCCTGCTAGACGAGCAGCTAGGCATTCGCCAACACTACAGCGAGCATGGTGATTTCTTTGCCAAGCTCCGCGACCCTAACGTACCCATCGAAGACCTACATGAATACTACCTGCGTCGGGTAGAGGTAGAGCTAGATGAGTATGCAGGTGTACTGAATATCCGTGTGCAAGGCTACACTCCTGAATTCGCCCACGATATGGCATCGCTGCTGCTAGAAGCCGGCGAAAACCACATGAACGAAATGGGCCACCGCTTAGCCGATGAGCAAGTGCGCTTCTTAGAGCGGCAAATGGTGCGTTTAGAAGAGCGCTTTGAAGAAACCCGCGCCGAACTGCTTGCATTCCAAAATGAGTACGGCTTGGTATCGCCCACCGCCACGGTAGAAAGCATTAACCAAGTGGTGGCAACGCTAGAAGGCGACTTAGCCCGTTTGCAGGCCCAGCGCAACGCCCTGGCCAGCTTCCAAAGCTCACAATCGGCCGAGCTACGCCAAGTAGAGCGCAGCATTGAAGCCTTACGCGACCAAATCGTAGAACAGCGTGACCGCTTGGCCCAAGCCACCGGCAACTCGCTCAACCGCGTCTCTGCCGAGTACGAAACCCTAGAGCTACAAGCCCAGTTCGCCCAGGAAACCTACTCCAGCGCCCTGGCCGCACTTGAAAACACCCGCTTAGAAGCCGCCCGCCAGCTCAAGCAGGTCAGCGTGCTACAAAGCCCGCTCATGCCGGAATACCCAACAGAGCCCAACCGCCTCTACAACAGCAGCGTCTTCGCCATCATCACCATCTTCCTAGCGTTCATCCTCAGCATGCTCATCATGATCGTCAAAGACCACCGCGATTAAGATGGCTGGCGAATGGCGAATGGCGAATGGCGAATGGCGAATGGCGAATGATGCCGCCCCGATTGAGCCACGGTGATTCATCAAACCTCGTTGGCATATTCGGCACCCCTAGCGAGGTGCTTCGCGGGTGCGCTCCGCTTACACCGCGCTACGAATAAATAGCATACTTAAAAGCGCGGCAGAAACCCCGTAGCGCGGCGTAACGAAAGAGCGAGAGCAACGAGCGAAAGAGGCACCCGCGGAGGGCGGCGCTAGCCGCCCCGATTGAGCCACGGTGATTCATCAAACCTCGTTGGCATATTCGGCACCCCAAGCGGGATGCTTCGCGAGTGCGCTCCGCTTACGCCGCACTACGAATACCTAGCACATAGAAGCGCAGCAGGAACCCCGTAGCGCGGCGTAACGAAAGAGCGAGAGCAGCGAGCGAAAGAGGCACCCGCGAAGGGCGGCGCTAGCCGCCCCGATCACGCCACCAAACGCCAAAATGCCATACCGCTAAGAGAAAGCACGAAAAGGAATTCAATGCTTAATATCACCCACCACGGCGGAGCCAAAGGCGTCACTGGAAGCTGCCACCAGCTCACCCTTGATAGCGAACACTCACTGCTGATCGACTGCGGGCTATTCCAAGGCGAAGACGCAACAGAAGACGACGCCTTTAAGCAGCTACAAATCGAATTCGATATCAGCACCGTCAAAGCGTTGGTCATCACCCACGTACACATTGACCACGTAGGCCGCTTGCCTTACCTACTGGCAGCCGGGTTCAAAGGGCCAATCATCTGCTCCATTCCCTCGGCCAAACTGTTGCCCCTGGTGATTGAAGACGCCCTAAAAATCGGCTTCACCCGCAACGCGCAACTCATCGAGCGTTTCCAGCAACAGCTAGAAAGCCAAATCGTCAGCGTGCCCTACGGCAAATGGCACACCGTGGTAGAAAAAACCGAACAAGGCAGCATCACCACACGGGTAAAGCTCAAGCGGGCGGGGCACATTCTGGGTTCCAGCTACATAGAAGTCGCCCACCAGTACCCCAATGGTGAAAAGGAACGGGTGATATTCAGCGGCGATTTAGGCGCCCCCTACGCACCGCTACTCCCCGCACCTAAATCCCCCTACGGCTGTGAACAGCTAATACTCGAAAGCACCTACGGCGACCAACAACACCCCGACCGCCGCCAGCGCCGCGCCACACTGAAACATGCCATCGAGCAAGCACTCACTAACGGCGGCACGGTTATGGTGCCCGCCTTCAGCATAGGCCGCACCCAAGAGCTACTCTACGAGCTGGAAGGCATCATTTATGAAGCCGAGCGCAACGCCAAACGCGGCTTACCCAAAAGCCAGTGGCAAGCGCTAGAAATCATTGTCGATTCACCGCTCGCCGCCCGCTTCACCCAGGTATACCGCCAGCTAAAACCCTACTGGGACAAAGAAGCCCAACGCCGCCTACGCAGCGGCCGCCACCCGCTCAACTTCGATAACCTCTACACCGTAGAAAGCCACGAAGCCCACGAGCAAACGGTAGCGTATTTAGCCAACACAGGCCGCCCCGCCCTGGTGATCGCCGCCAGCGGCATGTGTGCAGGTGGGCGCATCATGAACTACCTAAAAGCCATGCTAGGCGATGAGCGTCACCAAGTACTATTCGTAGGCTACCAAGGCGCAGGCACCCCAGGCCGCGCCATACAGCAGTACGGCCCCCAAGGCGGTTGGGTAGAAATAGACGGCCAGCGAATTGATATCAAAGCAGGCGTTACCTCCATCAGCGGCTACTCCGCCCACGCCGACCAAAAAGGGCTGCTCAACTTCGTCAAACGCATGCGCCGCTGGCCCCATACCATCCATTTAGTACACGGCGAACAAACCGCGCGCAGCGCGCTCAAATGTGAGCTGGAAGCGATGTACACCCGTAAAGGAAAGGTGGTGAAAGTAGTGAATGGTGAGTAGCACCAGCCCCGTTTCGCGACATAACCATCAATCGTGGCAACACCTCAAATGGCGGCAACCACCCCGTAGCGCGGCGTAACGAAAGAGCGAGAGTAACGAGCGAAAGAGGCACCTGCGGAGGCGGCGATAGCCGCCCCGAACACGCCACTAAATGCTAAAACGCCACCACAGAACACCATCGGCAACCAAATACCAAATGATCGAGATAAAGAACCTCTACAAGCGCTACCACAACCACCACGGTAGCGACTGGGTGCTCAAAGACATCAACCTCACCATACCTACCGGGGTGAGTGTAGGCCTGATTGGCCGCAACGGTGCCGGTAAATCAACACTGCTGCGCCTTATTGCAGGTATGGACACTCCTGATAAGGGCGAGGTAATACGCCACAGCCGCGTTTCGTGGCCAGTAGGGTTAGCCGGCGGCATGCAAAACAACATGACTGGCCGCCAAAACGTCAAATTCGTTGCACGTGCTCAAGGCTGTGGCCCCAAAGAAGTCAAACGTGTGATTGAGTTCGTTCAGGACTTTGCGGAAATCGGTGAAGCTTTCGATGAACCTGTACGTACTTACTCATCCGGTATGAGGTCACGTCTTTCATTTGGATTGTCACTCTCTTTTGATTTTGATGTTTATATATCGGACGAGGCAACAGCAGTAGGTGACAGAGTTTTCAAGGCTAAAGCGCAAAAGTTATTTAAAAATAAAATTGGTCAAGCGTCCTTGATTATGGTGTCTCATGGGGAAGGAATATTGCGTGATTTGTGTAAAGTAGGTGTTTATATCAAGGAAGGTAGTGCCTATTGGTATGATGATATAGAAGATGCAATCGCGGCATACCATAAAGATGTTGATTTAGAAAAAAATGATAATGATCTTCTTTCAAGGGTTGATGAAGGAGTCGGCGATAATGGCTTCGATTATGAGACTCTTCCTGTAAAAGAAGTAAGAAGGTCTTTAAAGTACGTTAAAAATAGCTTTTCTGGCATTGGGCAGCTCTTAAGAGTTGCTAAAAGCGAGTCGTGGCCTGTGGCTGAAATTAACTTTATAGCTGCTTTGTACAATGAGGAATTAGAGAAGCTAAATCGCTATTCAGAGCTTCTGTATAAAACCCCCGAAGGAGCTCTGCAGAAACTGGAAGGTGACCTTCGGCAAGCTGAGCATAAAGTTAAATTTTATACTCAAGTTATTGAGAAGAAGGGCGATAGCTTAAGTGACGAAGAAAAAGCTGTAGTTTATAAAGCTATTGAAATGGCATATGATGATAAGGTTAAAGTAAAAGCTAAGCTGGAAGCTCTTGATGGCTTTGATTAAGATAAACATTTAATTGACGGAAGGTTTAAGTGAACAGAATTGCGATTGTCGGCCATCCATCCTCGGGTTACATGGAAGTGGAGTCACTGCTAAAGCAATATGGTATGGCAGAGGCAGTTCCTTCTAGAAAAGAGGGCATGAGCATTCATGACATACAATCCACGCTTCTTAAAGCTCTAAATGCCATTAGCGTTGAACAGGCGCAAACTGAGGCTGAGTTAAATCAATTAACCCCCAGTCAAACATGGCAAGGGCTGGCTCTTGATTTGCTTCTTGGCAATATAGATCAGAAGAGCGTATGGGGCTGGGCCTCATCTAATACACTTCCCTTACTTAATATGTGGCATGAGGTAGATGATCAAACAGCTTTTCTGTTGGTGTACCAGCACCCTATCATTGCATTGCAAAATGCATTAGATCGCAAAGAGAGCATATCAGCGACTGAAGTTCTCAATAACTGGGCAGCCTACCATGGAGCCTTGTTAGCTTTTTACTTACGCTATCCAGAGCGCAGCTTTCTGATTAATACTCAGCAATTCCTTAGCCATCCTCAAGAGGTACTCAAAGCGTTACCTGGGCTTTCAGCTAAACCAGCAGAAGGCGTAGCGACAACCACTGAAATCAGCTCATTAACGGCTTTGCTTGACTCTCTGGAAGAGACGGAGATTGCATACTTAGAAGCAAAGCCTCTAGCACGCTTCCTAAGCGAGCAGGTGGTTGAAAAGCATCCAGCACTCTCCCTATTTGAAGAGTTACAGGCGAGTGCGACTCAGCCAAGTGAAATTAACGGTGAAGTTGCAAGTGGGGATGCTTGGCAACACTTTAAGCAACAGCGAGCTGCTTTGCTGAATACGCTAACGAAATTGAAGCAGACACTGGAAAAAGAAAGCGCTAAGAACACTGCTTTAAAGCGCGAAAACGAGGAATTGAAAAAAACATCTCCTACTCCAGCCGTTGCTGCTGTCGATACTACTGAGCTACAGCAAGAAAACAGCATGCTGCTAGAGCAGTTGCATGTAGTTCAAGAAGAGTTAGAAAAGCTGTACAGTCAAGGTGGAAAAAAAGCCGCAGCTATTTCAGAAAGTGGACCTTATTACGGTGCCGATCAGCGTATCAAGCGCCAACTCACCTATCGGTTAGGCGCAGTGGTAGTGAATAGCCACAGTGTTAAAGACTTTGTCTGTCTACCACTGACGCTAAAGCGCGAATATGCTGCTTATCAGAAAGATCTGAAGGCCCACAAAAGCGAAAAGTTGCCACCTATTTCTCAGTATGCAGATGCTCACAAAGCAGAACAGGTGAAGCGGCACCTTTCTTATCGCTTGGGACAAGTGATTATGGATAATGCAGGTTCCCCTATGGGGTGGTTAAAGCTGCCGATGGCGTTAAACCAAGAAACTAAGGCCTTCCGTAAAGAACGTCAGCGTTAACCATCTATGCCATTTTGCCAATAACACCAATACCTTAGCGAGCACTCTATGACGGATGCGCCTCATTCCTTTCAAACCAACTTTTCACAACCCGCGCTTGGCCCACATACGCTGATGCTGGTGCAATGGTTAAGTGCCCTCCACAGCATAAAGCCTTTGTCACAATTAACGCTGTTAGGGGTAGGCAATGGCTATAGCGAAGTACTCACCTGGGCAGCTGAGCACGCTATAGAAAACGTGAGCTTGGTAGAGGCTAGCCAGCAGCTATTTAACCAACTAAGCGCTAAATGGCAGGCAGCGCAGCCGGAATGGAAGTTGCACAATGTGGTGATAGATGCTGGGGTGGATAAAGCTGATACGTTTTATTTAGCCAGCAACTCCACCGAAAGCGGCTTGCTGGCACCTATAACACTTACCCCTCTATGGCCGAACATCACAGAAAAAGAGAGCCAGCCATGTGAACCTGTCAGTTTGACTGAGTGGGCAAGTACACACTGGCGAAGCTCAGGGCAGTGGCTCTTTATTAACTATTTTTGTGAAGCAAGCTTGTTAACTAATCAGGTCGCTGAGTTTGATAAAGTAGACGTACTTAGGTTGCGTGTAAGTACTGAAGAATCAGTACCCAAAGCTATAACTGCAGCTGAATGGGAACCTGCATTGAAGCAAGCTGGTTTTCGCATAATTAGCCGTGAGAGTGAGCGTCATCCAAGTATTGAACGCTGGCTGTGTGTTAAGGGACTCAGTATTGAATCCTCTGCCGATAAAGTGGAGCTTGCTCAGGTAAAAGCGGAGTTTGAACAGGTAAAAGAGAAGCTTGAAAATACTTATGATTTGTTCATGAGCCGTAAGAAGCAGGCGTTAGAGTGCGAAAAGCAACTGGCTGTTATGGAAGACGAATTAAAATCAACTAAAGAAGAGCTGTCTCAAGCGCGGCAGCAAATGGCGCAAATAAAATTGCTAAGAGAGTCAGTCGATCAATTGTCCCAGAAAATGACGCAAGGGTTTACGATTCAAAGCGAGCAGCGTCAACAGTCAACAAATGCATTAGGAAAACATATTACACAAATGCTTCAACCTTCCAATGTGCAGACCGAAAATGAGGAAAAGGATAACCTATGAGCGCACAGCCTCTTATGGTCAAGCAGGCCATGCAAGCATTTCGGCAAGGGAATTACGCCGCCGCCAAAGTGCTTTACCAAAAAGCTGCCAAACAGTACGGCGCACATTTATTTAAAGCCAATCTCTATCTGTGTGATAAATACGCTGGCAGCGGTTCAAAAGGGCTAACCACAATGCCTGAGACTACGGCAGGTCAAGTGGAACAAACCCAGAGTCAGCTACAGGAAACTCAGCAACTTCTTGAGCACTATTACCAGCGCTGCCAAGAACTTGAGTACCAACGATTAGAGCGTTGATTAACAGCTAAGGTAACAGAATGAAAGTATTGACCGTATTTGGCACCCGCCCCGAAGCGATTAAAATGGCACCGCTGGCACTTCAATTAGCCGCCGATGAGCGTTTTAACGCTAAAGTATGCGTGACGGCACAGCACCGAGAAATGCTGGATCAGGTGTTATCTCTATTCGAGCTAGTACCCGATTTTGACCTGAATATCATGAAACCGGGCCAAGACCTAAACGATGTCACCTGTGGGATTCTGCAAGGTCTCAAGGGCGTTTTTGAAGAGTTTAAGCCTGATATCGTGCTGGTTCATGGCGACACCGCGACCACCTTTGCCACCACCCTAGCGGCTTACTACCAGCAAATTCCTGTTGGTCACGTAGAAGCAGGTCTGCGTACCGGTAACCTATACTCGCCTTGGCCGGAAGAGGGCAACCGTAAACTCACTGGGGCATTGGCAAAATTGCACTTTGCACCCACCGAAACCTCTCAACAAAACCTGTTGAACGAAGGCATCGCACCAGCGGATATTCACGTAACAGGCAATACAGTGATCGACGCACTGTTGGATGTTGCCCACAAGCTGGATACGAACCAGGCATTGGCGCAAGAGCAGGCCGCACGCTTTCCCATGTTGCAGGCAGACAAGCGCTTAATACTGGTCACTGGCCACCGCCGCGAAAGCTTTGGCGGCGGTTTTGAGCGTATTTGCCAAGCACTGGTAGATACCGCCAAAGCACACCCCGATACGCAGATTCTCTACCCGGTTCACTTAAACCCGAATGTACGCGAGCCAGTGAATCGGTTATTGGCAGGTATTGATAACGTCCACCTTATCGAACCTCAAGACTACCTACCGTTCGTCTACTTGATGAATCGCGCCCACATCATTCTGACGGATTCCGGTGGTATTCAAGAAGAGGCGCCATCTTTAGGTAAGCCCGTGTTGGTAATGCGCGATACCACCGAACGCCCAGAAGCTGTTTCCGCTGGTACCGTAAAGCTGGTGGGCACCAATGCTTCTACCATCACTGAGGAACTGACCCGTCTGCTAACAGATGAGGCAGCCTACAACGCCATGAGTTATGCCCATAACCCCTACGGCGATGGCACCGCCTGCGAACGTATTCGCAACGTTTTAAGTGAGTGGAAACAGTAATAGGCGAGTATCAAATACTCGTCACTAACTATTCACGACTCACCATTTAATATTCAACATCCACTACTCACGGATAAACACATGAAATTTGAAACTATCTCTATGATTGGCCTGGGCTACATTGGTCTGCCGACTGCAGCGGTATTTGCTTCACGGAAGAAGAAAGTGATTGGTGTTGATGTCAACCAGCACGCCGTAGATACCATTAACAAGGGCGACATTCATATTGTAGAGCCTGAGCTGGATATTGTAGTGAACGCTGCGGTGAAACAGGGCTACCTACGAGCAACCACCACCCCTGAACCCGCTGATGCCTTTTTGGTAGCCGTACCCACACCGTTCCATACAGATGAAAACGGCCAGAACCATAAAGCAGATTTGAGTTATATAGAAGCAGCAGCCAAATCCGTGGCAGCGGTATTGCAGCCAGGCAACTTGGTGGTTCTAGAATCCACTAGCCCCGTAGGTGCCACCGAGCAGATGGCAGAGTGGCTGGCAGAAGCACGGCCAGATCTCACGTTCCCGCAAACCCACGGTGAAGCATCCGATATTCGTATTGCTCACTGCCCCGAGCGTGTATTACCGGGCCATGTCATTCGCGAGCTGGTTGAGAACGACCGCGTTATTGGTGGTATGACCCCGAAATGTGCTGAAGCGGCCTGCGCGCTCTATCAAATCGTGGTGGAAGGTGAGTGTGTTGCTACCACTGCTCGCACTGCCGAGATGGCCAAGCTAACCGAAAATAGCTTCCGCGATGTCAATATTGCTTTCGCGAATGAGCTTTCCACCATCTGCCACGAGCTAGATATCAACGTGTGGGAACTGATTGCTTTAGCAAACCGTCACCCACGAGTAAATATCTTGACCCCCGGTGCGGGGGTAGGCGGTCACTGTATCGCTGTAGACCCTTGGTTTATCGTAGATGCTTGCCCAGAACAGGCCAAAATCATTCGCGCAGCGCGCGAAGTGAACGATGCCAAACCGCAGTGGGTGCTAGGCCGTGTGAAAGAAGCGCTGGAGTACTACCACCAGCAGCACCCGGATGCCAAGCGAAGCGATTTAACGGTAGCTTGCTTGGGGGTTGCCTTTAAACCGGATATTGATGACCTGCGTGAAAGCCCCGCCCTGGGTATTGCCAAAGAAATTGGCAAGTTGGGCTGCAAACTGCAAGTGGTGGAACCCAATATTGAAACACTGCCCAAAGGCTTGGAAGGCGATAACGTAACATTGGCGACCTTTGATGAAGCCATGGCACAAGCCGATGTGGTCTGTGTGTTAGTGAAGCACAAGCCGTTTATTGTTCATAAGAAGGCCGTGAGCGGTAAGGAAACAGTCATCGACGCTGTGGGCCTACTAGGCTAAATATCCACCCATAACTGTCGCTAAACCAGGTGAGTGATAAGGCAAGGCGTTCCTCAGCCCAAGCCGCCACTCACCATTCACCATTCACCATTCATCTCTCACGGAAACCCATGGACGAGCTTCTTCAACACGCCACACATTTAGCGAATCAAACCAGCCATGCACTTTCAATGCCTATCAAAGGCCGTGTGGCTTATGTGGTTAGTCATGGTCAAAGTTATGCGAGCAACGGCTATGCGATTCGCACACAAGGTGTGGCTAAAGCCCTTAATCAGCATGGCTTTGAAACTCTATGTTTTGTTCGGCCGGGTAGACCGTGGGAGTTAAAGCAAAATATCCAACCTACCCCTCCTGAAGTGACCATTCAGGGGGTGCGTTATATTCATAGCCGCTGGCCTAACGATGTTGTGCCGTCCAATGAGCGCGAACACTTAGAAGCGAGCGTTCAGCAATTCATGACGCTGTTCAGCGTTTACCGCCCAGAGGTGGTGCTAGCTGCCTCTAATTGGATAGTAGGCTTACCCGCTTGGGTGGCGGCTAAGCGGCTAGGTTTACCGTTTTATAATGAAGTACGCGGTTTCTGGGAGCTATCACGCGCTGCACAAGATCCCGCTTTTGAAAGTAGCAAAACCTGCCAAATTGAAGCAGAGCGCGATACCTTTGTGGCAAAGCAGGGGATAACTACTTTCACGTTAAATGCTCCTATGCAAGAAGAGCTGGTGAAGCGTGGCGTCAAGCGCGAAAGCATTCAGCTAGTACCTAATGGCGTTAGCGAGCTACCGAAAATTGCTCCTGCCGACCCTGCACTTAAGAAGCGGTTGGGAATTCAGGAAGGTGACAAAGTAGTGGGCTACATTGGTAGCCACAGTGTTTATGAAGGCTTGGATACCTTGATAGCAGCCTGTGAGGCATTGGTGCAGCAGGGGCAAAAAATCAAGCTGCTTTTAGTGGGTGACCATCAGCCGATTACTCAGGCGCACAAAGCCGACAAGGCAAACGTTAAGCAATCCTGGTTAATTCAAACTGGGAGAGTGCCACATGAAGAAGTAGCTAAATTCTATTCTATAATAGATGTAGTGGTGATTCCAAGGAAACCCTTCAGCGTTAGTGAGCTTGTGCCTCCAATGAAGGCATTTGAAGCTATATCATATGGGAAACCTTTGATAGCTTCTAATGTTTTGGCTATGAAGGATTTTAGCAAAATATACCCAGTTAAGCTGTTTGATAATAATAAGGGAGCTGTTGAACTATCTAATTTGATACTAATGGTGTTAAGCGGCCAAGAAAGTCCTAATAAAAAGAAGCTTGAAGATTTGCTTTTTTCAAAATCCATAAAAACAACCATTTTTAACGCCTCTGCTGATTCTATTAAAAATAATGCGACTGTTCCATTGCAATCGAATAAGACCAAGGGTAGATATAAATTTTGTTTTACAGAGTTAAGTGATTTACTTAGCTTTGGTTTTTCGATAAAAAGTGATAAGAGCTATGATAAGACTGGTGCTATTTTAGCTTTGACTTTTAGAAATTTTGAAGGTGAGGCTTTAGAACCAGCTACTTTGGACACACAAGGTTATTCCTGGTCGGCAGCATATGGTAGGTATAAGTATTTGCCAGTTTGTGATTCATATATAAATTACTGTGTTAAACTGGATGTACCGCCTGAAGCAAGCTCATGTGAAGTTGTAATAAGTTCGAGAAAATATGTTAAGCTAAATATGCGGGGGGATTTGATATCCTCATCTGATGAGTTTGACTATACTTCTCTTAATCAAGTTATTGCGTGGGCAGACAAAAAAGAAAGTTATAAACTAGAAGATGCTATTAATGTTGTTAAACAGCCTGGCTGTTCACTTGATAGTATTATAAATTACATTAAAACTCTTCCTGGTCATGAGTTGCTAGTTGCAGATATATATTGGGCTGTATGGGTAGTTACTAAAGATCCAATTATGTTTGGAGCTGCAAACAGAGCACTGGTTTATCAAGGTAGGATGTATGATACAAAGAAACTTCTAGACTCATGGGAAAATATTTATACTCCAAATAATACAGGGGTATTGTCTAGGAGAGTTAGTGATGAAATAGCTTATCTTGAACAAGGTTTTGAAGTTTTAGATAAAGGTGCCTGTGAATATCAGCCTGATAAAAGTGTACTTTACTTACTTCATAACCGCTTGCCGTACAATTCTGGTGGTTACGCGACTAGGACACATGGCCTATTGACAGGAGTTGAAAAAATAAGTGACTTCAAGATGTCTGGAGTTTCAAGACCTGGTTATCCTACCGATCATGCACAACATATTAGCTTTAAACTCCCCTCTCCAATTCCAAAAAAAGATGTAATTGATAAAATAGAGTATTTTTCTCTTGATCAAAGAGTTAGAAGATCAAGCTTAACAATTAGTGAGTATATTGAGGGTTATGCACGAGAAGTTGAGGCAGTTGCAAGAGATCAAAAAGCTTGTGTAATACACGCTGCTGCAAATTTTCCTAATGGATTGGCTGCTAGTTTGGCTGCAAGCCGATTAGGAATTAAGTCGGTATACGAAGTGCGAGGCCTTTGGGAAATCACTAGATTGTCCCGCCAAGAGGGGTGGGATAAGACTGATCAATTTAATTACATGGCAAAAATGGAGGCAGAAGCTTGTAAAGCAGCAGACGAAGTTTTAACTATTACTCAAGCTCTAAAAGACTTGATGGTAGAAAGGGGAGTTGAAGAAAATAAAATAACAGTAGTGCCGAACTGTGTTCATACAGATCTTTTTAAACCATTAGAAAAAAACAATGAGTTAGCAAGTAGCCTTAACATTAATAGTGATGATGTGGTTATTGGCTATATAGGTTCTATTGTAAATTATGAGGGGTTAGATGATTTGTTACAAGCTCTAGCTTTGCTTGTTAAAGAAGGTATTGTCAATTTTAAATTTCTATTAGTAGGGGATGGGGCAGTACTAGATGAATTGAAAGATCTTGTAGTACAGCTTGGTCTCACAAGTCATGTTGTGATAACAGGTAGAGTTCCTCATGATAAAGTGCAAGAGTATTATTCTTTAGTAGACATAACTCCTTTTCCAAGAAAGCCATATTTAGTATGTGAAGCAGTTTCACCGTTAAAGCCCTTTGAAGCTATGGCATCCGAGAAGGCTGTTGTTGTTTCAAGCTGTGCAGCACTGACTGAAATTATTGAGCACAATAAAACAGGATTAGTGTTTGTGAAAGGTGATATTGAATCTCTCAAAGAGAAGCTCAAAGAGCTGATTGTCGATAAGGAATTAAGGTTAAAGTTGGCTAAAAGTGGTCGTGATTGGGTTATAAAAGAAAGAGATTGGAGTAATTCTGCAGCCAAGCTTGTATATGTTTATAATTCATTGATAACAGGTGTGCGTTTTGACTAATACGAATTTAATACCAGTTCATTGTTTTTTGCATAGAATTTTTCCAGTGGAATATTATAATAATGCAGAGGAAATAGTTGATAAAAAAATTTTCAAGCCACGTAAAGATAGCTTAGAGTTTTACATTGACTTTCCTCTTGATTGGGAGGCAAGTGTTAGGAATGTAGATCGGAATTGGAGGATGCAATTACAAGGTTGGACCTTTTTTCATCCCATTATGAATTTTTTTGATAGTTTTGATGAAAAAAATAAGGTTGTAAATTATTTTTTAGATGTTGCAAGGGATTGGTGGGATAAATATGGTTCTGATCCAGATGATATCGTAACTACTAGAATGCCTAAAAGTTACGCCTGGTATGATATGTCTGTGGGTTTTCGTGCCTTAGTAATTACGTTTTTTGCTGATCGATTGGACTATTATAAAATAAAGCTAAATAGTGAAGATTCTTTTTTACTTCAAGAATTAGCTGCTAAGCACATAAGGCATTTAAGTAATCCTAAGGTTTTTAGCATGAATAACCATGGCTTGTTTCAAAGCCATGGTTTAGTGGGGCTGCTGAAAAAATTTCCCGATGTAGTAGATAATCCTAAAGATAAACTGGCTTATGGGCTGAAATTGGTAGAATCTTTAGTGGTTAATCAATTTGGAGAGGAGGGGGTGCATCTTGAACATAGCCCTCATTATCATTTTTATGCACTTAATACACTGAAAGCTAAGATTGACTCAGGGTGGTATGACGAATCAGCATATATAAAAGAGATTGCATCTAAGGCAGATGCAAATAGTAAATGGTTGGTTGATCCTCTCAAACGTCCAATTTGCGTAGGTGATTCAATATTAACCGTACAAAAAAATATAACATTCCCTTCTGAAGATTCAGGGGATTATTTGTGCAGTGATATAGCAAAATCCGGCTATTCTATTGTTAGAAGCCCTTGGGGAGTAGAGGGTAAGAATAGCTCAATGCTCTTTATGACGGGAGCATATCACCATAAGAGTCATAAGCATCGTGATTGTTTAAGTTTTGACTGGTTTGAAAGCGGCCATCGCCTAATTTGCGATAGCGGAAAATATGGTTATAAGAGCGATATTTATAGAAATTTCTTCCTCTCTAACCGTGCTCATAATTCTGTTGAAATTGAAGATTTCGATATCCTGAAGGTGAAGCCTTATGGCTCATCAATAAATAATCCAGTAGAAGTATATCCCGGTATTTTTAAGCTTGATGGAAAGTTAGACTTTCCTGCAATTAAGCATTATAGAACTATTTATTATAAGCCCGGAAGCTGGTTGATCGTAATGGATGATTTAGATTTTGTAAGAGAACGAACTTACAAACAATGGTTTCATCTTGAGCGAGATTTTCGCTTAGAAAGCTTTACTGGTAACTCTGGTGTTTTTAAAAATGACGATAACATAAGCTTATATGTTGATTGCTTAAATAAAGATTTGAAGCTGAACTTGCATAAAGGTGATGAGGAGAATATGCAGGGCTTCATATGTGAAAAAGATTACCAATTTTCCCCAGCATATGCATTAGCTTTTGAAGGCTATGGTCAAAAAAATAATATTGTCACATCTTTGTCAGTTAGTAGAAGTGCTCAGGAAAATGCAAAAACATTTATTTTTGAACAGTCATTACTTATAGATAATCGCAAGGAAGAGGTGTTTTTTAAGAATAATATATTAAAGGGAGTAGAGAACTTATCTTTTTCTAGCAGTCGCCAGCTTGCTAAAGCTGATATTAGTTACGAAGGCGAAAAGACAACTCAAGTGAAAGCACGGGGTGTCCTGCTTTCTTTTTATTCATCATTTAAAAAAAATGCTAGTAAACTTGCTGTTTTTTTACCCGGTGCAACTTCAAGAAAGTACGGTGAATTTGATTTTCAGAGGCACTCTTGGGGCCAGGATTTAGCTGATTTTGATTGTGTGTTTTTTTCAGACCCTAGTGTTAAGGATAGCAATAATCTAACATTGGGATGGTTTCAAAATGAAGAAAGCTCATATGGGATTGATTCGCTAAAGGAAGTGATTGTTGCGCTACTGAAAAAGACTGGTTATACGCAGAAAGAATTATTTATTTTTGGTTCTTCTGGTGGCGGATATGTTGCTTTGAAATTATCCGAGTATTTTAAGAATGCACTTGTATTAGCGATAAATCCTCAAATATATTTGTTTAATTACTCTATCAGTCATTATGAAAATATGCTTAGATGTTGTTATGAAGGTCGCGCTGCAAGCTTTGTAAAGAAAAATTTTTATGAAAGGCTTGTTTACACTCCTTCGTCATTTAAAAGAAAAAATCCAGTCTTTATTCTTCAAAATATATCTGACGATAAACACTATAAGAAGCATTTCATGCCTTTGGCTAATAAAAGGAAATTGATGCCTCTGGAAATTGACTCAGTTGGGAATGAGGAAGTTAGAACAAATTTGAATCTATTGACGTATAAAGATGATGTGTTGAAACATACGCCTCCAAATAAAGAAGATACTTTAGCTGTCTTTGAAAAGATATTCAGATTCGCAAATTTTAAATAAGGATTGATAATGGAAAAATTAGCTATTAACCAGCTTTCCAGTCATGGCAATCAAGTTATTATTGCTTGGGATGCGTCGCGCGGATTAGATGGTGTTTTCGAAAAAGAAAAATTGATAATTAATTTTGAGTCTGAAATTTATTTCGATCTTAATGTGGCTGTATTTATATTTTTTAATGTTGTTGTTCCTTGTTATCATCACACATGTCTCAATGTTGAAAAAATAGAAGTCTGTCTTCCTGAATCTGTATCAAATAATATGATTCAATTTCTCTTGGAGTATCATGACCTTAATCGCGTTGAATGCATATTTTCTTCCTCCTTATCTCAAGAGTTTAAGTTAAGCTCACATATTGAATATAGCACGGATAGCACGGATAGTTATGCTTTGTTTTATGGTGGTGGAAAAGACTCTCTTTTATCGGCTGCTGTTTTGCAAGATGCTTATGGCGCTTCAAACGTGACCTTGTTACGCCTTGTTTGGGATCAGGATGAAAATAATTTTCAAAAGAAACGAGAGATAATTGATGAACCGATGCAGTTTATGCTCAATAAAGGTTTTAAAATTGAGTACGTAGAGAGCAATTTTCATTCAATTGTAAAAGACCGTTCTATTGGTAAAATACCAAATATCGCTCTTTATCCAGGCTTAATGGCTCCTCTGATTGCAAAGCGAAAGTTTGAGCAACTTTCACATGGTTATGATGTGGCTCATTTTCATGAACCTATCAATGTTAAAAGATCAGTTCCATTTAAGCTGGTCCGGCCAGAAAATTTAAAGATATTACAATTCGCTTTAACTGAGTTGGTTGGTAGTAAGGTTTCATTTAGAAATATAAACTATGGCTTCAATGCTGGTGTAGCATTTAAGTTTCTAGCTAAATCTTACTCAGAGTATTTGCCTAATATTTATATGTGCGAAAGGCTTTCAGGGAAATGGTGCATAAAATGTAGGAAATGTTTCCTTTATGCACTGTCTTGCTTGGCTTACAAGGTTGATGCTGACTTTAATCTCGGATATTTTTTCCAGAATTCATCTTATATTAAAGAGTTGATGAAGGATGTTGATGAAGCCTATTCAGAAGGCTTTGATCAAATTAATTATGTTTATAAGTTTGCATATCCAACACATTTGTGTTCAACAGTGCAAATTTCTCACGATATAGATTTAAACTACGCAAGAAAAATCCTATGGCATAAGAAATATCCAGATGCCTTTGTTAATTTAATAAAAATAATTGAGCCTTTTAAAAATTTCAGCTTTACAGATTACGATGCTTTTTGGTTGCGTGCGTTTGAAAAAGATTTGCAGGAGTTTGGAGGTGATGATAATCACACCTTATTAGATCTATTGAAAAGCAGGCTCAGCGAAGCATCAATTCCCATTTCAGAAAAATTTGTTTTTACTGGGTATAATCGAAATAATTTAGTCTCTTACGACTTTAGCTAAATTTTTTTTGAATGGTGGCTTTATGAGTTTTTTAGATAAGTCTGATGTAGAAGCTTTGGAAAAAATTATTTCTAATTACTCGCATGAGGTGTCAATCAAGCTCACTCGTGATTTAGTAACTGTTCAAAACAGAATATACTCTCAATTAGAAAGCCTTATATGGCTTCAAAAAAGGTTAAACATCAAAGGTAGTCTCCCTCCGTTGAGAGGGTGGGCCACGTCACCTGATGTATTATTAAGGTTACATACTCACATCATGCTATCCGCACCTAAGATAGTAGTTGAATTGGGTAGTGGGTCATCATCAATCGTTGCTGCAGATGCGCTGCGCCAAAATGGTTATGGTCAATTGATCTCTATTGAGCATAGTAGCCACTATGGTAAGCAAACACTCGCTAAGCTGGTTGCTGAAAACTTACAGCCTTGGGTAGATTTACGTATTGGCGAATTAGAGGCTTGGAATAAGCAACACCTTTGCCCTTCCGATGCGGTAAAGTCACCTTTTTGGTATCCCGAGCACTTATTGAAAGGTATAGAGGGTATCGACTTATTGATTGTCGATGGCCCACCGGGTGCCACCTGTGAGTTTGCTCGCTACCCAGCATTGCCCGCCCTTTTTGAAAAGTTAAATCCTGGAGCGCAAGTGTGGATGGATGACACCGTGCGCCAAGAAGAAAAAGACATTTGCCAGCGTTGGGCTGATGATTATGGGTTTAATTTGGAATACTACCCTCTTGAAAAGGGACTCGGCATTCTTTCACGAGCTTAATTAGCACTTGGTACATCTATGCAAATGCATATAGTTGTTAACTGAGGGCTGTGCTTTAAAAAAATCACTCTGAATTAGCGGAAATACTATGTGCGGCATTGTTGGCGCGATTAGCGCAAAGGAAAGCACCGATTTTCTACTCGCAGGGTTATCCACCCTGGAGTATCGCGGCTACGATTCGGCAGGCTTGGCGGTACTCAATAATGGGTTGCAGCGCGCCCGTGCCAAAGGGCGTGTGGCGGAGCTAGCCAGCAAAGTGGCGGAAGCGGGTATTAATGGGCATGTGGGTATCGCTCACACACGCTGGGCTACTCATGGCGTTCCCGCCGAGCGCAATGCTCACCCGCACATCTCCTCTGGCTTGGCGGTGGTGCATAACGGCATCATCGAAAACTACGAGTCTCTCCGTGAGCAGCTTCAAGGCCTGGGGTATGTGTTCACCTCGGATACTGACACAGAAACCATTGCTCACCTGATTCAAGCCTGTTTTAAGGGCCAAATTGGCGAACCCGCCGAAAACCTATTTTCTGCCGTGCAGTGTGCCGTTGCCCACCTGAAGGGGGCGTTTGCGTTAGCCGTCATTAGTGAGGAAGAGCCGGATTGCCTGGTGGTTGCACGTGAAGGCTCCCCGCTGATGCTGGGCGTTGCAGAAGATGGCTACTATGCCGCATCTGATGCCTCTGCGCTGCTCTCTGTTACCAAGCGCATGATGTACCTGGAAAACGGCGATGTAGCCCGTTTAAGCCGCGATGCGGTGGTAGTGGTCGATGGTATTGGCCAGATGGTTGAACGCGCCATCGTCACGTCTAGCTTGAACGCCAACGCGGTCGAGTTGGGCGATTACAACCACTACATGCAGAAGGAAATCTTCGAGCAGCCCCAGGCGCTTAGCAACACGCTGGAAATGATTAGCGGGGCAGGGCAGTTGCAGCCCGGCATTTTTGGTGCGGAAGCCGCTGAGATTTTTCAGCAGGTGGATTCGGTACTGATTCTAGCGTGTGGTACCTCTAGCTACGCAGGCATGACGGCGAAGTACTGGATTGAGCAAGTGGCGGGCATTCCTTGCAACGTAGAAATTGCCAGCGAGTATCGCTATCGCCATAGCGTGCCTAACCCAAAGCAGTTGGTCGTGGTGATTTCTCAGTCCGGTGAAACCGCGGATACCCTGGCGGCGCTGCACCACGCAAAGGCGCAGGGGCATACCTTCACCCTGGCGATCTGTAACGTTCCGGAATCTGCCATTGTGCGTGAAACCGCGCTGCGCTTTATTACCCGCGCTGGCCCGGAAATTGGTGTGGCCTCTACCAAAGCGTTTACCACTCAGCTTAGTGCGCTGTTCTTACTCACGCTGCTGCTTGCCAAGGCGAGCCAGCGCTTGAGTGATGACGCTGAAAAAGCATATCTAGACGAGCTTCGTCACTTGCCCATTGCTGTTGATAAAGTGCTGGCGTTGGAGCCAAGCATTGAGGCGTGGTCTCAGCATTTTGCCAATAAGCACCATGCGCTGTTTTTAGGCCGTGGTCGGCATTACCCGATTGCTTTGGAAGGCGCGCTTAAGCTCAAAGAGATCTCTTACATTCATGCGGAAGCCTACCCGGCGGGTGAGCTGAAGCATGGTCCGCTGGCTCTGGTCGATTCCGAAATGCCTGTGGTGGTGGTAGCGCCCAACGATGAAATGTTGGAAAAGCTGAAAGCCAACATGCAGGAAGTAAGTGCCCGTGGCGGGCAGCTTTATGTATTTGCCGATGGTGGCAGTGCGGTTAAGTCGTCTGACGGTGTGAATGTATTGTTGATGCCTGAGCACTACGGGTTGCTTTCACCGGTGTTACACGTGGTAGCGCTTCAGTTGCTCTCTTACCATGTGGCGTTGGTGAAAGGTACCGATGTTGATAAGCCGCGCAATTTGGCGAAGAGTGTGACGGTGGAGTGAGGCGGTTTGGGTGGCTGTATCGGGGCGGCTAAGCGCCGCCCACGCGGGTGCCTCATTTGCTCGTGCCTCGCAAGATTCGTTACGCCGCGCTACGGGGTTCAGTGCATACACCTGTAGCGCGTGGTAAGCGGAGCGCACCCGCGAAGCACTCCATTAGGAGTGCCGATGGTAGCGCGGGGGTTAAAGGGCGCACGGTGGCTTCATCCAGGCGGCTGTTCGCCGCCCTCGCGGGTGCCTCCTTCGCTCGTTACTCTCGCTCTTTCGTTACGCCGCGCTACGGGGTTCAGTGAATGCACTTGTAGCGCGTGGTAAGCGGAGCGTACCCGCGAAGCAATGCGTTGGTGGTGCCATTGGGGGGCGGGAGTTAACTTCTGATAAGATAATCAAGCAGGGGCCTTAAGGCCCTTTTTTTTGTAGGCGAATGTTCAGGAGTGAACCGCCTGGGGCAGTGTTTTTGCCGCATCGTTGTGCAGGGAGCGATATAACAAATAACACCTGAGTGGGGGCACCATGTCGGATGCACAGGAAACAATCGCGAGCCTGGAAGCACGTTTGCGAGCGCTGGTGGAACACTATGCGGTAGAGCGTGGTGAAATGGCCGAGCAGCTGAGCCAGTTGCTGGAAGAGAATGACCGCTTAAAGCGTCAGGTGAAGCAGTTGGAACACTCTGCGGGTGTAACGTTGGGGCAGTCGCAGGAATCTAGCGGCCATGCGCTCACCTTTGATTTTTCATTACCTGATCAGCCCGTAAGCTAGTTAGGTAGGTGGTAATGCAGGAGTAAGGATGCAGGTGTTTAGGGCAGGAAAAGCACTGCTGCGCCAGTGGGTGGGGCAGCACGCGCTGGCCTTGGCGGCGGGTGGTTCATCATTCGCACAATCAGCGGCGGGGGTGTGGTCTTACTATCGCTTGGGAATGTACCAAACAGTGGTGAACCAGCCTGCCTTCCCAGATAACGTGAATGCTCAGTTCGCTAGAGCGGCCTCGTTAACGGCTCTGGGGGAAGCACAGCAAGCCGAGGCAGTGGCGCGTTCACTATTGAAAAGCGGCCAACTAGGTGCCCGTGTGCCTGCGTTCATTCAAGCCATCGCTGCCTTTTCGCCCCCCTTGGCGGAACAGCTCTGCCATGAAGCGGTGCTACCTGCTTCGTCTTTTCTACCCTTAGGCTTAGCCATGCGGTTGGGGGATTATCCCTTAGCCAAGCAGAGGCTACAGGCTTACCAGCAGGCGGCTAAAACCCCCAATCCTGAAGCGCTACTGGTGGAAAGTAACCTCACTGCCACCACGGCGCTTCAGCAGTGCGACTTCATCAATCAATTTTTGGCCCGCCATGGGCTTTCCGCTGTTAGGCCCGTTGATGAGCACGCCCCGTTGGGCGTCATGAATCTTGCAGCGGTGGATAGGCCCGCCCACGCGGATGATGAAAGCGCGTCTGCCAGCCAAGGGCCGCTGGTCAGTGTACTGATGACGACGTACTGCTCGGGAGAGCGTGCCGTTCGTGCAATTGATTCGTTATTGGCTCAGCAGTACCGTCACCTCGAAATTGTCGTGGTGGATGACGCTAGCCCTGATAACACCTTTGAGCAGCTCTTGGAGTGCGCTAAACAAGATGCGCGGGTTCGGTGTTATCAGTTGCCGAAAAACGCGGGTACGTACGTTGCTAAAACCTACGGTTACCAGCAGGCGCATGGTGAGTTCATTACCTGCCATGATTCAGATGATTGGTCGCACCCTGAAAAAATTTACCGCCAACTGGCTCCCATGCTAAAACACCCGGCCATCATGGCGACCACGTCTCAGTGGGTTCGTTTAAGTGATGAAGGGAAGTTTTTTGTACGCCAGGCAGCACCGTTTACGCGCTTGAACCCGTCTTCGCCACTGTTTCGTCGTGCGGTGATTGAGCGCATGGGCAGTTGGGACTTGGTGCGTACCGGGGCAGATAGTGAATTCTTGGCACGCATGAAGCTGTATTTTGGTAAGAGTGCCGTAAAACGCTTGATTGAGCCGCTTGCGTTTGGCGCGCACCGAGACGATTCATTGATGACCGCTAAAGATACCGGGCATCAAGAAAATGCGGTCTCCCCAGCACGGCTGGCCTACTGGGAAAGCTGGAGCGAGTGGCACCTTCAACGGTTACGCAGCGGTGAGCCACTCTGCTTGGCACCGATAAGCGGTCAGCGGGCGTTTCCGGCACCCGATGCAATTGCGGTGCCTGAAGCGGATATCAACACATTGCTAGGTGAAGCGCGTTAAGGCGCTCGCCAGCCATTAACATAATACGTTTGGTGGGTTTGGAGAATGCGAAAGTATTTTGGTACCGATGGGGTTCGCGGGTTAGTGGGTGAATTCCCCATGACCCCTGATTTTGCCATGAAGCTGGGCTGGGCCGCAGGGCAGGTGCTGGGCGCAGAAGGCATTAAAGAGGTCATCATCGGTAAAGATACCCGTGCCAGTGGCTATATGCTGGAGTCGGCGTTAGAGGCGGGCTTTTCAGCGGCAGGCGTGAACGTGGCGTTGGTCGGGCCGCTTCCTACTCCGGCGGTGGCGTATTTAACCTCCACCTTCCGCGCGGATGCCGGGGTGGTGATCAGTGCCTCGCATAACCCGTTTCACGATAACGGCATTAAGATTTTTGGTCAGGGCGGTTTCAAACTCTCAGACGCACAAGAGCAAGAGATCGAGCGTTTGCTGCATACCGCCATTGAAGGCGGCATGACGTGTGTGAGTTCGGAGCTGTTGGGTAAAGCCCGCCGAGTAGACGATGCCGCTGGGCGTTATATCGAATACTGTAAAGCGAACCTGCCCGGCAACTTGAGCTTAAGCGGCCTGAAAGTGGTGGTGGATAGCGCCAACGGCGCTGCCTATAAAGTTGCCCCGGCCGTGTACCGCGAGCTGGGGGCCAATGTGGTGAGTATTCACGACCAGCCCAACGGCGTGAACATCAACGCGGGGTGCGGTGCCACTGCGATGGAAAGCCTACGGGCGGCCGTGCTACAGCATGAAGCCGACCTGGGGATTGCGCTGGATGGCGATGCCGACCGCCTAATGATGGTGGATCACACCGGTACGGTGGTAGATGGCGATGAGCTGCTGTTCCTGCTGGCGAAAGATGCCAAAGCATCGGGTTATACCGGCGGTGTCGTCGGTACGCAAATGAGCAACCTGGGCCTGGAACAAGCGCTGGCAGCCATGGATGTGCCTTTTAAGCGTGCCAAAGTAGGCGACCGCTACGTGATGGAGCAACTCAAGGCCACCGGCTGGCGCTTGGGCGGCGAGGGTTCTGGTCACTTATTGAGCCTAGACCACGCCTCTACAGGCGATGCCATCATTGCCTCACTGCGCGTACTCACCTGCTTATTGCAGCAAGAGGCAACGCTGTTTGTGGCGAAGCAGGGCATGCACAAGCTACCGCAAACGCTGATTAACGTTCGCTACACTGCCGTAGAAGGCATCGACCCGCTAGAAAGCGAGCAGGTGAAAGCGGCGGTCGCCAACGTAGAAACGGAGCTTGGTGATAGTGGCCGTGTGCTGTTGCGTAAATCTGGCACCGAGCCGCTAATTCGTGTGATGGTTGAGGCAGTGGATGCCGAGCAGGCGACCTCTTGCGCGGAGAAAATCGCCGCATCGCTGGCGTAATCCGGCCGTGACTATGTACAAAAGCCAGCCAGCCTTTCGGCTGGCTTTTTTGTGGCACTTTTTTGTGGCTAGGTAACAGGTCAATGATTCTAAAAGAGAAGCTGTTTCTGGCTAATTGCGACTCTGTGCGCCAGTTAAACCCAGATGAAGTGCGCGCTCGTTTTATGGCGGGCGTGCTGTTTGCTGATGGCGTGGTGCTTTCGCCTAATTTACTGATCGATAACCCGGCGATTATTTCGTTGCTGGCATCCAAGCATGTTCAGCGTTGGTTCAAGCGCGATGAGCATAATGAGAGCAAGCTGATGATTCGCGGCTTCGGCCTGGAGAATGGCTTTTCCCTGGTCGACTATTTTGAACACTTAGATGCCAACTATGTGGTGTCTCAGTTGGGCGGCGTGCGTAAGGGGGAGCTGACTGCTGCGCAGGCTACCCAGCTCAAAAAGCAGTTAGAAAAAGCCAGCGATGTTTTAACCTGCTATCAGCCCTCTATTGTGTCGCTTGAGAAGAAACCCGGGGCATTGAGCGAGCAAATACGCTTGCGGTTAGCAGGGGCTGCTACTTCCACCACTGAGGTTGCTGTAGAGGCGGAACAGCAGCGCAGCGTTCACCAACAAACGCTGGCGCTTGTTGAACAAAGTGGTAAACCGCTGGGGTCGCGTTCTGATTGGTATTCGGCACTTGGCACGCTGGAAATACCCGCTCTTCAGCGTGATCAGTTCCGTTTGGAAGTCGTGGATGCAAGTTACAACGGCCTGTTCGTGGGGGAAGGGGAGGCCTTCGTGATGGATCGCATCCAGGTGCTTTCGCGTTTGCCGCTATGGCTGTTGGATACGGGTATTTCGATAGGTAGCCGACGGGAAGAGTTGGCCACGCTGAAAGCAGGCTATGATCTGTTTAGCTTTATCTCTACCTTAGGCAGCGAAGAGCTGGCGAGCGTTCTGGCCGATAAAGCTTTGGAATACGCGGAAGAGAAAGCCAAGGCGCACGGGGTTTCCTGGTGTGAGCGGCGCAACTGGTTTGGCCTTTACCCTAAGCTAACGCGCTTTATGGGCGTGGAGTTGAAATAGTGCCTACACACTCCTCAAATGAGCATATTGAATATCAGAACCCCTGGTTTCGTGTGTTGCGTAATGGTGCCTTCCACTACGTGGATGAGCCAGGGGCGCATGCCGGGGCGGCGGTACTGCCGCTGGTGGGTGATACGGTGTGGCTCTTAGAGATGCGTAGGCCAGCTCAGCAAGGGGTAGCCACCTGGGAAATTCCACGTGGATACGGTGAGGCTCACGAAACATCACAACAGTGCGCACTGCGCGAGCTGCGTGAGGAAACCGGGTTGGTCGCAGAGCCTGCGCAACTCACCTGGCTGGGTAAAATGCGCCCAAATACGGCCATACTGACTTCTTGTATCGATATCTATTTGGCTGAGCTACCGGTGGATAGCCAGACACACATGCCGGATCAGGAAGCTGAGCGCATTGTTAAAATACCGCTGGAACAGTTGCCACGTCAGTTAGCACAGGGCAAGTTAGAAGACAGTTTTACACTGGCAGCGTTGAGTTTTTACTGGGCAGTTTTACGCTAAGGGTATGTTAGCCTTAGCATTTTGCTTATTACTATTATCGTCATGGTTATATTGTGCGCGGCGGGAGTCGCGGTGCGCGTGGCGAATCTAGCAAGGAGACGCAAATGGAAGCCATCGTAGCGGCATTTTTTGATCAGATACCGGATGCCAGCATTGCTAGCGAACGCGTGGCCTTTGGCACCTCGGGCCACCGTGGCCGCGCTACCGAGCGCACGTTCAACGAAGCGCACATTATTGCCATCACCCAGGCGGTAGTGGATTACCGCCAAGAAGAAGATTACCAAGGCCCGCTGTTTCTAGGCTTGGATACCCATGCGCTTTCACGCCCCGCCTGGGAGTGCGCGCTGCGAGTGCTGGCAGCTAATAAAGTGCCGGTGATGATCGAAAAGGGCCATGGCTATACGGCCACGCCTTTGATCAGCCACGCGATTTTGCAGCATAACGCGCAGCAGCGCCACGCAATGCCCGCCGCGAAAGCCGATGGCTTGATTATTACGCCATCCCATAACCCGCCAGAAGATGGCGGTATTAAGTACAACCTCCACCACGGCGGCCCAGCAGATACCGAAGCGACCCAATGGATCGAGCTGCGCGCCAATGCGTACCTGCTTCGTCAGCTCAGCGATATCACGCTGGTGCCGCTGGAAGAAGCGCTCGCCCACGCCCAGGAGTATGACTACACCGCGCATTATGTGGCGCAGTTGGGTCACGTGGTGGACATGGCTGCGATTCAAAAAGCCAACTTAACGCTGGGCGTAGATCCCATGGGCGGCACGGCGCTGCCCGTGTGGCAGGCGATTGGTGAGCATTTCGGCCTAAAACTGGAAGTCGTGAATACCGCCATTGATGTCAGCTTCCGCTTTATGCAACCCGATCACGACGGCAAGATCCGCATGGATTGCTCCAGCGCAGATGCCATGGCGAACCTGCTAAAAATCAAAGACCGTTTCGATATCGCCTTTGGCAACGACCCAGACGCCGATCGCCACGGCATTGTAGATGCCAACGGGTTGATGAACCCGAACCACTTCTTGGCGGTGTGTGTGGATTACCTGATCAGCCATCGCCCGCAGTGGAGCGATTCGCTGAAAATCGGTAAAACGCTGGTCTCTTCTTCGATGATCGACCGCGTAGTGGCCTCGCACAACCGTGAGCTGTTTGAAGTGCCGGTCGGTTTCAAATGGTTCGTGGATGGCCTGCACGAAGGCTGGCTCGCCTTCGGCGGCGAGGAGAGCGCTGGCGCGAGCTTACTCACCCAAGCAGGCGAGGCGTGGTCCACCGATAAAGACGGTATCGCGCTGTGCCTGCTAGCCGCTGAGATTATGGCCGTGACCGGCAAAACGCCCAGTGAGTATTACCAAACCCTCACCGAACGCTTTGGCGAACCGTTCTATAAACGGGTCGATACCGCCTGCAGCGCAGAAGAGAAAGCCGCGTTCAAAAACCTCACCGCTGATAGCATCACCGACACCACGTTGGCAGGCGACCCCATCACCGCCGTATTGGTCAAAGCGCCGGGGAACCAAGCCGCCATTGGTGGTTTAAAAGTCACCACCGAAAACGGCTGGTTCGCCGCCCGCCCCAGCGGCACGGAATCGCTCTACAAAGTGTACGCCGAAAGCTTCAAAGGCCCTCAGCATTTGGATGAGTTGATCGAAAGCGCCACCGCGCTTTTATCAGGCGTATTGAAAGGGTAAGTAATTCACGTAGCGCGACGTAAGCGGAGCGCACCCGCGAAGCACTCCGGTAGGAGTGCCGATCTTGTCACTGAGTTGTGATCATTCACGGCGGCTTTATCCAGGCGGCTACTCGCCGCCTGCGCGGGTGCCTCATTTGCTCGTTGCTCTCGCTTATTCGTTACGCCGCGCTGCGGGGTGCCAAAATGGAGCACTATGTGTCCCGCGGCTCCTCAATATGCAAGGCAGACCCCCGTAGCGCGGCGTAAGCGGAGCGCACCCGCGAAGCACTCCGCCAGGAGTGCCGGTGGTGGTACCCAGGCTCGCGCCGGTAGTTGCGTTCCTGCTATATTGTTCGGCATATCTATTGCATGCCGTTTAGCGTGGTTCGATGGTGGATACTTCACGCTGGAAAGCATGTTTCGTAAAAGGACGTAATGATGACTCAAGTACGCAAAGCGATTATTCCGGTGGCGGGTTTTGGCACCCGCCTGCTGCCGATCAGCAAGGCGATTCCTAAAGAGATGGTGCCGGTGGTGGATCGCCCGTTGATTCAACACGTAGTGGAAGAAGCGCTGGCCGCGGGCATCAACGAAATCATTTTGGTCACACGTGCGGGAAAGTCGGCAATTGAAGACCACTTCGATGCCCATTTCGAACTCGAACACTCCCTGGCCAGCAAGGGTAAAAATGCGCTGTTGGAAACGCTCTCAGCCATTTCTCCTAAAAAGTTGAAAGTGACCAGCGTTCGTCAGCCCAATGCGAAAGGGCTAGGCCACGCCATTTACTGTGCTTCTCACCTGTTAGACAAAGACGAGCCGTTCGCGGTGATCCTGCCGGACGTGCTGGTAAAGCCGCAGGTAGGCAGCAGCGCGTGTGATTTGGGCAGCATGGTCGAGCGCTGGGAAGCCTCCGATGCGTCGCAAATCATGGTAGAAGCGGTGCCGGAAGAAGACGTTTACCGTTACGGCATTGTGGATTGCGACGAGCCCGCCGCAGGCGAGAGCGCCACCATGCGTGGCGTAGTGGAAAAGCCCAAACCGGAAGAAGCGCCTTCACGCCTTTCGGTGATTGGCCGTTATGTACTGCCGTACCGCATCATGGAGCTGCTACGCGACCAGCCGCCGGGCGCGGGCAACGAAATTCAGCTAACCGATGCCATCGATCGCTTGATGCAGGAAGGGCAAACCGTGCAGGCGTTTCGCATGCATGGCCGCACCTTCGATTGCGGGCACATCGAAGGTTGGCTGCAAGCCAACACCACGCTCGCCCGTGAAGCGGGCTACGACGTATAACTGCCGGTTAAATGTTGCGTATTCAATGTTGAGTGTTTGAAAACCGTCCTATGTGGGCGGTTTTTTTATTTTCTGGAGGGGCTATGCGGGAATTACTGGAACAGGTCTTGTCCATCGCCAAGCAGGCCGATCGTGCCATTATGGCCGTGTATGGCCGTGAGTTTGACGTCACGGTAAAAGCGGACAACAGCCCGCTGACAGAAGCTGATCAGGCAGCTCATAAAGTAATACTGCATGGACTGCAGGCACTGCCACTCAATTACCCGATCCTATCCGAAGAGGACGTAGAAGGCTTTTCAGGTGTGGGTCAAAATGGCCGTTATTGGCTGGTGGACCCGTTGGACGGCACCAAAGAGTTCATCAAGCGTAATGATGAATTCACGGTAAATATTGCCCTGATTGAACACGGTGTACCCATTCTCGGTGTCGTCACAGCGCCTGCGTTGGGAACGGCTTATATCGCCGCAGAAGACGTTGGCGCTTTCAGCATCAACGCAGAAGGCCAACGCCATGCGATTCAAGTGGCGGGTAAACCCTCACCAGGAGCGGTATGGCGTGTACTGGGTAGCCGATCCCATTCAAACCCTGCTTTATCAGCCTGGCTGGATAAGCTGGGTGCCTACGATATCCGGCCCTTGGGTAGCTCACTAAAAAGCTGCCTGATTGCCGAAGGCAAAGCCGACGTGTACCCGCGTTTAGGCCCCACCAGCCTCTGGGACACCGCAGCCGCCCATGCGGTAGTGCGATACGCCGGAGGCCGAGTGGAAACATTAGAGGGGCAGCCGCTCAGCTACGCAAACCCCTCCGAAACCTTAAACCCGTCCTTTGTTGTGTGGGGGCACTCCTAGCGGAGCGCACCCGCGAAGCACTCCGCTAGGAGTGCCGATGGTGACACTGTGACATGATGATTCACGGTGGCTTGATCAGGCGGCTACTCGCCGCCTTCGCGGGTGCCTCATTCGCTCGTTGCTCTCGCTCATTCGTTACGCCGCGCTACGGGTATGTGCAGTTGCACCGTTTTGATAGGTTTTACGGCACTTGAGGCAGGCACCCGCGAAGCACTCCGTTAGGAGTGCCGGTTTTGGCACCCATGTGTGATCACTCTTGGCGGCTTCATCCAGGCGGCTGCCCGCCGCCTTCGCGGGTGCCTCATTTGCTCGTCCCTCGCAAGATTCGTTACGCCGCGCTACGGGTATGTGCAGTTGCCCCGTTTTGATAGGTTTTACGGCACTTGAGGTGAGAACCCGTAGCGCGGTGTAAGCGGAGCGCACCCGCGAAGCACTCCGCTAGGAGTGCCGAAGGTGGCACGGTGGTGTGATGATTCACGGTGGCTTGATCAGGCGGCTGCCCGCCGCCCTCGCGGGTGCCTCATTCGCTCGTTGCTCTCGCTCATTCGTTACGCCGCGCTACGTGGCATTACGGCGCTCGAGAGGGGCACCATTATCGCGCATGCGATAGCCAGGAGGGCGGAGGATTACTCCCAGTTCATGTCGGCCACTTCGGGTATGTCTTGCGTGCCCCAGTCTGGCGCGTACCATCCTTTTTTAACGCATTGGTGAAAGCTGGACCATTGCCATTCGCGGGGGGACTGCACCCAGCCGTGCTTTACCGGGTTGTAGTGGATGTAATCCATGTGGCGCTGCCAGTCGTTTTCGTCGCGAATCACGTGTTCCCAAAAACCGCGCTGCCAGGCATGTTGGCTGCCGGGGGGAAACAAAAATTCTTGAGACGCATATTTTTTGACGTCTCTCCATCGGGAAGAGTAATCCGCATCTCCTTCGGGGAGTGTCCAAATACAGTGCAGGTGGTCGGGAAGGAGAACAAAGGCATCCATTTGAAACGGTTGTTCGTCACGCACTCGACGAAATGCTCGGCCAAGTGCATCTATATTTAAACGTTCCGATAACAGCGGTTGACGACCATAAGTCACCACGGTGAAAAAGTAGGTGCCGCCTGGGATATGGGCGCGTCGGTAGGTCGCCATGGCTGCTTCCTTGCAGTGATTGATGCCAATAGCCTACCGTCGATGAGAAGACGATGCATCTTTAAAGCCACGCTGCCAATGCTGAGTAGCCATGCTGGCGTAGGGTAAGGGACAATATGGCATGACATTCCCTCATATGATGGGAGCCTTATTGATCCAAGGAGCAGACGTGTGAGCATTGAGCAGTTTGGCGTTTATGTGTTGACCATGAGAGACGAGACAAGGATTGCCTCTATCGAGCGCCAAATGTCTCAGTTGGGGATGTCGTTTCAGTACATCGATGCCACGGTCCTGGAGAAAAGCGAGCATGCCGATCTGCCCATCGATAGCGATGCGATTCAAGGGCGATACGGCCGGATGCTCACGAAAGGCGAGGTGAGCTGCTTTGTAAGCCATCGAAGAATCTGGCAGCAAGTGGTGGATGCCGGGAAGCCTTGCGTCATTTTTGAGGACGATGCGCTTATCGAACGAGAACTCCCAGTATTTTTAGATCGTTTGTCAGACGCGAAAGCCCCGTTCGATGTGGTGTTGTTAGGCCACTCTAAAAAAGATCACCGCCGGAAAACGCTGTATCACTTTCTTGAACCCTTAAAGCGTTGGAGTCCAATAGGGGCCTTTAAGCTCGGGCGCGGCTTCAAAACGTGGCCCTCTGGTGCGGTGGGGTACGTTGTGACACCTGCTGGGGCAACTAGATTGTTAGAGGCTTCTACCACGATCCGCTGTGTGTTGGATGACTGGCCGCATTTTGAAAGTAAGGGCGTTAAGGTTAAAGAAGTAAGACCGTTATTGGTGTGGGAGGATTTCATCAATATCGAAAGTTCGTTAGAGGGAGACCGCCAAACACCTTCGCGTCGTAAGATCTTTTTCATGGCGCGCGTATTGCGAGGATGCTTCCGCCACCTTCAATCTAGGAAGGACGATTGATGATGCCCTTTCGTCGTTCATTAGAAAGACTGCTGCCCTTTATGACGGCGGCAACGCCCGGTGGTTTTCGTATTTTTGTACTGGGTGTGGCTGGTTTCTTTTTAGTCCCTGACAGTGTGGTGTTTTTTTCCACTCAGTACACCTTGGCAGCCTTTTTTGTCATGGTGTCGGGGGTGGGGTTTTCCACTATTTTGATGAAGCGTATGGCAGAGGATGAGCGCTTGGCGATACTGCTGCGGTACGTGGCATCGTGTGTGGTGGTAGGCGGGGGAGTGTCGGCCTTTGCGTTACTGATGGCGTCTCTGGCCGTTCCTGTCCCGCATTGGCTAGACGTATTTACACTGATCCTTATGACGTCGGTATATCAGGTTTTTCGTAATTATTTAGTCTTTAAGCGCCAATTTTGGGGGCTGTTTTTTTACGATGGCGTCATTGGGTGCCTGTTTATCGCCATGATGCTGCTGATGTTCTTTATTGAAGGGCCGCTCCATGCAGATCAGTTGTTGAACGTATTATCGATCTCATACGCGTTGGCCTTCGTCATGTTTGTGGGTGTATTGGTTTTCAAAGAGGGCAACACGCGTGTCTCTGGTGACACGCTGTTCATCGCGCCCAGCGATTTAGTGTCGAGTTTGGTGGTTGGTTTTTCCAACGCGGCGAGTAGTGGCGTCGGTTTCATTTTGCCCTCGCTGTTTATCGCGCTCGGTGGAAACGATGTCGCCATTGTGGCATCGCTGTGTGCGGCGGTCTTCAGTGCCATGTCGGCTTTACCGAGAGGGTTGATCAACAATCGTGCCGCTGCGCTTTCTAGAATGGTCATGGCGCGTGATTATGCGCGTTTGGTCGTGGTGCCGCTTCGTCAAAAAATCCATGCCTTGGTCGCCGCTTTGGTGCCTGCGCTGTCGCTGACGATCATCGCGTATTTTTATCTTTTTGGCGCAGTCAACGATATTGGCTTGGTGCTATTTTTCGTTGCAGCGTTTGCATTTAACGTGGCGACCGGGCAGCTCGGTGTGATCGAGTCAGTACTGATTAATTTTTGCGGCTATGAGCGCTTATCACTGGCATTCAATATGGTGGTTTTTTTACTGGTGTTGCTCGTGTTCGGCATCGTGCGATTAATGCCGCAAGCCCAGGAGTGGGTGTTCATTATTTATGCAGTGCCTGTGGTACTCGGCGTGATCAACATCTTACGGCTGTTTTGGTATCGAAAGATGGTGCTGCGCTATTTTGCATCCACCCGCTAGCGGTGCCGAAGGTGGCGCTGGGAGTTGATGATTCACGGCGGCTTGGTCAGGCGGCTAGCACTGCCCCCGCGGGTGCCTACGCCGCGCTAAAATGCTGCCCACTCACCACTCACCACTCACCACTCACCACTCACCACTCACCACTCACCACTCACCACTCACCACTCACCACTCACCACTCACCGTTTCTCCAAACTCTCTACGGAAAGCTCAACGTGTTGCGGCCGTTGGAGGACGTTCAGCAACACGATGGCGCGCTCTTCACCCTTACAGCGGGTGAAGATGGCTTCTAGGTCTTTGAAGGGGCCGTCGGTGATGGTGACTTTTTCTCCGGCAGCGAAGTAGCTGTGGCTACCTTCTTGGCGGTGGGGTTGGGCGCGTAAGGTCTCTACGAGTGCGTCGGGCACGGCGATGGGGGTGTTGCCAAAGGTGAGTAGGCGCAGTACGCCCCGGGTAGAGCGAATGGGACGCCAGTTGCTGACGACCTGGTCTAATCGAATAAACAGGTAATAGGGAAACAGCGGCTCGGTGACGGTGGTGAGCTTCCCTTGGCGTTTGCGTTTTACATCCAACACTGGATGAAACACCTCGTAACCTTGGTTCGAAAGATGCTCCGCCGCGCGAAAGGATTCGCTGCCTTTGCACTGAATAACGTACCAGTGGGCAGTGCTGGTCTCTGTTACTTCTACTGCCATGTCACTACCTTCTTAATTGCCCAATAGCATATAAAAGCGTTGCAAGAGCGTTCACCCGTCTCGAATACTGCACCACTCACCACTCACCACTCACCACTCACCACTCACCACTCACCACTCACCACTCACCACTCACCACTCACCACTCACCACTCACCACTCACCACTCACCACTCACCACTCACCACTCACCACTCACATCCCTTTCGCCATCAACTTTTCAAGCACGTCCAACGTCTCGTCGATGTGTGCTTGGGTATGTTCGCAGGAGAGGAAGAAGCGCAGGCGGGCGCTTTTTTCCGGTACGGCGGGGTACAGGATGGGCTGAACATTGATGTCTTGCTCCAGCAGCGCGTTGGAGAGGTGCGCGGCCAGGGGCGAGCTGCCGACGATGATGGGCACCACGGCGGAGCCGATGCTGTGGCCGGTATCCATGCCACGGGCTTGGGCTTGCTCTAGGAAGTAGCGGGAGATTTCCTGCAGTTTGGCGACGCGCTCGGGTTCCTGGGGCATGAGCTCCAGCACTTTGAGCGAGGGGGCGGCTACTTGCGCGGGCATGCCGACGCTGTACAGAAAGCCCGGTGCGAAGTAACGCAGCGTTTCCACCAGCGCCGTGTTGCCAGCAATGTAGCCGCCGCAGCCGGAAAGCGTTTTGCTCATAGTGCCCATCCAGATATCGACATCGCTGGGGTCAATGTCAAAGTGTTCCCGCAGGCCCAAGCCGGTTTTTCCCATCACGCCGAAAGAGTGGGCTTCATCGACCATTAGCCAGGCTTGATGGCGCTGTTTGAGGGCGATAAAGCGCGGCAGATCGGGGATGTCGCCGTCCATGCTGTAGAGCCCCTCGATCACGACCAGCACACGCTCGAACTGGTGGCGGTGCTGGGTGAGCAGTGCTTCCAGGGCATCCGGGTCGTTGTGGCTAAACGACATGCGCTTGGCACCAGAGAGCTGTGCGCCCACTAACGAGCTGTTGTGAATATACTCGTCGTGCAGGATGAGATCTTTTGGGCCGAGCAGGTAGCCAAGGGTAGACACATTGGTTGCGTGGCCGCTGACGAACGCTACGGCGTCTTCAACGGCGTAGGCCTTGGCAATGGCACGCTCTAGCTCACCATGAATAGGGCGCTCCCCTGAGACCACACGGCTGGCCGAGACGGAGGTGCCATAGTGGGCGGCTGCATCACTGGCGGCTTGAACGACACGCGGATCTCCGGAGTAGCCCAAGTAGTTGTAGCTGGCGAAGTTGATGCAGGTGCGGCCATCCATCACGCTTGTCGCCCCGGCAAGGCCGTCGTGTACCTTGAAGAAGGGCACTTTCAGGCCAAGCTGTTTAGCGCCTTCGCGCAGCAGCATGAGCTGTTGATAGCCCGGGTGGGCATCAAAGCGTGTAAAGCGCTCAGGAACAGAGCGGGCTGCCCCCGCGCTTTGGGCGCTGGAGGCAGAGGGACTGGCGGCTCTGGCGGTTGGACGCTTGCGCGCTTGCTCCAGAAGTTGGCGTTTTAACTCAGAACGCTTGGCGGTCATGGTGTCTCGGTCGCAGGGGATGATGCTGGCTCACTGTTAAGGCCATCCGCACCGTGGCGGGCGGCCAGAGAGGCTAACGCATCTTGTGGCGACTCTTCAACATCCTCATCGTGCTGGTGCAGTTTTTGAATCAGCACGCCCGCGAGCTTATCAAGCGTCGACGCTTCGCTGAGCACCATCACCGGTACCTGAACGCCTAGACGGTTCTCGATCGCGGTCATCAGCTCGACCCCCATGAGCGAGTCGAAGCCCATGTCATAAACCGAGCGGTTCACGTCGATCTTCTCTTCGTCGATCAGCAGAATGCTGGCAAGCTCGGCGCGCAGTAGTTCGGTAATCGTGCTGTGCAGCTCTTCTGGCGAGAGATCCGCCAGCAGCGCGCTGATATCGTCATCGCTATCCAGGTTGCCGTCGTCGTCGCTGGCGCGGGCAATCTCATCGAAGCGTGGTGCGCTGGAGGTGGGCAGGAAGCGCGCAAGGGCTCCCCACTCCAGTTCCAGTACGCCCAGGCTTGGCCCGGGCGTCAGCAGCATTTGCTCGAGCACATTGAGCGCATCGTCGGAGCGCAGCGCCGAGCCGCCCAGGCGCTCTTGCAGTGCGTCACGGGTGCGAGTGTTACGCGCCAAGAAGCCAACGTCGTCAATCGCGCCCCAGCGTACGCAGGTAGCTGGTAGGCCTTGCGAACGGCGGCGAGCCGCAAATGCTTCGAGCCAATGGTTAGCGGCCACATAGTTGGCTTGGCCTGGGTTACCAAACAGCGTGGTCGCCGATGAATAGAGTACGAAGAAGTCGAGGGCTTCGTTGGCTGTCAGCGCTTCCAGGTGTTTGGCGCCGTCGATCTTCGGTGAGAGCACTTTTTGAATGCGCTCGGCATCCAGGTTGCGAATCAGACCGTCGTCGATCACCGTGGCGGCATGCACGATGCCACGCAGCGGGCTTAGCTCGCTTTTCGCACGTTCCAACACCTTGGCCAGCGCATCGCGGTCGGTGATGTCGCAAGCCGCTGCCAGCACTTTCACGCCTTGGGCTTCGAAGGCTGCCACGGCCGCTTGGGCTTCACCGCTGGCCGGACCGCTGCGGCTGAGTAGAATCAGCTCCCGCGCGCCTTTATCTACCAGCCATTGCGCAGTTTTCAGGCCAAACCCGCCCAGGCCGCCGGTCACCAAGTAGCTGGCATCGCTGGGTAATGCCATGCGGGCGGTGCCTAGCTGCTCCTGGCGTGGCGGGGCAATGGGCTGTTCGTAAGTCACCACCACCTTGCCGATCTGGCGCGCCTGCTGCATGTAGCGGAAGGCATCAATGACTTGGCTGTGGCTAAAGGCGGTAAACGGCAGCGGACTGAGCGTGCCGTCGTTAAACAGCGCCATCATTTCGCCGAACAGACGCTGGGTGAGGGCGGGCTGCACCTTCATGAGCTGGTCGGAATCAATACCGAAGTAGCTCAGATTGTTGCGGAACGGGCGCAGGCCGATATGGGTGTTTTCATAGAAGTCGCGCTTGCCTAGCTCCAGGAAGCGACCAAACGGGCGCAGGGCGCGCAGGTTCTGGTTGATGGCTTCACCGGCCAGGGAGTTAAGGACGATATCAACGCCTTCACCCTGGGTATCTTCGAGGATCTCTTCCGCGAAGGTGAGCGAGCGTGAGTCGTAAAGGCGCTCTTCGCCCATCAGGCGTAGGAAGTCACGCTTCTCTTCCGACCCCACTGTGGCGTAAATCTCAGCCCCCATCCACTGGGCGATTTGCAGCGCGGCAATACCTACACCGCCCGCAGCGCCGTGAATCAGCACTTTTTCGCCGGGTTCTAGGCGCGCCAGATGCTTCAGCGCGTAGTACACGGTAAAGAACGTGGTCGGAATGGTGGCCGCAGCGGCGTAGCTGACGCCGTCGGGCAGCGGAGCCACGGCGTGCTGGCTAGCCACCAAGCGGTCGCTGAAACTGGCGGGGCCAAAGCCCACGACGCCTTGGCCGGGTGTCAGGTGGTGCACGTTACTGCCAACGGCAACGACTTCGCCGGAGAACTCAAGCCCTAGAGTAGGGCCAGCAAAGCCGTTTTCGATGGCTTCATCTGAGAGCAGGCCCAGGGTGTACATTACATCGCGGAAGTTGAGGCCGGTTGCTTTGACGCGCACTTCGACGTCATCCGCGCCTAACTCCGGTAGCTGGCGCGGCCGCCACTGTAGCTGGCGCAGTTGGCCGGGCAGGGTAAAGCCCAGCGTCATGGCTTGGCGTGGCGCTTCGCTGTCAGCGGTTTGCGGGTGCGGCGCAGGCAGCGTGCGTAGACGCGTGGCGAAGCGGGTGCCTTCCTGGGTAATCACCAGCTCGTTTTCGCTATCCGGTTCAGCGATAGAGGCTGCCGCGATGGCTAACGCGGCGGCGCTGGGGGTATCAGGCAGGTCAATGAGGGTGACGCTGTGGCCCACGGCTTCGTTGGCCAGAGAGCGGCCAAAGCCCCATAGCGCGGCGTCATCGGCACGTTGATAGCCTTGAGTGGCTAGCCATAGCGTCACGGCACTGCCTTGCGCTTCCAGGCCGCTGGCTTCTAGCGCCAATGACCACTGCTGTGCGCCAAAGCAGCGTTGGGTTTGGGCTGTCGTGGCCGTGCTACCCAGTTCACGCAGGTCAAGCACGTTCAATGCCGCAGGTGTTTCGGGCAGGTCGGCAAGCGCTTCGTTGAGTAGCGTTTGCGGCGCTGCATCGCTGATGCGAAGCCATACGCTGTGGCCTGCATGACTATTCAGCTGTTCGGCCAACGCTGCCGCGAGCGCTTCTTGCTGAGTGGCGGCCACCAGCAGCGTTTGGGTGCTGGATGCCTGAGCGTTGGCATCGTTGTGCTCTGTTTGTTGCGCGTGCAGCAGGTAAGCGCCGCTCTCTTCTAACTCGATAGGCGCGGAGACGCTCAGTCCCTGGCTGCTCAACCACTCGATGAGTGTGCTTTGTTCCAGCGCGGCTTGATCAATGCCCGGCGTTGCCAGCAGATCGTCCAGCCAGCGGCTTGGATGAAGACCAATCACCATGATCTGCGCGCCTGGGGCCAGTTGAGCGGGCAGGGCGTCAATCAGCTGGCGTGTGCGCTCAGGCTGGGTGACATCCGCACTTACAAAGGCAAGCTGCGCTTTTTGCGCGGCTGCCAATGCCGGTAGCGCTTCGTCTAACGGCTGAATATCCATTAGCGGGTAGCGCTCTTGCAGCTGTTCCGCTTGGTGGCGCGCCGTGTCGCTGGTGGTGAGCGCGCGGTAGCGATAGCGGTCGCTCACCCCTGGCTCGCCGTGGGCAAGCTGCTCTAACAGGCGCTGGCCTAGAGCGGGCGCACAGGGGCCTGCTTCCAGCAGATTGAGGCGCTGTCCATCCGGCAAAGTAGCCAGCGAGGCGTCCATCAGCGCGCCTAGCTCGCGCGCCAGTACTTGCCAGCCATTTTCACCGATCAGTACCCGGTTGATGCCAGCCAAGTGCTCGGAAGTAATGCCCAGGCTTTCCAGCGTATCGCTGCCGTTGAGCAGCGGTTCACGGTGCAGGCCCAAACGGCCCACAGCGTGAATGGGCGCGAAGTAGTCGGGGTAATCTTGTACCAGTAGCTGCCAAATGGTTTCTGGTGCCAATGACGCTTCGTCATCTTGAACGGGGCTGGTGCCCTGTTGGGTAAAGGCTTCGCTTAGGCTATCCAGCAGCGGCGCGACTTCTTGCGCATAGCGCTGGCCGGTGCTGGCGGTATATGCATCGCTTAACCCCATCAAGCGCGTTAAGGCGTCCGCAGGCAGCGGCAGCGCGGCGGCTTGCAACGGGGCAGGAGTAAGCTCCACATCTAGATAGCTGAAATGCTGGTGATGCGCACGGTTCAGACGAATGGCCTTGAAGCGTGTCTGGCTTAGCACGGCGACGGCGCGGCCTTGGGCATCAAATAACTCAAAATCGGCCGTGAAGGAGTGCGGGGCACGTTTGCCCATCACCGCACGGGCCAGCACTGGCGCGCCTGCCTCGGCATTGACCTGAATGCGACCCACGCGCACCGGTACAAAGGCGAGCTGGGCGGCAAATTCACTGTGCTGTGCCAGCAGCGGAATAAACATCTGGAAGGCGCTATCCAGAATGCCGGGATGCACATGCAGCGTATCTAACTGTTCAGCCACCGCCTCGGAGAGTTTGATTTCACCAATGACGCTATCGCCCTCAATCCAGCCGCGTTGAATGGCTTGGAACGCAGGGCCATAGTGCAGGCCGATACGTTCGGCCATGTGCAGGTGCTCATCCAGGGTGTAGTCGGCGTCTCGCTGAGGCAGCGCTGGCGCTTGGCGATTGAGCAGGAAGCCACGGCTTTCGCGCATGCGGCGCGCCACGGCATTGAGCTGCCACTCGCTTCCCGTGGCGGGCTCGCGGGAGAGAATCTCCAGGCAACCATCATCGGGGTCTAGGGTAAGGCGCATGGTGCGGCCGTTAGGGCCGTCCAGCAGCAGCGGGGCGCGAATTTCCAGCTCTTCGATATCCAGAACTGGCGTCTCTTTCTGCTGCAGCGCGGCGGCAAGCGCGAGTTCTACAAACCCGGCGCCGGGGAAGACCGCGCCTTCACCTACCACGTGGTCGGCAAGCCAGGGCTGCCGCTTGGTGTCTAGCTGGCTTTCCCAGGTGTGCTCTTGCTGCGCTAATGGGTAACCCAGCAATGGGTGCTGGTAATAGCGTGATAGCAGGCCTTGGCCGTCGTTGGTGCCTTGAACCCATAGGTGAGTGCGCTGCCATGAGTAGCGGGGCAGCAGGACGCGCTGGCCCTCTACCGGGAAGAAGCGCTGGCTGTTGACGCTTAATCCGCTGAGTAGCAGCTGGCTGAGCGTGCGGTTCAAGCCGTCTAACCCAGGCTTGTGGCGCTCAATGGTGCCGAACACTAGGCCGCTGCGCTCTTGCTGGCGCAGCGATTCGTTGAGGTAGCGGCGCAAGATCGGGTGCGCGCCGACTTCGACGAAGACGTTGTAGCCTTGCTCAATCAATGCGGTGGCGGCGCTATCGAACAGCACCGGCTCGCGAATATTGAGCCACCAGTAGTGGGCATCCAGTTTCGTCCCTTCACTGAGCGCGCCTGTCACCGTAGAGAAATAGGGGATCTGGGTGGCTTGGGGCTTGATATCCGCGAGAGCATCAACCACGCCTGCCTGGATGCTATCCATGGCGGGGCTATGGAAGGCGTAATCCAGCGGCAGCCGCTTGGCAAAGGTGCCATCGGCGCTCAGCGCTGCCTCTAGCTCGCTGAGCTGGTCTCGGTCGCCTGCCAGGGTAATGCCTTTGGGGCTATTAATGCCTGCTAGGCTTACGCGGTCAAATGCTGGTTTAGCAAGCCACGGGGCGATCTCTTCAGCGCTCATCGCCACTGCGGTCATCTCACCCAAGCCACGGGTTTTGCCTTGGAAATCGCTGCGGTAATAGATGACTTTGACCGCATCTTCCAGGCTGAGCGCGCCGGAGGCCCAAGCGGCGGCAACTTCGCCCACGCTGTGACCAAACACGGCAGCAGGGGTAATGCCTTGGGCTTTTAGCCACTCGGTGAGCGCCACTTGCAGGGCAAATAGCGCAGGCTGGGCGATTTCGGTGCGTACAAAGCGGCTCTCTTCACCTTTTAGCTGGTTACGGCCTGCTAATTCGTCACGCAGTGAAAAGCTGCCGTAGCGCTGGAACAGGGCATCGACGCGGTCAATGGCAGCAGTGAAGTCGGCGTCGGTATCCAGTAGGTCGTGGCCCATGGTTTCCCACTGGCAGCCGTTACCGTCATAAACGAACACCGGGCCCCTGGCGTTGGCGAGGCACTCCAGCGTCATGACCTGGCTGGCTTCGCCTTCAGCAAACTGGCGCAGTGCCGTGGCTGCTTCTTCTGCACTGCTGGCGAAGCAGAGTGCGCCGTGGCTGTGCTGCTCACGGTGATGGAACAGCGTATGGGCGATATCGTAAAACCCTTGGCCAGCTTCCTGAAGGTGCTTAGACAGGGCAAGGGCGTTTTCCGTTAGCGCTGCTTCGCTACGGGCGCTTAAACGAATGGGCAGCGGGGCATCCGGTGTTTGGCGAGGCGCTGCGGTTTTTTCCGGTGCGCTTTCCAAAATCACGTGGGCGTTAGCACCACCAAAGCCAAACGAGTTAATGCCAATCACCAAGCGGCCTTCGGGTTTTAGCGGCTGGGCTTTAGTGACCACGCTTAAATTCCACTCATCGAATTTGATGCGTGGGTTCAGCTTACGAATGCCGATGGTCGCGGGGACTTCACGGTGCTGTAGGCTGTACAGTGCTTTCGCAAGCCCGGCGACGCCTGAGGCGGTTTCCAGGTGGCCTACGTTACTCTTCACCGAGCCGATCAGCAGCGGCGTTTGACGATGTTTGCCAATCGCTTCGCCAATGGCGCGGGTTTCAATCGGGTCGCCAACGGCGGTGCCTGTGCCGTGTGCTTCTAAATAGTCGATCTCATCGGGGGAGATACCGGCTTGTTCATAGGCACGGCGCATAAGATCGGTTTGGGCGCTGGGGTTCGGTACCGTCAGACCCGATTTATGACCATCGGTATTCACCGCTGAGCCTGCGACCACGGCCAGAATGTTATCGCCATCGGCGACGGCTAGGTCGTAGTCCTTGAGCAGGAATAGGCCAGCCCCTTCAGAGCGCACGTAGCCGTTGCCCGCTTCATCGAACACTTGGCAGCGGCCGGTGGGCGAGAGCATGCTGGCTTTAGAGAAAATGATAAAGCCGTAGGGATGCAAGTGCAGGCTGATACCGCCCGCCAGTGCCATGGTCGTTTCACCGCTGCGAATGGATTGGCAAGCCTGGTGAAACGCCACCATGGAGGACGAGCACGCGGTGTCCAGCGACATGCTGGGGCCATGCAAGTCAAACACATAAGAGAGGCGGTTGGAGGCGATGCTCGAGGTGTTGCCCGTGGCGGTCGAAGCATCAATAGCCGACATGTCATCGGCTAAACGGTAAGAGTAGTCAAGACTGGCGACGCCCAGGAAAACGCCGCACTGGCTGCCACGCAGAGTGCTGGGCACAATGCCGGCGCTTTCCATGGTTTCCCAGGCGAGTTCCAGCAGCATGCGCTGCTGCGGATCCATATTGGCCGCTTCGCGTGGGGAAATACCGAAAAACTCTGCGTCGAACCCGCTGATATCGCCCAGGCTGCCCGCAGCAAAGGTAACGCTGGTGCCTGGATGGCGTTTATCAGGGTGCCAAAAGGCATCATGGCTCCAGCGATCTGGGGCCACTTGGGTGACGAGGTCTTTTTCGGCTTGCAGGTCTTGCCAGAACGTTTCAGGGGTGGTGCCGGGGAAACGATGGGCGGCGCCGATGATGGCCACACGTTTAGTCATTCTTGCTCCTGAGGTTCTGGTTCTGCCTTGATCACATCGTTACTTATATCGCGTCCAAACACTTGTTTAAATAGCCGGACGCCAAGTTCGTTGGCTGCTATTCCCTGCGGCGATTGCTCGGCAGGCATTTGGTCAGGCGGTGTTGGTTGCGTTGACCATATCATGTATGGGGTGCTGCCCGTAGGGGGCATGAAGTACCCATACGCATCGGGCAGTATAGGGACGTGGTCGCCATACCAGCCCAGTATTCCAGGCCTCGTGCTCTCGTTTAGCGCTGTTTTAACGCTTGCCAGCATTTGATCAGCTTCACCTAAATGGTGCAAGTAAACGGCGAGCTCCCGCAGATGGCCTGGAAGCGGCCACGCGGCGTTCGGCAGCGTATCGGCCAAACGTGCCTGTTGGGGCGCTTCCAGATGCAGCGGGCCGTGGTTTTCCATGGTGATCACAAAAATAAATAGCGGCCTATTATCGTCATCTTTCAGCAGGCGTCCAACCTTTCGTGCCACCGCTCGGTCGCCTATGTACTGCCCGTGCTTATCGCTGCTGCTAAACGCGCTGATATCGATAAAGGTATCAAAGCCTAGCTGCGGAATGACCTTATCGCGCATGTAAAAGGTAGCGGGGTAAGGGTGCACGCAAATAGTGCGGTAACCCTGCGCGCGAAAAGCGCTCGCCACGCTGGGCAGCGGGTGGCGGCTTAGCGTGCGGTAGGGGTTGAATTGCCGTGGGCCCCAATCGTTGGGTGTCAGGCCTGTGAGCACCGCGCACTCGGTGCGTACGGTATTGGCGCCCCAAGCAGGTACGCTCAACTCACCCTTTTCGACGGCCTCGGTAAAGGTGATATCGAAGTGTTGTAGTAGCGAAGGGGCGACCTCTGGGCACCAGGGGCGCGGATCGAAAAATGATTCGCTCTGAACCAAAACCACATTGGGTAGCGTGGCGCTGTCCTGGGGGGCGGCCGCCGCCTGCTGGCTGGCAGCGGTGTAGGGCGATGTCGAGGGATCAGGTGGTGACGAACGCATTAACGCGACACCGTAGGCCCAAAGGCTAGCATGTAGCCCAACACGGTGAAGGTCATCCACGGGTTGGAGGGAAACGGCTGCCAGTGAGCGTAACCCAATCCCCAGCAGCAGTGCGCCCAGCCCAATGAGTAATACGGTGCTTTGCAAAAAGAGCCCAGCGCCCCATTGGCTAATCAGCGATGATTCCAAATAGAGGAAGCTGCCAATGGCGATAGCCCCCGCGCTGCTGGCAGCGATGGCGAGGCCAATGCCAAAAAAGGGGACATAAAGTCGTGGGTGCAGAATGGCGTCCCAAAAGTACTCAAAGTCGTGGCAAATAAACGGTTCGTTGAGCGTTTTGGACTTGGTATTGCTCGATTGAATCACTACCAGTTGTAGTGAAAGCACAAAGACCACGGCAAACCAAGGGCGCTGAAGTAGCAGCGTGAATATCCCAAACAGCAGTAACCAGCTGCCTAAGTGGATGGTGTTCGCGGCGATGGAGCGCTTCCAGAGGGGAGTAGGCCTTGGAGATAGCAGCGCTTCAAACGCTAAGCTGCCCAATAGCCCCACCAATAATGGCAGGCTAAGCGACACTAATAGGCTGGAGAGCATCTTACTGGCCCCCTACATGATCAAAACCCAGCCGTTTGATGAGCCACTGCGACACGCCCGCTGGCAAGACGGCCAGCCACCAAGTGCCAAAATTCAACGGAAAGGGAAAGCTAACCCGTGCACGGTTGGCACCGATACCGCGAGCAATCACTTTTGCAGCGCGCTCTGGCGGCCACTCCCAGGGTTTAGGGCCGGGCATGGCATTGCACATGGGGGAGGTAACGTAGCCGGGCATGATCACCGTCACCCCGATACCGCAGGGGGCGAGCAAGCCCCGCAAGGCTTCGCCATACGCCTTAATGCCTGCTTTGCTGGCGCTGTACGTGGGCGTGCTGGGTAGCCCATGCCAACCAGCCAGTGAGCTAATAAAGACCAGCTGTCCACTACCTCGTTCGCGCATAGCAGGCACCAAGTGGTGCGCCATGGCAATGGGGGTGGTGAGGTTGATATCCAGCAGGGCTTGAACGTCTGTCCAGGGCTCGAGCTCACCCAACTGCTCGGGATGTGTGTTCTTGCCCGCGTTAGCGATGACGATATCCGGCAGCTGCTCGGCGCTGAGCGTCGTCAGCCACTGTGCAAGTTCATTCTCATCGGTGAGGTTGATGGAGGAGAGCGTCACTTGCGCACCTTTCTCTTGGCAGGCGCTGGCCACCTGTTCCAGTGCCGCGGTGTTACGGCCATGGAGAATGAGATGCGTCTGTGGGGAGGCATACTCCTTGGCGAGCGCTCCGCCGATGGCCCCCGTCGCGCCGGTGATTAGCACGCAGCGTGAACGTTTTGTCTGTTCCAAAGTTGTGGGATCGGTTGTGGCGTCAACACTCACAGCAGCTTCTCCAGCGGTGATGGGCAGGCTTCCAGGATGTGGGCGGCATTATTGACGGCGAGATCAATACTCGGCTGGCAGTAAAAACCGCCGTTGACCTGAACCGCGTGCATGACGGTGTTCCGAAAATAGCCAAATAGCGCTGCGATGGGTGGCGGTGGCTGATGCCAAAACGTTTCGAGCGAGCCTTCGTAAGTGAGGCCTGCCAAGTTGTAGATCGGATCGCTTAGCGCAAAGGTAGGGCACGATGCTTCCAGCGATACGATACCCACGGTGCTGTTGACGGTCACCGTACCGACCGCATGTTTAATGAGTGCATTGAGATCGCCTGACTCCAAATACACGATGCGCCCATTTAGGCCATAAACGTCTGAGAGCCGATCGATGATTTGCGGATAATTCACCAGCCCCATATCTAACGGATGATTCTTGATACATAACATGGCATCGCTGGGTGCATGTTCGGCAAACGATCCCATCACGTGCTCCATGACCTCTTCCATATTGGCGTAGGGGGAGTGATCACGAATTTGCGCATCGGTATTGAGCTGAAGGGGCAGCATGAAATAGGGCTTGCCACTTTCGATCAGCGTTTTGATACGCACTGCATCGCGTTTTTTCCACTGTTTGAGCAGCGTAAAACGCCTGATATAGCCGGCATACTCCACCGGCGCAGTAATGGGAGCATGATTGCGATACTGCGGCGCCACCAGCGGGTTGGCGAGCCCGGCTAGGTGGTAAGCGACATCATGCAGCGCGCGAATTTTGAAGGATGACCGAAAGCGCACGGGAGGAGGCAGTTCGGGGAGTGCCTTACCCGTTTCGAAAAACCATTGGGGATCGCGAGGCAATAGCGAGTGTCCATTGACGCCTTCGCGCTCCAGCGTTATCCAAAAAGGGCGAAAATAGCCCTCCTCGAACACGTGGGTACGAATGCCAGCAGCAGGCGCTTGATCGACTGCAGGACGATGAATGGGGCGACGGTCGCCAAAAACGATTTGATCGGTAATGCCATAACGTTGCCACAGAGACGTCATGTAAGCAGGCAGTTCGCTCAAGGGGCCGCGAAAGAGATGGTGATGACTATGGGTGCGCTGCCAGTACGCAATGTCTCCCGCGTTGAAGTGAACTTTCACGACGCGGTGGCCGTCGTCGGTCAGGCGACGAGCCAAGCGCTGATAAAAGGGCGAGCAAACGCCTTGTAGGAATAAGAATGCGCGCTTTTGCTTCAACTCAATGGCTTCCAATCAATAAGTTACGATAGCAGCGATAAAGGCGCTGCTTCCATGTAAGGTGAGGTTTTTGTGCACTCGATTGTTGTAACTTTGCCCGCTCCAATAGGCTGACGACGGTCTCGGCATTACAGAGCTGGCCAGAGGCGGGGTCGACGTAACTTGGATACAGCAATAGCGTGCCAGCAACCAAGGCATCCAAGGTGAGTGTACGGTTACGCCTTGGGCAGTGCATGGCATCATGCGTCAATCCCCAGCCCGCATAAAACGGCAAACCGTAGGTAGTGACTCGACGATGTCGAAGCAGCGCCTCGAAGCCGGTCAGAGAACTCATGGTATGCACGGCGTCTACGCGCTCTAACAGCGCGGTGATATCGATGTGACTGGCGTCCAAATCATACAGACGTTTAGCGTCGGTATCGAGTTTGCCAACGCGCGCGCCGCTCATCACATCCGGATGCGCTTTGTAGATGATGAAAGCGTTGGGCTCGGCTTCTCGAACGACTTTGAGTAGCGCGCTATTGGTGCTGATGTCTGGTGAGCCGGTGGCGATAGAGGCATCGCTCTCTACTTGGCCGGGTACCAGAATGATCGTTTGGTTGTCGGGAAAGACGACGTCAGACGCTCCTGGCACATTGTATTTCGAGAGCTTCAAAGCAACGAGGCGTTGGCGCAACTCCGCCGCTCTGGCGAGTAAATCATCGCTGAAGGCGCTCTCGTTAAGCAGCGTTTCGAGTTCGCTTGGCTGGCTGGGATCGTAATAAATGCCGGAGCGATCCACGACGAGTGAGAGCGGTTGAGTGAGATCGACACCCAGCCCAACCGAACGGATAAAGCCGTCTTCCATGCGCCATATGTGCGGAAGGAGTTCGCGGTGCCGTGTTTTAAAGGCGTCGTCGATACGGCTTGACCACACCAACAACCGTTGAGAGTCGACGGCGTGTTGGGGAAGTGCCTTTTGATAGCGAACGTGAGCTGCTGGCCCTAGAAAATCGCCGATGAAGCGGCGTTTCCATGAAGAGAAACCGCAGGCCAGCCAGGTGCCTCTAAGTCGCTCTTGCTGGCGTTTTTGGTCAGCAATAAGGTGAATCGTCTCTTCCAGCGTGGATGGCTGGCGCGTATAGGGGTTAACGTAGCGGCAGTAGCGTAAATAGGCGGCTGCAAAGACTTCAGCGAGCGTGCGAGAGCGCTGGCGACGGGGGCAGTGCAGTCGATCCTGGGTGAGGCCCCAACCCGCATAAAACGGTAAACCAAAGCAGTGGACACGCTTGCCCGCCATCAATGCTTCGAAGCCAAGCTGGCTGGTGACCACGTAGACATCGTCTACTTGATCGAAGAGAGCCCACGGGTTGATGTCTTCGCTGAGCACTTGGCAGCGAGGGTGGTGAAGGGCACTCGTGAGATGGCCACGTTTTTTCCCCGCGATCACGTCGGGATGGATTTTGACCAGTATCTTCCCATGGGGGTGGCGGGCCAGCGCTTGGTCCAGCATGTCTGAAAAGCTGGCGGCGCTGGCGTTGCCATACTCGATGGAGGCGTCACCAGCCGTTTGGTCTACGACGAGGACGGTCGCGTCGTTAACGGCCAAAGGGCGATCTGGAGCGTGGTTGTATTTCGATAAGCGGTAGCGCCTTAATAGCGCCATGCAGTGCTCGGCCCGTAATAATTCTTCGGTAGAGAACTCGTTGGCGGAAAGCCACTGCTCTAAATCACTGGGCCGGGAGGCATCATAATAAATGCCGCTGTAATCCACGATCATACTGTGAGGTTGATAACCCGCAACGCCGAGCCCCAATGAGCGCAAAAAGCCATCTTCTAGCGCCACATAAGGAAGGTGGTGTCGCTGAGCGTAGCGTCTGGCCCGGCGGCTGGTAGGCTTGAGTCCCCAGCCAATGACGGCACTCGGTGGAGGGCTGAACGGACGAATCCGGGTAGCGTCGTCAAACTCTCTCAAAAATTCGGCGAGCGCAGTGATGCTACCAATGCCTTTAGAGATAAAACCCGCCGTACGTTTTGCCATGAAGTGTGCCGAAGTGTTGTGTCGGGTGGTTTGCTGGATAGGCGGCGAACATACGTGAAATAAGCGTGGTTATCAATTCGCACGCTCTTGGCTTATCGTTCGGAAGCTTGCGTTACGTGATGAAACAGTTTAGAAAAAAATTATCTAAGTTGACTTATATCAACGCGCACTTTTCACTTGTTTTTGGTAAGTTATTTTTCGAACCATGATTGAGGCTGAAACTGAGGGCTCAATTTAAGGAAAGTTAACGAAATAGGGAACTCTGGTGCGCCTAGCCCCCCTGATTCATCGACTGATTACATTTCGTTCTATAAAAAGCCGGCTGTTGCTGGGACTTTCTTGTGCTCTAGCCATCTTGGCGGGGGCCGTGCTGGGCATGGCGTGGCAGGTGGGTAAAACCATGGTGCACGAGACCAACATCGCCCACCTACGTTATCAAGCCAACCTGCTGTCTGATGAAATCACTCAACAGATCAATCAACGTATCAATGCCTTAGAGCGCCTCAATGGCGCCGTAGGGCTGTCCGATGATTCCACGTGGCTGAACTATGAGCTGCAAAAGAACGACTCGCTGCTCGCTTGGTTCGAGGGGTTGGTCATTAGTGATGAAAACGGAGTCATCGTCAGTGACTGGCCGAGTGTTACCGGGCGGGTGGGCTTGGAAACCGGCGAGTTGGAATATTTCAAGATGGTGCGCGGCATTCGTCGCCCCTATGTGAGTGAGCCGTTCGTCGGCCGAGCCAGCGGTATGCCCCTGGTGCTCATTAGCGTTCCGCGCATTGATGAGGATGGCAAATTCGCAGGATTCATTGGCGGTATCGTCAGCCTGGAAAGCAGTGGGCTCTTCAACCGACTGGGCACCATTCGCCTCGGCGAGGAGGGGTATGCAGCGGTTGCCACGGCATCGGGCAGGATTCTCTATCATCCTGACAATGATCTGGTCAATGCGGACCTCCGCAGTGACCAGCTAAACCCCCTGTTGGAGCTGGCGCTGGCAGGGTGGAAGGGGGAGGGAGTAACCGAGCTGGCCGATGGGAACGTGAGCCTGCAAGCGTATGCCCAGGTTTGGCCGGCGGATTGGGTGATTGGCCTGTTTTTGCCCGCTGACCAAGCACAGTTACCGCTCTCAGGATTCATTTATAAGCTGCTGGGTATCTGGTTTGCGCTGGCGCTCATCATGATGCCACTACTGTGGTGGCTGTTGGCGCGGATTCTCAAGCCATTGGATCATCTCGAAGCGCAAATTGGTGAAGTGGGGATGGGGCAGCGCGCGAGTCTGGACCTAGCCACGAGCATGCAAGAGTTGCAGCAAGTCGCGGTGACGTTCAACCGTGTCGAGCACGAGCGTCAGCAGTTGGTCGGTCATTTGCAAGAGCGCCAGGCCTTTTTGGATTCCGTGTTGAGTGCCACGCCCCAAGGGATGTTTGTTGCCAACTTTGGCGGCAAGATCACTTATATGAACCCGTCGCTCTTGGAGATGTTGGACATTCCCCCCGATACGCCCATGGAAGCATGGATGGAGCAGGTTCACCCTGATGACCGAGAGGGTGCCAGGGACATGTGGGTGCACAGCTTGAAAACCGGCAGCGATTTCGTTCGCCAGCTGCGGTTCATACGCAGCGACCAGGAAACGCTATGGCTAGACATTCACGCCCGTGTGGTCATGCTCTCGAAAGGCGGTCATTCGTTGGGCTTGGTGGGGGTCGTTAAAGATATCACCGAGCGCCGCCAACAGGAGGCGTTGCAGCGCTGGGAAGCGGAGCACGACCCGCTGACGGGGCTGCTCAACCGACGTGGGTTCGATCGCCGTTTGGAGGAGGCGTTTGCCGACTTCCAGAAGACCAGCACCCCCTCTGCGCTGCTGCTGTTCGACTTGGATCACTTCAAACCCATCAACGATGAGGGTGGTCATGCCTTGGGGGATGAAATGCTTCGCCGGATCGCCCAAATCGTGGCGTGGGAGGTGCGCCGAAGTGACCACGTGGCACGCCAGGGGGGAGACGAGTTTGGGGTGCTGCTGCCTAGCTGCACGTTGAGTCAAGCCGAGCGTATTGCGGAGTCTCTGCGTCAGGCGGTAAGCGAGGTGTCCGTTACCCATGAGGGTAAAGAGTACACCGTGACCCTGAGTATCGGCGTGACGACCTTCGACGAGAACGACGAGACGGTCGAAATGGCGCTTTCCCGTGCGGATGCCGCCAGTTATGAAGCCAAAGGGCAGGGGCGCGATGGGGTCATCGTGAAGCTGCCGGATCAGTTCGATCCCATGGCGCTCTTCGATTAAGGCGCGCTTCGATCAAAAGGTATCGAGAAAGCCGTCGCGTTGCCACTCGGTCAGCCACTGAGGCAGCTTGTCGGCGGGCATGGGGCGTGCAATACCATAACCTTGAGCCAAATAACACCCCAATGACAGCAGCGCTTTGGCGTGCTCCAGCGTCTCGACACCCTCTGCTAGCACGGGGCGTGAAAACTTCTTCGCCAAGAAGACGATGCTTTCCACGATCGCACGGTCATCCTCGCTATCCAGCATATCGCGAACGAAGTCACGGTCGACCTTGATCAACTGCACCGGTAGGCGGCGGAAGTAAGCCAGCGACGAGTAACCGGTACCGAAATCATCCAGCGCGACATCGATGCCCAGCCGTTGGCAGTTTTCGAGTACGTGCAGCGCCGCTTGCATATCATCCAGCGTGGCAGATTCTAGAATCTCGATGGCCAATCGTTGGGTGGGAACATCGGCATATCGTGCCAAGAGCTGTTCTAACTGCGGTAAGAAGCCCTGATGCAGCAAGTGTTGTGGGCTGATATTCACACTGACTTGAAGCGTGATACCGGCACGCTCCCACTGTTGAAGCTGTTTTAGAGCCGCTTCGATGACCCATTCGCCTAGCCGAAACTCCAGTTCGCTACCTTCGATGAGGGGGAGAAACTCCCCTGGCGCACAAAGTCCCCGCTTGGGGTGCTGCCAGCGGATCAGCGCTTCGGCCCCCACGACCTCCTTCGTCTGCAAATCGACCTGAGGCTGGTAGAAAAGTTGGAACTCCTCGTTGCTCAGCCCGCGTTGAATGGCAGTACGCTCTTGCTGACGTAGCCGAGTTAGGTGCTCTTCATCGGTACTGTAGCGCACACACTGCGATACACCGTGGGTTTTGGCTTGATACAGCGCTTGGTATGCATGGCGAAAAAGCGTGTCCGAGTCTACTTCGTCTTCTGGGTAGCATGTCATGCCAATACACGTGGTGAGCTTCAACGTATGACCGTGTATCTGCATGGGCTCCTGAATGGCTTGGTGCAACGCTGAAGGGCTGAGCTGCTGGGTGGGGGCCGCCACCACGAACTCGTCGCCGCTAAGCCGCGCGGCAATGCCCTGTTGATGTAGCGGAGCGACCAAGGCCGCCAAACGTTCGGCGATACGCTTCAAAATACGATTGCCGACGGCGTAGCCAAACAAATCATTGAGGCGTTTGAAATCATCGATATTCAGCACATAAACCGTCAGAGGCTCGCGTTGCCGAGTCAGCGCCTCTAATTGCGTGCGCGCCAGACGCTGATTAGGAAGGCCTGTCAACTCATCGATGTTGGCGGCTTTATACAGCGCCTCTTCATGACGCTTGGTGTCGGTAATGTCGGACTGGATGGCGATGAAGCCCCCACCGGACTGTTCGCCTGCGGGTAACGGGTTGCAGCTGATGTGCACCCAGTAGGGCGTGCCGTCTTTGCGATAGTTCAGCAGCTCCTCTTCAAAACGTTGGCGATATCGCAACGCATGAGCAATGCGGCGTACGGTAGCGCTATCGGTGGCGCTTCCCTGAACGAGTTTTCCCGGCTTTTTGCCAATGGCTTCGTCGAACGTGTAGCCGCTGAGCCGCGTAAAGCCGTCGTTGATCCACTCGATGTTGCCCTGTGCGTCGGTGATCACCACTCCATTACTGGTGTTTTTCGCCACCATCGACAGCCGGGCAATGGCCTGCTGGTCTTGGCGCTGCTGGCGGTGGTTGCGAAGGTTATTGATAAACTGCCCGATGCTTCCCAGCAGTGGTGCCAAGAACTCCACCAAGGTGTCATCATAACCGTTAGGGCGGTTGGCGAGGCCGATCATCCCAATGCAGTGGCCGTTAAAGTGAATCGGCACGCCCAAAAACGCGTTGAGTGGCGGATGCCCGGCCGGCAGACCGCCACGGCGAGAATCCATAGCGGGCGCGTTAGAAATGACGACCGTCTCATGGCGCATTACATGACCAAACAGGGTGTCGAGATTGCTGAATACCATGCCGTTGGGGGCATTTTGATCATAAAACTGTTTGGATGCTTGATCCCAAGTGATGTCGGTGATCGCATGCGCGACGAGATAGGGTGCTTGCGTGTCGTCGTAAAGAACTTCACCAATGAAGCCATACTCGCTGCTGGTGAGGGCCAGCAGGTCTTCCAGTAGTGGGTTGAGCGCCTTGGCATCGCCCTGGCCGTCGATGAAGCTCGCTTGCGCGCGCATGATGGCTTGCTCTAACGCCTGCTGGCGCAACAGCTGGGTTTCGATCTGCTTGCGTGGCGTGACGTCCAGCATCGTACCGATGAGCTGCACCACACGGTCACTCACCACCAGCGGGTTGCCGGTAATTCTGACCCAGCGCGGTTCACCGCTGACGGTCGTCAGTTGAAACGTATCGTTAAACGCCACGCGGTGCTCGATGGCCGTGTCGATAGCGGTCATGAGCCGCTGGCGGTCTTCAGGCGTGTAAGCGTCCATGCGTTGCTCGAACGTGCGAGCATCGCGTTTGCCTACGTCGTAAAGCTCATTGACGACATCGTTCCAGTGGGTGGCACGGCTGGGTACGTCCATCTCCCATAGGCCAATCGCCGCATTACTGATGGCGTGGTAGGCCCGCTGAGACAGGTAGTGTTCGAATTGCAGCACCGTGCTACTGGCCAGCTGCTGAAGCAGCTCTTTCTGGCTATTCGAGAGCTGGCGCGACTGCTTGTCCATCACGCACAGCGTACCGATCACGCTGCCATTATCGGCCACCAGGGGCACGCCAGCATAAAACACGATATGCGGCGGCAAGGCCACCAGCGGAAGCTCTCTCAGGGACGCGTGTTCACGGGCATCTGGCACTTCATAGAGGGTCCGCTCTTCGATCGCGGTACCGCAGAAGGAGCGCTCTCTGAGCATGCTCTCGGCGGGTTTGCCTACGCCGCTCTTGATCCAGACATGGGTGTCATCGACCAGCGTGATCAGTGCGATGGGCATATCGCAGTAGGCCGCCGCCAGTTGAGTAATACGGTCGAAGTGGTCATCCGCCGAAAGGTCGCCCAAGGTATAGCGCTTGAGCGTGAGAAGGCGCTGCTCTTCTTTTTCATGGCTGACTGGCGGAACCATAAGTGACCTATAAGTGACGGTGCGCGTTTTTGCTTACTTTCCCTTATGGTGGCGTGGCTGTCTAGCGAGTCGACAAATCTTAGTCAACGGTAGAGTATAAGAGGATGCTTATTCGACTGAGAGCGCTTTCGTGGACCTACTCGAACTCTTTACTCGCACCCTAGATGTCACCCTACCTGTCTTTGCCATGGTGTTCATAGGGATCGCTCTGAAACGCCTGGGTTGGATCGATAGCGCGTTCATTTCGACGGCGTCGTCTCTGGTGTTCAAAGCCACGCTACCAACGCTGATCTTTCTCAGTCTCGTCAACGCTGACTTAAGCGTTGCCCTGGATGTGCCGTTACTGCTCTTTTTTGCCTTCGCCACGCTGGGCCAGTTTTTGCTGAGCTGGGGCTGGGCGCATCTGCGTGTGCCTCGAGAGGATCGGGGCGTGTACGTACAAGGGGCGTTTCGCGGGAACTGCGGGATCGTGGGATTGGCGTTGGCGGCGGGCATGTACGGCAACTATGGGTTGTCCGCTGGCAGCTTGCTGTTGGGCGTGGTGATCGTGATGTACAACGCCCTGTCCGTCATCGCCCTAGCGGCGTACCAACCTGGCCAAGCGACCGACTGGCGTAGCCTGCTGGGCCACATCATCAAAAACCCATTGATTCTATCGGTGGTGGCGGCATTACCGTTCACTGCGTTGTCCATCCCGCTACCTAGTTGGGTGATGACGTCGGGCAACTACTTCGCCTCGCTGACGTTACCGCTCGCCCTCATTTGCATCGGCGCGACGCTCTCGGTGTCGAGTATGCGACAGGGCAGCCACGTGGCACTGAGTGCCAGCAGTCTCAAAATGGTGATACTTCCAGCGCTTTCCACGGCGGCCGCTTGGCTGATGGGATTCTCAGGCAGCCAGTTGGGGTTGCTGTTTCTTTTCTTCGCCAGCCCCACGGCGGCCGCCAGTTTCGTGATGGTCAAAGCGATCAATGGCAACGTCGCGTTGGCTGCCAACATCATCGCCATGACCACGCTCATGGCCAGCGTCACCGTGACCCTAGGCATTTTCGCTCTGCGTTTGCTGGGTTGGATATAGCCCAGCATGGCTTTTCCAAGCCCCTGGTTGGCCGAGGCGAATCAAAACGCTATACTATTCGCCCCGTAAGTCCCTGTAGCTCAGTAGGATAGAGCAGCCGCCTCCTAAGCGGCAGGTCGCAGGTTCGACTCCTGCCAGGGACGCCAAACACCTCTCTCTTCGTGACTTTTCTGTCACCGCGGCGCGCCCAGCGTCTGCACCCAATAATGCGTAAACCGCGCGTCGGCATTTTCCGCGTGGGCCATACCCATCTCTGTAAAATCATCGTTCATTAAATTATGGCAGTGGCCGGGGCTGTTGATCCAGCTTTCGATAGCCGCGTCGGCAGTGGTGTGGCCAGCGGCGATGTTTTCGCCGACGGTGCGCCAGGCGTAGCTTTGTTGGGTGGCGCGTTCGTCTACGCTGTTGCCGTCTTGGCCGGTGTGGCTGAAGTAGTCATTCTCGGCCATGTCGTCGGCGTGAGCTTGCGCGGCGGCGGTGAGCGGGCAGCTCCAGGTGAGGGGGCCGGCGGCGTTGAAAGATTGTTCGCCGCATTGGCGGGCTTGGTTTCTGGCCTCGTTAACACGTGCCAGCATCTGTTGCTGCTGTTCGGTAGGGGCGCAGGCGGTGGAAGTGGCGTCTGTGTCGCTTGCTGCCCATGTAAACGGGCTGTCTATCCCAACCATCACCGTAAGCGAGGTAGATAAAAGCGCCCGCAAAAGCGGGCGCTTTGTGAGTGGCTTATCCACCGAATTTCTCATTTTCGCCCAAGTCGGGCGTGGCGTCTTTTTTGAGATTGGCTTTGGCAATCTCGTAAAGCTGGAACGTTTTGCTCTCTTTGGCTTTCCAGTGTTCGCCCATTTCTACTTTCACTTCCAGTAGGGCGACATCCGGGTCGTCTTTGCCTTCCGGGAACCAGGCAGCCACAAAGGGATTCCAGTATTTGTCGATCAGCTCGCGGTTGTCGATCACGTTGGCTTTGCCGGATAACGAGACATACACCCCGTCTTCTTGATCCGAAAAGCTCAGGCACACATCGTGGTCGCTTTGGGTCTCTAGCACTTTCTCAGCACTGCGACGGGTGAAGAACCAGAGCGTGCCGTCGTATTCGTCTTGTACCAGATGCATTGGGCGGGCGCGGGGCGTGTCATGGTCCAGCGTGACCAGCATGCCGACTTTGATATCCTTGATCATCTTCCAGATTTTTTGCTTATGCTCTGGGCTAGACATGGTGTCACTCTCCTTATGAATGGCTAGCGGTCTTTTGCCAAGCGTCAATGCTTATGCAAAAGCTAACGGGATTTGGGGGATGCTGTACAAATCCTGTCATTAGCCTAGCTGCCATCAGGAAAATCAGCAAATCGGTTCTCCCGGTAGCTCGATATAGAACTCGCCACCACCGCCTTGCGCATCTCGATAGTTCACTTCGCCGCCCAGCTGATGGGCAATCTCTCGGGTAATGGCAAGGCCCAAGCCGGTGCCGGGCAGTTTTCGCGTATCGCTGCCGTCGGCTTGAGAGAAGCGCTTGAAGAGGTGAGGTTGAAACGCAGGGTCGACGCCTGGGCCGTAATCGCGAACGGAAATGACCGCTTTGCCACTCTGGAAAGCCACCGAGATGTCGACGGACTCGCCCTTCGGCGTGAATTTCACGGCGTTGGACATCAAGTTGGTCAGCGCTTGAATCAACCGTGGGCCATCGACGTTAACCATCACGTCTGGCCACGGTGCCGTGGCGTGAATGCGGACACCATGCTGCTCTCCATAGCCTGCCATGGACTCGACCGCCTCTGCCACCAGCGGCGTGAGCGGCTGCGCTGACAAGTTCATCGGCATTTTGCCCGCCACCAATTTTTCCATGTCCAGCAGATCGTTGATCAGTGTGGCAAGCCGCTGTACGTTCCGTTGGGCGGTTTCCAAAAGCGCATTGGCGGGGGCGGGAAGCACGCCTACGGCACCGCCTGCCATCAGGCCCAGTGACCCATTGATCGATGTGAGTGGCGTACGTAGTTCATGGCTCACGGTGGCGATGAATTGGTTTTTCATTTTATCCAACCGGCGACGCTCGGTAATGTCTTCGATGAGTGACCAGATCACTGGGCGTCCGTCGGGGTCGTGGCTCAGCATGCCCTGCAAGCGCACCGGGTAGCGGGTGCCATCCTTGCGGATGTACTCTTTTTCAAAGGGCCCATAACGGCCGTTGGTTTTGAGGCTCACCAAGGCCTCTTCTTCAACGGCTTGATACTCCTGTGGGGTTAGGTCCCAGTAACTGAGGTTGACGAACTCCTCTCGGGTGTAGCCGGAAGGCAGGGTCAGAGCGTCGTTGAGGTCGATGAACTGTCCGCTCTCAAAATCGTTGAGGGCAATGCCGATAGGGGCAAACTCAAAGAGGCCTCTTAGGCGGCTCTCGTTGCGCTCCATGGCTTTGCGGGCTTGCTCCTGTTCATGGATGTCGTGCAGGTAGCCATGCCATAACACGCTGCCATCCGCGAGCCGTTCCGGGCGGGCCTGACCGGCCGTCCAGCGGTAGCTCCCTTGCGCATTTCTGACGCGATAGGTCGCGTGCCAGTCGTCGAGCGTGCTGGCCGAGTGCTGAATGGTGGCGGCTACGGGAGCGAGGTCGTCGGGATGAAGGCGGTCGAACGCCGGGGTCGCGTCTTGGGCGGCTTGCTTGGGCGTTAGTCCATAGAGCGTTTGAATTTGCGGCGAGCTGAACGGGAACGTGGCTCGGCCGTCTGGAAACTGCCGGTATTGATAAATCACCCCAGGTAGCTGGGCCATCAGCTTGGTGATACGTTCGTTGCTTAAACTGTTGGTCAGCGTATCGGCTAGCCAGCGTGCCAGCAGGCGCAAGAAGAGCCTTTCGCTCTCGTCGAAGTCGGTGGCTCTTGGGGTGGCCGAGGAGAAGTTGAGCGTTCCGAACACCTGCCCCTCCACGTCGATCACCAGTGAGGCATAGGCACCCAGCGGGAAGGCCTGATAGCAGGGATGGGCGTGGAAGTCGCTCTTGGGTACGTTGGCAACGAAGAGCTCTTTTCCGTGCCCGGTAAAGAGCAGGTGGCACCAGGTGCTTCCTAAATCGAAGCGCTCTCCGGCATCGAGGGGAAAAGAGGAGGTGGCGTCTACCCAACGGGCGGTGTAAACGTCGCCCTCGATCTGGCTGAGAATGGCCAGATCCAGGCCGAGGTAGTGGCGCGTCTTGTACAGCGCGTACTGAATTTTATCATCGAGCGTGTCGAGGGCGTTGAAGGCGATATCGTTGAGCAGCAGCAGCGCATCGTGGTGTTTGCGAAGCTGGGCGCGCGCATCGTGTTCGCGGGTAATGTCGACGATGAAGCCTTCCATGATGACAGGGTGCAGAGGATCTCCTGTCACCCAGTTGCCGCGCTCTTCGACCCAGCGCCATTGGCCATCACGGTGGCGTATGCGGTACTCGACGTGCCAGCCTTCGTTGGCAACGCGTGCTGCTTCGATGGCGTCACCGACGCTCGTGGCATCGTCGGGGTGAATGATGTCGGCGTAGCTAAGGCTCGCGTTATTGATCAGCGCTTCTGCCGAGTGGCCGCTGACGCGGTCGATTTGGCCACTGATGTAGAGCATCGTCCAGTTGTCATCCGGCAAGCAGCGGTAGGTCACACCGGGCATGTTGCTCAACAGCGAAGCAAATTCGTCTCGGCTGGCTTGAAGGGCCTGCTGCGCCTCGACTTCGTGGGTAATGTCGGTGTGCGTGCCGTACATCAGCAGCGGCTGGCCATCTGGGGTCCAGTCGAAAACTTGGCCACGGTCATGCACCCATACCCAGTGCCCCTGTTTGTGGCGCATTCGCGCTTTGCAGCTATAGCTCTCTGTCTCTCCACGGAAGTGGGCGTTGAGCAGCGCCCCGGAGTGGGCAAGGTCGTCGGGGTGCGCTAGGTCTAGCCATGTATCGATCGTGGTTGGGCTCAGCTCATCGAGGGTGTAACCCACGATCTGCGCCCAGCGCTCGTTGAAGAGGGTTTCCCCGGTCTGTACGTTCCACTGCCAGGTGCCGACGCGAGTACCTTCGATTACAAGCCGTGCGCGGCGTTCGCTCTCTTGCAGCGCTTGGGCCAGCGCCTCGCGTGAGGCGTGGTTGCCAATGTCGCTTTTGAGCAGCTCTTCTACCATGGCGCCCATGTCACGCAGCAGGGCGATTTGATCTTGGTCCAGTGAGCGTGGAGTGTCGTCGATCAGGCATAGCGTGCCTACCCGTTGGCCCGAGGGCGTGTGCAGAGGCATCCCGGCATAAAAGCGAATGAACGGTTCGGCCGTGACCATGGGATGGTCGATGAAGCGGGCATCTTTTAGGGCATCTTCGACGATGAGATAGTCGCTCTCCAGAATGGCGTGGCTGCAAAAGGAGCGCTCAAGCGGCGCCTCGTTAGCGTCTAACAGGCCCTGGCACGATTTGAACAGTAGGCGATCTTGATGGATCAATGAAACGAGCGCGGTCGAGACGCTAAACACCCGTTGTGCGAGGCGTGTAATACGATCGAAGCGGGGGTCGTTCTCGTAGTTGAGCAAGTGGCGCTCATTCCACTCAGAGGAATGGGCAACACGGTTGTCTGAGCCCTGGGGTGTTGTCATGGCGTGACCATCGTCAGGTGACCTACTGAAAGTGTGCAAGGCGCACGTAGCACTCGCCGTTATCGCTAAACTTATAACGAGCCGTTAGGCGTTTACCACAGCATAATGGCTTATTGCGAAGGGGTGTAGAGAGAGACGTCGTGCAGGCTTCGTTTCATCTGTGAAAAATTGTGGAGCGCCGCCGGTCGCGACGTATTTGTCACAAAGCTGGCTGAGGAGCATAACGAATGAAATATATCGTCGTGATAATCGCATTGGGGTTAGGCGGCTGTGCTGGTGCGTCGGGGGTCAATATGCAAACGGCGGCCGCCGAGTATTGCGAAAGCGTCGGGGGCGAGCGAATGACACGCGAAAGCGCTTTGGGAACGGGACGTTACTGTCGACTGCCGGATGGCCGTGTCGAAAACGAGTGGCATTTATATCGAACAGAGCATTTAGAGAACGATTGATGCCATAACTAGATGAGCGTTTCAAACGCATCAAACGTGCCATCAACGCACATTTGAGCGTATAAGATGAATGAATAAAAAGTAGGGTAGGCTGGCATAGCGTCAGTAGGGGATCTGATGGGCATTTTCAACGTCATGTGGCGCGTTTGCGGCGTAGGGGTAATGGCCGCCTTTTTGCTGTTGCTGACTCTACCGTTAGCGTACGCCAGCGCGCCTGCGCCGTTAACCGATTGGGAGTACCGCTGGGGTGATGCGCCCCTGGACGCCGAGGCGCCATGGCAGCCCATTGCCTTTCCCTCTAACCCGCCAGGGCGAAACGGGCAACAGGCCGTATGGTTCAAGACGGTCGTGCCCGCCGGGGAGTGGCGTGATCCCGTTCTGCACATTACCAGTATCAATTTGGTGGGGCAGGTTTACCTGGATGGCACGCTGATTTATGAGCACGGCGATATGGCGAATCCTCGCTTCATCGGCTGGCCGTGGCATCTGGTGGCATTGCCTGAGGGGGCGGCGGGTAAAACCCTGGCGCTGCGCATTCACTCGGATTACACCAGCATCGGTCTTTGGGGCGATGTGGAGATCACGGACCGTATCGATGCGCTACAGGGAATGCTCCAGGCGTCGGTGCAGGATCTTGCGGTCAGCGCCTTTAGCCTACTGTTGGCGACCCTGGCGGCGATTTTTGCCATGATCGGCCCTGAGCGCCGGGGATTTTTCGCCATCGCGCTGTTTGCCTTCTCGTCAGGGTTGATGCTGTTGGCAGAGACGCCTGTTCGGCAACTATTGGCCGATGCCCCGCTCATCTGGGACATCCTCAGAGCTGCCAGCTACTTTACGCTCCCCATTGCCATGGGCCTGCTGCTGAGCCACTGGTTGGAGGGGGCGCCTAAACGCTGGATGGCCCGGTTATGGCAGCTTCACTTGGTCTATTTGGTGTTGTCGATTGGGCTGGTGGCGTTTGGAGCGGTCAGTTTGGCGCTGACGTTCCCGGTGTTCGATGTCCTGCTGCTGATGACGCTGCCCGTCATGCTTTTGCTGGCGCTATTGCATGTTCGTCGCTTGAATTTGGAACAGCGACTGTTCGTCTTTAGCTTTTTGCTGTTTGCACCGCTGTTGCTGCTGGATATGTTGGTGGCGCACGAGTTGATCCCTTGGCGTGATGTGCCTTTGAGTTATGGCGCGCTGGGCTTCTCTTTGGCCATCGTGGCCATTTCCTTATGGCACTACCGCCATACCCAGCGGCAGCTGGCCGCAGCGAACCTGACACTAGAAGCGCAGGTGACGGCGCGAACGGCGGAGCTGGATACCCTAGTCGAACAGCTCAAAGGGCTCTCTCTGCAGGATGCGTTGACGGGGCTCTATAACCGCCGCCACTTCGATACGCTGCTTCAGCAGGAGATGGCCTTGGCGCAGCGGAAAGGGCGTCTACTGTCGTTGCTCATGATCGATATCGACCACTTCAAAAAAGTGAACGACAACTTTGGCCACGATGCAGGGGATGCCGTGCTGATCGAGGTCGCGATGCTGTTGACGCAGCATTTTCGTGGCTCGGACGTGGTGTGCCGCTTAGGCGGCGAGGAGTTCGTTGCGCTGCTGCCGGGCACCGATACGGCGGAAGCGCAAGCCCGCGCTGAAACGCTGCTGGAAACGCTGCGCCATCGATCGTTGAGCTATCTCCATCAGCCGCTTGGGCGCATTACCCTCTCCTGCGGGGTGGCGACGTTCCCTACGCACACGATGGACCCCGCCAGGCTACTGCGGTTGGCGGATACCGCGTTGTACAAAGCCAAGAACAACGGGCGGGACCGGTGTGAAGTATGGGAAGGGGTCACGTCTGCCAGCGAACCGTAGTCGGCGTTGCTACAGGGGCTCATTCCATACCGTTTGCCACGCCCAACCATCTTTCTGCACATAGGCAGCGAGCAATCGCTGCTGTCGTTCCGCGAGCTGCTGGCGTATCGCGTGTGGGGAAGTCGCGATACCGGGCAGGCGGTGATACGCCTCTAAGTAGGGAAGCTCGGGGGGCGTGGGAACGGCATCGATGAAGGCGCTATCCAGCGTGGCAAGAAAATTCTCTAACGTGACGATGCCCATATTGAGCTGCTGTCGCGTTGCGTGGCCGATAGTAGGACAGGCGATCTGGGCGATGGATAGCGCTTGGTACAGGCGTGCAAGCGCTACGGGCAGCGATTTTTGGCTTCTTGGGTCGTGGTAATAGTGCAAGATAGGGTAGGCCAGATGCTGCTGCCCTAAGCGGCTGATGGCCTGCTGGAGGGGCTGAAGCTGTTGCCCCAGACTCGTATACGTCCCGTTATCGTGGGTGGCGCTGAGGATGTCTAAAGGGCTTTCTCCCAGCGCATGGATGGTGAGCGCGACATGGCGTTTCTCCGTCACGTTGGCAATGATGCTCAGCATGTAGGTAATGGTGAGCGTAAAGAGAAAGAAGCCGTTGGCCGCTGCGAGCGGCGGGGTCATCCGCCAGCCATCACTTCCAGGCACGAAGTCGCCGTAGCCGAGGGTGGTCAGCGTATAGCCCGCGTAGTACAGGCGCTCGATTCCATTGGCGGAGGCTTTCGTCGTTGCGTTCACCACGGCGTCTTCGGCACTGCAAAACAGCAGCCACCAGCCAGCCAGGGCAAGCAGTAGCCAAATGGTGATCAACCCCACGGTCAACCAGGGGCCTGCGGCTGACAGTAGCCGGTGGCAGCGATGACGCTGATGGATCGCCAGTAACACGGCCCATACGCTGCTGATGGAGCGGTTGGTCATCGGCCCAGAGTGGGAGGCAGACAGGGTGGTTTTGATGGCATCGTAATTGGCGAGGGCAATGAGCAGGATGCCGATCACGCCGAGCCAGGGATTGCCGATCATTGTTGCTCCTTAGGTCGATGAGTCGTAGGGAGTCACGCTAACCACCACCTCATAGATACGCCAATCATAGTGGTTCAGCATGGCCTCTGCCGAGGCGATGCGCTCGATTAATCGATGCGAATCGCGGGGAGTAATGAAGGCTTCGCCGCTAAATACGTGGCCCTCTTCCCGGAGACGAACGGCGGCATCGGCGACCCAGTCGACCTGTTTGAGCTCGGTTTCGAGTATCTCGGCTAACGCTTCAGGTTGGGCTTTCGAGGTAAACCGTGGGCGACGATCCAATAAATCACCCACGGCCTCTTTCAGGTTCACCACGCCGTCCTTGGTCACGTCGATAGCGATGAGCGCTGCTGCCAGCGCATCTGCCCACCAGATACCGGCACCAATCCCAATGATGCCAATGATCGCCGCCAAGCCGGTCATCCAGTCCGCTTTGCTCATTTTTCCGTCGACGTAGACGGTTTTCTCATGGACTTTTACGGCGGCTTTGGTCTGGAGGTGGCCAATCACCATCGGAGGAATCACGCTGTAGACGAGTGCGCCGATCATGAGCCAGCCCATCCAAAACGTTTGGCCGAATAGTGTGGTGGCACCGACCGATGGATGCTCCTGGCTGATCAGCTTCATGATCGAATCCAGCAGTAGCAGGCTACCCATCAAGCTCAGCGCCGTGGCGGCGCATAAAAACGCAATCACCGTCGCGCGCTGGTAGCCGTAAGGAAACGTGTCGTTAGGCGGGCGGTTGCGAAAGTGCATAGCCACTAAAAAAGCCACGGGTGGAATGAGCGAGAGAATGTCTTCGATCCAGGCCGCTTTCATGGCCTGGCTGCTGCCTAACACCAGCCCTAGTACTAGCACGATGGATGCGCGAAACCCTAAATTCCACCACTCAAGCGTGATGAGATAATCGAGCTGACGCTGCTTCTCTGGGGGCATGCGATAGGGCTTGCGGATTTTCATTCAGCGGCCTCGAAGCGTTGTAGCTGCGCATGCAGGGAGTGGCTATCGTTCAGATGGCGTTGTAGGGCCAGCATGAGCGCGTTTTCCCCTTTGGGCAGTGCCATGACATGGTGCTCGCTTGCGAGCCGGTGAGTGGTAGGGCGAAAGCCGTGGGCGTCCAGCCACCAATGAGGTGCAGCCACCCAGCCGGGGGCGTCATGTAAACGCGAGGTGATGACCGGCGTCGCGCCCAGTGCGCGAATGGGCTGCATGACGCGATTGAGGCGCGGCGCGGCGACCTTTTGCCCCGCCACGGACGTCTTTTCGAGCGTGTTGGCTTGCGTGCCGCGGGTGGCCATGCCGATGACATGGTGCGTGGTGTAATACGGGCGCGTCGTGGCCGCTAACTGACCGAGGCGGGTATTGCTGGTGAGGCCCCCTGCGACGATATCGAGCTGGTGATGTTGGAGTGCCTGCAACAGCTCGTTCTCACTGCCCCAATGCCACTCGATGGTAGCGTCGAGGCTTTCTGCAAAACGGTCGAGAAGATCAATGTCGACCCCTTGAGGGCCTGCCGCAGTAGCGATTACCCAAGGAGGGTTTTCCGTAATACCGATAAATAGCGTCCCCTCCTCGATATCGCTCATGCTGCGTTCTACGTTTTGAGGATAACGGCAGCCCATTAACGTTAAAGAGAGGGCGATACATACACATAGCGGGTAAGAGAACGTGCTTTTAAATATAGAAAGGCGTCTTTTCACGACGATTTAAATCTCACTGTTTAAATGGCGATTAAGCACGTTGCCATGATTATCTAACATTAAGGGGTGTCCATGGGAAAACAATAGAGAGCGTTAACGCCGTGCTACGAGAGCACGGCTTGGTACGGTTATCGAGATGACTGCCGTTAAGCGGCAATGTTGGCACACGCATTGGCACACTGCTGACAAGCATTGGCGCACTCTTGGCAGTGTTCGACGTCGTGCTTGGCGCATTCGTCGGAGCATTTTTGGCAAATATCAGCGCAAAGTTGACAGACATCGTTGGCGTATTCGCTATTTTGTGCCATGTAAGACGCGGCCAAGCGGCAGATTTGTGCACACTGAATATCCATACGAATGCACTCGGCCATGGCTTGTACCTCCTTCTCTTGCAGGCACAGGGTGGCGCATTTGTCGCAATAAGCGGCGCAAATGTGGCAGGCTTCGATTTTTTCCTTGAAGGCTCCAAAATTCATCGTCAGCTCCTTAGTCAACGAGTGAGAACACCCTTCCCGGGCGTTGAGGTGTAAGGCTAGCCGACGGTGAGTTTACGTGCCTTGCTAGTCAGCGATGTTTAATGTTGTTTAAAGGCCCACGCTGCTTTTTAAAGCGTTGTATAGCCGGTGCTGAGCCACGTGTGGAATGTCAATAAATGTCACAGTGTGGGGAGCCGCCGTTACTTTTGTTAATGCCTGAGCCATAGTACGCCCATGGGGCTGGCTGGCGTATAAAGGTATTCTTATAAAGGGGTGGGCTATGCGTAACAACGGCTACGTATCACAAACGAATTACCCGATCGAACCCGACGACTTTCTGATCTCACGCACGGATATCAATGGCTATATTACCTATGCCAACCCGCGCTTTATCGAGGTGAGCGGTTTCTCCATCGAAGAGTTGATGAACGAACCCCATAACGTGGTTCGTCATCCAGACATGCCGCCCGAGGTGTACCGCGATATGTGGGCAACGCTGCGGGAAGGACTCTCTTGGCAGGGATACGTCAAAAATCGACGCAAGAATGGCGACCATTACTGGGTGCATGCCAATGTCGTGCCCGTGATCGACAAAGGCGAGCTGCAAGGCTACGCGTCGCTGCGCTCTTATGCAGGCGAAGAGAAGGCGCGCTATTTCGATCATCTATACCGTCAAATGCGAGAAAATAGCTGCCCCTACTATTTGAAGCGAGGCAAACTCAAGCGTAAAGGGCTGCGTGGCAAGCTGCCATCGTTCCAGTGGGAAGGGGTGAAGGCGCGCGTCATTCTGTCCTCTTTGGCGAGCGTGGCGCTACTGGGGGTCGGTATGTGGATTACCCAACGCTTCTCTCTGGCGGGGTGGACGCTAGGGGTACTGGCCTTGGTCTTGGCAAGCTCGATCTGGTCGGTGAATGCGCTGCTCTTGGGCTCTTTGAATCGTTCGGTCGCCTCGCTAAAAGACATTGCGCTACAGCTGGCAGCGGGCAACTTGAATACGGCGATTCCTTCCACCCGCCGCCAATCGCTACGCCAAACGTTGGATGCGCTTCAACTCATGCGCCGCTCGCTGCTCTCTACGGCCAGCGATATTCAGCGCAATATGGAAGCCATCGGCCCGGTGGTCAATCAAATCCTCAACAATAACACCAATATGGCGGATCGTCTGGAGCAACAAGCCTCGGCAGTACAGGAAACGGCTGCCAGCATGGAGGAGATCTCCAGCACCGTGCGCCAGAGTGCCTCGAATGCGCAGCTGGCGAGCAAAGCCGCAGATACCAACCTAGCGGAAGTGGGCACCGCCACCCGCTTAACCGATGAATTGGCGCACGCCATGGAAGCGTTGACCAAACAGTCCGAACGGATGAAGCACATGGTGCAAACCATCGATGCCATCGCGTTTCAAACCAATATTTTAGCGCTAAACGCGTCGGTGGAAGCGGCGCGCGCGGGTGAGCACGGACGCGGCTTTGCCGTGGTCGCTCAGGAGGTACGCAAGCTCTCCAATCAAACCGCCGACGCGGCGAAAGAAGTCCAGCGCATGATCGTGGATACCAACCAAAGCGTGCTGGAAAGTGCTGCTCACACGCGTGAAACCCAGGCCGCCACGCAGCGCATTCGCCAAGCGAGCCAGCGGGTGAACGACCTGATGGAAGAGATCAGTCGGGCCGCGAGTGAACAGAGCGATGGCGTGGCCCAGATCGGCCTCGCCATTGCCGAGATCGATAGTACCACCCAGGCAAGCGCGACTGACATGGAGAGCTACCGCCGCGTGGCAGACACACTGAGCGGGGAAGCCGCCGCCCTGACTAACAGCGTCAATGCCTTCAGAACCTCCCAAGGTGGCGTGCAACCCTTGCCAGCACTACGCCGCCCACAGCCGCTTGGGCTCAATAAGCCCGCCGCCAAAGTGCTGCCGTCCAAGCAGTCGTCGGCCGATGAGTGGGAGCAGTTCTGAATCCTGAAGAGAGGAGCATAGAGCTAAATAAGTAGTTTTTTATGTGAGAGTTTGTGTCGTCGACTAAAGGCTAATTCATTTAGCCTTTTTTTATTTCATCCATACTACCATACTAGTTGTATCAGCTGGCGTGTATAGGTACTTTCTGGGGTGACATGAAGACAAATTTGCAAGCGATGTGGCAGAGGGAAGGTAGTGATGTTTCGGTGCGCCAACGTCTCTATAACGTATTGCGGCAAGCGATTATTCGCATGGTGCTGGCACCGGGGCAGGCGCTTTCTGAAAAGGAGATTGCGGATTTATTCGCTGTCAGTCGCCAGCCCGTGAGAGAGGCGTTTATCCGCCTCTCAGAGGCAGGGTTGGTTGAAGTGCGCCCTCAGCGAGGCACGTATGTGGTGGGTATTTCCCGACAGGCGGTTCTGGAGGCACGCTTCATCCGCGAGTCACTGGAGGTCGCCATTACGCTGGAAGCCGCCAAGGGCACACTTTCTGAAAGTGTGCTAATGGAGCTTAACGAACTGATTGAGCGCCAGCGCAGCTGTATTGAGCGCCAGGACCATGACCGCTTCTTTTTTCTTGATGAGATGTTTCATCGCACATTGGCCTTTTCCACGGGACAGGTCATGGCATGGAACGTCATCGAAGATGTGAAGGCGCAATTGGACCGGGTACGTTATTTGAGTATTCCTGACTCTACACCGATCCCTAAGTTAGCCGATCAGCATCAGGCAATCGTCGATGCAATAGCGGCTTCAGATAGTGACGCCGCCGAGAAAGCGATGAGTGTTCATCAGCGTGAAATCCTGAATTCGTTGCCTGAACTTGAGCGTCGTTTCCCCGATTTATTTGCAGGAGTGGGATTGGCTGCTCCAGCACGTTCCACATAAACACAGCCACATCAACACAGCCATATCAACCAGATGAATGATTGTCCTGCATGACGTAGTTCCAGCCGTAATGCTGGCGGACAAATGACCAACAATAATTATCTTGAGGAGTTGAAGATGAAGCTCACACGGTTACTCCCAGCGATTGCGCTGGTTGTCGCAAGTCAAACTGCACACGCTGCTTACCAGCTCAATGTCTCTATCGCATTGAGCCCCCAAGATCCTATCGCACAGGCTTTGCAGAGCGCTCAGCAAAGTATTGAAGAGCGTTCTGATGGTGAGCTGACGATCCAGATTTTCCCGAATAGCCAGTTGGGCTCCGATGAAGATGTCGTGGAGCAAATCCGCAGTGGTGCCAATATCGCTATTCTCATTGATGCTGGCCGTTTATCGGAATATCAACCAGAGCTTGGCATCTTAAGTGCCCCTTACTTGGTTGAGGACCCGCGTGATTACGCTCAAATAACCGCGTCGCCGCTGTATCAGGAGTGGGTGGAAGGGTTGGCAGGCGTGAGTGGCCTGCGTCTACTTAATTACAACTGGTTCCAGGGGTCGCGGCAGATGCTGACTCAGAATGAAGTCAAGGCACCTGACGACTTGAATGGCGTACGTGTACGAACAATCAACTCCCCAGTATGGGTAAAAACGATTGAAGCCATGGGGGCAACCGCCACTCCCTTGCCCTGGTCGGAAGTTTACTCTGCGCTTCAATTAGGCTCGATTGATGGCGCAGAAGCACAATTAACTGCTGCCGAAGGCCAAAACCTCCATGAAGTGATTACGAATGTGGCGTTAACGAACCATATTCATTTAATGACGGGTATCGCCACTTCTGATCAGTGGTATCAAACCTTGCCTGAAGAGCTACGCACTATTATCGATGAAGAGTTCTTAAAGGCGGGTGACGCGGCGAGTCAAGCCACCATGGAAGCACAGGCCGCTGTGCAGGAGAGGATGGAAGCTGAAGGCGTCACATTTACCGATGTGGATATCGATCTATTCCGTGAGCGCGTTGGCAGCGTCTACAAAGAGTTAGGCTACGACCAATATCGCGAGCAACTGCTCTCTAGAGAGTGAGTCTCCGCTCCTGCCCGTATTGGTTCTCTGGGCAGGAGCTTTCCCCTTTTCTCTTTGCTATTAACCCACCATCCATATGCCCTACGGGGCGAGGAATGCTGTATGTGGCATTGGTACGATAAAGGTGAGGAGTGGTTAGCCATCTTGCTGCTCGGCGGTACCTCTCTCACCATGTTTATTAGCTCAACCGCTAGAGCCGTCGGAAGTCCCTTCGCTGGTGGTGCTGAATTAGCGCAATTCCTGTTTATCTGGACTGCCGTGTTAGGTGCCGACATCACGCTACGTCATGGTGGTCAGGTGCGCATTGACGCGCTGGTTATTCGGCTACCCGCTAAGTTGCAATTCATGATTACCAGTTTGTGTATTGCGATGATGCTGCTCTTTTTAGTTCTTCTTGCTTGGTATGGCTTCGGTTTAGCCACCTCAAACTGGCAGCGCCCAATGGGAGTGGCGGGGCTAAGTTATGGCTATATCACTTTGGCGCTTCCTATTGGTGCTTTGCTGATGATGGTTTCATTGGTACGTCGCATATCCGCTAATGGTGTTATTGGTAGCTTGATGGCTGACGATGACGACATGGTGGAGGAGTCGCTATGACAGCCGCGCTATTACTGGTTTTTGGCCTGTTTCTTATGGCCATTGGCATGCCTGTCGCATTTGCTATTGGAATTGCGGGCTTTTCTTACTTTTTGCTACCTGAAACATTCTTGCCAACGAGTATCGCTGTGCAGCGAGTCGTCTCTTCGACACAGTCCTTTCCGCTCTTAGCCGTTCCGTTGTTTATTTTTATCGGCCACTTAATGAATGCCAGTGGCATTACCCCTCGCTTAGTTCATCTCTCTACCCTATTGGCAGGGTGGATGAGTGGCGGTTTGGCACAGGCAAGTATTGTGTTGAGCACGTTGATGGGTGGGGTGTCAGGCTCCGCAGTGGCCGATGCCGCTATGCAGTCCCGTGTGTTGGGGAAAAGCATGATCAAGGGTGGCTACTCTTCTGGATTTACAGGGGCGGTGCTGTCTATCGGTGGCTTAATTACGGCGACGATTCCACCCAGCATCGGTTTGATTCTGTATGGCTACCTTGGGGAAGTCTCGATAGGGCGACTATTCATCGCCGGGTTGGTCCCCGGTTTTTTATTGATGGTTGCGTTAATGGTGACGACTTACATTATGGCCAAACGACGCGGCTATCAGCCCGTCACAGAGCACTTGCCTACTGGCTCAGAAGTCTTGAAGGCACTGCGAAGTAGTATCTGGGCCATACTCTTCCCCGTGTGGCTGTTGGTAGGTATCCGTTATGGGTTGTTTACGCCTTCCGAAGCAGGTGCGTTTGCCGTTGCTTATGCGCTGTTAGTGGGGTGTGTTATCCACCGGGTGATGGGGGTGAAAGAAATCCTGAATGCCATGCGTGCCAGCGTGCGAGATATTGGCATGATTATGCTCATTATTATGTTCTCGGGCATTATCGGTTATGTCGTCTCTTTTGAAAGAGTCCCGCAAACAATCGCTGAATTAACCCTTGGCGTGTTCTCCAGCCATATCACCTTACTGCTTACCGTGTCGTTGCTGCTGGTCTTTTTAGGCATGTTACTTGAGGCTACTGTCGTGGTGATGTTGCTGACCCCCATTTTAGTACCGGTTATTAAAGCGGCTGGTATTGATCCTGTTCATTTCGGGCTGCTTATGATGACACTGGTCACTTTCGGCGGCATGACACCCCCGGTCGGTATTTCGATGTATACCGTATGCGGCATTTTACGCTGCTCGTTTTATGAGTATAGCCGTGAACTACTGCCTTTCGCTTTTGCGGTCTTCGTAGTGGTTCTGGGTATTTTTTTCTTCCCGGATATTGTTCTGTTTTTGCCCAACTTGTTACTTGGGTAGAAGTTCCTATGAATGTCTCAATGACCAAGGGGTAACGATGAAGTTTAACGACCATATTGAGTTCATAGGTGCAGACTTTTTATTGGAAAATGAAGCTGCCCGACGGCTCTATCATGATCATGCTGCTGTCATGCCGATTTGCGACTATCACTCGCACCTGGACCCACTTGAAATAGTTAACGACGTTCAATTTGATAACTTGACCCAACTTTGGCTCAAGGGGGATCACTATAAGTGGCGAGCCATGCGTTGCGCGGGTGTCGCAGAGCAGCGTATTACCGGGAACGTTAGTGATCGGGAGCGCTTTCAAGCATGGGCAGAAACCGTGCCGGATTGCTTGGGCAATCCTCTCTATCATTGGACCCACCTTGAATTGCGCGAGCCACTGGGGATCAACGATGTGCTTCTTTCGGCAGAAACGGCGGAGGAAGTGTGGCAGACCTCGCAGCAGCGGTTGGCAGCGCCTCAGCTCAGTGCTCAAGGGATCTTAAAGCGCTTCAACGTGCGTACCATTTGTACCACGGATGACCCCACCGACAGCTTGGCCGACCACCAACGGCATGCAACCAGTGGCGCTGGCCCAACCATGCTGCCTACTTTCCGTGCCGACTTGGTACTCAAGATTGAGCAACCGGGTTTTATCGATTATCTGGCAAAGCTCGAAGCGGCCAGCGGCCTGAATATTCAGCGCTTCGATGATTTATTGGCAGCTCTTTACCAACGATTGGAACATTTTGAGGGGGCAGGGTGCTGCCTTTCCGATCACAGTTTAGAAAAGCCAGTGTTTGTCGTACCACCTGCCGTCCATGAGCTTGATCGTATTCTGGAGCGAAGAAAGGGCGGGGAGGCGCTGAGCAGTGATGACGCCCACGGTTTTACCACGGCGGTTCTGTTATGGCTGGGCAAGGAGTATGCCCGTCGGGGCTGGGTCATGCAGCTCCACATTGGTGCCTTGCGTGACTTAAGCCAGCGGGGGCGACGTGAGATAGGCGCGAACAGCGGCTTCGATGCCATTGGTGATACTACCTATGCCGAACCCTTGGCGGCGCTGTTGGACGCGCTCGACCGGGAACATCAGCTTCCACGCACCGTACTTTATAACCTCAACCCACGGGACAACGAGATGTTGGCGGGTCTTGCCGGTTCTTTTCAGGGGGATGGCATTCCCGGCAAGGTTCAATTTGGCGCTGCCTGGTGGTTTAACGACCAACGTGATGGCATGGAGCGGCAGTTAACGACCCAGATGCAGTTTGGTTTGTTGCGTCACTTCGTTGGCATGCTGACAGACTCACGCAGCCTTTTGTCCTTTTCCAGGCACGACTATTTCCGGCGTATTTTTTGCCAGATGCTGGGGGCTCAGATGATGCGTGGTGAGCTACCTCGCGACGTGGATCGAGTCGGGGAAATGGTGCGCGCCGTTTGTTATGACAATGTGCAGCGCTACCTCTTTGAGCGTTGATTACCTTTTACTCTTCGTAATGGAATAATGATGATTATAAGTGACGCTTATTTAATTGTTACGTCGCCAGGACGTAACTTTGTAACACTCAAAATTATTACTGAATCCGGTGTTTACGGTATTGGTGACGCGACGCTAAATGGGCGTGAGCTGGCAGTGGTGGCTTACCTGGAAGAGCATGTTCTACCGGCACTGATTGGCCGTGATGCAAGCCGAATTGAAGATATATGGCACTTTCTTTATCGCGGTGCTTACTGGCGGCGTGGGCCTGTCACTATGTCGGCTATCGCGGCGGTGGACTTGGCCCTTTGGGATATCAAGGCCAAGGTGGCAGGGTTGCCGCTCTATCAGTTACTGGGTGGGAAAAGCCGTGAGCGAGTGATGACCTATGCTCACTGTACTGGCAAGGATATTGATGCTTGTCTCAGTGAGGTAGAGAAACATGTGAAGCTGGGCTATCGCGCGGTCAGAGTGCAAGCAGGTGTCCCGGGTATTCCTACCACGTATGGCGTGACCAAGAAGGACGGAGAGCGCTATGAGCCCGCCGATGCAGAATTGCCCAGTGAGAATGTCTGGAGTACCGAAAAGTATTTGAACCACGTGCCCAAGCTATTCGAGGCCGTGCGGGAGCAGTTCGGTGCCGACATCCATGTCCTGCACGACGTTCACCACCGTTTGACGCCCATTGAAGCCGCGCGCCTAGCGAAAGAAGTAGAACCCTACCACCTGTTTTGGCTGGAAGATTGTGTGCCCGCAGAGAATCAGGAAAGCTTTAGGCTCATTCGCCAGCACTCAACCACGCCGTTAGCAGTGGGGGAAGTGTTCAATTCAATTCATGACTATCGCGAGCTGTTGGAAGCACAGCTGATTGACTATATTCGTACGCCGCTGAGTCATGGCGGTGGCATTACTCACATGCGCAGAATCGCTGATCTTGCGTCGCTTTACCATGTCCGTACGGGCTTTCATGGGGCCACGGATCTATCACCGGTATGCCTGGGTGCCGCTATTCATTTCGATACGTGGGTGCCTAATTTCGGTATTCAGGAACATATGCCCCACGAGGCAGTGGTAGATACCGTTTTCTCGCATGACTACCAGTTTGTCGATGGGCACTTCATTGTCGGTGAAACACCGGGGCACGGGGTGGATATTGATGAAACGCTGGCCAAACAATACCCCTATAAACGTGCCAGCCTTCCGGTGAATCGCCTGGAAGATGGTACGTTGTGGCACTGGTAGGAGCTAACGATGCCAAACGTTGAGTCTATATCTGCAGCTCCACCATCGAGCCAGCTGGCCATTGTTCATCTCGGACTTGGTGCATTTCATCGTGCCCATCAGGCGGTGTACCTAGAGCGTTACCGTCAGCGCAGCGGTGATGTTGGGTGGGGCGTGTGTAGCGCTAATTTGCGTTCCAGTATTGGGCTGGTTGATGATCTTGCTGCGGCAGGGTATCGCTATCATGTCGCGGAGTACGCCAACAGCCAACACCTGACGCTGCGTGAAATTGGGGTGATCGAAGAGACCCTCTTTTCTGGCTGTGATCACGCAGGCGACTGGGGCCGTGATAGGGAAGCGTTACTGGCACGGTTGGCCTCTGCAGACATTCGTATCGTTACTTTGACGGTTACCGAAAAGGGCTACTTTCTCAACCCAGCGAGCGGTGAGTTAAGAAGTGATGATTCGATGATCATCGACGATATCGCCTCTCCACAACAGCCCCGAACCGCGCCTGGATTGTTGGTGGAAGCGTTAGCGCGGCGGCGTGAGGCGGGGATTCCTCCCTTTACAGTGCTCTCTTGCGACAACATGCCCGACAACGGAACGCGTACACGGCAGGCGGTAGTGCAATTGGCCGAGTACCGCGATCCGACGCTGGCCCGCTGGATTGCCGATGAGGTGGCCTTTCCCTGCAGTATGGTAGATCGCATTGTGCCAGCCATGACGGATGCAGACTTTGAGCGTTTGGCGGCGCTGGGAATACCCGATGCCAATGCCGTAGTGTGTGAAGCCTTCTCCCAGTGGGTGGTTGAAGACCACTTTCCCCAGGGGCGGCCAGGCTGGGAAGCAGAAGGGGTGGAAATGGTGGCCGATGTGGCCCCTTTTGAAACCATGAAGCTGCGCATGTTGAACGGCAGTCATTCACTGCTTGCCTATCTTGGTGCACTGGCAGGCATTGAGACGGTTGTTGACGGTATTCATCAAGCCGAACTGCGCACACTGTTGCGTCGTTACATGCTTGAGGAAGCCGCACCGACACTCGATATGCCCGAGGGTATCGACTTAGTGGCTTATGCCGACTCGCTATTGGCGCGCTTTGCCAATGACAGTTTGCGTCACCGTCTGCAGCAAATTGCCATGGATGGCAGCCAGAAGCTTCCGCAGCGATGGTTGTCGGGTACGCTGGAGCGTGCTGGTACTGGCCAACCCTCGCCTTGTGTGGCACTCGGCATGGCGGCCTGGATTCGTTATACCGCAGGTGAAGATCTCCAGGGTAATCGCTACACGGTCGATGACCCGTTGGCTAAGCGCTTTGCGCAATTGCATCAGAGGCATGATGCCAGCAACCGTTCAGCCGCGGGGGCGCTGGTAACCGCTTTCTTAGCCATGGACGATGTCGTGCCCAGCGAACTGGCTAAAAACGACGAGTTCGCACAGGCGGTGACGTCGGCCTATCACGCTCTGACCCAGAAGGGCCTTAGCGAGGCGTTAGCGGCGCTATAAGTTCTTTAGTACCAAGCAAAGCCCCACGATTGAGGTGTCAGTTCACAATCGTGGGGCTTTTTTTACAGCTTTTTGGCGGTTAGCGAGTCGTTGAGGTCGCTTCAGCGCCGGTGAGCGTTGGCTCTGGCACTTGCTCCATGCGCTGGCGTTCTTGGTCAAGAATTGCCAGTGCCTGGTCAGGGGATACCTGCGAGGCCGGTGTCAGAAGGCTCACAACGATCCCGGCCACCAGCGCAGCGAGAACGGCAGGGATGCTGGGATTGCCCCAGAAAGCTGTCCAATCGCTGTTGGCGATAATGATCAAGGAAGTGGCGGAGGCACATAGCAGTGTGGCAATGGCACCCTGCCAGTTGTAGCGTGGCCAGAAGCGCCCCAGCATGGCGCTCACAAACAGTCCTGACAGAATCGTCGAGATCATGCGGGTGATGTAGGTAATTACGCTGTCCGAGGCAAGCGCGAACAGCAGTGCTAAACCAATGGTGGCTACCAGGGCGATCCGTGAGAAGCGCACCACGTTGCGGGCGGACGGGGTGCGGCCCGTGGCGAGTACATAGAGGTCTCGGATCAGCGTGGACACACCGGCGATGGCGTCGGAGCTTGCGCTCGACATGGTCGCAGAGAGGCCTGCTACCAACAGCAGTAGCTCCAATCCTAATGGCATGATTTCCGTCGCCAGGAAGGGAAAGGCGTAGTTGCTATTCTCAAGCCCTGGATTGAGAGCGTGGGTGGCCATACCGATAATGGCAGGAATGATTGAGAACCCGAGATAAAGAACACCCGTGATCAAGAACGAACGACGTACCGAACCGACGGATTCGCCGGAATAGATCCGCTGCCGAAACGAAGGCGTTGCCAGCACGCCAATCGCAATGACAGCGGCTAGAGACAATGCTGGCAGTGCACTAATCTGACCAATGCCTAGAAAACTGATGGCACCTGCGTCCATACCTGCAGTAAGCCCTGAGAAACCGCCCACTTCCACCAGTGCCAGCGCGGCCATCAAAATAAAGCCTGCAAAGAGCACGATGGCTTGAATGGTGTCGGTCCAGATGACCGCAAAGTAGCCGCCCACCACGCAGTAAATACCAAAGCCCAGTGCCACCAGAATACGCGCCGTGGTCAGGTCGATACCCGCCATCCAGGAGAGGTAAAGGCCACCGCCAAGAATATGGGCACCGAGCCAGCCAATGCAGGCGATATAGATGAGAAGCGCAACAATGTTACGTACTAACCGATTCGCGCCAACGTAATAGGCCAGCTCTTCACTCATCGTCATGAAGCGAAGTTTACGCACAGGGGCAAAGCAGACGGCGAGTAGAAGCACCCCAATGGCACCACCGATACCGTAGAGCGCCCCTGCCCAGCCATTTGCATAACCAAAGCCAACGGCCCCCATGCTGGAACCGGTACCCACCATTGTGGCGACCGTGGTGCCGACGGTGAGAAACAGGGGAACACTTCGCCCGCCAAGCAAAAAGTCGTCACCGCTGCCACGTTTATGTCGTGACACCCACCATCCAAAGACGATCATGGCGATAATATAGAGCACAAAGGCGGCAAGGAATATTTGACTGTTCATGGTAACCTCTTATCGTTGTTTATCCGGCCGTTGCCGCGGCCGATAGGTAGGCAATGGAAGCGATTGCCGCGGGACTTTTATCGTGATCAAGCGGCAATCTGGCGCCGCACCCTTGCCGGGGTGCGGCGCTTTTTTGAGGTGCTGCTGTAGCGGTGCCTAGACGCGATCAGCTCGGTAACACTTCACATCGACTTCTACTTTGCAATCCACGACTAAGTCTTGAACGCTGCAAATACGAGCCGGTGGGTTGTCGCCGAAGATTTCTTTGAAGACCTTGTTGAAAGACGTGAAATAGCGGGCATCGGTCAACACCGTAGTGACATGCACAACGTCTTCGACGCCATATCCTGCCTCTTGCATGATGGCCAAGCAGTTATCGAAGGCGAGGCGGGTCTGCTCAACAATGCCGCCCTCCACGACTTCACCATCGGTCATAGGGGTTTGTCCTGATACGTATAGCCAACCACCGGCCTCGACAGCGCGGGCAAACGGCAGTTTTTGACCGCCAGTACCTACACCGCCTTCAGTTCCATAACGTGTGATGCTCATGATATTGACTCCTGATTGGATGGTATTACTTGGGAAATACGCTCAGTGCGGCGCAGCATTCGCCCTGAACGCTGATCGGTGATAGACCCCTGGTAATAGGCGAGCTGGCCGTTTACCACGACCAACTCGATGCCTTTTGCAGCCGCAATGGGGGTTTCGTAGTTCGCTGTATCTTCCAGGACTGCAAGGTCGAAAAGGGTAAGGTCGGCATAGGCACCGACCTGGACGATACCTCGATCCGTCAGTCCAAAATTGGCGGCTGAAAGGCTGGTCATCTTGCGTACCGCTTCTGCCAGCGGTATCAAATTTAAATCGCGGCTGTAATGGGCAAGCACCCGAGGGAAGGCTCCCCAGAGCCTAGGGTGGGGGTGCGGGTCGTTCGGTAGGCCATCCGATCCCACCATGGAAAGCGGATGCGCCAACACCTGCTGCATATCCGCTTCGCTCATGTTGTGGTAAACCGCCCCTGCTGGCTGTAACCGTCTGGCTGCTTCCAGCAGCGATACTTCCCACTCAGCGGCGATTTCCTTTAAAGGACGCCGTGCCTGCTCCGGGTGCGGTTTCGACCAAGTAATGGTGATCTCTATCTCATCCGTCACTTGCCCGAGGTCCAGGGTCGAAGAGCCAGCCGTATAAGGGTAACAATCACAGTGAGCATGCTGGTGCTGGGCGGCCATTTCCAACTTGCTCAGTGCCTTTCCTGCTCCTCCCCAGTTACCTGCGCCTGCACATTTCAAATGCGAGATCACGAGTGGTACCTGGCCTGCGCGAGCGGTGGCAAATGCTTCGTCCATCGCGTCCAGCAAGCCTGCAAATTCATCGCGAAGATGGGTGGTATAGACGCCTCCCGAATACCCAACGGCAGCCACCAAGGGGGCCATCTCCGAAGTTGGCGCGTGTATCGCGTTACGATAGGCAAGCCCGGAGCTCAGACCCAAAGCACCTTCATCAAGTGCCTGACGAAGCAGCACTTCCATGGCAGCGATTTCATCGTTGCTGGCAGGGCGGTCAAAGCTATCCATGATTTGGCTGCGCAGGCTGGTATGCCCAACCAGGGCAGCAACATTGATACTGGGCCGGGCGATATCGACGGCCGAGGCGTAGTCAGCGAAGCTTGGATAGCGGAAGTCTTCGGCGCTACCCAGTAAGTTCATAGGGTCGGGAACGTCAGCAGTGAGAGTGACCGGGCTGGCGCTTATTCCGCAATTACCGACGACCACGGTGGTGACGCCTTGGGTCAGCTTTGGCAGCATCTCTGGAGTGCGAATGACGTTGGTATCGTCATGGGTGTGGACATCGATAAAACCGGGTGCCAGATAGCGCTCGTCAGCTTCAATGGTGGTCGTAGCGGTGGCATAAGGCATCCTGCCAATGGCGCAGATACGCTCACCTTGGATAGCGACATCGGCCAGGAAAGGTGGGGCACCGGAGCCATCAAGCACGTTGGTGTTACGGATCAGCAGATCGTAAACCATATTAATCTCCTAAGGGCTGGCGGTTATCACCACCACGATGGTCGTCCAGGCTGAGCTTGAGCCGACGCAGCTTAGTCCGCGAGCGCTCGCGATGGCGCATGGCAAGCTCCAGGGCTAGCACGTCAATGACGGCGAGCATGGCGTAGCGTGATGCAGAGGGATGGTAGATGAAGTCAGTTTCCCGGGAGGTGATGGGCAGCACGATGTCGGAAGTGTTGGCGAGTGGTGAGTTCAATGCTGTGATGGCAATCACCTTGGCTCCGTACTGCTTGGCAATCTGTGCCGACTCCACCATCTCCGGGGTGTAGCCGGTGACTGAGAGCACAACGACGACATCATCTGGATCAAGGGTAGAAGCCACCATGCGGGGCAACAGCGCTTGAGGATAGGCGCTGATCGCATAGCCCAGGCGGACAAGGCGAAACTGTAGCTCTTGAGAGAGTGTGCTTGAACCACCTCCAGAGCCGAAAACTAGTATCTGGCGTGCGTTATCCAGCTGTTCAACTGCCCCCGCTACATCGGCCTGAGCCAGCAGGTCACGGTTGAGTGCAAGGGTCTGTGTGGCGATGTCGTAAACCACGCTGGAACTGTCTTCGGGTGTTGCTTCCTGGATGAAACGCCTTCCGGCTGCCAGCGCCCGGGTCAGGCGCGTTTTCAAGTCGCGCACATTGGCGCAACCGATGGCACGTGCAAAACGCGTCACGCTGGCATCGCTGACCCCGGCACGTTGGGCAATCTCGCCGATACTCGCCTCGGTAACAAAGTCGATGTCGGCGAAGATCAATTCGGCGACTTTTTTTTCTGCATCGCGAAGAGCGGCAAAGTCAGTGGTAATACGGGACAAAATATCTATTTCTTGGCTCACCGTGGACTCCTGAAGGTTGCCTTGCCTAAAAAGTATGTTAGTTTCTATCTTGATGTCAATAAGTATGAAAGTATCTAACATTTCGGCCCGTAAGCCGGATGTTTCATTACGCGCAGTGAATGAGGAAATGGGGTCATGCAGCAAGAAGCGTTAACGATAGATAAGGGTGGGGTGGAGATCAGTTCCAATCTGTTGGCTGGTGTTAGCCTGCCTGCAGCGGTGGTGCATGAGACTCCCCTTACACATAACCTGGCGTGGATGCAGCGCTTTGCTGAATCCCATGGAGCTCAGTTGGCCCCCCACGGTAAAACCACCATGACCCCAGCGCTTTTCCACCGCCAGCTTCAGGCCGGAGCGTGGGGAATCACTCTGGCAACCGCTGCCCAGTGTCGTGCCGCGTTCAGCAATGGCATTACTCGACTGCTGATGGCTAACCAGTTGGTTGGTCAGGCCAATATGGCCATCATTGCCAGCCTAATCGAGCAAGGGGCGACTTTTTACTGTGTGGTCGATAGCCAAGAGAACGTGCGCCAGTTAGGTCGTTTTTTTGCCGAGCGTGGTTTGACGTTGCCAGTGCTGATTGAAGTAGGCGTGGCTGGCGGGCGGTGTGGATGCCGTACTCAGGAGCAGATTCTTTCGCTTGCCGAGACGATTACTGATGAGCCAGCGCTGGTGTTGGCAGGGCTGGAGGGCTATGAAGGTGTCGTGCACGGGGATAATCCTGAGGAGGGCATCCGCGCTTACGCTAACTATCTTGTGGAAGTGGCGGTAGCGCTTGAAGCTGCTCAACGCTTTGCAGCACCTGCCCCGATTGTCACTGCTTCAGGATCCGCTTGGTATGACATTATTGCCGAAGCCTTTGACGGTGCGCCGCTACAGGAGCGTTTCACGCCTGTATTGCGGCCGGGGTGCTATGTGGTGCATGACCATGGATTGTATCGCGAGGCGCAGTCCGCCGTATTAAGTCGTCGGCCCGATTTGCAGCAGGGGCTCAAGCCCGCCCTTGAAGTCTTTGCCCAGGTGCAGTCGCTTCCCGAGCCTGGCCTTGCCATTATTGCGCTAGGCAAGCGCGATATTGGCCATGATCAGTTGCCGATTGCCCTGCGTCGATATCGTGAGGCCGGTACCCCCGCGCAACCGCTATCGGTCGCTGGCTGGGAGGTGACGAAAATCATGGATCAGCACACATTCGTACGTCTGCCTAACGATGCTCAGGACGTTGAGGTGGGGGACATCGTGGCGTTTGGTGCCTCCCATCCCTGTCTGACGTTCGATAAATGGCGGCAACTGTTATTAGTTGATGATGCTTTGAACGTGAAAGAACGCTTGGCGACCTGCTTTTAAACGCGATTCGGGTCGCCATGTATGCGCTAGGTGTTGATGGTTGTCATTAGCCCCGCAATGACCACTGGCAGCTCGTTGGCGTGGTGGATACCCACCGCGCCCTCGGGCGTGCTCTCCTCGTTGGGAAAGTGGTTGAGGTGGATAACCTGCATACCCGCTGCCAAGCCTGCTTCCACGCCCACCGCAGCATCATCAATGACAATGCAGTGCTGTGGGGGGAAGCCCATGGCAGCCGCTGCTTTACGGTACAACTCTGGGTCTGGCTTCCAGACATTGAGGGTGTAAGCGCTGAATAACTGGCCTTGAAAGTGGTCTTCCAGCTGTGTGCTTTCTAGCGCGCAGCGGATTTTGCGCTCAGGGCCGTTGGACACCACCGCTTTGGGGTAGCTCTTTAACTGCGCGAGCGCATCCGGTATGCCTGGGATGGCCACCAGCTCGGCGCGCATGCGTGCTTCCATACGAGTCCGCATTCCTGCCTCAAGCTGGGTAAGCGCTTCCTCTGTTAACGTGTGGAAACGATGCTCCAACGTGTGAACGATGGTATGGAAGCGCACGCCACGAAACTCCTCCATATACTGCTGTGCCGAGAAGGGCAGGCCAAACTCGGGGAAGATCTCACCCATTACGCCAGCAAGAAGTATTTCGCTATCCACTAGGGTGCCGTCGCAGTCGAATAGAAGGCAGAAGTGCGAGGGTGTGCTCTGGCCTGAACTCATTGATTCACCTCTTCGTTCACAAGGCTGATCGGCGGCTCACCCTGTAGTGCCAAACGGATGTTATCGACCGCACGCTGGGCCATGGCCTCGCGGGTTTCATGGGTGGCAGAGCCGATGTGAGGGAGGGCGACCACATTAGGCATGTGAGGCAGTGGCGATGAAGCAGAGAGCGGCTCCTGCTCAAAGACATCCAGGCCTGCGGCTTTGATCACCCCGTTTTCTAGGGCATTGATCAAGGCGCTTTCATCAACCACCTTGCCACGGGCAATATTGATAAAGATAGCGGTGCGCTTCATCAGCGCGAACTGTTGGGCACCGATTAGTCGTTCAGTCTCGGCGGTCAGGGGGACGGTAACGCAGACAAAATCAGACTCGGCCAGTAATTCATCCAGTTCACGGCGCGTAGCTCCGAGTTGTTGTTCTATTGCGGGCTTGGGTGAAGCGTTGGAGTAGAGTACCTTCATGCCAAAACCTAGAGCGCCGCGCTTGGCAACGGCTTGCCCTATGCGGCCAAATCCCACCATGCCCAGCGTTTTGCCATGCACATCGCTGCCATATAGCGCGGGGCCAACACTGGCCTGCCACTGATCGGCCTTGACCCACTCTGCTAACTCAACGACCCGCCTTGCGGTGGCCATGATCAGTGTAAAGCCAGTATCAGCGGTGGTTTCGGTGAGTACATCGGGTGTGTTGCACAGCATGATGCCGCGACGGGTCAGTTCATCGACAGGGATGTTGTCGTAACCCACCGATATAGTCGAGATGACTTCAAGCTTGGGCGCTGCATCCAGTAATTCGGGGGTAATCGCAAGGCCAGAACCGATAATGCCATGGGCTTCTGCTAGGTAGTGGCGATTGTCGGGAGCGTCCAGCGACATCGCTTTAGATAGCTGGGTGACTTCGAATAGATGCTCTAGGGTGGCTAACTGAGCGTCACTGAGTTGGCCTTGCACGATTAGGCGTTTTTTCATTGTTATCTCCTTGGGTGATGTAAGCCGCTGGTATTAAAAGGTCTGTTCTGCCTCTAGCGCTTGAAGTTGCGGGCGGTGGGGGAGGCCTTCCATATCGCCAATCACTTGAATGGCTTGCGCTCCAATCAGATTGCCTCGTTGGGCGGCTTGGCGGGCCGAGCAGCCGTCGAGCAGCGCACTAATAACACCCACCGCGAAGCCATCGCCTGCGCCTACGGTATCCACCACTTCCGCTACATGGCAGCCCTCAACGGTAAAGCTTTCCTCCTGGCCAGCTAGGGTACCGCGGTAGTAGCTGCCTTCTGGCCCCAGCTTGATGATGACCGCTGAAGCGCCTTTATCCAGGTAGTAGCCTGCTATGTCGTAAGGCGTTTTCTGACCAGTGAGTAGCTGGCCTTCCGATAACCCGGGAAGTACCCAGTCCGCTAGTGAGGCAAGTTCATTAAGCGTGTCGCGCATCTTCGTTTCACTGGGCCATAGGGAAGGGCGAAGATTCGGGTCAAAGGAGAGCGTGGCTCCCCGAAGGCGCGCCTGTTCCATGATATGACGGGTTAGCTGGCAGGCGCTGTCTGAAAGGGCGGGTGTGATACCGGTGGCATGGACATGCCGGAGTGCATCAAAATCTACGCCGTCGGCATCGTTAGGAGAAAGATGGCTGGCGGCGCTGCCGCGCCTGAAATAGGTGACTTTAGGGTCGGCTCCTCCGCTGGCGCGCTCTTTGAATAGCAGGCCAGTAGGGTGCTGGGAGTCGGTATGGATATGTCGGCCATCGATACCTTCGGCTTCCAGTGCTTGGCGAATAAACTGACCAAAGCCGTCGTTGCCTACCCGGCTTAACCAACTGACATGGAAACCCAGCCGAGCAAGGCCAATCGCGACGTTATTATCCGCACCCGCCAAACGGCGCTGAAAATGCTCAATATCCGCCAGGGTTCCTGTGGTGTCTGCCACAAACATTGCCATGGCTTCGCCAAAAGTAAGTACGCTGGGTGAAGAAACAGAGTGTGTCATTAGTAGCCTCAAAACTTGTTTGATAGTGGCGGTGTCGTTATTAGGGTGACAAGTGAGCAGAGGGGCCTATCAACTGAGTGCTGCCCCGTGGAATAAGTACTGGCGGGTGATGGTGCTGCACTTCCTTCGCGGCCTTGGAAGGGAGGGTTTGATGGAGTAGGTAAGTGACTGCCGCGCTGCCGATGGCATCGGTTGGCTGGGCGAGAGTAGTGATGCCTGGGGGTACAAGTTCGCACCAGTCGAGCTCATCTATGCCTATCAAACCTACCTCTCCCATGGCGACCTCTAAATGTTGAAAGCAGCGCGTCATGGCAAGCGTGGCATTGCCATTGGCACACAGCACGGCACAGGAGAACCCCCGGTTTTTTTGGATAAAGTCGCGGAGTGCCGGGATTGCCTCTTGCTCTTCAAGGCTGGTCAATATGGCGCTACCCAGCCCTAACGAGGTGCTTTGCTGCTGGAAGCGTTGCAGGCGTTCTTGACGGGCGCTGGCTTGCTCTGGGGCCTCACTAACGTAAAGCACGCAGCGATAGCCCTGATGGGATAGGTGATTGAGTGCCATATCAATGGCAAGCGCATTATCAAGGCCAATCACCGGGGCGCTGATTTCGCCTACTTCACGGTCGATCAATATCAGCGGTAAACCACTGCGCATAATGGTTTGCAGTAGTGGTTGAGGTTGTCCCGCTGCGTTTACAACCAGCCCCTCTACCTGGTAGGCCGCTAGAGAAGCCAAATGGCGTTGCTCTAGGTCGGGGTCGTTATCCGTATTGCAGACAATCAGTGCGTAGCCGTGTTTACGTGCCGCCACCTCGACACCGTGGACGATGGCCACGGAAAACGGGTTGCGTATATCGGCTACTAGCATACCCAAAAGACGGGACCCGCCACCTTTAAGGCCGCGTGCCATTAAATTGGGCTGATAGTGAAGAGCATCAGCGGCCTGCTTGATGCGTGCTTGAAGGGCAGGCGAGAGCTTGTGGCGTTCCGGCCCAAAGTAGCGGGAAACGCTCGTTTTTGAGGTATTCGCTACATTGGCGACTTCGATTAGCGTAGCGCGAGTAGTAGGCGGCATAGATGATTTGATAGCTCTTTTTACAATGGTAACGTTCCCATTTTTATTTTTACACTAATCACTCCTGGCAAGAAAGGCAATAGACCGAGTGAAGGATCCGCCACCTCGCTGCCTGATGGGTATGGCTTGGCGAGCGTTAACGATACAAGCAGGGTAAACTACGCGGCTTTGATATTGCGCTCGTTGTGATCATTCAGGCCTACATGCATGCACCCCCCCTACGAATTAACCGACGCGGGCGACCGCTACTTTGATGGTCTGGTCGATAAATTTTCCCGCTCTCTCTACCAAGCCCCCCGGGGCGAGCTGCGCCTCGCGATGTTGGATTATTTGCTGCCGCGAATGCTGCACTTAAAGGCCCAGCCCGTGCTGGATGTCGGCGGTGGGTTGGGGCAGCTCTCCGGTTGGTTCGCGGCACGCGGTCACACTGTCAGCATGGCAGAGCCTTCCCACGATATGCTGGCCCACGCTAAGGCGTGGCACGCAGAGCAGGAAGCCGCTGCGGTATGGTCACCGGGGCAGCTTCGCTATGTAGAAGCTCCTCTACAGGCATTGCCGAGCCAAGTCCCCGGCCCCTGGCCGCTGATCACCTGCCACGCGGTATTGGAGTGGCTAGGCCATCCCGAGCAAGCGCTGCACACCCTGGCAACGCTGCTGGCGCCGGGTGGTCAACTCAGCCTGATGGTGTTTAACCGCGACGCGCTGCGCTTTTCTAACGTGGTGAAGGGCAACTATCAAAAAGCTTTGAGCGACCAGTTAGAAGGCAAGGGCAAGCGCCAGCGCTTAACGCCGATCTCCCCAGTTACCCATGATGAGATTTGCCAGTGGGTGGGGCAGAACGGCTTACATATCGAGAGCGTCGCGGGCATCCGTATTTTTCAGGATTACGTGCGCCAGGCCTCAGAGAAGGCAAGCGATCAAGCAACACTGTTGGCGCTAGAGAAGCAGTACTGCCAGCAAGACCCCCATTGGCGCTTAGGCCGCTATTTACTTTATACCGTTACCAAACCTGAGGCTGATGTATGAGTGCCCAACTGCCCGCCTGTCAACTGCTTGAACGTTATTACGGACAGGCCGCCCGGTTATGCCCTATCGCGCCCGCGGAAGATACATGGCTACTGACTCACTCCATCGCCATGGTGAGCGACAACGTCGCCCTGCGGCAGCAGTGGCAGGCCAGTGAGCGCCTAGCCGTTAGCCCTTTTGAGCCGTTCGACTACTTACCCGAGGGGCAGGTGGTGCTGTTCTGGCCCAAAGCCCACCAGCTAGGCAAGTGGTGGCTTGAGTGGCTTTGCCACGTGCTGCCTGACAATACGCCGCTCGATATCGTCGGTGAGCACCAAGGGGGCATCAAACGTGTTCCCAAAATGCTGGACGAGCTGGGCATGAGCTGCGACAAGCTCGATAACGCCCGCCGCTGCTCGCTGTTTGCCACCCATACGGTGAAAAGCGAAGCGCCCGATAGCGCCTGGCAAACCTTTGATGCCTTGGATATGCGCTTGGTGAGCCATCCTGGCGTGTTTGGCCATGGCAAAGTCGACGAGGGAACGCAGCTACTGATACAAGCCTTGGAGGACACGCTGCCGAAAAAACCGCTGACAGTGCTGGATATGGGCTGCGGCGACGGCATTATCAGCGCCTGGCTGGCGAAACGCGGCCATGCGGTCACGGCTGTCGATGTCAGCGCCTTCGCCGCCGAAGCCTGCCGCCGTACTCTCCATGACAATGCGCTGGACGGCACGGTACTGGAGAGCGACGTGTACTCGGCGCTGGAGGGTAAACGATTCGACGTGATCGTCAGTAACCCGCCATTTCACCAAGAGCGGGATATCAGCTATGGCCCAAGCACGAAGCTAATCGACGAGGCGCCAGAGCATCTCAATGCCAAAGGGCAACTCATGGTGGTGGCCAATGCGTTTTTGCCGTATCCAGAGCGCCTGCAACGGGCATTGGGCGGGTTCGAAACACTGTCGGACAATCGTCGTTTTCGGGTGTATCGCGCCACCAAATAGCCGTTAGAGATGGTCGTAGCGAATCGCCGTCACGGTGTAAAACGTCTCGCCATTGGGCGTGAGCACCGTGACGTCGTCATCGACCTCTTTGCCCAGCAGCGCCTTCGCCATGGGGGCATCGATGCTAATCCAGCGTTTTTGAGTATCCAACTCGTCGTGCCCCACGATGCGAATGTGCAACTCTTCGCCCTCTTCGTCCTCCAGCGTCACGTAGGCGCCAAAAAAGATTTTGTCGGTATTGGCGGGCAGACGATCCACCACCTGCAGCTCATCGAGCCGTTTGGTTAAATAGCGGATGCGGGCAATGACTCGGTTGAGTTCTTTCTTGTTGTAGGTGTAATCCGCATTCTCGCTGCGGTCGCCAAGGGCGGCGGCTTCGCCCACCTTCGCGGATAGCTCAGGGCGTTTTACCCGCGAAAGATGATCCAGTATGCCGCGCAGCCGGGCGGCCCCCTCGGCGGTAATCAAATTGCTTTTAGGGGCTTGGCGAGGATCCTTCGCCGGGTCCCGCCAGCGGGTCATGTTACGACCTTTCATGAGCCAATCTTCTCCTCCAATGCCTAGTAGGGCGCTCCTACCCGGGCGGTTAGCTTACGCTACGCGGACGTTTTATAACAAAGTCGTGAATGTCTGGCGAATCATTCAAACGTTCGTTACATTATCTGAGTAAGCCGCTACAACAACAAACCTGGAGGTTTCTATGCACGCTATTCCCTTTTCCCGCTTGTTGATCGCCGCCGCCCTGGGCAGCACGCTGGCGCTGGCCCCCTTGAGTGCGTCGGCGTTCGAGGGTGAGATCTTTTCACTCAAAAACCGCTGGGAGCATACGGTAACGCAAATGCCCGCGAACCAGCGGGAAGAGACGCTAAAGGCGCTCGCCAGTGAAGCCGAACAGCTCGCCAGCCAGCATCCTAACGAAGCCGACGTGTTGATTTGGCAGGGGATCGTGCTGGCCTCCTATGCCCGCGAACGCGGTGGGTTGGGAGCGTTGGGAACGGCCGGAGACGCCCGCGACGTGCTGGAGCGTGCCATCGAGATCGACCCCACCGGTGGCAATGGCTCGGCCTACGTGACGCTGGGGGCACTCTACGACCGGGCGCCGGGCCGTCCATTAGGCTTTGGCAATAGCGATACTGCCGAGCGCATGTTCCAGCGCGCGTTGGAGCTTCGCCCCGACGGCATCGACGTGAATTATTACTACGCGGCGTTCTTGAAAGAGGAGGGCAACACCCAGGCGGCGCGGGAGCATGCCCAGCGTGCGGTGAACGGCACGGCCCGTGAGAACCGTCAAGTATCCGATGAGGCGCTGCGCCGTGACGCCGAGGCGCTACTCAGCCAGTTGTAACGTACCCGTCATCTTTTCGACACTGATGACACGCGGTTAATCACCGCATTGGCATTCCCGGTGGGCAGCATTGATAATAGGACGATTGTGATCACCGGGAGTGCCGTATGGGTCCTACGCTTGGTCGTGATGATGTCGAACTCATCCAACGCGACACCCTCTATCAAGGATTCTTTCGCTTAGAAGCGCTGGAGCTGCGCCACCGCCTGTTCGAAGGCGGCTGGAGCGATGCCATGCGCCGCGAAGTCCATCACCGCTTCGATGCGGTGGGTGTGCTCCTCTACGACCCCCATCGTGATGCGCTGGTACTGATCGAGCAGTTTCGCGCCGGGGCGATCGATGACCCCACCTCCCCGTGGAAATTAGAATTCGTCGCGGGTCTCGTGGACAAAGACGAGTCGTTGGAAGACGTTGCCCGCCGCGAAGCGCTGGAAGAGGCCGGTTGCCAAGTAGGGCAACTGACCAAATTGCACACCTACTATCCCAGCCCCGGTGCCTGCAACGAGCGCGTGACGCTGTTTTGCGGCCTGGTGGATACCCAAGGGCTCGGCGGTGTGTATGGAGTCGACGATGAGCACGAAGACATTCGCGTGCATATCGTCACGTTTACGCATGCTTGGGAACTCCTAGAGCAGGGAAGACTCGACAACGCCATGTCGTTGATTGGGCTGCATTGGCTGGCGGGGCAGCGGGCATCGCTGCGCGCCGCGTCTCAACGTGCCGCCCTTTCGACGACTGACGCCAAGCGAACCCAGTAAGGAGTCATCATGGCAAGAGCCGCCTACGTTACCGATTTGAAAACCCTACAGGGCGAATGCAGCGCGAACTATCTGCGTCTGCTGCGCCTAGTGGGGGATATGGAGAGCGGTCAGCGCCGTGATATCGCCCTGCGCAGCGATCACCAGCACTTTGGTGACTTGCACTTGGTGATTCTGCAGGAAGCCCCCTATACCACGCTGGTAGAGGTCTCCCAGAGCGGGCCGCTGGATGCCGTGATTGAAGGGCCGCGCATGCGCGTACACCTCTACCATGATGTGCGCATGGCAGAGGTGATCGATTTTCAGCGCGAGCGCCACTTCAGCGGCCGCTACCGCTACCCCAATGCCCGCATGCATCAACCGGATGAAAAGCTACAGCTCAACTGTTTCTTGGGCGAGTGGTTGGCCCACGGGCTGGCCCATGGTCATGCGGTGGACATGCCCGAGCTACGTTAATTCACGTCGTACACGATTCAGGTTAAGGGAGCTAGGTGAATGCGGCTTGTCCAAATTACCGATTCACACTTACATGCAGATAAACAGGCGCGCTCCCGAGCAGGTGCCCGCATGCATCAACCGGATGAAAAGCTACAGCTCAACTGTTTCTTGGGCGAGTGGTTGGCCCACGGGCTGGCCCATGGTCATGCGGTGGACATGCCCGAGCTACGTTAATTCACGTCGTACACGATTCAGGTTAAGGGAGCTAGGTGAATGCGGCTTGTCCAAATTACCGATTCACACTTACATGCAGATAAACAGGCGCGCTCCCGAGCAGGGATTCCGTGGCAGCAGTTTCAACGCGTGCTAGAAGCGGTCGCCGCAGAGCGGCCCGATGTCGTCGTGTTCACCGGCGACGTCAGTCAGGATGAAACCGCTGCCTCCTATGCCCATGCACGGGAAGCGCTTTGTGCGTTGCCCTGCCCGTGGTTCTGGATACCGGGTAACCATGATCAGCTAGAGCTGATGAGTGCCGAGCAGCCGCTGCTCGACGAAGTGGATTTGGAGCAGTGGCGCTTGCTACTGCTCAATACTCAGGTCGTTGGCAAGCCCCACGGCGAATTAGGAAGCGACGCCTTGGGCGCGCTGGCGGCGCGCCTCGAACACGACGACCGTCCCACACTGATTGCCATGCACCACCCGCCGGTGGACGTGGGAGCCGCCTGGATGGATGCGATCGGCCTACAGGACCGCGATGCTTTTTGGCAGCTCCTGAGCGCGTATCCGCAGGTAAAAGTGATCCTGTTTGGCCACGCGCATCAGGCCTATGCCCAGCATCATCAGGCAGCAGGCACCGATATCGGCGTTTATGGTTGCCCCGCCCTGTCGGATCAATTTCTGCCAGGGGCTGAGGCATTTGCCATCGACGAAGCTTCACGCCCTGGTTACCGCATCGTCGACTTTCACGGCCAGGCGTGGGAGACCTGGGTGGAGCGCGTGATCGTGTGATGTTTTTAGGCGTTATAGATCTAAAAAGATAGTTATTAATTCTTTTGGGTTATTATTGACCTAGCGTTACCCTACCCACAAATGCCCGTCTTGCGATCCCTGTGCGCTGGACGGCCGTTCATGTTTGCAAAGGCTTCCTTGAAAAGCCGTCTCGATACAAGCAAGCACCGTTTTGTGAGGGAGTAGGTAATGAACCAGTTTTCTGCGCCGTCGGCGGCAACGCAAGAGGTGCCAAGCGCACCGGATGCTGCCCGGCTGACCCACCTGAAGCAGCTCGAAGCCGAGTCGATCCACATCATCCGAGAAGTGGCGGCAGAGTTCAGTAACCCGGTGATGATGTACTCCATCGGTAAAGACTCCTCGGTCATGCTGCACTTGGCGCGCAAAGCCTTCTACCCTGGCACGCCGCCATTCCCGCTGATGCACATCGATACCACCTGGAAGTTCCGCGAAATGATCGCGTTCCGCAACCGCATGGCGGAAGAGGCGGGCATGGAGCTGATCGTACACACCAACGAAGAGGGGCGGGCTGCCAACATCAACCCCTTCGATCACGGTAGCGCGAAGTACACCGATATCATGAAGACCCAGGCGCTCAAGCAGGCGCTGGATAAATACGGGTTCGATGCGGCCTTTGGCGGTGCGCGCCGCGACGAAGAGGCGTCCCGTGCCAAAGAGCGGGTGTACTCCTTCCGCGACAAGTACCACCGCTGGGACCCCAAAAACCAGCGCCCCGAGCTTTGGAACGTGTACAACGCCAAGGTCAATAAAGGCGAATCGATTCGCGTGTTCCCGCTTTCCAACTGGACCGAGCTGGATATCTGGCAGTACATCTACCTCGAGTCGATTCCCATCGTGCCGCTCTATTACTCCGCCAAACGCCCGGTGGTCGAGCGCGACGGCATGCAGATCATGGTGGACGATGACCGCCTGCCCCTGGCCCCTGGTGAGGTGCCGGAAGAGAAGTGGGTGCGTTTCAGAACGTTGGGCTGCTACCCGCTCACTGGCGCGGTGGAGTCCAAAGCCGCCACGCTGCCGGAAATCATCCAAGAGATGCTGCTGACCAAGACCAGCGAGCGCAGCGGCCGTGCCATCGACCACGATCAGGCCGGTTCCATGGAGAAGAAAAAGCGTGAGGGGTACTTCTAATGGCACACCAATCAACGTTAATTGCCGATAACATCGAGCAATACCTGCACGAGCACGAAAACAAAGACCTGCTGCGCTTCATTACCTGCGGCAGTGTCGATGACGGTAAATCGACGCTCATCGGCCGGATGCTCCACGACTCCAAGATGATCTTCGAAGATCAGTTGGCAGCCATTACCAAGGCCTCGAAAACCAGTGGCACGACCGGCGATACGGTGGATCTGGCGCTCCTGGTGGACGGGCTACAGTCCGAGCGAGAACAGGGCATCACCATCGATGTAGCCTACCGCTTCTTCTCTACCGAAAAGCGCAAGTTCATCATTGCCGATACCCCAGGGCATGAGCAGTACACCCGCAATATGGCCACCGGTGCCTCCACGGCAAGCCTAGCGATCATTCTGATCGACGCACGTTACGGCGTGCAGACCCAGACGCGCCGCCACAGCTTCATTGCCGACCTGCTGGGCATCCAGCATCTGGTCATTGCAGTGAATAAGATGGATTTGGTGGGCTTCTCGGAAGCACGCTTCAACGAGATCGTCGACGAGTACCGCGCGTTCGCTACCAACCTGCAGGCCCCGGACATCCGTTTCGTGCCGATGTCGGCGCTCAACGGCGACAACGTGGTCAACCGCAGCGAGCAAACGCCTTGGTACTTCGAGGACGGCGAGCGCTACGAGGGCAAAACGCTGATCGAGCTGCTGGAGAACGTCGAAGTCACCCGTGATCAGAACCTCACCGATTTGCGTCTGCCGGTGCAGTACGTCAATCGCCCGAACCTGGACTTCCGCGGCTACTGCGGCACGCTCTCGGCGGGGGTGCTGCGTCCCGGCCAGGCGGTCAAAGCGCTGCCTTCAGGTAAGACGTCGCGCGTGGCACGCGTGGTCACTTTCGACGGTGATTTGGACGCGGCGTACCCCGGCCAAGCGATTACCGTTACTCTGGAAGACGAGATCGACATTTCCCGCGGTGATTGGATCGTCAGCGCCGATGCCGAGATTCCGCTGTCGAACGTCTTTAGCGCCGACATCGTGTGGATGCATGAGGAGGCCCTCACGCCCGGCAAGCTCTACGATATCAAGCTGGCGACCCGCGATTTAGCGGGGCAGGTCAGCGCCATCGAGTATCAGGTCGACGTCAACACGCTGGAAAAGCACGCCACCGATTCGCTAGGGCTCAATGCCATTGCCCGCTGCGAGGTAGAGTTGACCGCCGCTATTCCCGTCGACGATTATCGCACTAGCCCAGGCACCGGTAGCTTTATCGTGATCGATCGGCTGACCAATGTGACGGTGGGAGCGGGCATGATCCGTGGCGTGGCGAATGCGCGCCAGCAGGCTGCCACTACCGATTGGGCCGCCTTCGAACGCGATCTGAACGCGCTGGTGCGCAAGCATTTCCCGCACTGGGAAGCAAAAGATATCGGGTCGCTGCTGGGACGCTAACGCCGCCCCTTATCGAACCCCTGTTGACGCCGCTCTGCGGCGTCAATTTTTAGGTAATGCTGAATCGAGACACCAAGGAGCGAGAGTCGATGTTAACCCTGTTAGACGGTGGCTTAGGACGTGAGTTGAAACGCTTAGGTGCCCCGTTTCGCCAGCCGGAGTGGTCGGCGCTTGCGCTAATGGAAGCCTCCGAGTGCGTGACCCAAGCGCACCGCGCGTTCATTCAGGCAGGCGCCGAGGTGATTACCACCAATGCCTATGCCGTCGTGCCCTTTCACATTGGCGAGGCGTGCTTTGCCGAGCGCGGCTTGGCACTGGCGACGCTGGCGGGAAAGCTAGCGCGTGACAGCGTGGCGGGAGACGCGGTGACCGTCGCGGGATCGCTGCCGCCGCTGTTCGGTTCTTATCAGCCGGCGCTCTTCGATGCCCAGCGCGCCCCGGAACTGCTGGCCACGCTGATCGAGGGTCAAGCTCCCTACGTGGACGTGTGGCTGGCAGAGACGCTGAGCGCCACGGAGGAGGCCCGAGCCGTGGCCGTTGCGCTGGGTGACGATACCCGCCCACGCTGGTTCTCGTTCACCCTGCAAGACGCTGATGAAAATGGCGAACTGCCCTGCGTGCTGCGCTCTGGTGAGGGGGTCGACGCCGCAGTGAACGCCGTGCTGGAAGCCGGTGGGGAAGCGCTGCTGTTCAACTGCAGCCAAGCGGAGGTGATGGAAGAGGCGCTTCGCCAAGCGCACGCCGTGGTGCTGGAGAAAGGGGCCACGCTGCGTTTGGGCGTGTACGCCAATAGTTTCGTCCCCCAGAGTAACCGCATCGCCGCCAACGCCGGTGTGAGTGACATGCGCGATGACTTAGGGCCCGATGCCTATGCTGACTTCGCCCAGCGCTGGCAGGCCGCCGGCGCCACTATGATCGGCGGCTGCTGTGGTATTGGCCCTGAGCACATTGCCAAGCTGGCCGACGCGGTACGTAGCTAGCAGCGTGTTGTTATTGATTGCATAGGATGAATCTCCCCATGAAGAAAGGAACGAACTTGCCCAATGCGGGGCGCATGGCTGGCGTCACCCGTCGCCAGTTTCTGCAACACTCCGCTGCGCTATCGGTATCTGCCAGCGCCTTGGGCGGACTACTGTTGCCACGCTGGGCGAGCGCACAAACGGATGCTACCCCACAACGCGGTGGGCATCTCATTTTGGCGATCGATAACGCCTCTAGCAGTGATCGTTTGGACCCGGCCTACTACTTCGAGCAGTACATGTACCATGTGGGGCGTCAGCTATTTAATACCCTGACCGAACTCCACGATGATGGCACGTTGGCACCCGGGTTGGCCGAATCGTGGGAGACGACCGATGCGACGCAGTGGGTCTTTACCCTGCGACAAGGCGTGACCTTCCATAACGGCAAAACCCTCACCGCCGACGATGTGGTGTACTCGCTCAACCATCACCGTGCCGACGATTCGCCTTCGGCCGTGAAAGGTTACATGGAGCAAATCACCGAGCTGACCGCCCGTGGCCAACATCAAGTGGTCATGACGTTGTCGGCGCCCAACATGGACTTGCCGTATTTGCTGGGAGAGGTGAACTTTGCCATCACTCCTGCCGGTGCGAATTTCGATGACGGGATTGGCACCGGGCCGTTCGTGCTGGAGAGCTTTGAGCCGGGAGTACGTACTCTGGTCAAGCGCAACGAGAACTACTGGAAGTCGGATCGTGCCTTCGTCGACAGCGTCGAAACCCGTGCCTTCAACGATGCCACCGCACGGGTAGCGGCACTGATGAGCGGCTCGGTTCACTTCGTCAACCGGGTGACATCCAGTATCGTCAGCCGTTTGGAGAGCGCGTCATCGCTCACCATCAACCGTAACGTGGGCAGTTTCCAGGTAACGTTCCCCGGCTTGGCCGACCGCGCGCCTTTCAATAACAAAGACGTCCGTTTGGCCATGAAGTACGCCCTCGACCGAGAGCAACTATTGAATCTGCTGGTGCAAGGCTATGGTCAGGTGGGCAACGACTCACCGCTATTCCCCAGCAATCCTTACTTCACCACTGATCTCCCCAGCCATGCCTTCGATCCGGACAAAGCGCTCCATCACTGGCGTCAATCCGGCATGGATAGGCCCATTCGGCTAAGCACCGCAGACGGTGCGACCTTTGAAGGCGCGGTCTCGGCGGCGGAGCTGTATCAGCAGTCGGCCCAGCGTGCCGGAATACCGCTGGAGGTCAATCGCGTCCCCGCCGATGGCTACTGGTCGGAAGTGTGGCGTCAGCACGAGTTTTGCGCCTCTGGCTGGTCGAGCCGCCCAACGGCGGATGCCTACCTTTCCATGGTCAATTTATCGAATGCGCCGTGGAACGAAGCGCGCTGGGCCAACGAGCAGCTCGATCAGTTGATCATTGCGGCACGTGGTGAGCAGGACGAGACCAAGCGGCGTCAGATGTACCACGATATCCAGGTGCTGTATCAGCAGGAGGGCAGCACCGTGGCACCGCTCTATATGGATTCGATCTCTGCCAATCGTGCTGACGTACGCGGCTATATCGACGTGCCGGGTGAGGTAGCGACTCGCTCGGTCGAGAAGATGTGGATCGCCAGTTGAGCCAAGGGTGACCCGAGCCGAGCGCCAGCCCGTCGAACGCGGGCTGGCGCTTTGGCGATCGGCTTACTCAGCGTTAGGAAAAAACAGCTGTTGGCCGCCTACCTCGAAGTCAGCAATCGCCTGCTGGCCTTCCTCAGAGACGAGCCACTGGTGCCACTGGGCGGCTAAATCGTGCTTCAAGTGCGGATGACGCTCTTCCGAGAGCAGCAGGCTGCCGTACTGGTTAAACAGCGCTTCGTCACCTTCGAACAGCAGCGTGAGGTTTTGCGGATTATCGAACGCGACCCAGGTGGCGCGGTCGGTAAAGGTGTAGGCGTCCATACCCGCAGCGGTGTTTAGGGTCGGGCCCATGCCACTGCCCAGCTCGCGGTACCACTCGCCTTGAGGCGTCACGCCCGCATCTTCCCACAACCGCAGTTCGGCGCGGTTCGTGCCGCTGTCATCGCCTCGTGAGGCAAACGGTGACCCGCTCTCGGCGATACGCGCAAAGGCGTCTGCCACGCTCTCGCTGTCGCTAATGCCTGCCGGGTCGTCGCTGGGGCCTACGATCACGAAGTCGTTATACATGACGTCTAAACGCTCCGTGGCGTAACCGTCCGCCACGAACTGCTCCTCGCCTGCCGTATCGTGTACCAGCAGGCTGTCAGCATCACCACGGCGGCCGATCTCAAATGCTTGCCCGGTGCCGACGGCTACCACGCGCACGTCGATGCCGGTGGCCTCGGTGAACGTGGGGATAATGGCATCGAACAGCCCTGAGTTCTCGGTGGACGTCGTGGAGGCGAGTGTAATGAAGTCGTCATCCGCGAGTAGCGAAGCACTCCAGGCCAAGGCGGTCGTGCATACGCTGGCGGTGATAAGCGTGGTCGTTGTCTTCACGGTCTGCTCCTTTGGGTGTTGTTCAACGCTGAGTGGGGGTCACCAAACCAGTTCGCCCCGGATAAACGCCCTGGCCTGCGAGGAGGCCGGGGTGTCGAAAAATCGCTCGGCGCTGGTGTGCTCCAGCACCTGGCCGCCGTACATAAACAGCACGTCGTCGGCGAGCCGCTTCGCCTGATGTAGGTCGTGGGTTGTCATGACGATGCGCGTCCCGCTCTGGTGAAACTCATTCACTGCATCTTCCACCGCCTTAATGGCGGCGGGATCAAGGGCGGAGGTGGGTTCATCCAAAAACAGCACGGCAGGGGTTAACAGCCAAGCGCGGGCCAGGGTGAGCCGCTGCTGCTCGCCGCCAGACAGCACCCGCGCGGGGCGCTTGGCCAGAGCTGCTAAGCCGAACTTCTCCAGTGCCTGCCAGGCGAGCGCTTTGCGCTCCCGGCGAGGCACGCGTTTGACGGCCAGGGCGTAGATCAGGTTATCGATGACCGAGCGACGCAGCAGCACCGGCCGCTGAAACACCATGGCCTGGACGGGAGGTGCGCCTTCCCAGCTAACGTGGCCGCTGCTAGGGCGGAGTAGTCCATGAGCCAAACGCATGAACAGACTTTTACCCGCCCCGTTAGGCCCCATGATCAGCGTGCGCTGACAGCCAGACAGCGTGAGGGTGGTGGGCGCCAACAAGGCGTGACCACGATGGGTGAAGCTCGCCTGCTGAAAGTGCAGGGCTGGCACATTGGCCATTGAGGTGAAAGAGGAGGTGAGCGGTGCATTCATCCTAACCGCCTCTTGGCCGCTTCACTGATCGCATGGGCCAGCGCATTGATGAGGGTGACCAGCGTCAGCAGTACGATGCCCAACCCGAGCGCCAGGGGAAGGTCCCCCTTGCTGGTCTCCAGCACGATGCTGGTGGTCATCACCCGAGTCACGCCGTCGATATTGCCGCCGACGATCATCACCGCGCCCACTTCGGCGCTGGCCCGGCCAAAGCCCGCTAGAATCACCGTCAGCAGGCCAAAGCGCGCATCCCACAGTAGGGTGGGCATCATGCGTCGCTGGGTCAGCCCCAGCGAACGTAGCTGCTCGGCGTACTCATGGTGCAGGGCTTCCACCTGCTGGCGCGTCAGCGCGGCGATAATGGGAAATACCAGGATGACTTGAGCAATCACCATGGCGCTGGGCGTGAACAGCAGCCCAAACGAGCCTAATGGTCCTGCCCGGGAGAGCAGCAAATAGACACATAGCCCAGCCACGACCGGAGGTAGCCCCATCAGTGCATTGAGTACGACGATCAGTCCGTTACGTCCAGGGAAACGCCATAGGGCGAGCGCCGCTCCCACCGGCAACGCCAAGGCGCTGGCGATCAGCACGGCGACCAGCGACACCTGCAAAGAGAGCACCACGATGTCGATCAAATCGGAGTCCATGCCCAGAATCAGCGCGAGCGCCGTATAAAAAGGGTTATCACTTGCTGACATAAGTACCTGATGTAGAAGCGTCGGGTCGCGCACACGCCAGTGCGGTGGCCACGGGAGAATCGTGAGAGCTAAGCGTTTTCGTTAGGCTGCATAGTGTACGTTTACTTGATGTTATGCATTGGTTACTGAAATATATGCAGCCATACGCAGCTAAATGCAGGGTGAGCGATGCCAAACGACTATTTGACCACCGCTGAGGTGGCGGACTATCTGCGTTTGAAAGAGCGCAAGGTGTACGACCTGGTGCGTCAGGGCCATATCCCCTGCAGCCGTGCGACGGGAAAGCTGCTGTTTCCTCGACAGCATATTGATATGTGGGTGCTTAGCCACTTGGAAGGCGACCAGGCGCAGCGGCAGCCGCCTCCGCCGGTATTGGCGGGCAGCCAAGACCCGCTGCTGGAGTGGGCGGTGCGCGAGAGCGGGAGTGACTTGGCCTCGCTGTGTCAGGGCAGTGGCGACGGCGTCCGACGCTTGCTGGAAGGCAGGGCGATGCTAGCGGGGATCCATCTGCTCGACGCGGCTTCCGGGCGCTATAACGAACCTGCTGCGTTGGGCCTGGGTGGAGTGCGCGATCTGATCGTGCTGCACTGGGCCACGCGCCGCCAGGGGCTGCTTTTGGCCCCAGGCAATCCGTTGGGCATTCAATCGGTGGGCGACATTGCCAAGCGCAAAGCCGTGCTGGCCCATCGTCAGCCGGGCGCAGGAGCCGCGCAGCTCATGAACTGCTTGCTGCAACAGGCTGGCGTCGCGCACGAAGCGCTGAGATGGGCGGCGCACCCTGCGCTCAGTGAAGACGATTTGGCCCTGGCCATCGCCCAAGGTGACGCCGATGTCGGGCTTGGCATGCAGGCCGCTGCCCAGCGCCAGCAGTTGGAATTCCTTCCGCTGGTGGAGGAGTCCTTCGATATGGTCATGCATCGACGCAGCTATTTCGAGCCCGCCGTTCAGGCGCTTTTTGCCTTTGCGCGTACGCCCCGTTTTGCCCAGCGAGCCAGCACCCTTAGCGGTTACGATGTGGGCCAGCTAGGGCGTGTGTTGTACAACGCTTAAGCGCCTAGCGACTGGACGATTTTGGTATCTGCGCTTGACGATTGTATAAGATGCGCCACACTGGGAGAGGCGTTGTAAACGTAATCAAGTCACTGAAAAATCATCACGAAAAGGAGAGCATGATGAATCAAGCACTGAACGGTAAGCGTGTTGCTATTTTAGCCACCGACGGTTTCGAAGAGTCCGAGCTGAGCGTGCCTCGCGCGGCGCTTCAGAAAGAAGGGGTCGAGGTGCATATCGTGTCGCCGGAAGGTAAGGGCATTCGCGCCTGGGCCGAAACTGACTGGGGCGATACTTACGACGCCGACAAAGCCTTGGCCGACGTCAACGAGTCGGATTATCACGCGCTGGTACTCCCAGGCGGCTTGTTCAATCCTGACGAGCTGCGCCTAAATGACGACGCCTTGAGCTTCGTCAAAGCGTTTTTCCAAGCGGGTAAGCCGGTTGCCGCCATTTGCCATGCCCCCTGGATTTTGATCAACGCAGGCGTGGTCGACGGGCGCAAAATGACCTCCGTGCCAAGCGTTGCCCAAGACCTGCGTAATGCCGGTGTAAATTGGGTGGATGAGCCAGTGGTGGTCGATAGCGGCCTCGTGACCAGCCGTACTCCTAAAGACCTGGATGCTTTCAACGCCAAACTGCTGGAAGAGCTGCAGGAAGGGCGTCACTCAGGCCAGCACGCTTAATGGCGTGGTACCACCAGTGGGCAAGCTTTGCCAAAAGGCTTGCCCACGTTGTTGCAAAACCGATGAAGCGGGACAGTGGCCGCAGTGGGATGATGGTACACCCCTATCGCGGCTACGGTTCTCAGCGGGAAATCTTCGTCATGGGCCGAGTGTTCCGCCAAGCGGCGCTCGGCCGCGCCATTCCTAGACGCGGCATGCTGCGCGATACCGCAGACGTGGCGCGCCGCGTCTTCCGTCGCGGACTTGCCGGTGCCAAAGTCGATATCCGGGTTGGGAATAACGCGCTCTGCTTGACCACCGACAGAGACGGTTACTTCGACGCTCACCTGCCTGTCACGACGCCGCTGCCGGTCGACGTTTCCTGGCATCGTGCCGATATCCTGGTACACGCCCAGGGCCATCCGCCCATCCGCACGAGCGTCGAGGTGTACGTCCCGCCTCCCGAAGCGGATCTGCTGGTGATCAGCGATATCGACGATACGGTGATGTTCACCGGCGTGGCGGAAAAGCTCAAGATGCTCTATCGACTGTTCGTCCGCAAGCCACACCGGCGGACGGCCTTCCCTGGCGTCGCGTCGCTCTATCAAGCGCTTTACCGTGGACAGACCGAAAAGGGCGAACGACCGATCCTTTACGTTTCCCGTGGCCCCTGGGCCATTTATGAAATGTTGGAAGCCTTTTTCCAAATGAACCGGATCCCGGTTGGGCCGATTCTGTTTTTGCGGGAGTGGGGCATCTCATGGCGTAAGCCTTGGCCGCGCCGGGCAGAAGCGCACAAGCGTGAGCTCATCGACCGCATGCTGGCGCTGTATGACGACATGCCGTGTATTTTGATTGGCGATAGCGGTCAGCATGATCCCGAGGTCTACACGGAGGTCGTCAAAGCCTACCCGGATCGGATCAAAGCGATCTACATTCGCCGTGTGGATAGCGACCCACAGCGTGAAGCCGCCATCCAGCGCTTGCGCGATGAATTGGCTCACACCGAGTGTGAGCTGGTCTTGGCGGCAGACAGCATTTTGATTGCCGAGCATGCTCACGCCCAAGGGGATATTTCAGCGCGCGGCTTGCAGTCTGTACAGCGCGACGTTGAAGCCCATCGTCACGAGCCCGCCTAAGCTGTGTTCCCCTGCCATTCGTGGTAAAACTAAGCGTTGATGTCTCTCTTACTTGGCGGGTTCCGGTGTCGTGATGCTCATCCTCTTAATCGTGCTGGCGCTGGCCATTTTCGTGCTGCCCAACCTATGGGCAAAATGGGTATTAAAGCGCCATACCCGAGGGCGTGATGATTACCCAGGTACCGGTGCGGAATTGGCCGAACATCTGCTGCGCCGTATGGGTGTGGAGGGCGTACGGGTAGAGCGCACTGAGCAGGGCGACCATTACGACCCCGAGGCACGCTGTGTACGCTTAATGCCCGATCACTACGATGGCCGTTCGCTGACGGCGGTGACCGTTGCCGCCCATGAAGTGGGTCATGCCATTCAGCACCACGAAGGTTATGCGCCACTGCTGGCCCGCAGCCGTTTGGTACGGGTGGCCCAAAAGGCTGAAAAGCTAGGGGCGATTTTGATGATGGCCGCGCCATTTCTGTTCCTGCTGACGCGTCTACCCGGCGGGCTTGCGATGATTATCGTGATGGCGGTGATTAGCTTCGGCACGGCGGCGCTGGTGCATCTCGTCACGCTGCCGGTGGAGTTCGATGCCAGCTTTAATCGCGCGTTGCCGCTGTTGAAAGAGTACGTGCCGCCTGCCGATATGGCCGGTGCCCGCCACGTACTCACCGCCTGTGCCTTTACCTATGTGGCGGCGTCACTGGCCAGCGTGATGAACCTGGGCCGCTGGCTGGTGATTTTAAGACGCTGATTGAAAAGTGCTGGGCGGCCATCACTCACTACTCCGGCTTGTTCGCCAGAATCACCGCACGGCGTGGGGCGGGGTAGCCTTCTATGGTGCGGCTGCGGTCATCCGGGTCGAGGAAGTCCGCCAGCGACTGGTAGGTCATCCACTCGGTGGAGCGCTGCTCATTGAGTGTCGTCACCGCTTCATCCACCACTCGCACGTTGGTAAATCCGCAGCGCTCTAGCCAGTGGCACAGCGCTTTGGAGGAGGGCAAAAAGTAGACGTTAGGCATGGCGGCGTAGCGCTCTCCGGGTACGAATACGGTCTGCTCATCGCCTTCTACCACTAGCGTCTCCAGCACTAGCTCACCGCCAGGGGCCAGTGCACCTTTTAGCTGTTGCAGATGCTCAAGGGGCGAGGGGCGGTGGTACAGCACGCCCATGGAGAACACCGTGTCGAAGAAACCTAGGTTCTCCGGTACGTCCTCGATACCTACCGGCAGAAACTGCGTGCGGCCGTCATCGGCATTGCCGACGAAGTGGCGCACCGCCTGGAACTGCCAGTAAAAGCGTGGGGAAGGGTCAATCACCAACACGAAAGCGGCGCCTGCACCCGCCATCCGCCAGGCGTGGTAACCGCTGCCGCCGCCTACATCCAGCACCTTGCGGTAATTCAACGGCGCGAGATGCGGCGCGACACGCTGCCATTTCCAGTCGGAGCGCCACTCGGTATCGATCTCGATACCACCCAGGTTGAACGGCCCTTTACGCCACGGGGCCAGCTTGCGCAGCAGGTTGAAGCACTGGCGCTGCTGGCTGTCGGTGAGGTCTATTTCCACCGTCAACGTGTCGCTGTTCAAATCCACACGGCGCTCTTCCGGCAGCGGTGGCAGTTTGGCTACGGCTTTTTCCCAGGCGGAGAGATCGCCGTGGCGCTGGCGGTCCAACCCGCTGGCGAGCTGCTCGGGGAGTTTGGCAAGCCAGGGCGTGAGCGAGGCATCTTGAGTGGCCTGGTTTAAAAACGCTTGATACAGCACGCGATGATCGTCGGGGAGTAGCGCCACGTTAACCCTCCTTAAAGGCGATCAGCGAAGTGAAGTTCAGGTACTGGAACCAGGTCATGGCGCGGGGAAAGCCTGCCAGCGACAAGCGCTCGTGCAGCGCATCCAGCGTATCGGGAATCAGCACGTTCTCAAGGGCAGTGCGCTTTTGGCTGATCTCCATATCGCTGTAGCCGTTAGCACGCTTGAAATCGTGGTAGCGCTCGACCCGCCAAGCGTTATCACGCTCGTCGGCATCGACGGTCTTTTCCGACAAGATCAGCACGCCGCCGGGCTCGAGCGTGTCGTAAAGCCGCTTGAGCAGCGCATCACGATCGGCCGGTGGCAAAAACTGCAGCGTAAAGTTGAGAATGATCATCCCCGAAGGCGCATACTCGTAGGTACGAATATCGGCTTCTTCCACCTGCATGGCGTGCTCGGGGCACTCATCGAGAAAGGTCTGCTTCGCCCGGGCCGCCATGGCCGGGGAAAGGTCGATACCGGTATAGCGGAACGCATCGGCGGGTAGAGCGCCTGCCAGGGCGAGTCCGGATGCGCCTAGCGAGCAGCCCAGATCATAAACATGGGCACCGTGGCGCAGATGGCGTTTGGCAATCAGGCTCAGCATACCCAGGATTTGGCCGTAGCCGGGCACCGAGCGGCGGATCATATCGGGGAAGCACGCGACGACCTGTTCATCGAAGGAGAACCTAGCCACCTTGTCTAGGGGTGTTGAAAAGATAGCGTCGCGGTAAGATGCATCACTCATGGGCAAGCCAGGATGGTTAATGAGGTTGCGTAGTTTACGCGCCCTTGTTAGCGCAGAACAGGCCTGATCCATTCAGATTCCTGCCTCACGGAACGACGCCACAGGAGAGGGCACATGGCTTCAGCAACAGCAACTCCCGATACGCTTCCCGCTTGGCAAACGTTACAGCAGCATGCGCAAGCGCTTAAACATGTCCACTTGAAGAACCTGTTTGGGGAAGACCCCAGCCGTTGGCAGAACTTTACGCGTCAGGTGGCGGGGCTCACTCTCGATCTTTCCAAGCAGCGGTGGGACGACGATACGCTGGAGCACCTGCTGGCGCTGGCCCAAGAGGCGGGCGTGCCAGCGGCCATCGAGGCGCTGCTGAGCGGTAAACGGGTGAACGTCAGTGAGAACCGCCCAGCGCTGCATACCGCCTTGCGCCTACCTGCGGATGCGAGCCTGGACGTGGAAGGCGAAGATATCGTCGGGGCCGTGCATGACAGCTTGGCGCAAATGGAGCGCCTGGTGCAGCGGCTACATGCGGGCCAGTGGAGGGGGGCCACCGGCAAGCCTATTCGTCACGTGGTGAATTTAGGCGTGGGCGGCTCGGATTTAGGGCCGCTGATGGTGACTCATGCCCTCGCGGACTATCGCCCCAGCGATATTCACCCGGTGGAGGTGCATTTTGCCTCCACGATGGATGGTTCCCAACTGGCGGATTATCTCAGCCGGTTCAACCCCGAAACCACGCTATTCGTGTTGTCGTCGAAGTCGTTCACCACCATCGATACGCTCTCCAACGCCAACACCGCTCGCGACTGGCTGATTGGTCGGCTCACCCAGCACGCCGACCTACCGGACGCCAGCCCCCATGCCAAACCGATTAGCGAGGCGCTCATCCTGCGCCAGCACTTCATCGGTGTATCGGCCAGCCCCGACAAGATGAGCGATTGGGGAATTACTCCGGACCACCAGTTGATGTTCTGGGAGTGGGTTGGCGGACGCTACTCGCTGTGGGGCACCATTGGCCTGCCGATTGCGCTGGTGATCGGCATGGAGAACTTCCGCGAGCTGCTGGCGGGCGCCCATGCCATGGATCGCCATTTTCGCGAGGCGCCGCTAGAGGACAATCTGCCGGTGTTGTTAGGGTTGGCAGGTATTTGGAACGTCAACTTCTTGGATATTCGTGCCCACTCGATTCTGCCTTATGACGGGCGGCTTGAGTACTTTGCTGCTTACCTCGAACAGCTCGAGATGGAGTCCAACGGCAAGTCCGTGACCCGCCAGGGCCAGGCGGTGAACTACTCCACCTGTCCGGTGCTGTGGGGCCAGTTGGGCCCCAACGCCCAGCACGCCTTTTACCAGCTGTTGCACCAAGGCACCCAGCCGGTAGTCTGCGACTTTATCGCGCCTTTGAAGCGCTACGATGAGGTGGAAGAACCAGACACCCGCCGCCACTTGAAGGCTCAGCATCGTCTGGCGCTGGCCAACTGCTTTGCCCAATCCCGCGTGCTGATGCTGGGGGACGATGCTTTGGAGGAGGATGGCCCGCGTCCCGAACACAAGCGCTATCGTGGCAACCAGCCCTCGACCACCGTGCTGCTGGACAAGCTCACGCCTGCAACCCTCGGTGCGCTGATTGCGCTCTACGAGCACAAGGTGTTTGTACAGGCAGTGATATGGGACATCAACCCCTTTGATCAGTGGGGCGTCGAGCTGGGCAAGCAGATTGCCACCGATACCCAGGCCATCATTGATGGAGAGGGCGACATTGGCCGAATGGACGCCTCTAGCCGCGGTCTCATCGAGGCGTTTTGGGCCGCAGAGCAGGCGTAGGCAGCTCGATCTATATGGCTGGATATACAGCTTTTTGCTTTTCCGCTATCCTGTGTACCTTTATGCGCGGTCTCTTCCGGTGTGCCTTTCGCGTTAAGAGGGCTAGTGACTGCCTTTGTACGGCACCCAACCAGGCCGCCTGTACGCTTTTGTTCAGTACGTTTTTTCAGGAACCGACGTTACATGACCCAGTTTGATGCCTCCCAGTACGGCGCGAGTTCGATCGAGGTTCTCTCAGGCCTCGAGCCGGTGCGAAAGCGTCCCGGTATGTATACCGATACCTCACGTCCCAATCACCTCGCCCAAGAGGTCATCGACAACAGTGTCGACGAGGCGCTGGCGGGTCATGCTTCGAGCATCAGCGTGGTGCTTCACAACGACGGAGCCATCGAAGTCCAGGATAACGGCCGCGGCATGCCGATCGACCTGCACCCGGAACACGGCGTCTCCGGGGTCGAACTCATCCTGACCAAGCTTCACGCGGGCGGTAAGTTCTCCTCGTCGAGCTACCGGTTCTCGGGTGGCCTTCACGGCGTGGGCGTCTCGGTGGTCAATGCGCTGTCTCGACGGTTGGAAGTCGAAGTGACCCGCGACGGTGCCCGCCACGCCATTGCCTTCGAGCACGGCGAAAAGGTCGAAGAGCTGCATGAAATCGGCAAAGCCGCCAAACGTGCCACCGGCACCCTGGTACGCTTCTGGCCCGACGAAAGCTACTTCGACAGCCCGAAGCTCGCGCTATCCAAACTGAAGCACCTGCTGCGCGCCAAAGCGGTGCTTTGCCCAGGACTCTCGGTCACCCTGGTCGAGCCGGATGGCACCAAAACCGAGTGGGCCTACGCCGATGGCCTGCGCGACTATCTGGCTGAAGCCACCGATGGCTATGAGGTGCTGCCCAAGGAGCCGTTTGTAGGCCACTTCAGTGACGACGAGCACGGCGTGGACTGGGCCATTCAGTGGCTGCCGGAAGGTGGCGAGGCGCTCCTCGAAAGTTACGTCAACCTCATTCCCACGCCCCAGGGTGGCACCCACGTCAATGGTTTTCGGTCCGGCCTGCTAGACGCTCTGCGGGAGTTCTGTGAATACCGCAGCCTGCTGCCCCGCGGCATCAAGCTCACTGCCGACGATTTGTGGGAGCGCGCCTCTTTCGTGCTCTCGGTGAAAATGCTCGATCCACAGTTTGCGGGACAGACCAAGGAGCGCCTCTCGTCGCGCACCATTGCTGGGTTTGTCTCAGGCGTGGTCAAAGACGCCTTTTCGCTGTGGCTGAACCATCACGTCGAGCAGGCCGAACAGCTTGCCGAACTGGTGATCAGCGCGGCCCAGCAGCGCCAAAAGAAGTCGAAGAAGGTCGCGCGGAAAAAGGTGACGTCGGGCCCCGCACTCCCCGGCAAGCTGGCGGACTGTTCGGGGCAAGATCCGGCGCTGAGCGAGCTGTTTCTGGTGGAGGGCGACTCGGCCGGCGGCAGCGCCAAGCAGGCGCGTAACCGCGACACCCAGGCCATCCTGCCGCTGCGGGGTAAGATTCTCAATACCTGGGAAGTGGACTCCCACGATATTTACGGCTCCCAGGAAGTCCACGATATTGCCGTGGCGATTGGTGCCGACCCGGGCAGCGCCGACCTCGAAAAGCTGCGCTATCACAAGATCTGCATCCTCGCGGATGCCGACTCCGACGGTCTGCATATCGCCACGCTGCTCTGCGCGCTGTTCGTCAAACACTTCCCCGCCCTTGTCGATGCAGGGCATGTCTTCGTTGCCATGCCGCCGCTGTACCGGATTGATCTGGGGAAAGAGGTGCATTACGCCCTGGATGAGAGCGAGAAAGCCGCCATTTTGAAACAGTTAGCGAAAAAGCGGGGCACGCCCAACGTCCAGCGCTTCAAGGGCCTGGGTGAAATGAGCCCGCTACAGCTGCGCGAAACCACCATGGCCGTAGAAACCCGCCGTCTCGTTCAGCTCACGCTGGACGAAGGCGATGGCACTCTGGAAATGATGGACATGCTGCTGGCCAAGAAGCGCGCAAGTGATCGCAAAAAGTGGCTGGAAGATTACGGCAACCTCGCAGACATAGAGATATAACCCCCGATGACCATGGATATTCAAGTAGCGGAGGGCGACGTCGAGCGTCTGTCCCTACGCGATTACACCGAAAAAGCGTACCTCGACTACTCGATGTACGTCATTCTAGACCGCGCCTTACCCAACATTGGCGATGGCATGAAGCCCGTTCAGCGGCGGATCATCTACGCCATGCGCGAGCTGGCGCTGCATGCCAATGCCAAGTACAAAAAGTCGGCGCGTACCGTCGGTGACGTACTGGGTAAGTTTCACCCCCACGGAGACAGCGCCTGTTACGAAGCCATGGTGCTGATGGCGCAGTCGTTCAGCTACCGCTACCCGCTGGTGGATGGCCAGGGTAACTGGGGAAGCCCCGACGACCCGAAATCTTTCGCGGCCATGCGCTACACCGAGGCCAAGCTCTCCAAATTTGCCGAAGTGCTGCTCAGCGAGCTGGGCCAAGGCACCGTGGAGTGGGCGCCGAACTTTGATGGCACCATGCAAGAGCCTGTAGTACTGCCTGCGCGGTTGCCCCACGTGCTGCTCAACGGCGGCACCGGTATTGCGGTGGGCATGGCGACCGATATTCCGCCCCATAACGTCTCAGAAGTGGTGGAAGCCACTTGCCACCTGCTGCGTCATCCCGAGGCCACTACGGCGGATTTGATGGCGTTTGTGCCTGCACCGGATTTCCCGACGGATGCAGAAATCATCACGCCGAAAGCGGATCTGCGTAAGCTCTATGAGACTGGCCGAGGCTCGGTCAAATTACGCGCCCGCTACGTACGTGAAGACGCCAACATCGTCATTACCGCCGTGCCCTATCAGGTAAGCGGTGCCAAAGTATTGGAGCAGATCGCCGCGCAAATGCAGGCGAAAAAGCTGCCTATGGTGGCCGACCTGCGCGATGAATCGACTCATGAAGAGCCGACCCGCTTGGTGATTGAGCCACGTTCGAGCCGTGTGGATGTCGAAGCGCTGATGGCGCACCTGTTTGCCACCACGGATCTGGAAAAGAACGTGCGGGTGAACATGAACGTGATTGGCCTAGATGGCCGCCCACGGGTGATGCCGCTGACCGATATGCTGGGTGAGTGGCTGCGGTTTCGCCGTGCAACGGTGCGCCGCCGCCTGGAGCACCGTTTAGGCAAAGTGGAAGATCGCCTGCATATTTTAGAAGGCCTACTGACCGCTTACCTGAATATCGATGAGGTGATCCGCATCATCCGCGAAGAGGATGAGCCCAAGCCTGCCCTGATGAGCGCCTTTGGCCTGACCGAGCGCCAGGCCGAAGCGATCCTTGAACTGCGTCTGCGCCATCTTGCCAAGCTGGAAGAGATGAAGATTCGCGGCGAGCAGGATGAGCTGGAAAAAGAGCGTAAAACCCTGCAGGGGCTGCTGGGTAGCGAAGCCAAGCTCACCACGCTGATCGAGAAAGAGATCCGCGCAGCGGGTAAAGAGCACGGCGACGAACGCCGTTCGCCGTTGGTGGAGCGCAGCGAAGCCAAAGCGCTCTCCGAAGTGGAACTGCTGGGGGCCGACCCGATTACCGTAGTGCTGTCCGATAAAGGCTGGATTCGTGCTGCCAAAGGCCACGATATCGACCCCGAAGGGCTCTCCTACAAAGCGGGGGATAGTTTCCGCTTAGCAGCCCGAGGTAAAACCAATCAGCCGCTGGTGCTGCTGGACGATACCGGCCGCGCCTACACCTTGGCAGCACACAACTTGCCCAGTGCCCGTGGCCAGGGCGAGCCGGTGACCGGTCGTGTGAACGTGGCAGCGGGGGCGCAGATGGCGGGTTTGATGCTCGCGCCGCCCACCAAACGCTTCCTGCTTGCCAGCGACGGGGGCTACGGGTTCGTGGCTCAGCTCGAAGCCCTTACCGGCAAGAACAAAGCGGGTAAAGCCGTGCTCAGCGTGCCCAAAGGCTGTCGCGTCATGCCCCCCATCGAGGTGCCTGAAGGCGAAGGGCTCTGGGTAGCCTCGGTGTCCAATGAAGGTCGTTTGCTGCTGTTTCCTCTGGATCAGTTGCCCGAGATGGCCAAAGGTAAAGGCAACAAAATGCTTGATATCCCCGGCCCCCGCGCCGCACGGCGGGAAGAGTTCGTGCGGGATATTGCCGTGGTGGCCGAAGGCAGCGAGCTGATCATTCATGCGGGCAAGCGCAAACTGACCCTCAAAGCGGATGACCTAGCGTATTATCGCGGGGAGCGTGGCAGAAGGGGCAGCAAGCTGCCGCGTGGTTTCCAAAAAGTAGATCGTTTAGAAGCAGGGGAGTAATGGATGGCACGCGGAAATGTGGTGGTCACGCTGTTGGCGCCGCGCCTGACGGCGACGGTAGAGCTTGCCGTGGCGTCGCTCATGGAGCAGTTCGGTTTACAGGAGGAGCGTCGCCAGACGCTGGCGGACACGGCACAGGGTAGCGCGATGGATTGCCTAGAGCTTCACGCGAGTGGCGCGCCCGAATCGCTGACGGCACTGCGCCAAGCGGCGCTGGCGCTGGGTGACACCCACGGTGTGGATCTCGTCGTGCAACCACCCCGACCAACGGATGCGCCGCGCCTGGTTTGCTTCGACATGGACTCAACGTTGATCCAAGCGGAAGTGATCGACGAGTTGGCCCGTCGCCATGGCGTAGGTCAAGAAGTGGCAGACGTGACCGAGCGGGCCATGCGCGGCGAGCTGGACTTCAAGGCTAGCTTTCGAGAGCGTATGAGCAAGCTGGAGGGCCTGGAGGAGTCGGTGCTGGCCAGTATTGCTGCAGAGCTGCCGCTGATGGAAGGTGTCGAACGCTTGATGGCGAATTTGAAACGCTTGGGTTACCGGACGGTGATTCTGTCCGGCGGTTTCACCTACTTTGCCCGCTACCTTCAAGAGCGGCTTGGGTTTGACGAAATTCATGCCAACGAGCTGGTCATCGAGCAAGGCAAAGTGACCGGCGCAGTTCAGGAACCCATCGTCGATGCCGAGCGTAAAGCGGCGCTATTGACGCAGATTGCCGAGCGCGAAGGCGTGCCGCTGGCGCAAACCGTTGCCGTCGGCGATGGTGCGAACGATCTGAAAATGCTCGCAACGGCGGGGTTGGGCGTGGCGTTCCGTGCTAAACCGTTGGTGCGTGCTGAAGCACGCCAAGCGATCTCCGTCGCGGGGTTGGATGGCGTGCTGTACCTGCTTGGCTATAGCGACGCAGAGCTAACCTAAGCCAGACGACGCGGGTCAACGTAAAACGGCGGTGCTGGTTAGCACCGCCGTTTTTGTGGATCACCTGCGCGTCGCTTAGCTGTCAGCGGCTTGGTCGTCCGTGGCTTGGGTGCGTATGCCGCCGTACTCGGTTCGCAGCGACTCAAGCCGCGCGGTCTCACTCTCGGTTAGCGGGGGCGCATTCCACAACGGCTCACCGTCGGCATCGTTGACGCCTAACAGCGTGAGCGACAGTTCGGCATTGCGGGGAATCTGATCGTTGCCCCAAGGCCCAAAGCGATTGGGCGCCAGGCTCCAGGTGTCGCTCTCACCAGGAGCAAGGCCACCGGCAATCACGTAGTAGAAGGTTTCATCCACCCAGGCGACTTCCCTATCGGGGCTTTCCAGTAGCCCGCGCAGCATGAGTTCTGAAATGGGCTGGTCCCCGCCGTTCGTGACCGTCAGCTCGATCACCGGCTCTAGTGCGCCGTAGGGGCTGGTACTGAGATAGTAGCGAGCGCTATCGATACGAATTTGCGCTAAACGCTCCTGGTCACGCTCGGCGCTGGCCTGTTTGGCTTCTAGCCGGTTAAGTGTGCGCAGTGCCTGCTCGCGCTCACGTGCGCGCCGTTCGCGAAGCATGTTATCGGCACGCTCGATGATTTCATCCCCCGTCAACCCATGCATGTAGGCATTGGCCGACTCGGCAATTTCCGCCGCGTTCATGCGCTGTGGGTTGAAAAGATCGATACCGCTAAACGATGACATGGCAATGATCTTGAGCGCGGTATCGAACTCGTCGCGCTTATAGGTGGGCAGCGACTCACGCACTTCTTCGATCGAGACCACCGCAGCGGGCATGGAGCTGGTGTCGACGGTTGGATCGGAGCAGCCTGCCAGCACCAGAGCAGATAATGACAGTGCAGATAGCCTGAGTAGGCGCCACATGATGTACCTCACCTCGTAAAATCAATCGGCAAGAGCTTACCGGAAAGTGGCATTTGCCACTACTTTCTGTTGAGCGCGCTTCATACCGTTCGCCCGCGCGTTCGCTGTATGGTCAGCGGTTTAGATGGATCGCTCATAAAAAAAGCGCTGGCGGTTGCCAGCGCTTGAGGCGTGATTGACGGTGTTTAACCGTGCCCTTTGTCAGGGTGAGGCACCGGTTTGTCACCGACCTCTTCAGAGCGTAACTCGATTGGTTTGCCCTGGGTCTTTTGGGTGTGCTTCAACTGCAGGTGCAGGCCGGTTTTGGCCAGCAGGTGGGCGCTGACGGGCGCGGTGATAAACAGGAACAGCGTAATCAGCAGCTCCTGGATATCCGGCTTGCCATCGACGCTCCAGAAGTAGCCCATGGAGGCAATCAACATGCAGCCAATGCCCAGCGTGGTGGCTTTTGTAGGGCCGTGCAGGCGCATGTAGAAGTCACGCAGGTGCGCCATGCCAAGCGAGCCGATGAATACGAAGACTCCGCCTGCCAGTAGCAATAAAGAGATTAGCGCTTCAACTAGAAAGGGCATGACGCCACCTCATCGATCATGTTCATTCGATAATATCTCCGCGCAGGATGTATTTGCATACGGCCACCGTACTGATGAAGCCAAGCATGGCGATCAACAGGGCCGACTCGAAATAGGTCTTGCTGTTGAGCCACAAGCCGAGCAGTACGATCAGCGCGATGGAGTTGACGTACATGGTGTCCAGCGCCAGAACCCGATCAGGAAGATCAGGGCCAATCGTCAGGCGGTAGAGGTTCATCAGCAGGGCCATCACCACCAGCGCTAAGGTGATGTAGAGCGCAATACTCAGCATTCGTAGATCTCCTTGAGCGGCCGTTCGTAGCGTTCGCGTATTTGCTCAATGAGCGCTTCTTCATCGTCCACGTTCAACGCATGAATCAGCAGGGATTTGCCATCCATCCGCAGGTTGGCCGAAACGGTGCCGGGGGTCAGGCTGATCGTGCTGGCCAGCAGCGTGATGGTAAACCGCTCCTCCAGCATCAGCGGATACTCGATGAAGTGTGGCTTAAGCTTGCGCCATGGGTTGGCGATCAGATACGCCACCTCGAAGTTGGCGGTGACGATATCGCCCAACACCCGCAGGCCAAAACGCAGCAGCATCATGGGCTTACTGATGCGTGGCCGAGCATCCCAAAAGCGGTGGGTCAGCAAAGGAATCAGGATAGCCAGCGCGCCGCCCAGCACGAACTGGCCAAAGGCGTAGCTGCGTACCAGCAGCAGCCATACCAATAGCAGCAGTATCGACAGCACCGGGGTGGGCAGCCATTTGCGAGGGGTAATCATGGCGTCTCTCCTGCATCGGGCAGCAGCGTTTCGATCAGTTGTTGCGGGTTAGCGAGCTGCTCGCCGGTGGCTTGGGTATAGCTGCTCACCGGCCCGGCGAACGCCACCAGTAAAGGCGCAGCGCTGAGTAGCCAGAGCATGCCGAACCACTGGTAACGAGATAGCGGACTACCGCTTGGGCTACCCCGGTGGCTGCGCCAAAACAGCGTAGAGCCCGCGCGAGAGAGCGCGATCAGTGACGCTAGGCTGGCGAGCAGCAGCAGTGGCCATAACCACACGCGCTGAGTGCCTTCTGCCGCCACCAATACCATCGCTTTACCCAGCGCTCCTGACAGTGGCGGCATACCCACCACGGCAATCGCACCGATAAAAAAGGTGATAGCCAGGGCATTACCCTGAACCAGCGGGCGCCCTTTGACGATGCGTGTACCTGGCTTGCCGCGCTGCAGACCAATCATCTCAGCCAGCAGGAACAGGCCACCGGTGACTAGCGTGGTATGGATGAGATAGTAAAGCAGAGCGGAGGTGGCCTCTACGGAGCGCATGCCGACGCCCGCCAGTAGTGTGCCCACCGAAATCAGCACCAAGTAGGCCACCAGCAGGCGCAGGTCGCGAGCGGCCATCACGCCCACGCCAGCGGCGGCCAAGGTGGCTAGCGCTAGCCACCACACCCAAGGCTGCTCCAGCGCCACAAGTCCGCCAGCCTGCTCGCCAAAAATCAGCGAATAGACCCGCAGAATAGCGTAGATGCCCACCTTGGTCATGATCGCAAACAGCGCCGCCACCGGGGCAGGGGCCGCGGCATAAGCGCGGGGGAGCCAGAAATAGAGCGGTAAAATGGCAGCTTTGAGGCCAAAGACGACCAGCAGCATCAGCGCACCTGCGGTCACTAAGCCCTCACGCTCGGCGGGCAGGCTAGCGAGCTTATCGCCCATATCCGCCATATTGAGCGTGCCGGTGGCCCCATACAGAATGCCCACTGCAATCAAAAATAGCGACGAACCTGCCAGGTTAAGCACCACATAGTGAACGCTTGCCTGAATGCGCGCCTTGCCGCCACCGTGCAACAGCAGCGCGTAGGAGGCCAGCAACAGCACTTCGAAAAAGACGAACAGGTTGAACAAGTCGCCGGTCAAAAACGCACCGTTGATACCGAGCAACTGCCACTGAAACAGGCCGTGGAAGTTGCTGCCTTTTTCGTCGTCTCCACCGCAGGCAAACACCACGGCGCCCACGGCTAGAAGGGACGTGAGCAGCACCATCAGCGCGGAGAGGCGGTCGAGCACCAGCACGACGCCAAACGGTGGCTGCCAGTCGCCTAGGGCGTAATAGGTGACCTCACCGCTGGCGGCTTGGCGCACCAGGGCAATCGACACCAGCAACAGAAGCAGGGTGGCAATAACGCTCACAGCTCGCTTGTAGTGCACCAGCCCCTGGCGCTGGTAGAGCAATAAAATACCCGCGACCAGCGGTAGTACCACGGGCAACACAATTAGATGTTGAATCATTCGCGGTCTTCCTTTTTACCATCCACGTGGTCGTTACCCACTTCGCTGCGCGCCCGCATGGCAAGAATGACGACGAACGCCGTCATGGCAAAGCCGATGACGATAGCGGTGAGAACCAGCGCCTGGGGCAGCGGGTCGGCGAACTGTGAGTCTTCGTTCACCAGCGCGGCACCGTCCGTCGTCAGCCCGCCCATGGAGAACAGGAACAGGTTGACCGCATACGAGAGCAGTGTCAGGCCCACGACGACCGGGAACGTTCGTCCCCGTAGCGTCAGGTAAAGGCCGCAAGAGGTTAAGATACCCGTGGTAATGGCATAGAGCATTTCCATTAGTGGGATTCCTTTTCATTCGGCGTGTCGTGGGTGTCTGACGTCTTCGGGTCGGTCACCGGGCGGTGCGGTGTCGTCACCTTACCCAGGTTGGCCAGAATCATCAGCGTGGCTCCCACCACCGCGAGGTACACACCCAAGTCAAACAGCAGGGCCGTGGCAAGCTCGAAGGTGCCAATCAGCGGCAGGCTGAAATACCCAAACGACGAGGTCAGGAAGGGGTAACCCAACAGCCAGCTGCCTAGGCCGGTGAGCGTGGCAATGGCCACACCCACCACGGCGACCGGCTGGAAGGGGAAATTCAGGCGCTCTTGCGCCCACTCAACGCCCCGCGCCATGTACAGCAGAATCAAAGCAACAGCGGTAATCAAACCGGCAATGAAGCCACCGCCGGGCTGGTTATGACCGCGTAGGAAGATGAAGGCGGACACCAGCAGCGCCAGTGGCAGCAGCGTCATCGAGATGGAGGTCAGAATGGCCGGGTAGCGATCCGGTGACCAAACACGGCCTTCGCCGTCGCTGTGGGGCATGAACAGACGCAAGCGGTTGAGCAGCTTGAAGATCGCGAGACCCGCAATGGCCAGGACGGTAATTTCGCCCAGGGTATCGAAGCCACGGAAGTCGACCAGAATCACGTTGACCACGTTGTAGCCGCCGCCACCGGGTTTGCTGTTCTCGACGAAGAAGTTGGAGATCGAGAGCGTTTCGCGGGTCATCACCGCGTAGTTCAAGCTAGCGACCACCAGCCCCAGCGCACCGGCCAGCAGAATATCGCGCACGTTACGCATCGGGCTCGATTCGGTAGGGGTTTTTTGCGGCAAGAAGAACAATGCCAGCATCAGCAGAATCATCGTGACGACTTCCACCGAAAGCTGGGTCAAGGCGAGATCCGGGGCCGAAAAACGCGCAAAAGTGAGCGCTACGAACAGACCGACCACCGACAGCATCAACAGTGAAATCAAGCGGTAGCGGTGAGTCGCTGCGGTGGCAACCCCACCAAAAATGAGCATGCCTGCGCCTAGCAGCACCACGCCGTCGATGGGCTGATTGCCTTTGCTACCGGTCAATTCTTGAATACCGGCAAGGCCGATCAGTCCCATCAGCAGGGCGGCGCCCAGTAACCATCCCATATAGCGCTGTAAGGAGTTACCTTCCAGCTTAGTAATGATCTGCTCGGCGCGGTAACCCACGGTGATGATTAGCCGTTCGAACACGCGGCGCGCATCCACACTGGCGAAGGGCTGCACGAAACGGCGCAGATCGGCATGACGCCAGTACATGGCAATGCCTGCGGCAAAGGCCAGCAAGCTCATCATCAGCGGCAAATTTACGCCGTGCCAGATGGCGAGGTGGAACGACAACGGTTCGCCCAAAACGGCTTGGGTGGCTAGCTCTAGAATGCCTGTCGCGAAAAAGGCAGGGAATAGCCCCACCAGCACGCAGAGCGTCACCAGCAGTTCCACGGGCAAGCGCATCAGGTGGGGCGGCTCGTGGGGGGATTTAGGCGTTTGCTCGCGGGCTGGCTTATAGAACACCGCATGAACCAGCCGCAGCGAGTAAGCGACGGAGAGAATACCGCCCAGCGTTGCCAGTGCGGGCAGCACCCAGCTCAGACCGCCGAGTACCGGAGTGGCGAGCGTTTCGGTAAAGAACATCTCTTTCGAGAGGAAGCCGTTAAACAGCGGCACCCCCGCCATGGCGGCGGCGGCCAAGGTGGTGAGCAGCGCGGTGACCGGCATCGCTTTTCTGAGCCCGCCAAGCTGCTTCAGCTCTCGGGTGCCGGTTTCATGGTCGATGATGCCCGCGCTCATGAACAGCGCCGCTTTGAAGGTGGCGTGGTTCAGGATATGGAACAGCGCGGCCAACACGGCCATGGGGCTGCCAATGCCCAGCAGGACGGTGATCAACCCCAAATGGCTGACGGTCGAAAACGCCAGAATGCCTTTCAAGTCGGTTTTGAACAGCGCAAACCACGCGCCGTAAAGCAGCGTGATGGTACCTACCAGCGGCACGACCACGCTCCACAATGCGCTATCCGCAATGGCGGGGTGCAACCGCGCCATTAAGAAAATACCCGCTTTCACCATAGTGGCCGAGTGCAGGTAGGCAGAAACGGGCGTAGGGGCTGCCATGGCGTGGGGGAGCCAGAACTGGAAGGGGAACTGCGCGGATTTGGTGAACGCGCCCAGCAGCACAAGCCCCAGCATCAGTGGGTAGCGTGGATCCGTCACGATGGTCGCGCCGCTGGCCAGCACGTCATCCATGCGATAGCTACCGGCCATGTCGCCCAGCAGCAGCAAGCCTGCAAGAAGCGCTAGCCCCCCCGCGCCGGTTACGGTCAGCGCCATGCGCGCGCCTTTGCGGGCATCGCTGCGATAGGACCAAAAGCCAATCAGCAGGAAGGAGGAGAGACTGGTCAGCTCCCAAAACAGCCAGAGCAGGATGAGGTTGTCGGACATGGAAATGCCCACCATCGATGCCATGAACAGCATCAGGAAAGCGTAAAAACGTCCGAAAGGCTCATCGCTTGCCAAGTAAAAATGGGCATACAATAGGATCAATAGCCCAATGCCCAGAATGAGCAGGTTGAAGAGCAGTGACAGGCCATCGAGACGAAACGCAAGCTCCAGGCCGAGGGTGGGCATCCAGTCGGCCGCAAAACGCAGCGCCTCGCCCTCCAGCAAAGCAGGAATTTGCAGTAGCGTGAGTAGCAGTGCCGTTGCTGGCAATATGCCCGTGGCGAGCGAGCACCAAGTGCGGCCGCGTTGGGCAGTCAGTGCCGGCACCAGTACGCCCAGTAATGGCAGTAAGGCGATCCACAGCAGTGTCATGAGGTCATCCAGCGCAAAAAATCAAAAAAATCGCCAGAGCAACGAAGGTTGCCCTGGAGGCGAAGATACATCAAGTGAAACAACAGGATATCACTTGTATGGAAGGTGTGTGATTTTAGTATAAAGTGTTGACGTTAACCGTTGAGAGACTCCTTGTTCCATGAGTGAACCCTTCAATACCTGGCAAGCCCGTTTTGAAAAGCTGCGTAGCAACAAGCTGTTCGAAGGGCTGGTCATTTCCATCATCGTGATCTCGGCGCTGGTCATTGGCGCGAAAACCTACGAAGAAACCACTCGTATCGAGCAGTGGTTGCTCTACCTCGATGTGGCCGTCACGGTGTTCTTCCTGGTCGAGATTTTGATCAGAATGGCAGCAGAGCGCAACTTAGTCAGCTTTTTTAAGAAGGGCTGGAACGTTTTTGACTTCTTGATCGTCACCGCCAGCCTGATTCCCATGGATGACTCGGAGATGGTGCTGTTAGCGCGGCTGCTGCGAATTTTCCGTGTGCTGCGCTTGGTGTCGATGATTCCCGAACTACAGATGCTGCTGGGCGCGTTGGTCAAATCGATTCCCCGCATGGGCTACGTGGTGCTGCTCATGTTTATCATCTTTTATATCTACGCGGCGTTGGGCAGCTTTCTCTTCCACAACGTGGATGAGTTTTTGTGGGGCAACATCTCCATTGCCATGTTGACGCTGTTTCGTATCGCGACGTTCGAGGACTGGACGGACGTGATGTACGCCACGCAAGAGGAGTATGCCTGGAGCTGGGTGTACTACCTGACGTTCATTTTTCTCACGGCATTCATTTTTCTTAACATGATGATTGGCATCGTGTTGGACGTAATGCAAAAAGAGAGCGCACAGCTCGATACCGATGACGAGGAGGGCGAACCGGCGCAGCTGCAGGCGCTGCGTGGCGATGTCCACGCGTTGAAAGCACAGCTCGATCGCATGGAAGCCGCCCTGGCGGAGCGACAAAGGCCTTCTGTTTCCTCTCATCGCCCTTCCGATTCTTCTACAACCGATTAACGATAGGAGCGCCGCTATGATGCTGTCCGACCCCTCCAAGAAGTATCGCCCCTTCGTGGCCGTGGATCTGCCTGATCGACAGTGGCCAAGCCAACGTATCGACACGCCGCCCATCTGGTGCAGCGTGGATCTGCGCGACGGCAACCAGTCGCTGATTGACCCGATGGATCAAGAGCGCAAACAGCGCCTGTTCGACATGCTGTTGAAGATCGGATTCAAAGAGATCGAGGTGGGCTTTCCCTCTGCATCGCAGACCGATTTTGATTTCGTTCGCTCGCTGATCGAGCAAAACAAGATTCCCGAAGACGTGACCATTCAAGTGCTGACCCAAGCGCGTCCGCACCTGATTGAGCGCACCTTCGAAGCGCTGAAAGGCGTCAAGAACGCCATCGTGCACGTTTATAACGCCACCGACCCGATGTTCCGCCGGGTGGTGTTCAACGTGGATAAAACCGAGTGTATCCAAATTGCCGTGGATGCTACCGCGCAGATTCGCTATTTGATGGCGGCCAACCCGGAAACGAACTGGACCTTCCAGTACTCTCCTGAGCTATTCACCACCACGGAGATGGAGTTCGCGGTCGAGATCGTCGAAGCGGTGATGGACACTTTTGGCCCCAGCGTCGACAACAAAATGATCGTCAATCTGCCCGCCACGGTCGAAGTCGCCACGCCCAACAACTACGCCGACCAGATCGAGTGGTTCTGTCGCCATGTCAAAAAGCGCGATACCTTGATCGTCAGCGTTCATCCGCACAACGATCGCGGCACCGGCGTTGCGGCGGCCGAACTGACGCTAATGGCGGGGGCGGATCGCGTCGAGGGCACGCTATTTGGCAACGGCGAGCGTACTGGCAACGTGGATATCGTCACGCTGGCGATGAACATGTATACCCAAGGGGTGAATCCTCAGCTCGATTTCTCCAATATCACCCCGATCATGCGCGAAGCCGAGTACTGCAATCAGCTGCCCGTTCACCCGCGCCATCCGTATGTGGGCGATTTGGTCTTTACTGCGTTCTCAGGCTCTCATCAGGATGCCATCAAAAAAGGCATGGCTGACCGTCGCGCCCATCCAGAAGCGCCGTGGGACGTTCCCTACCTCCCCATCGACCCGCTGGACGTAGGCCGCAGCTACGAAGCGGTTATCCGCGTGAACAGCCAGTCAGGCAAAGGCGGCATCTCTTACCTGTTAGAACAGGAGCACGGTATCGAGCTGCCCCGCAGGCTCTCCATCGAGTTCAGCCAAGTGGTGCAGGAAGTGGCGGACCGCACCGGTAAAGAGATCACCTCACAAATGATCTACCAAGCCTTTGCCGATGAGTATTTAGAGCAGCGGTCACCGCTGGCACTGGTGAATCACCGTCTTTCCTCCGAGCCAGATAGCCCCAAAGTCGCGCTAGAGGCCATTGTCGAAAACGGCGGCCAGCGGCAAACCCTGACCGGTGAAGGCAACGGCCCGCTGGCAGCGTTCATCAAAGCGCTGGTGGCGAGCGGCCAAGAGGTCGAAATCATTGACTATCATGAACACTCCCGCGGCCAAGGGGCGGATGCCGAAGCGATCGCGTACGTGGAAGTACGCATTGATGGCAAAGCCGTATTTGGCGTAGGTACCGATGAAAGCATCACTAGCGCCTCCATGAAAGGCGTGCTGAGTGCAATCAATCGCCACTACTCGACGCAGCCTGCGGCGGCCAATGTGACGGCGGAGTCGTTAGGGTAAATGCTCAAACGGCCTTGGCTGTTCATCGTATTAGTCGCCATGGCCCTGGCGGGACTGCTCTCGCTGACGGCCTCCGATGATCCGTTTGAAGAGACGTTGGTACGCTTGGAAGTAGAGCGGGCACTGCCCGCTCTTGAGCCCACGTTTCAAGAAGATTCTGCTGAGATCAACGCACTGTTTCTTCACTATGCGTCGGATCAAGCGCTATGGATGAGCGCCGCGTTGGCGATATTACGCCACGGTGATATCGCTCGAAGCACGCTTCTCGATTATGGGTTATCGCCCCAATTCCAACAGGTGTTGGTGCGCTTCGGAGCGGATGCGGTGCTGCCTATCAGCTACTTCCGCGATCACGACGTGACGACGCTGCGTGCCCAGCACTGGATAGGCGAGCGCTATCAGCAAGTCAGCCGCTGGTGGGGCGATGAGCCATCGGATTCCGATGAGCTGGGTGACGCAGACGTAGAGGTGGCCATGGCCGAGCTAACCCCTTTGCGGCGTGGTCAGATGGGAATTGCGTTACTCGACAGCAACGGCCATGGGCTGCTCAACCAGTTTGTCGTGGATGACGAAGGCAACGTGGCGTGGCTGCAAGGGGAGCGTCTGGTTTCCGGCGTAGGCGACTTTTTCACCAGCGGCCTACGTGACTTAGAAAGCCAGTGGCGGCGTGGCGAGGCAATAGGCGCAAGCGATCTGGGCTGGGCGGGTGTTGATCTGCTGGTAATGGCCAGTACTGTGAAGGTACTCCGCGCTGGAAGAGCCGCTCGTACGGCTCGTGTGGGTGGCGTCGAGGCGCAGGCTGCTCGCACGGGTGTGCGTCAAGGGATCGTTGCCACAAGCGGGCGCTTCGCAACGCTGCCGCGCATGGCCAAAGTTGCAGCGGTCGCTGGCACGGCTTATGTGGTCATTCGCCACCCCAGCTTGGTCAGCGCACTGGGCACCCATCTATCTCACTGGCTAGGCTGGCCAACGTGGCTCGGGCAGTTTCTGGTCTGGTTGATTGTACTGTTGCCAGTCTTGTTTATTGCCCGGTTCGTTTACCGCTGGCTACTGAGGCCGCTGCTTTGGGTGCTTTTGCCTGCTATGCGGCTGAGCGTTAAAGCGTCTACCCGAGCCTTCTAAGCTTGGATTGGCTTATAAAAATTTACGCAAATCGCCCAGCGCTGCCAATAACAGTACTTGGCGATGTTGCATGTCTAGCCGCGACGCCTTGCAAGACCATTGAGCGGGCTACAAAGGTGTTTTGCTCATCTTGCCTGGCACTTCGCGTACCAGCCTCGGCATGAGAAAGCCGGGCAGGTGTTCCAGCAGCGCTTGTATGAGCGCTTGCGCCTCACTGTCCGGCACGTCAAAGTGCGCGGCGCCCTGGACCGGGTCGAGCACGTGCAGGTAGTAGGGCAGTACGCCTGCTTCAAACAGCCGTTCCGAGAGGGCCGCGAGGGTGGTGACGCTGTCGTTGATGCCCCGTAATAGAACGCTCTGGTTTAGCAGCGTGACGCCTGCCTGTTTCAAGCGCGTGCAGGCATCCAACACGGCTTGGTCGATCTCGTTGGCGTGGTTGATATGCAGCACGACGACTTTTTGTAAGCGGGTGCTACCCAGCCAGCCAAGCAAACTTTCATCCACGCGGTCGGGAATGACCACGGGCAAGCGAGTATGAATACGCAGCCGTTTCAGGTGAGGAATGCTTTCTAACTGTTTGACCAGCCACGCCAACTGCCGGTCGCTGGCGGCAAGGGGGTCGCCTCCGGATAGGATCGCCTCGTGAATCGTGGTGTCGGCACGCAGGTAGTCCAGCGCTTCCTGCCACTGAGCGCGTGAAGGGGAGTTCTCGTGATAAGGAAAGTGGCGGCGAAAACAGTAGCGGCAGTTGATCGCGCAGGCTGGGCTGGCAATCAGGAGTACACGATTCGCATACTTATGGATCAGTCCTTTGACAGGGCGATGGTCGGCCTCTTCTAGCGGGTCGGTCACGTAGCCAGGCGGCGCGGCGGCTTCGTCACCCGTTGGTAAGATTTGGCGTAGCAGTGGATCATTGGGGTCGTTTGGTACAATGCGCGCCAGATAAGCGTCAGGGACGCAAATCTCGAAGAGCCCATGCCCAGCCTGCGCGCCCGCCACCCACGCTTGGCTCAACCCCAGGCGTTGGCAGAGTACGGCGGGGTCGCGAACGGCTTGGGAAAGCTGGCGCTGCCAGGCGCTCTGAGTCTGGGCAGCGGCCTGCTGAGCAGCGATAATGATGTTCTCCTGCAAAAAGCCCTCCTTCGGGTTATCATGCGCGCACTTAGCGACGACGCTGCGATTGGCAGCGTGATGGGCGAGTAGGGTGTCTCACGGCCCATACTGAAATAGACGATTGAAACAGACCATTGAGAGGCATTATGGCGAACTATTCTACCAACGAATTCAAAGCAGGTTTAAAAGTAATGCTCGACGGCGATCCTTGTTCGATCGTCGAGAACGAGCTGGTGAAGCCGGGCAAGGGCCAGGCGTTCAACCGCGTCAAGCTGCGTAACCTGATGACTGGTCGTGTGGGTGAGCGCACGTTCAAGTCGGGTGACTCCTTGGAAGGCGCTGACGTCATGGACCTCGAGATGGAGTACCTCTACACCGACGGTGATATGTGGCACTTCATGAAGACCGACGGCTCTTTCGAGCAGTATGCGGTAGAGAAAAAGGCTCTCGGTGACACCGAAAAATGGCTCAAAGAGCAGGTGCCGTATACGCTGACGCTTTGGAACGACAAGGCGATCTCGGTCACGCCGCCCAACTTCATCGAGTTGGAAGTGGTCGAAACCGACCCCGGTTTGAAGGGCGACACGGCGCAGGGCGGCTCCAAGCCTGCCACGCTCTCTTCGGGTGCCGTGGTTCGCGTACCGCTGTTCATCAACCAGGGTGAAGTGCTGAAAATCGACACCCGTTCTGGTGAGTACGTATCACGCGCTTAATCGCGCGATGATAAAAGCGACCGATCCAGTCGCTTAAGCATTTCATTCATAAAGCCACGCGATACTGTTGCGTGGCTTTATGTCGTTAGGGAGAAGGGAATGACACTGAACTGGCAGCCAACGGCAACGGTGGGCACCCTGCGCGAGCGCGCCCGCTTGATCGCCACGGTGCGCGCTTTTTTTGCCGCGCGGGACATATGGGAAGTGGAGACGCCAGTGCTCGGCCAAGGAGGCAGTACCGATGTGCATTTGGTGTCGTTAGCGACGCTTGCCCGCACCGATAAAGGTCAGCGCAAACTATGGCTGCAAACCTCGCCTGAGTTTCATATGAAGCGACTGCTGGCGGCGGACAGCGGTCCCATTTTTCAGCTGGCAAAAAGCTTTCGTGATGGCGAAGTGGGCGCGCGGCACAATATCGAGTTCACCATGCTGGAGTGGTACCGCCCTGGTTTCACGCTGGCGCAGTTGATAGAGGAGACAACGGCGCTGGTGGCGCACGTGTTGCCGCAGCCACCGGGCCCGGTAGTGCACTACCGCTATCGGGAGCTCTTTCATCGCCACTTGGAAGTGGACCCGTTCACCACGTCGCTGGACACGTTGCGAACGCTAGCAGCACAGCGAGGCAATATGTCGGCCCACGCGCTGGCCGAGGAGGGGCGAGATACCTGTTTGGATCTGCTGATGGGCATGGTCATCGAGCCCACGCTGGGGCAGCAGGAGCTTAGCGTGGTCGTCGACTACCCAGCGAGCCAAGCGGCGCTGGCGCGACGCCATCAGGATGCCGACGGCGAATGGGTGGCGTCACGCTTTGAGCTATATCTGAACGGCATCGAGCTCGCCAACGGCTACGACGAGCTGACCGATGCCGAGGAGCAGCGCCAGCGTTTCGACGCCGATAATGCCGAGCGTCGCCGGTTGGGGCTCCCTGAGGTGGATGTCGATGTTCATCTACTGGCAGCGCTCGAGCAGGGGCTGCCAGCCTCTTCCGGCGTGGCGCTGGGGCTGGATCGTTTGATCCAATTAGCGCTGGGTAAAGCGCGCCTGGAAGAGGTCTTGGCGTTTTCGACGGCTAACTGCTAACGAACGCGGCCAGCCTGCCTTAGGGCGTTGGGGTAGCGAGGCTCTGCCCCATTTGCACTGTCGCCCCGAGCGCATGATGGCCAAACGCCACGGGGTTAGCGAAGCACATCACGACGGTGGAGCCGAGTTTGAAACGGCCCATCTCTGCACCTTTCTCCAGCACGATCGGCTGCCCGAAGCGCATACGCTGAGGGTGGCCCGATAGCGGTGTTACCTGCCCAGACCAGACGGTTTCGATGGCGGCCACAATCATGGCGCCGACCAGTACCATCGCCATGGGGCCGTGTTCGGTGTCGAAGATACAGACCAAGCGCTCGTTGCGCGCGAACAAACCGGGCACATAGTTGGCGGTGGCTTGGTTGACCGAAAAGAGCCGCCCTGGCACGTAGATCATCTCTCTCAGCGTACCGGTCACCGGCATATGCACACGGTGGTAATCCCTTGGCGAGAGATAAACCGTCGCGAAGCTGCCGTTCAAAAACTCGTCGGCTAACGCTTTGTCGCCGCCTAACAGCGTTTGAGCGGAAAACGTATGTCCCTTGGCCTGTACCAGTGTGCCCGCCGTAGTGAGGCGGCCAAACTGTGAGAGCGTGCCATCGGCAGGGCTCAACACTCCTTCGCCCAGTGGGCGCGCATCGGCTTTTAGCGCCCGAGTAAAGAAGTCGTTGAACGTGGGATAGGCCGTCGGGTCTGGCTCTAGCGCCTGGCTCATGTCCACGTTGAAGCGCTTGATGAATGCCTTGATGAGGGTGTTTTTCACCCAGGGATTATCGCACTGGGCGAACTTACCTGTTAGGCGCGACAGCGCGTGCTGAGGCAGTGGGTATTGGAGCAGCGAAAAGGCTTTTTGGGAAAGGGTCACGGTAATATCTTCATTTCTCGATGGGTGTATCGTCGCGGTTGCCCCACTCACCCCAGGAACCCGCATAGCCGCGCATAGTGAAGCCTAGCGCTTTGCCTACCAACCAGGTAAAGCTGCTGCGGTGGTGGCTTTGGCAGTGGGTGGCAATTTCCATGTCGGGAGTGAGCCCTAGGGCATTGAGTTCGGTCATGAGCTCGGCGTAGTCGCGGATTCTCAGCGCCCGGCTGCGATCCATGGCGTCTAGCCAATCCATGTTCACCGCACCGGGGATGTGCCCCAGGTGTTTATTGTTGCCGCGTTCGCCGTCGTACTCCGCTTTGGAGCGAGCGTCCCAGATGGCAAACTGTTTGTTGCCGAGCTTCTCTTTGATCTCATCACACGTGATGGCGGCACTGGGGTTAAGAATCTCGGCGTGGTATTCGCTGGGGGTTGGCGCGGTGAGTTCGGTGCTCTCTTCCAGACCGGCGTCGCGCCAAGCGTGAATGCCGCCATTCAGATAGGAGTAGCGGGTGTGGCCGATCAGCTCCAGCGTCCAGAGCAGGCGAGCTGCCCAGCCGCCGCCTTCGTCGTCGTAGGCCACCACGTGTGTGTCACGGGTCAAGCCCAGCGCGCTGAATAATCGAGACAGAAACTCTACCGACGGTACGTCATTAGGCACCGGGCCTTCGCCGCGCATCAAGTAGCGAAAATCCAGATAAATGGCGCCAGGAACGTGGCCCTGACGGTAGCTGTCACCATTGGCGGGCACATCGATAATCAGCAGTTCAGGTGCCTGCAAGTGCTCTTGCAGCTGTTCCGGCTCGACGATGAGTGGCAATAGATTGTGTTCTGATGAGTGGCTGGCGGTGCTCATATCCGGCTCCCTATCCTTGATAATAAGACAACCGCAACGAGGTAACGGCGATGTCACTCCGATCATTGCGGGTTTGTCACTGGGGATTCAAGCTATCGAGAATACGTCGATAGCTGGCAAAACGCTCTGGATGAATCTTGCCTGCCTCGACGGCGTCCAGTAAAGCGCAGCCCGGCTCATTGCGGTGGCGGCAGTCCCGGAAGCGGCAAAGGCCCAAATAGGGGTGGAACTCGATAAAGCCGTCGGTCACTTCCTGCTCGTCCAGATGGATCAGGCCAAACTCACGTATGCCGGGCGAGTCGATCAGTTCGCCATTGCTGACTTCGTCGCTGCGCATGGCATAGAGACGTGCCGTAGTCGTCGTGTGCGTGCCTTTACGCGAATCTTCCGATAGCGCGCCAATACGCAGGGTTTCGTCGGGCAGCAGCAGATCTATGAGCGATGATTTTCCCACGCCACTCTGGCCGACGAAGACAGACGTGCGCCCCTCGAGCTGCAGGCGCAGGGCGTTCAACCCCTCGGGGTTGGCGGTGGTGGTGCGCACCACCGGGTAGCCCAACGCGCGATAGCGCTCTAGTAACTGCCCTAGCTCGCCTCCATCGTCAGGTAGCAGATCCGTCTTGTTGAGCACCAGTACCGGCGTGATGCCGGTGGCTTCAGCGGCGACGAGGTAGCGGTCGATCAGGTTGGGATGAGGCGCAGGCTCGACGGCGAATACAATCAGCAGCTGGTCGATATTGGCGGCTACCGGCTTGAGCTGGCCGCGCGGGTCGGGGCGCTTTAAAATGCTGTCGCGCTCTTCACGGGCCACGACCACGCCCGAGCCATCCTGGCCCGCCCGCCAAATCACGCGGTCGCCGGTCACCAAGCCCTCCAGATTGGCGCGTAGATGGCAGCGCACGGGCGTGCCGTCGGCGTCGCGCACCTCTAGGGTGCGACCGAAGTGGGCCATCACTCGCCCTGGCTGTTCGGGGCCGTATTCGCCAGCAGAGAGCTTTTCGGCATCTTTGGCATCACGTTTTTCGGCACGCTGGGCGCGTTCGGCTTGTATCTTCTCGACTCGCCACTGCTGCTGACGGCTTAATTTACGTTTGCTCATGACCACCTGATGATCGTTACAATAGAGGGCATTGTACCCACCTGGACGGTCCACTGTCCTGTGTGGGGTGCGGGTTAGCGCAATATAAGCGACACTTTTGTTTGATGCGCCGATACAAGGGCGACCCTGACCAAGGAATGAATGCAATGAGCGAGCAAAACGGCGCACCGCGTAGCGACCTATTGGTGTGGATTGATTTGGAAATGACCGGTCTTGAACCGGACAAAGAGCGCATTATCGAGGTGGCGACACTCATCACCGACGCGCAGTTGAATATCGTGGCAGAGGGCCCCGTGATTGCCGTCAAACAGCCCGATAGCCTCTTGGCCGGAATGGACGATTGGAACCAGAAAACCCACGGTGAATCTGGTCTAGTGGCGCGGGTGAAGGCAAGCACCATCGAGACGCAAGAAGCCGAGCGCCAAACCCTCGACTTTTTACGCCAGTACGTGGTGGCGGGCTCTTCGCCCATGTGCGGCAACAGTATTCATCAAGACCGCCGCTTCTTGGAACGGGAAATGCCCGACTTGTGGGCGTTTTTCCACTACCGCAATTTGGATGTGTCCACGGTGAAAGAGCTGGCAAAACGCTGGAATCCCGGTGCACTGGTGGGCTTTAAGAAACAAAACGCCCACTTGGCGATGGATGACATCAAAGAGTCGATCGCGGAGCTTGCCCACTACCGCCGCACGTTTTTGCGTATCGAAGAAGGGAGCGACGAAGAAGAGTAGCCCTCACGCCCGCGTTGCGATGCGCGCATCGCGCTTGTGGCGCTGCTCGTCGAGCGCCCAGGTGACGTGCTCTCGCACCAGGGCGCTAGGGTAAGCTCGGCGTGCCCACAACGCTGCCTCGACGTCATCGCTCCACGGGGCATTGCCCAGCCCAACGGCAAGGTTACGCAGCCAGCGCTCATAGCCAATGCGGCGAATGGGGCTGCCTGCGGTTTTGTTCAAAAACTCCTCTTCGCCCCAGCTAAACAGCGCAATGAGCGATGCGCGGTCAAGGTCGTGGCGCGGGGAGAAGTCCTCTTCTTGGGTGATTTTTGTGAAGCGTGTGAACGGGCAAACGAGCTGACAATCGTCGCAGCCATACACGCGATTGCCCATGGCGCGACGGTACTCTACGGGAATCGCGCCGTGCAGCTCGATGGTGAGATAGGAGATGCACTTGCGCGAATCGACGACCTTGTCGTCGACGATGGCCCCGGTGGGACAAGCGGTGCGACAGGCGCTACAGCTACCGCAATGCTCCTGTTCGAAAGGTGCATCGACGGGCAGCGGGAGGTCGGTATACAGCTCTCCCAGAAAGAACAGCGAGCCCGCTTTGGGGTTTAACAGCATAGCGTTTTTACCGAACCATCCTAAGCCTGCCTTTTGGGCAAGCGCACGCTCCATTACCGGGGCGGAGTCGACGAAGGCGCGGAAACCAAATTTTCCTACTGCTTGCTCGATGTGCTTTGCCAACTGTGCCAAGCGTTTGCGCATCAGCTTATGATAGTCCCGGCCCAGCGCGTAGCGGGAGACGTAGGCACGGCTGGGTTGGCCCAGCACCTTGGCACTCTCTACTTCGGCGGGCAGATAATCCATGCGCACGCTGATGACCCGGCGAGTGCCGGGTTCTAGTTCGTCAGGTCGCGTGCGTTTGGTGCCGTGCTTCGCCATAAAGCCCATCTCGCCGTGGTAGCCTTTATCCAGCCAGCGGTTCAGATGGGCCTCATGAGCCGCTAAATCCGTATCGGTGATGCCGACCTGCTGAAAGCCCAGCTCGCGACCCCACTGCTTGATCTGCTCGGCAAGCTGATGCAGAGACTCGCGGGAGATGGGTTCGTGAGACGGTGAAAAAGTGGTGGAACTTGGCATGGTCAGTCAACGGTGAGGCGTTAAGCGCGCTATGCTAACGCATTAGCCGCTGGCACGACATGTCGAGCACGCCGTTGCGTGATCGGGCGGCACCTGAGCGTTGATTTAGCACCCTATCAAGGAGACACCGTGTCTACGTTGAGTACCTCTTCGCTACGTCCTCTCTATAAGGCATCGCAAGTGCGCGAGCTGGATCGGCGCACCATTGCCGGTGGTATCGAAAGCTTTGCCTTGATGCAGCGGGCGGCCTCCAGCGCCTGGCACAGCTTTCGCTCGCGCTGGCCTCAAGCGCGCAGCGTGGCCGTCGTGTGCGGCAGCGGCAACAATGGCGGCGACGGTCATGTGCTGGCGGCGCTGGCCATGCAGTCGGGGCTCAAAGTGCAGCGACTTTCCCTGACACCACTGGACGCGCTGACCGGCGACGTTGCCCGGGCTGCCGAACTGGCAACGGCAGCGGGGGTCGGGTTTGAGGAGTGGCAGCCCAGTACGACGCTCGCCGGTGAGGTCATCGTCGATGCCCTGCTAGGCACCGGGCTGTCAGGCGACGTCGAGGGCCGCGCTAAGCAGGCCATCCACGCCATGAATGCGGCGTCTCAGCCCGTGCTGGCGCTGGATATTCCGTCGGGGATTTCGGCAGATACCGGGGCGAGGCTAGGCACGGCGGTCGAAGCCGCCTGCACGGTCACGTTCATTGGTGACAAAATTGGCCTGCACACTGGGGAAGCACCGGCCTACACCGGTGAGATCGATTTTCGCCCGTTGGGCGTCAAGGCGCAGGCGTTCTTCGATATTCCACCCACTGCATGGCGCCTGGATGAGACGCTGCTGGGAGAGGCCTTTCCGCCCCGTTCGCGTACTAGCCACAAGGGAAGCTTGGGGCACGTCTTGGTGATGGGAGGCGCGCCTGGCTTTGGTGGGGCGGCGCTGTTGGCCTCGCAAGCGGCTGCGCGACTAGGAGCGGGCAAGGTCACCCTCGCCACTGCTCAAGAACACGTTACCGCAAGCCTCGTGCGTTGCCCGGAAGTCATGGCGCGCGCGGTGCGTAGCGGAGCCGACGCGGCCGAACTGCCTTCTACCGCAGACGTGCTCGTGGTGGGGCCAGGACTTGGGCAAGAAGCGTGGGGGCAGGCGGTGCTACAAAGTGCACTACAGGCAGACACGCCGCTAGTGGTGGACGCCGATGCGCTCAATCTGCTGGCCAGCCGCTGGCCGACGCTGCGTCGCGACGACTGGATATTGACCCCCCATCCTGGCGAGGCAGCCAGATTGCTAGGCTGTTCCGTGGCCGATGTTCAGTCGGATCGTCCGTCGGCCGCCCGCGCACTACAGCGTGCCCGGGGAGGCGTCGTGATATTAAAAGGTGCAGGCAGCTTGGTGGCGGGACCCAGTGGGCTGGTCGTGTGTCCCTATGGTAATCCGGGCATGGCCAGTGGCGGCATGGGCGACGTACTAAGCGGTATGCTGGGCGCTTTGGTGGCTCAAGCTGGCAGTCTCGAGCAGAGCGCTTGGTTGGGCGTCATGCTACATGCGCTGGCAGGTGATGAGGCGGCTAAAGCCGGTGGAGAACGTGGCCTGTTAGCAAGTGATCTGGCATCCTATGCACGAGTGCTCATTAACCCGTGAAGGCGGCCAACATGCAGGTGCAATTGAATGATGAAGAGGCCCACGTTGCCTTCGGCGAGGCGCTGGGCAAAGCGCTAACCGGTCGCGGGCGCGTATATTTAGAGGGCGATTTGGGGGCGGGCAAGACCACCCTGACGCGCGGCATTTTGAGGGCGTACGGTTATCAAGGCGCCGTGAAAAGTCCGACCTATACCCTGGTGGAGCCTTATGAACTGGGTGATCAGCGCCTCTATCATCTGGATTTATACCGTTTGGCAGACCCGGAAGAGCTGGAATTCATGGGCGGGCGCGATGTACTAGCCGACGATGCTCTTTGCCTCATCGAGTGGCCCAGTAGAGGCGACGGCTGGCTGCCTGCGCCGGATGTGCGTATCCAGCTCCGCGTTGCGGATCCAGGGCGAATGGCGCTGTTGACGGCCGAGAGTGCGCTCGGTCAGCATGTTTTGGGGCAACTGAACGCGCAAACCAACGGTCACCCGCAGGAGGGTGGTGTCATTCAATGGAAATGAAACAACCCCTCCGTCGTCTCCTTGGCCAGTGCGCGTTTGGTTGCGCCATGCTGTTGACCGGTGTCTCTGGCCTGCAGGCCGCCAACGTCGACAGTATGCGGCTCTGGGCTGCTCCGGATCACGCGCGTTTGGTCTTCGACCTGACAGCGGCTACTCAGGCCAATGTGTTCTCGTTGGAGAATCCGTCGCGCCTGGTGATCGATCTGGACGACAGCCAGCTCAATACCGACGTCTCGACCCTACCGCTGGAGGGAAGTGCGATTGCTGCCGTGCGCACGGGCGTGCGTGACGGCAACGGACTGCGCGTGGTGCTGGAGCTGAACCGCGAGATCGAGCCGCGCCACTTTACGTTGCCGCCCAACGATCAGTATGGCCATCGTCTGGTGGTCGATCTGGAGTACCCCGGCGAAAGCGCGGTGGAAAATCCCATCGACCCCATCGAAGCGATGATTCGTGATCAGGAAATGCTGGCGCAGCGCTCGGCTCAGGCTCAGCTGCCTGGAGCCGACGCTGCGGTGCCCCCCGCCGCGCCAGACCAGCCGCCCACCGAAGTGCAGCCTGCCCAGCCGCATCCGCAGCGGGATATCATCATCGCCATCGATGCCGGTCACGGTGGCGAAGACCCAGGCGCCATTGGGCCTGCAGGCACCCGCGAAAAGGACGTCGTGTTGGAGATCGCCAGACGGCTTGCCTCCGATGTCAATCGTACCCGGGGGTTTAAAGCCGTGCTGATCCGCGATGGCGACTACTACTTGGGTCTGCGTCAGCGCACACAGCTGGCCCGAGAGCAGAAGGCCGACTTCTTTGTCTCGATTCACGCCGATGCCTTCACCAGCCCACGCCCGCAGGGCAGCTCCGTGTATGCCCTTTCCCAGCGTGGGGCGACGTCAGAAACGGCGCAGTGGCTCGCAGATAGCGAGAATCGCTCGGATTTGATCGGTGGGGTCGATGGCAGTCTATCGCTGCGTGATAAAGACCAAGTGCTGCGCGGCGTGCTGTTGGACCTCACCATGACCGCCACGCTCAACGACTCGCTGTCGATCGGCGGGCAGGTGCTCGAGCAGCTTGGTCGAGTGAATCGGCTGCATAAGTCGCGGGTCGAGCAGGCGGGCTTCATGGTACTGAAATCGCCTGATATTCCGTCGCTGCTGATTGAGGTGGGGTTTATCTCCAACCCGGACGAAGAGCGCCGCCTGCGTGACCCGGTGCATCAGCAGGGCCTATCGACGGCCATTTTCAGCGGGTTGCGCGATCATTTTCAGCGTAACCCCCCGCCCGCGAGCCTATTGGCGTGGCAGCGTGATCACCAGCGTAGCCCCACTGGCGACGAATATCGCATCCAATCGGGGGATACGCTCTCGTCGATTGCCGTTCGCCACGGTGTTCCAGTGAATCAGTTGAAGCAGGCCAACGATTTGAATGGTGACGTGATCCGGGTGGGCCAAGTGCTGCGTATTCCTAGTTCCTAGTTTTTGACGCGCGTTTTTTAATAGACCGCTTAGATGATGAGCTTCTGAGGTGTTGGTTGACTGAATTGAACTCGCTGTCTGGCCGTATCCATGTGCTCGACCCCCGCCTAGCTAACCAGATTGCGGCGGGTGAGGTGGTCGAGCGCCCCTCGTCAGTCACGAAAGAGCTGATCGAGAACGCCATCGATGCGGGCAGTCAGCGTATCGAAGTGGAGATCGAGCAGGGCGGTGCTCGGCTGATCAAAGTACGTGATGATGGTATTGGCATCGGCGAGGAGGATCTCCCGTTAGCGCTGGCACGTCATGCCACCAGTAAGATCAGCAGTCTCGAGGACCTGGAGGGGGTCAGTTCGCTGGGCTTTCGCGGCGAAGCGTTGGCCTCGATCAGCTCCGTATCGCGTTTGGAGCTGGTGTCCAACGCGGAGGAAGACCCCCGTCAGGGGTGGCGCGTCGTGGCCGAGGGGCGAGGTATGGAAGCGCGGGTAACGCCCGCGCCGCACCCACGTGGCACTAGTGTCTCGGTGCGCGACTTGTTCTTCAATACGCCCGCGCGGCGTAAGTTCTTACGCACCGAAAAGACCGAATTTGCTCATGTAGAAGAGGCTTTTCGTCGTCAGGCGCTGTCGCGTTATGACATTGCCTGGGTATTGAAGCACAACCAGAAGGTGGTGCATCAGCTGCCTCAGGGCAATTCGCCCGCCTCCCGTGAGCGACGGATTGCGTCGCTGTTGGGCAAGAATTTTATCGAACACGCCCGCTATATCGAACGTGAGGCAGGCGGCTTGCGTCTGAGCGGCTGGGTAGGGCTGCCGACCCACTCCCGCTCTCAAGCAGACCAGCAGTATTTCTTCGTCAATGGCCGCGTGGTGCGTGATCGCCTCGTTGCGCATGCGGTACGTCAGGCGTATCGCGACGTGCTCTACAACGGGCGCCATCCGGTGTTCGTGCTTTATCTGGAGCTCGATCCAGACGTGGTGGATGTCAACGTTCACCCCACTAAACATGAAGTGCGCTTCCGTGATGGGCGCATGGTGCATGACTTCCTGTACTCCAGTTTGCACCACTGTTTGGCGGCCTCCAAGCCTACCGAGGAGGACGAGCCCAACGAGGAGGCTGCTCCGACGGGCGAGGGCGAATCCGTTTCCAGCGTGGCAACTGCGCCAGAGGCTTCCCGCTGGCAGCAGCAGGGTATGGCCTTGTCGGAAGCGCCCGAGCGGCACCCCGGCGCTGAGCGGGTGCGCCGCTTCATGCAGGGGTATCAGGCGCTGCATCCCGATCACGAAGAGACGCTGCTAACGCCGCAACCAAGCCCGCCAAGCTCACGTCCCGTCGCCTCGGAAGTACGCGAAGCCCCCCTGACCATGCCGGATCATGACGCCACGTCAGCACCGCCGCTGGGGTTTGCGCTAGGCCAGCTCCATGGCGTATACATTTTGGCGCAGAACGCCCAGGGGCTCGTGCTGGTGGATATGCACGCCGCCCATGAGCGAATCGTTTACGAGCGTATGAAAAACCAGCTGGCGGCAGCAAAAGGAATCGATACGCAACCCTTGCTAGTGCCCGTCTCGCTGGCAGCCAGTCGTAGCGAAGTCGCCACGGCAGAGAGCGAGCGTGACGCCATTGCCCAGCTGGGGGTCGAATTGGATGTGGCGGGCCCCGAGACGCTGCTGGTTCGCCAGCTGCCTGCGCTGCTGGCCCAAGCCGACCCCGAAGCGCTGGTGCGTGAAATGCTCGAAGAGTTGTCCCGCTACGGCCGTACGCATCAAGTCGAGGCGCGCATTCATGAGCTGCTGTCTACCATGGCATGCCATGGTAGTGTGCGGGCCAATCGACGCTTAACGCTGGATGAGATGAATGCACTGCTGCGAGATATGGAGCGCACCGAGCGTAGCGACCAGTGTAATCATGGCCGTCCCACTTGGACGCAAATGAGCATGAAAGCGCTCGACCGTCTATTTCTGCGCGGCCAGTGACGATGAAGACAACCAACGGAGTGCGGCTAGCAGATGGCTGATACACGCCCCTGGGCGATATTTTTGATGGGGCCTACGGCCGCTGGGAAAACCGATGCCGCGATAGCGCTTCACGAACGGCTAGGCCATGAGCTGATCAGCGTGGATTCCGCGATGGTGTATCAAGGCATGGACGTGGGCAGCGCCAAGCCCAGTGCGGCCGAGCTGGCGCGGGCACCCCACCGTTTGATCGATATTCGCGATCCCGCCGACCCCTACTCAGCGGCCGACTTTCGCGAAGATGCCCTGCGGGAGATGCGTCAAATCAGCGCGGCGGGGCAAGTGCCGCTGCTGGTGGGCGGCACGATGCTTTACTACAAGCGCTTGGTGGAAGGAGTGGCCAATTTGCCTGCAGCGGACGCCGCCATCCGTGAGCGTCTGGAGAACCAGCGGCAGCAGGAGGGCTTGATTGGGCTGCATCGCACCCTTGCAGAGGTCGACCCGCCCTCTGCGGCGCGCATCCATCCGAATGACCCTCAGCGGCTGATGCGTGCGCTGGAAGTGTTTTACGCCAGCGGTCGCCCCATGAGTGAGCTGTGGGCGGAGCAGCGACCGGAAACCTTTCCATGGCGGGTGCTGTCAGTAGCGCTAGCACCGCAGGATCGTAAGGTGCTGCACCAGCGCATTGCCCTGCGTTTTGAATCCATGCTGGCAGAGGGCTTGATAGATGAGGTCGCCGCCCTCAAAAAGCGTGATGATCTACATATTGACTTGCCATCCATGAAGAGCGTTGGCTACCGTCAAGTATGGGAGTATCTGAACGGCGCTTATGATCGAGACGAACTCGTGTCGCGAGGTGTCATTGCCACCCGTCAGCTTGCCAAGCGTCAGCTGACCTGGCTGAGAAGTTGGCCGTCGTTGACATGGATCGACTCGCAGCAGCCTGACGCACTGGATAAGCTTCTGAAATTCGTGCGTGAAAGCGGTGCTTAGCGTAAGATAGTGATTTCGTAAGCAAGTGTTTTCGAGTGGCCGGCTAGCGCGTTTGACACACTAGGCCTTTCGGGCAACAAGATTGCGGCGTAGCACCAGTAGGGCACGCCATTTGATAACCAACCCCAACGACAGTTTTAGGGAGAGCAACATGTCCAAAGGGCAGTCCCTTCAAGACCCGTACCTGAACATTTTGCGCAAGGAGCGCATTCCGGTCTCTATTTTCCTGGTAAACGGCATTAAGCTGCAGGGCCAGATTGAATCGTTTGACCAGTTTGTCATCTTGTTGCGCAATACCGTCAGTCAGATGGTTTATAAACACGCTATTTCCACGGTGGTGCCTTCGCGCAACGTGCGTTTGCCGGCACAAGACCCTTCAGCACCCGATGCTGAAATCTAACACCGCTGGATAGCAAGAGAGTCCATGAGGTATTGATTGTTTTTTGAACGCCCAGACGCCGGTGAAACGGCAGTACTTGTTCACGTAGATTTCTATGATGAGCAGGCACGTGAAGACCCGGGTGAGTTCTTGGAGCTCGTGCGCTCTGCTGGCGCAGAGCCCGCGACATTGCTCACAGCCAGCCGACAGCGCCCTGATTCCCGCACCTTCATCGGGTCAGGAAAGCTGGAGGAGCTGCGGGCAATGCTCGCAGCTCATCACGCTGAACTGGTCATCTTCAACCACAGTTTGAGTCCCTCCCAGCAGCGCAACCTTGAGCAAGAACTCAAGTGCCGCGTATTGGACCGTACGGGTCTGATACTCGATATTTTTGCGCAGCGGGCACGAACGCACGAAGGTAAGCTGCAAGTAGAGCTTGCCCAGCTTGAGTATATGTCTACGCGCCTCATTCGCGGTTGGACACACCTTGAGCGACAAAAAGGCGGGATCGGCTTACGCGGTCCCGGTGAAACACAGCTAGAAACCGACCGTCGTTTACTACGCGGTCGTATTAAGTCGATTCATAAGCGCTTAGATAAAGTGCGCAGCCAGCGGGAGCAGAACCGGCGCGCCCGCGCCCGTGCAGAAATCCACAGCGTATCGCTGGTGGGCTATACCAACGCGGGCAAGTCGACCCTGTTCAATGCGCTGACCAGTGCCGAAGTTTATGCAGCGGACCAGCTCTTTGCTACCCTGGACCCGACGCTGCGACGTTTGGAAATCGAAGACGTAGGGCCGGTCGTCATGGCCGATACCGTCGGCTTCATTCGTCACTTGCCGCACAAGCTGGTCGAGGCTTTCCAGGCAACGCTGCAAGAGGCGGCAGAAGCCACGCTGCTCGTGCATGTGATCGACGCTGCCGACCCTGATCGCGAACTCAACGTCGAGCAGGTCGATAACGTGCTGAAAGAGATCGGGGCGGATAACGTGCCGGTGCTCAAAGTAATGAACAAGATCGACAAGCTGGACAGCGCACCGCGTATCGAGCGCGACGGCCACGGTGTTCCCGACGTGGTTTGGCTGTCTGCTCAGCAGGGCCAGGGGCTAGAACTGCTCCATGAAGCCCTCACCGAGCGACTCGCCAACGACGTGATTGGTTTTTCGCTTACTCTTTCCCCAGAGCAGGGAAAGCTGCGTGCCGGTCTGCACGAGCTCAATGCCGTGCGCGAAGAGAGCTTCGACGAGCAGGGGCGCTCCGTATTGGATGTGCGCTTGCCAAGGCGCGACTTCAATCAGCTGATGGCTCAGCTGGGTGAGCGTGCCAATACCTATTTACCAGAAGCATTACGCGAATCTGACGAATGGTAGCCCATCGAGTACCTACCCGTAGTCATTGGCTGTAAAGGTATGGTACAAGATTGATATAGCAACAATATCAAAAGCACCCGGCCTTGCATTCAGTATCAAGGCAAAGTGCAGGTGAACACCTTAGTGGAGACGAAGTATGGCCTGGAATGAGCCCGGTGGTGGCAACCAGCACGACCCCTGGAGCGGTGGCGGCCGACGTGGTAACGGCGGTGATCGCGGTGGGAACAATGATGGTGGAAACAACGGCGGCAATAATGGTGGCAACAACCAGGGGCCACCTGACTTGGATGAGGCGCTGAAAAAGTTCCAAGACAAGCTCAACGGCATGCTGGGTGGCAGCGGCAAGAAGAGCGGCGGCGGTGGCAGCGGCAAGAGTGGCGGCGGCAAGCCGCGTAACTCTTTTGCACTGCCCGGTCTTCTGCTCATCGTGGCGCTAGCCATCTGGGGAGCCTCGGGCTTCTACCTCGTGGACCAGTCGGAGCGTGGCGTCGTGCTGCGTTTTGGCGAGTACCAGGGCATCGTCGAGCCGGGCCTTCAGTGGAATCCGCCGCTCATCGATGACGTGCGCATGGTCAACGTGACGCGCGTACGCTCTGTTTCTCAGACTCAGTCCATGCTGACGCGTGACGAAAACATCGTCGAAGTGGAAATTTCTGCCCAGTACCAGGTCGCCAATCCGCGTGATTTCGTGCTGAACGTTCGTGATCCAGCGCTCTCCATCGAGAATGCCCTGGACTCGGCGCTGCGTCACGTGGTTGGTGGTACGGACATGATCGATATCTTGACCTCTGGTCGTGAGATACTCGGTAGCTCCGTCGCGAGCCGTCTGCAAACGTATCTGGATGCCTACGGCGCCGGTATTCGTCTACAAACCATTAACATCGAATCCACGTCGGCGCCTGCGCCCGTCATCGATGCTTTCGATGACGTTATTCGTGCCCGCGAAGATCGTCAGCGGACGATCAACGAAGGTATGGCGTATGCCAACGCGATCATCCCCGCCGCACAGGGTCAGGCGCAGCGTATCGTCGAGCAGGGGCAGGGGTATCGTGAGTCGGTCGTGGCAGAAGCGCAGGGTCAAGCCAACCGCTTCAACGCGCTGCTGACCGAGTATCGCAACGCGCCTGAGATCATGCGTGAGCGTATGTACCTGGATGCCATCGAAGAAGTCTTCGGTGGAACGCCAAAAGTCCTTTTGGACGTGAGTGAAAATGCGCCGTTAATGTATTTGCCGCTCGATCAGATGCGCGGTAACAGCGGTAATGACAGCCGCTCAACGAGCGATGACGGTAGCGACAGCAACAGCGATGCGATCGACCCGCGCGTGCTGGAGTCGCTGCGCGGTAGCCAAAGCAACGCTTCCTCATCGTCGTCATCGAGCAATAACCCCATTCGCAGGGAGGGCCGCTAAATGATTAATAATCGATCCCTGCTTATCGTAGGTGGTTTGGCCGCCGTGGCGTGGCTGGCGAGTAACAGTCTGTATGTCGTGGATGAAACCGAGCGCGCGGTGAAACTGCGCTTTGGTGAGGTCATCGAAGAGAATATTCAGCCCGGCCTGCATGCGAAAATTCCGATTGCGCAGACCATTCGCAAATTCGACGTTCGCCTTCTGACGCTGGATACGGATACCAGCCGTTATTTGACCCTTGAGCAAAAGGCGGTCATCGTCGACTCTTACGTCAAGTGGCAGGTCGTCAACCCGACTCGCTACTACGAGGCCACCGCTGGCGATGAAATGATGGCGATTCGCCTGATTCAGCCGCGAGTGGATGAGAGTCTGCGTAACGAATTCGGTCGTCTGAACCTTCAGGAAATCATCGCCGAGCGCCGTGATGACTTGATGACCGGACCCACCGAAGAGCTGGACCAGCTGATGCGTGAAGAGCTGGGCGTGGCGATTCGCGATATTCGTATCAAGCGTATCGACCTGCCCGAAGACGTATCGGCAGCAGTCTTCGAGCGTATGCGCTCAGAGCGTGAGCGTGAAGCCCGTGAGTGGCGTGCTCAGGGTCAGGAAGAGGCCGAGCGGATTCGGGCGAATGCCGATCGCCGCCGTCAGGTACTGCTGGCCCAAGCGAACGAGCGTGCCGAAACCCTGCGCGGTGAAGGCGATGCCGAAGCGGCTGCGATCTTCTCGGAAGCTTATAGCCAGGATCAGGAGTTCTTCGCCTTCTGGCGCAGCTTGAACGCCTACCGCGAAAGCTTCGCTGGCGACGGTAACCTGCTGGTGCTCGAGCCGGATAGCGACTTCTTCCGCTATCTACGCAGCGCCGTTCCCGACAGCGCCGAGTAATGCGCCAACCCCGTCAAGCACTGCGCTTGGCGGGGTTCACCTCGCGCATAAACGTGATAGACTTTATCTACCGGGCGTCGCCCGGTTTTTTTGTGGCCCTCGTTTCGTGAACGTTCCACACAGCGCCCGGTAAGGCGGTGGGTGGTGTCGTTAGAAAGGGCCTTCATCGTCTCGCAGGATTGTTCACATGACCATCGCTGACCGCTGGCTATTGCCCGACGGCATGGATGAGGTGCTGCCGCCTCAGGCAAGCCGCATGGAAGAGCTGCGCCGTGCGCTGCTCGATCTTTACCATTGCTGGGGCTACGACCAGGTAATGCCGCCGCCGGTGGAGTTTCTGGACTCCTTGCTGACAGGTACCGGCACGGACCTCGACCTTCAAACGTTCAAGCTGACCGACCAACTGACGGGCCGCATGATGGGCGCATCTGCCGATGTGACGCCCCAAGTCGCACGTATGGACGCTCACTCCCTCAAACGCCAAGGCCCCGTGCGTCTGTGTTACTGCACCAACGTGCTGCGTGCAAAAGCCGATCAGCATCAGGGTGGCCGAAGCCCCGTGCAGGTTGGGGTAGAGCTGTTTGGTCATGCTGGGCTCGAAGCTGACAGTGAAATCATCCATTTGGCGCTGGCCAGTCTCCACGCAGCAGGTGCCAACGAGATCCACTTGGCGCTGGGTCATATCGGTATTTACCGCAGTCTCGTGGAAGCGGCGGCTCTCAACGCCGAGCAAGAGCGCGCGCTGTTCGAAGCGCTGGCGCTCAAATCACCGGGGCAGCTGGCCGAGCAGGTAAATGCCAGTGTCAGCGATCCCGTGCTGGCGGATATGCTGATGGCACTGGGCGAGTTGCACGGTGATGCTAGCGTGCTGAGTGAAGCGCGCGAACGTTTTGCCGGGGCGCCTGCACCTGTCACGGCTGCGCTAGATCAGCTCGAATCGCTTTATAAGGGCGTCCTGGCACGCTTCGACGTCTCGCTCTATTTTGATCTAGCGGAGCTGCGTGGTTATCAGTATCACACGGGCATGATGTTCGCGGCCTACGTGCCGGGTTACGGCCATGCGCTGGCCAAGGGCGGGCGCTATGATGATACCGGTCGTGCGTTTGGCCGTGCGCGGCCAGCCACCGGCTTCTCGATGGATCTGAAACAACTAGCATCGCTGGCGCTGGCGTCACCCAGCCGGGGTGCAATTTGGGCGCCTGCCCAAGAAGAAGAGTCGCTTAACGCTGCCATTGTGGCGCTGCGTGAGCAGGGTGAACGCGTAATTCAAGCGCTGCCTGGGCAGCGTACTGGGCCGGCGGAGCACAGCTGTGACCGCCGTCTTGAGTTTATCGATGGTCGTTGGCAGACAACGGCCCTGACACAAGAGACGAGTGCATAATGGGTAAGAATGTCGTAGTCCTGGGTACCCAATGGGGCGATGAAGGCAAAGGCAAGATCGTTGACCTGCTCACCGAATCCGCGTCTGCCGTCGTGCGCTTCCAAGGCGGTCACAATGCGGGTCACACGCTGGTCATCGACGGTGAGAAAACCGTTCTTCACCTGATCCCCTCGGGTGTATTGCGCCCGGGAAAAACCTGCGTGATTGGTAACGGTGTGGTGCTGTCACCGGAAGCGCTGATCAAAGAGATTCGCGAGCTGGAAGCGAAGGGCGTTCCCGTACGTGAGCGTCTGCGTCTCTCGCCAGCGTGTCCGCTGATCTTGCCTTATCACGTGCGTCTCGACCAAGCCCGTGAGAAGGCGCGTGGCGTGGCCAAGATCGGCACCACTGGTCGCGGCATTGGCCCGGCGTACGAGGACAAGGTCGCACGTCGTGGTCTGCGGTTGGGGGATATGCTCCACCGTGAGCGTTTCGCGTCCAAACTGGGCGAAGTGCTCGATTACCACAACTTCGTGCTGGTGAATTACCACGGCGAGCAGGCGGTCGATTTCCAGGAAGTGCTGGACAGCGCCATGCAGATGGCCGAAGAGCTGCGCCCCATGGTCAGCGATACGGTGAGCATGGTGCACGATCTGCGTAAAGCGGGCGAGAACATTCTATTCGAAGGTGCCCAAGGCTCGCTGCTGGATATCGATCACGGTACCTACCCCTATGTGACCAGTTCGAACACCACCGCGGGTGGTACGGCGACTGGTTCTGGTGTCGGTCCGCTCTACCTGGACTACGTGCTGGGTATTACCAAAGCCTATACCACCCGTGTTGGCTCTGGCCCGTTCCCCACCGAGCTGTTTGACGACCACGGACGTCATCTGGCCGAACGTGGGCACGAGTTTGGCGCGACCACGGGGCGTCCGCGTCGCTGTGGCTGGTTCGATGCAGTTGCACTACGTCATGCGGTACAAATCAACTCTGTCTCCGGTATCTGCCTGACCAAACTGGACGTGCTAGACGGTTTGGAAAACATCCGTGTCTGCGTTGGCTACCGCAGCAAAGATGGCGACGTGCTGGATAATCCGGTGGACTCAGAAGGCTACGAAGCCGTAGAGCCTCTCTATCACGACCTGCCGGGCTGGAAAGAGTCCACGCTGGGGGCGAAGAAGGTGGAAGACCTGCCCGCCAATGCCCGTGCGTATATCAGCTTCCTCGAAGAGCAGGTGGGTACCAGCATCGACATCATTTCGACCGGCCCAGACCGCGTCGAAACGATCGTACTGCGCAACCCGTTCGAAGGGTAAGTCATCCCTTCATGCGATATCCAAAGGGCGGCTTGGCCGCCCTTTTTCGTGGCTAGAAATCGATGCCGCGTCGAGCTTGAAGCCCGTTGTTGAAGGCGTGGCGGACCTCCTGCATGTCGGTCACCGTGTCTGCCATGGCGACCAGTTCGCGGTGGGCATTGCGTCCAGTGATGATGACCGTTTGTTCCCGAGGTCGATCCAGCAACGCCTGTTTGACGGTGGCGATGTCGAGATAGCCAAATTTCAGCATGTAGGTAATCTCGTCTAGTACCACCAAATAGGTCTCTGGATCTGCCAACATTCGTTGCGCCTCTTGCCAAACCTCCTGGCAGGCTGCGGTATCGGCTTCGCGGTTTTGGGTATCCCAGGTAAAGCCGGTTGCCATGATGGCGACGCTCAAATGGGGATCGTCTTCTAGCCGATTGCGCTCACCACACTCCCACAGCCCTTTGATGAACTGCACCACGCCCACTTTGTATCCATAGCCCAGCGCGCGGGTGACAGTGCCCCACGCGGCGGTGGTTTTGCCTTTGCCGTTCCCCGTGTTGATCAGCAGCAGACCGCGCTGTTCGGTGGCGTTGGCGACTTTTTCGTCCACTCTTGCTTTGAGCTTTTCCATGGACGCTTTATGGCGGGCATCGCGATCACTCATTGTCTCTCCTCGTTGAAAGGCGTCAGGGGTAAGTCAGCAGGTTACGCCAGAGATGCACAATTTAACATCGCCCTAAAACGTATTTGTATAACTTTTTAGGCGCTCTGCAGCGGCCTTGCAGAGTTTATGTGCAGCTTTTGCCAAGAGAATTGGCCGGTTGGGTGCTTGCTGCTCTAGAATGGTGGGTCATGTCTTGTCAGGAACATTGTCATGCCCTCATTTGATATTGTGTCAGAGTTCGACCAGCACGAAGCCGCCAATGCGGTGGACCAAGCCAATCGTGAAGTGCAGTCACGCTTCGACTTCAAAGGCGTCGATGCCAGCTTCACGTTGGAAGGCGATAAAGTACAGCTCGAGGCCGAGGTGGATTTTCAGCTCAAGCAAATGCTGGACGTATTGCGTAACCGCCTGATTGCTCGCGGTATCGATGCGCGTTGCATGGATGTCAAAGAGGCTGTGCTGTCGGGCGTCAAGGCGCGTCAAGAGGTGGTGTTGAAGCAGGGGCTCGACCAAGCTGAAGCCAAAGACGTGGTCAAGCGCATCAAAGCCAGCAAGTTGAAGGTGCAGGCTCAGATTCAGGGTGAAAAAGTGCGCGTAACGGGCAAAAAGCGCGATGACCTGCAGAGCGTTATGGCGCTGCTGCGCGGTGAAGAGGGGCCCGACTTGCCGCTGCAGTTCGACAACTTCCGCGATTGACGATCATAAGAAATGTTCACTGAGTAGCGCAGCGTTTGCGCTACTCGATTACTGAAAAGCTTACAGGAGTTTCGCACTATGTCTGATCCGCAGCCGGTTTATTTAAGCGACTACCAGCCGCCCGCCTACCACGTGACCCATACCGAGCTGACGTTTGATCTTGACCCCACCGAGACCCGTGTGAAAGCACGCCTGACCATGCAGCGCCACCCAAGCGCCGACGCCTCTGCACCGCTGGTGCTCAATGGCGAGCACCTATCGCTGCGCGCGCTTGCCATCGATGGGCAGGCATTGAGCGACACCAATTACCAGCTCACCGATGAGTCGCTAACGATTGCCCGCGTACCGGCGACCTTTACGCTAGAAAGCGACGTTGCGATATCGCCCAGCAGCAATACGGCCCTGGAAGGGCTTTACCAGTCGAACGGCATGTACTGCACCCAGTGTGAAGCGGAGGGTTTTCGCCGCATCACCTATTACCCGGATCGCCCCGATGTCATGGCCACGTTCAAGGTCACGGTCATCGGTGATGCACACAAAGAGCCGGTACTGCTTGCCAACGGCAACCCCATCGCGCAGGGCCAGCTAGAGGGCGGTCGGCACTTCGTGACCTGGGAAGATCCGCATCCCAAGCCCTGCTACCTGTTTGCGCTGGTGGCAGGCGACTTGAAGAAAGTCGAAGACCACTTCACGACCATGAGTGGCCGCGACGTGACGCTGCAGCTCTGGGTAGAAGAAGAGAATCTCGACAAAACCGACCATGCCATGGCCTCACTCAAGCGAGCCATGCGCTGGGATGAAGAGACGTATGGCCGTGAGTACGATCTGGACCTGTTCATGATCGTGGCGGTAAATGATTTCAACATGGGCGCGATGGAGAACAAAGGGTTAAATATCTTCAACTCTGCCGCTGTGCTAACGCATCCCAAGACTGCCACCGATGCGGCGTTTCAAAACGTCGAGGGGATCGTTGCCCACGAGTATTTCCACAACTGGTCGGGGAATCGCGTTACCTGCCGCGACTGGTTCCAGCTCTCGCTAAAAGAGGGCTTCACGGTGTTCCGCGATCAGTGTTTCTCTGCAGATACCAATTCAGCGCCCGTCAAACGTATCCAAGACGTGTCGTTTTTCCGCACCGCCCAGTTTGCCGAAGACGCAGGGCCTACGGCACATCCGATTCGTCCGGATCACTACATCGAAATCACCAACTTCTACACCCTGACCATCTATGAAAAAGGGGCAGAAGTGGTGCGCATGCTCCGCAACCTGCTGGGGTGGGAGGCCTTCCGCCGTGGCTCGGATCTCTATTTCGAGCGCTTTGACGGGCAGGCCGTGACGATCGAAGACTTCGTGGGCTGCATGGCCGAGGTATCGGACATCGATTTAAGCCAGTTCATGCGCTGGTACTCCCAGGGAGGCACGCCGGAAATCGATGCCCACGGTGAGTACGACTATGCCAATGCCGAGTACCATTTGACGCTACGTCAGCGCACGCCAGCCACGCCCGGACAGCCGGACAAACAGCCGCTGCACATTCCGGTACGCATGGGCTTGGTGGGCACCAAATCCGGTCAGGACTTAACGCTCACGCTCGACGGCAATAAGATCGGGAAAGACGCGGTCATTCACCTGACCGACGATGAGCAGACCTTCATCTTCACGGAAGTGGCCGAGGCGCCCGTGCCGTCGCTACTGCGCGATTTTTCCGCACCGGTGAAGCTGCACTACCCGTACTCCCGTGAAGACTTGGCATTTCTGTTGACCCACGATAGCGATGGTTTTAACCGTTGGGATGCGGGTCAACGATTAGCGATGCTGGCATTGGATGATCTGATTGCGGCCCATCGTAACGGCGTCGAAAAAGTGATGGATGGCCGGGTAGTCGACGCGTTCCGTACGCTTTTGACCTCTTGCATGGACGATAAAGCGGTACTGGCCGAAATGCTGACACTGCCTTCGGAAGCCTATATCGCCGAACAGCAGCCAATCGTAGACGTAGATGCCATTCACGCTGCCCGCGAGTTCGTGCGCCAATCCCTGGCGCTGGCGCTGCGCGATGAGTTTCTTGCCGTCTATAAAGCGAACGGTAGTGAAGCCCCCTACGCCCCGACGCCTGAACAAATCGCGCAGCGCAGTCTCAAAAACGTGGCGCTCTCGTATCTGATGTCCATCGAAGACGAAGAGAGCGTAGCGCTGTGTGAAGCGCAGTTTGCCGCTGACCACAACATGACCGATGTGCGCCACGCGCTGACGCTGCTCGTTCACAGTGATCGTGACGACGTGTCGACGCCAGCTTTGAAAGCCTTCGGGGAAACCTGGGCCCACGATCCGCTGGTGATGGATCAGTGGTTCACGATTCAGGTATCGCGCCCGCAGCCCGACGTATTGGAGCGCGTGGAGTACTTGATGCAACACCCCGCGTTCTCTATGAAGAACCCCAACAAGGTGCGTGCTTTGATTGGCGCCTTTGCGCAAAACCGGGTCAACTTCCACCGTCTGGATGGCAAAGGGTATGCGCTACTGGCGAATGCGGTGATCGAACTCAACCGACTCAACCCTGAAATTGCGGCGCGGTTGATTACCCCCTTGACCCGTTGGCAGCGGTTCGATGAAACACGCCAGCAGCTCATGCGGGCCGAACTCGAACGGATCAAACGAGAGCCGCTATCGTCCAATGTGTTCGAGGTCGTCGAAAAAGCGCTGGCATAAGGTGTAGCCAGTGAATTAACCATGGAGAGGGACGTCGCCGGTGACAGATTCACAGCAGTGTTATTTACTGATTATCAACGGTAAGTCTGCCGGAAATCCGGCGCTACGCGACGCCGTCGAGGCGCAGCGCAAGGCAGGGACGCCCATTATCGTGCGGGCGACGTGGGAGGGCGGTGATGCCGCCGAGTTTGCGGCGCAAGCCCCGGATTTGGGGGCAACGCGCGTCATCGCCTGCGGTGGCGATGGTACAGTCAACGAAGTGGTCAACGGCCTCATGCGCCTGCCCCACGACCATCGTCCTGCCCTGGGTGTCGTGCCGCTGGGCAGCGCTAATGACTTTGCCACATCGGTGGGCCTGCCTTTGGAGCCGGATCAAGCGCTAACGGCTGCCCTGGAGTTATCACCGGCGCCAATCGATGTCATCCGCATGACGGCAGAGGCTGGTGGTGAACAGTCGGTGTGCTATTACGTCAACATGACCACCGGCGGTTTCGGCGCGGAAATCACGTCGTCCACGCCCAAGACGTTGAAGCGCATGTTGGGAGGCGGAGCCTACTCGTTGATGGGCGCGCTCAAGGCGTGGCGACATCGCAGTTATCGCGGCACGCTGCACTGGAGCGACCATGAGCAGGCAGCGTCGCTGTTGCTGCTGGCGCTGGGCAACGGGCGGCAGTCTGGGGGTGGGCAGGTCCTGGCTCCCCGTGCCAAGCTCGATGATGGTCGGTTGGACGTGCTGCTGGTGAAGGATTTTCACTCGGTGACGGAACTACCAGCGCTGCTCGGCGAGCTTCAGCAGTTTCCGGCAGAAGGGCGCTATGTGCGCTACTTTACCGCTAGCCAACTGACCGTCACGACTCAGCCCGATGATGAACCCTGGCCGCTGACGCTGGATGGTGAAGCCAAGCGCTACGAGCGATTTAGCGCGGAAGTCGTTCCCCTGGCGTTGAAAGTGCTGCTGCCAGAAGACTGCACGCTGCTCTCCGCCCACGACCGCCACTAATGAATTTGACTCGTTAAGGAGCATCACTCGATGACGTACCGTGTATGGATGCCGCTATTGGCCAGTTTGGCGCTTTTATTGAGCGCCTGTGGCGATAGCCAAGAGGAGGCTAACGTCCTGCCTGAGGAGAACGCTGCCGAGCAGACCAGCGAGCCATCGGCCAGCGAGCCTGATGAGAGTGGCGATAGCGTAACGCCTTCCCCCACGCAGGCGGACGACGAAAGCGAAGCGCAACCAGCGTCTGACGCACCAGAACAAGCCGATGACGGAGACGACGCGCCGTCCGACGTCAATGCATCGACATCGGAGGCTTTACAGGCAGACGAAGAGACCCTCGCCGCCGATCCTGATGAAGCTCTGGACGAAGCCAGCGCGATGCCCGGTGAAACGACCCGTTCAGACGTAGACGACGTGATCGCTGAGACCGAACGTCGTTTCGAAGAGGCGCAGCGCCAGTTGGAGCAGCAGTTCCAAGAAATCGAACAGCAGTCTCCTGAGCTGACCCCCATGGAGAGCGATCCAATCGAGCCAAGCTGGGAGCGCGATAGTAACCTGCCCGAGAGCTCCTCACTAGAAGGTGAATTGGAAGCTCGGGATGTGGATGCACTCATCGAAGATACCGAGCGTCAGTTCGAAGAAGCCCAGCAGCGTTTAGAGGAGCAGTTCCAGGCACTGGAGAACGAGGAACCCCTGAATGGCGCGACGCTGGAAACGGACGAGCGACAACATCGCGATCTCGGCGACGATCAGCGCCTGGAAGAGCGTTCTGACGAGGGCGATAGCGACGAACAAGAGGCCGAAAGTCCTACGGACGTCACGAGAGATACATCGTCCTAAGCACTAACATCTCAACAATAAAAAAGGCCCGCATCGGCGGGCCTTTATCCATTCGGTGCGAGTTACGCAACGCGAATGTTGGAAGCCTGAAGGCCTTTTTTACCCTGAGTCACCTCGAAGCTGACTTTCTGACCATCTTGCAGGGTCTTAAAACCTTCAGCTTGAATTTCGGAGAAGTGGGCAAAGAGATCGTCACCGCCGTCATCGGGAGAGATGAAGCCGTAACCTTTGGTGTCGTTGAACCACTTGACAGTGCCAGTTGCCATCGTTCATATCCTTAACGTGCTTAATGATTGAGCAGGCGACTCAGTGCCGACCTGCCAAATCCACTTTAGAAGCAAATAATCAGCACGTCCAGTGACGTGGTTAAGATTCTTTATCACTCAGAGAGCCAAGTTCATGATGGAACTCAACCTGATCGACGCGCAGTTCATTTCCTTCGTGGTGGCGATCACGCTGCTCTCGATAAGTCCCGGCGTCGATACGCTTTTAGTGATTCGTAATACCGCACGGGGCGGCATTCGCGACGGTATTGCGACGAGCGTGGCCATTTGCTGTGGTTTGTTCGTTCATGCCACCGTCTCGGCATTGGGTATCTCCTTCATTTTGTTGCAGTCGGCCTGGGCGTTCAACATGCTGAAGTTGGCAGGGGCGGCGTATTTGATTTGGCTAGGGGTCACGAGCCTATTGGCAGCCCGCCGAGGAACGCCGCTTCCGGTGAAGGGCGTAATGAATGAGGCGGTGTCGGTACCGCTCTGGCAACCGATCAAAGAGGGGCTACTGTCGAATGTGCTGAACCCCAAAACCGTGGTGTTCTACATGGCGTTTTTGCCACAGTTCATCGCGCCCAGTGACCCTGCGCTGATCAAGTCGCTTTGGTTGGCAGGCGTGCACTTCGTGATTGCCAATATTTGGCAAATCAGCGTCGTGCTCATGGTCGGTGGGGCGAGTAAATGGCTGGCCAGCGCACGCTTTGCGCAAACCTTGAATGCGGCCACCGGCGCGGTGTTGGTGGTTTTTGGCGTGCGACTCGCCCTAGAACAACGCCCGGTATAACCGGGCGTTGTGGGGGGTAGCAAAACGGGTAGGTAAAGGTTAGCGCTGTACGAGGGCCCGGTCGTAGCGCACGGCCTGCTCAGTTTCGTTGAGTAGCGACACTCCTTCGCTGCTGCCGCCATTGGCTAAGCTCTCAAAAATGACGCGATAGCTCAGCACCGCCTGGACGTAATCGCGTGTTTCGCGAAACGGAATGCTCTCCACGAAAAGGTCGAACGACTCCATGCTGTGGGTGCCCAGCCACTGGTCGACTCGGCCAGGGCCTGCGTTATAAGCTGCCGTGGCGGCGAGACGGTTGCCCCGGTAGCGGTTGAGCTTGTCGCGCAAATAGGTGCTTCCTAGGCGAATGTTGAGTTCTGGTTCCAGCACGCCGTATGGGCCAGGGTCGTTCAGCCCTAATTGGCGGCTCACCTGTGTGGCCGTGCCAGGCATCAATTGCATCAAGCCACGTGCTCCGGCAGGCGATAGCGCCACCGGGTTGTAAGCGCTTTCACGACGCGTAATGGCCATGAGTAGGTAGGGGTCCACACCGGTCTGCTGGCCCCACTGCATGAAGCTCTCCCGATAGGCGGGGGGAAGCGCCACTCCAGTGTGTCCCACATCTCGCCTGCAATGGTGGTTTGCACCAAGCGGGCGTACCACTGCTGATGGGCGGCGTAGTCGGCCAGGGCGCGGGCTTGCTGGGGCGTGCCCTGTTGAACGGCATAGAGCCACTCGCTATTGGCCAGTCCCTCTTCACCGATTCGCAGCAATGCCTCGGTCCGCTGCACGACCGGTAGCCGTGCCGTCTGCTCCCGGGTAGTGTCATCGAAGTGATGGCGCTCGTGGTTGAGCCGATACGGCTGACCGATTTTATCGGCGGCGGCGAAGCCATAGAAACTGCGATCAGTGGCCGCTTGCTGATAACGCGCTGCGGCTGCGTCGCGATTGCCGAGCTGCTCGTTGGCACGGCCCAGCCAATACTGCCAGCGGCTGCTCGTTTGCTGGCTCTCGGGCATTTCAGCAATCCAGTGCATGACGTCGGTCCACTGACGGTCCGCCAGGGCGCGCCGCACCCGTAGCTCCAACACACGCTCGCTGTCGAGCGAGGGCAAGACGCTATCCACCCACGCCAGCGTGCCAGGTACGTCGCGCACGAGGGCGTAAAACGCGAGCTCTTCATCGATGACTTGGCGCTCTGACGGCGTCAGTTTCAAGCGAGGCGAGAGCTGTTGCCAGGCGGCGAAAGCAGCAGGCGTGTCGTCCCGGGTCAGGCGCTGCATGGCGGCCTGGTAAAACGCTGCCGTGGCTCTGCACTCTGGGCCTAGGCAGGTGGGGGCGCTCGTGATGGCGCTGGGAGTGTTGCTCACCGTCTCCACTGTGTCGAGGGCCGTTTGCCACTGGTTGCTAAGCAGTCCACCCAAATAGTTGCTCAGCCGTGTTTCGCCCGCTTGCCAGGCCAGCATCTTACGCTCCCAGATGGCCGTCGCATCGATCGTGCCATCGGCCCGTAAACGGTCGAACAGTGGATCACAGGCGTCCGGTTGCGAACTGCCCACCCGCCACAGGGCCAAGCCCGCCTGGCGTGAGCGCTCTGGCTCGCGGTCGAGTAGCGCGGTGTAGTAGTAACACTGGCGCGCCGTTCCGGCGGGCTCGCCATTGGCGACGGTGAGTAGATCGCCGTAGCGTCCCGCATGACCATAATTGGCAATTGCCTGGCCGCGCATCCACTCCGATAGGGGGGAGTCCGCATGCTGATCGATGAATTGCAGTACTTGGCTGGCGGCCACGTTGGGCAACTGGTTACGTAACCGGTGATACGCCACGTAGCCGCTGAGAACGTGCCCTTCGATGGCGCGCTCATCGATGTGTTGCCACTGCTGCTGGCGAGCGGCGTTCAGCGCATCGCGCATGGCCTCATCGGACGCCGCCCAGGCACCGGTGGGCAAGCCGATGATGACCGCTGCGCACAGAGTGCGAAGGGTAGAACGAAATGGCGTAGCCGGCATGGCACTCCCTCTTGCTCGCTGTTGGGGTAAAAGGCGCAATTGTGAACTATACGGACAAGTGAACTATACGGACAGATGGTGTTCTGACAATCGTGACACTTGGAGGATTCGATACGATGGCACGATTATCCGCTTGGGGACTGTTTCGTCGACTAAAAACGCGTGTTTGGGCGGTGAAGCGTATTGCCCGCGCGCTAACACTCTTTTTGCCGATGACTCGCGATGTGCTGAAGGGCGACTTCAGGCCGATTCCTTGGTCTGCGTTTGGCACCATGGCATTGGCGCTGGCGTATTTGGTCATGCCGTTCGATTTGATTCCCGACTTCTTGGTGCTGCTGGGCGTGGTCGACGATGTCTTGATCGTGGGCTGGTTACTGAACCGCGTCGATATGCACTTGGCCGACTACCGCGCCTGGAAGTCTGAAACCGCAGCCGCCGGCGCTTCTTCGCATACACCTTCTTGAAATCCCTTCGCTTATCCCCATATTGATCTCACCATCTTCTCTGCTCCTGCCGATAGGCAGGGGCGTTAAGCAACATGTGATCAATGAGGGCTAAGCGCATGACCACGGCGACCCACGAAGAAACTCTTGGCTTTCAAACGGAAGTTAAGCAGCTCCTAAACCTGATGATCCACTCCCTGTACTCCAACCGGGAGATTTTCCTGCGTGAGTTGATTTCCAACGCCGCAGACGCCTGCGACAAGCTACGCTACGCCGCGCTCGACAACGACGCGCTCTACGAGGGCGACAGCGAGCTGCGTATCGAGATCGAGCACGACCGCGACGCCAACACCATTACGCTGCGTGATAATGGCATTGGCATGAACCGCGAAGACGTCATTGCCAACTTGGGCACCATTGCGCGTTCAGGCACGGCAGAATTCCTGAAGCAGCTCTCCGGCGAGCAGCAAAAAGACGCCAAGCTGATCGGTCAGTTCGGGGTTGGTTTCTATTCCGGTTTCATCGTGGCCGACGAAGTGGCCGTACGTACCCGTAAAGCGGGCACGGCCGCATCGGAAGGCGTCGAGTGGCGCTCCAAAGGCGAAGGCGAGTTTACCGTTGCCGATATCGAGCGTGACGTTCATGGCACGGAAATCACCCTGCATTTGAAAGACGATGCAAAAGAGTTCGCCGACGACTACCGCCTGCAAAGCTTGGTACGCAAGTACTCTGACCACATCGAAGTGCCGGTGCGCATGCCCAAAGTCGAAACCGCCAAGGATGACGACGGTAACGAGATCGAAGGTAGCGAAGTGACGACGTGGGAAACCGTCAACGAGGCCACCGCGCTGTGGGCTCGCCCCAAGATCGAGGTCACCGAGGACGAATACAAGGCGTTCTACAAGCACGTTGCCCACGACTTCAGCGACCCGCTCACCTGGAGTCACAACAAGGTCGAGGGCAAGCTCGAGTACACCAGCCTGCTTTACGTGCCGGGCCGTGCGCCGTTCGATATGTTCGACCGTGACGGCTCTCGTGGCGTCAAGCTCTACGTGCAGCGCGTCTTCATCATGGACGATGCCGAGCAGTTCCTGCCGCTCTACCTGCGCTTCATCAAAGGGGTGCTGGATACGCGTGATTTGTCGTTGAACGTCTCCCGGGAGCTGCTGCAGCAAGATCCCAAGGTCGACAAGATCAAAGGGGCGCTCACCAAGCGCGCGCTGGACATGCTCAAGAAGCTGTCCAAGGATAGCGAGCAGTATCAAACGTTCTGGAACACCTTTGGCAGCGTGCTGAAAGAGGGGCCGGGTGAAGACTTCGCTAACCGCGAGAAAGTCGCCGGCCTTCTGCGTTTTGCCTCTACCCATACCGATACCGCCACGCAAGAGCACTCGCTGGCCGATTACGTCGAGCGTATGAAAGAGGGGCAGAAGAAGATCTACTACGTGGTGGCGGATAGCTTCAACGCTGCGAAGAACAGCCCGCATCTGGAGATCTTCCGCAAGAAAGGCATTGAGGTGCTGCTGCTCTCTGACCGCATCGACGAGTGGCTGATGAGCCATTTGACGGAATTTGACGGTAAGTCGTTTGCCGATGTGGCGAAAGGTGAGCTGGATCTCGGGGATGTCGAAGACGAAGCCGAGAAAAAAGCGCAGGAAGAGACGGCCAAGGCGAAGGAGGATCTCGTGAAGCGCGTCAAAGAAGCGCTAAGCGACGGTGTTCAAGAGGTGAAAATCACTCATCGTCTCACCGATTCCCCTGCTTGCGTGGTGCTGCCCGAGCACGAAATGGGCTATCAGATGCGTCGTATCATGGAAGCGGCCGGTCAGAAATTGCCGGACGTGAAGCCCATTCTTGAGCTCAACCCTAACCATGCCCTGGTGGCGCGTTTGGAAAATGCGCAAGGTGATCTGTTCGGCCAGCTAGCCCATATTTTGCTGGATCAGGCGATCATCGCCGAGGGCGGCCATCTGGACGACCCGGCGGCCTACGTGAAGCGCCTCAATAGCGTGTTGACGGCCTAATGCCTTAAGCTCGTCAATGGCGGCCCGCTTGGTTTACCAAGCGGGCCGCTTGTTTTGTTAAGGTCGTGCTTATCAAAATGGGTGGTGAGCAGGCCCACCATTACGTAGAAGAACTTCAGGACATGGCTATGGCAGAGCAGCAAAGTAATGTCGCGGTGCTGGGGGGCGGGAGTTTTGGCACCGCGCTGGCCAGTATCGCTGCCGACAACGGCGCTAACGTGCGTCAATGGATGCGCGATGACGCGCTGGTCGCGCAGATCAATCAGGAGCATCGCAACGGGCGCTACCTGCCCGACTATGCGATCAATCCAGCCGTAACGGCATCGACCGATTTGAAAACGGTGCTGACGGGCGCTGAACTAGTGCTGATTGCCATCCCGTCGAAAGCGTTTCGCGCCGTGGTGCAAGCGGCCAAAGCCTGGCTGACGCCCGAGCAAATTCTGGTCAGTACCACCAAAGGGATCGAGCAGGATAGCTTTTTACTGATGAGCCAGGTGCTGGAGCAAGAGACAGGCTTTCCTCACATCGGCGTCATCGCCGGCCCTAATCTGGCCTCTGAGATCGCCGACAAGCAGCTGACCGCCACGGTGATTGCCAGTGCCGATGCGCTGACGCGCACGCGGGTGCAGCAAGCGTTGGGTTGCCGCTACTTCCGGGTCTACGCCAGCAATGATCGCCATGGGGTCGAGCTGGGCGGTGCGCTAAAGAATATTTATGCCATTGCGGCAGGCATGGCGGCGGCGTTGGGGATGGGGGAAAACACCCGTAGTATGCTGATGACCCGTGCCCTGGCCGAGATGAGCCGCTTCGCCGTTGCCCAGGGGGCCAATCCCATGACCTTTTTGGGGTTGGCGGGCGTTGGCGATCTGATCGTGACCTGTTCGTCTAACCTATCGCGCAACTACCGCGTCGGCCATGCGCTGGGCACGGGGCTTGCGCTAGAGCAGGCGGTAGCCGCGTTGGGGCAGGTGGCCGAGGGGGTCAATACCGTCAAGCTGGTTTGCGCCAAAGCCCGGGAACTGGGTGTTTATATGCCGTTGGCGGAAGGTTTAAATCGCGTGCTTTTCGATGGCGTGCCTGCGCCGGAGATGGCGGGTACGCTCATGCTGGGAGAGCAGAGCAGCGACGTGGAGTTTATCCTGCCCCGAGAAGCGGTTCAGCAGGCGCATCGTGAGCAGGCTCATCAGGATCAGCAAGACAGCGGAGGTCGCCATGAATAGCGGCATGCAGGATTCTTTCAATAGCGTACTGATCATGCGGCATGGTGAAGCCGCTCAAGGCTTCCCTGATCACGCCCGCCCACTCACGCCGCGCGGCGAACGCGAGGCGGAGACGATGGCACGCTGGCTGGCATCGCGCATCGAGCAGGGCGCGCTGGCGCGGCCGACACTTTACGCCAGCCCCTATGTGCGAGCACAGCAAACCGCCCAGCGCATCAGCGATGCTCTGGGGGCGCCGCTCAATACGCTGCCCTTCATTACTCCGGAAGACCCGCCCGGCGATGTGAGCGAGTGGCTGCTCAATCATCCTTTCGACACGCCGATCATGCTGGTCAGCCACATGCCGTTGGTAGGCGACTTGGCTGGCCTATTGGTCGAAGGAGCGCCGAGCCAAGGCATCGGTTTTCCCACCGCAGCCATCGCCGAGTTGGAGGCGGACGTTTGGGCGGCTGGTTGCGCTCAGCTCAAGCGTTTTACGCAGCCCAGTCAGCTCACCTAGTGTGAGCCAAAAAAAGCGGCTGCCGAAGCAGCCGCTGTTGGACGATGGCCGTGTCATTTAGAGCAGCGCATCCAATTTCTCTTTCAGTAAGCCGTTGACCTGCTGGGGGTTGGCGGTGCCGCGTGAGGCTTTCATCACTTGGCCCACGAAGTAGCCAATCATCTTGCCGCGTTTCTCCGGCTCGGAGTCACGATACTGCGCGACCTGTGCCGGGCTTTCGGCAATGACCTGATCGATCATCGCTTCAATCGCGCCGGTGTCGGTCACCTGTTTTAGGCCTTTGGCCTCGATGACGGCATCTGCGCTCTTGCCCTGGCCGTTCCACAGCGCTTGGAAGACCTGCTTGGCGGCTTTGCCGTTGATGGTGTCGTCCAGCATACGGCCAATCAGCTCACCCAGCTGCTGGGCGGATACCGGACTGTTTTGAATGCTCAGATTTTCCCGGTTCAGCGCGCCGGAAAGCTCGCCCTGAACCCAGTTGGCCGCCTGCTTGGCGTCGCCGCAGACGCGATGTACTTCTTCGAAAAATTCCGCCATTTCGCGGCTGGCCGAGAGTACGTTGGCGTCGTACGCCGATAGGCCCAGTTCGTTCTGGAAGCGGGCGCGTTTATCGGCGGGCAGTTCCGGCAGTTGGCTGCGCAGGTGATCCAAGTAGGCTTGATCCAACACCACCGGTAGCAGGTCGGGGCAGGGGAAGTAGCGGTAGTCGTTGGCTTCTTCCTTGGTGCGCATGCTGCGGGTTTCGTCGCGCTCGGGGTCGAATAGACGAGTCTCTTGCACTACGTGGCCGCCATCTTCGATCAGCTCGATCTGTCGTTCGACTTCGAACGCAATGGCGCGCTCCACAAAACGGAACGAGTTAACGTTTTTAATTTCTGCACGGGTCCCGAACGCCTCTTGCCCTTTGGGGCGCACCGACACGTTGACGTCGCAGCGCATCGAGCCTTCGGCCATGTTCCCGTCGGAAATGCCCAGGTAGGTCACGATGGAGTGGATCGCTTTGAGGTAGGCGGCGGCTTCTTTGGCGCTGCGCATGTCCGGCTCGGAGACGATCTCCAGCAGCGGCGTGCCGGCCCGGTTCAGGTCGATGCCCGTCATGCCGTGGAAGTCTTCGTGCAGCGACTTGCCGGCGTCCTCTTCCAGGTGGGCGTGGTGGATGCGAATCCGCTTGGTGGTATCGTCATCCAGAGTGATCTCTACTTCACCCGCGCCGACAATGGGGTGGTACATCTGGCTGGTTTGATAGCCCTTGGGCAAATCCGGGTAGAAGTAGTTTTTGCGATCGAACACCGAGACCTCGGGGATCTCGGCGTGCACGGCGAGACCAAACTGTACGGCCATGGCCACGGCCTGCTCATTGAGCACCGGCAGAACCCCCGGCAGGCCCAAGTCGACGGCGCAGGCCTGGGTGTTCGGCTCGGCGCCAAATGCGGTGGAGGCGCTGGAAAAAATCTTAGAGCGCGTTGCGAGCTGAACGTGGACTTCCAGCCCGATCACGGTTTCCCATTGCATTAGGCGTTCTCCTCGGCAAAGGCGGGCAGTTGAAGGTGCCAGTCGGTCGCTTGTTGGAACTGGTGGGCCACGTTGAGCAGCTGCGCTTCGGCAAAGTGGGTGCCCAGAATCTGCAGGCCTACCGGGCGGCCACCGGCAAAGCCAGCGGGAACGCTGATGCCAGGGATGCCTGCCAGGTTGACGGCGATGGTGTAGATGTCTTGCAAATACATGGAGACCGGGTCTTTTTTCGCGCCGAGGTCAAAGGCCGGCGTGGGAGAGGCGGGGCCCATCAGTACATCGACATCTTCAAAGGCGTCGAGGAAATCTTGACGAATCAGGCGGCGCACTTTCTGCGCTTTGGTGTAATAAGCGTCGAAGAAGCCTTCCGATAGCGTGTGGGTGCCGATCAGAATGCGGCGTTTCACCTCTTCACCAAACCCTTCTGCCCGCGAACGGGTGTAGAGATCGACCAAGTCCGCAGGCGCATCGCAACGATGACCAAAACGTACGCCGTCGAAGCGCGACAGGTTCGAGGACGCTTCGGCAGGGGCGATGACGTAGTAAGCCGGAATCGCGTAGTGCGTATGCGGCAGGCTGACTTCGCGCACCGTGGCACCCAGCGACTCATACACTTTCACCGCGTCACGAACGGCTTTCTCGACCTCGGGGTCCAAACCGTCGCCAAAGTACTCTGTCGGCAGGCCGATTTTAAGGCCAGACAGCGGCGCGTTCAGAGACTCGGTGTAGTCCGGCACGCCACGGGCGACGCTGGTGGAGTCACGGACATCGTGACCGGCAATCACGTTCATCAGGTGCGCGCAGTCTTCAGCGGTGCGCGCCATGGGGCCTGCTTGGTCGAGACTGGAGGCATAGGCGATCATGCCGTAACGGGACACGCGCCCGTAGGTGGGCTTCAGGCCGGTAATGCCGCAGAACGCCGCCGGTTGGCGGATGGAGCCACCGGTGTCGGTGCCCATGGCTGCCGGTGCAAGGCCCGCGGCCACGGCTGCTGCGCTGCCGCCGGAGCTGCCGCCAGGCACTGCAGACAGGTCCCAGGGGTTTTTGACCGCACCGTAGTGGCTGTTTTCATTGGAAGAGCCCATGGCGAACTCATCCATATTGGTTTTGCCCAGGCTGATGATGCCCGCAGCGCTCAGTTTCTCTACCACGGTGGCATCGTAAGGCGCGATGAAATTATCGAGCATCTTGGAGCCACAGCTGGTTTTCACGCCTTGGGTGCAGAAAATGTCCTTGAGTGCCAGTGGGATGCCGGTCAGTTTGCCCGCTGTGCCACTAGCGCGCGCTTTGTCGGCGGCGTCGGCGTGGCGGAGTGCCTGCTCGGCAGTGACGGTGATGAAGCTATTGAGCTGGCCGTCGGCTCGCTCAATACGCTGTAAAAAGTGCGAAGTCAGCTCGCGGCTGGAGAGTTCGCCGCTGGCGAGGGCGGCGGCAAGCTGCGTTACGGTTTTATCATGCATGACCCGGAAGCTCCGTTCAGGGGCGAATAAAATAAGCGGAAACGAGCGACGTGGGTGGGTTACTCGACCACACGCGGGACCAAATAGAGGCCGTTTTCCACTGCCGGGGCGCAGCGCTGGAACGTGTCGCGCTGGTTGGTTTCCGTGACTTCGTCGGCGCGCAGGCGCTGCGTCGCATCCAAGGGGTGAGACAGCGGCGCGACGCCCTCGGTGTCCAGGCTCTGGAGCTGGTCGACCATGTCCAGAATGCGGCTGAGATCGTCGACAAAGCCACTGGCTTGGTCATCGCTAACGGCGAGTCGGGCCAAGTGTGCGGCCCGGCGCACATGAGATTCTTCAAGCGCCATGATCGAGGTTTCCTCGCAATCGTGATGGAACATATTTCGCTTTAAGCGGTATACATACGGTCATCTTAAATTCGTCTGACGGAGCAGACGTGGAAAATAGCCGCAAAAGGTACCACATAATGGCCCTGACGGGCAGTGTTCGGCACGACTCGTGCTTGCTGCCAAGGGGTTGCGGTGATACCGTTTGCATCCGCACAGGGTTCCCGGTCTGCACTAGGTAACAACATCCATGTTCAAACGTTTGAGGGGGCTGTTTTCCAGCGATCTATCGATCGACTTGGGTACGGCCAACACACTGATTTATGTACGCGGTCGTGGCATCGTGCTTGATGAACCGTCCGTAGTCGCCATCCGCCAGTCTGGCAACATGCGTAGCGTCGCGTCGGTCGGTGCCGATGCGAAACGTATGCTTGGCCGCACGCCTGGCAACATTACGGCTATTCGCCCGATGAAAGACGGCGTCATTGCCGACTTCACCGTTACCGAGCAGATGCTGCAGCACTTCATCCGTAAGGTGCACCAGAGCACGTTCCTCACGCCCAGCCCTCGCGTTTTGGTGTGTGTGCCGTGCATGTCGACCCAGGTAGAGCGTCGTGCTATCCGTGAATCGGCAGAGGGGGCAGGTGCCCGCGAAGTCTTCCTGATCGAGGAGCCGATGGCGGCCGCGATCGGTGCCGGGCTGCCGGTGGAAGAGGCACAGGGCTCGATGGTCGTAGACATCGGTGGTGGTACCACGGAAATCGCGATCATTTCGCTCAATGGCGTCGTGTACTCAGAATCGATCCGCGTAGGCGGTGACCGTTTTGATGAGGCGATCACCGCGTACGTGCGCCGTCACTACGGCAGCCTGATTGGTGAAGCCACCGCCGAGCGCATCAAAGAAGAGATTGGCTGCGCCTACCCAGGCGGCGAGCTGCGCGAGATTGACGTGCGTGGTCGCAACCTCGCCGAAGGCATTCCGCGCAGCTTCACGCTGAACTCCCATGAAATTCTCGAAGCACTGCAAGAGACGCTTGGCTCCATCGTGGCCGCCGTGAAGAGTGCTCTCGAACAGTCACCGCCTGAACTGGCATCGGATATCGCCGAGCGTGGCTTGGTACTGACCGGCGGCGGCGCGCTGCTGCGTGACCTGGACAAGCTGATCGCTGAAGAGACCGGCCTGCCGGTGATCGTGGCAGAAGATCCGCTGACCTGTGTTGCGCGTGGGGGCGGTAAGGCGCTGGAAATGATCGATCAGCACACCTTTGAGTTGCTGTCGAGCGACTGATCGCAGCGGTTTATCGCGGGGGATTGCCTATTAAACCGCTGTTTTCACACGGGCCGCTACCCGGTTACCGGCTATTCTTCTGTGTGCTGGCGGCAAGCGCGTTGATGTTTGTCGGCCACCGCTTTACACGTATGGAAGATGTGCGCGCCCAAATGACCACGATCGTTGCGCCCATTCAGTGGGTGGTTAGCGTGCCCAGCGACCTGCTGAACTGGGGGGCGCTAGCCCTCTCTGATCAGCAGGCGCTAGTGGATGAAAACCGTCGCTTGCGCGAGCAACTATTGACGCTCTCTCATCGTGGTCAGCGCTTGGCGAACTTGACCGCCGAAAATGCGGAGCTGCGCCAGTTGCTTGGCGCTGCCGAGCGTCGCGACATCCCCTATATCACGGCGGAGCTCTTGTCGCTGGACAATGACCCCTTTAGCCATCAAATGGTGGTCGATCGTGGACACCGCAACGGTGTCTATGTGGGGCAGCCCGTGATCGATGCATCGGGCCTCGTGGGGCAAGTGACGGCCGTGTCGGCATACTCCAGCCGTATCCTGCTGCTTGCCGATGCCAGCCATGCCTTACCGGTTCAGGTCAATCGCAATGGGCTGCGTTTCATCGTACAAGGGACCGGGCGCTACGGCAGTGTGAACGTCCTTCACGTGCCGGATACGGCCGATATCCGCGTCGGCGACCTGCTGACGACATCTGGCCTGGCGGGGCGTTTTCCGCCGGGCTATCCGGTGGCGCGTGTGACCGAGGTGTACCACGACCCCGGTCAGCCGTTTGCCCGCGTGGTGGCCGAACCTTCGGCCCAGCTCCAGCGGTCACGCCACTTTTTGCTGCTTTTTCCGCCCCCCCGTGAAGAACTGGATGCGTCTATTTGGGATGAGTCCATGGATATTTCAGCCGACGCCCTCCATGCCGCTCAGCGGCTTGGCCAGCCAGCGACCCTACTGGTAGAGGAGGAGCGCTGATGGCGCGTGCGCCGATAGTACCGCTGGTGGTGGTATGGATGAGTTTGGTGTTGGCCTTGTGTTTGCAGGTCATGCCGCTAGCCGATGGATGGCAGGTGTTCCGTCCCGAGTGGATTGGGCTGATGCTCATCTACTGGTGCATGCGTGCCCCGGATAGAGTCGGGGTCTTTCATGGCTTCGTGTTGGGGCTGTTGATGGATCTCATCGAAGGCACCGCGCTTGGCCAACACGCGCTCATTTTGTCGTTGCTGGCCTTTTTGGCAGCACTGGTCTATCCCCGATTTCGTGCGTACTCGCTCGTTCAGCAGTCGGTGTTGGTGCTGGTGCTGTTAGGGTTGGTGCAGCTCATCGAGCAGTGGCTGCGTACATTGACCGGCGACTTTTCGATTCATCTCTCGTTCTTGATCCCGTCATTGGTGAGTGCGCTGCTCTGGCCGTGGCTCTCTACGATGTTCAAAGCCATCGAACGGCGAATCGCCAATGCGTGACGTAGCCTCGCCTCCCGTCCTCTGTTTGGCCTCTGCCTCTCCGCGGCGCCAATCGCTGTTGGCATCGATTGGCGTATCTGTCAGCGTCATGCCCAGTAATATCGACGAAACGCCCTGGAAAGGGGAGACGCCGGCAGCTTACGTAGAGCGGTTGGCGGTGGCCAAAGCCCAGGCTGCAATGGGGAAAACCACGCTACCCGTGCTAGGGTCGGATACAGCCGTCGTCGTCGACGGGGCAATTTTAGGCAAGCCGGTCGATCAGCAGCACGCAGCCAACATGCTGTCCCAACTGTCAGGTCGCACCCATCACGTGCTGACGGCAGTAGCGGTCAGCGGGCCTCAGGGTATACTCTCCTGCTGTGTGACCACCGAGGTCACCATGCGCGCGTTAACGGCAGAGGAGATCGCGTGCTACTGGCAGACCGGGGAGCCGGCCGACAAAGCCGGCGGGTATGCCATTCAGGGGCTGGCGGCTATCTTTATCGAACGCATACAGGGCAGTCATTCCGCCGTCGTGGGGCTGCCACTCTTTGAAACCACGCGCTTGCTTCGCCAGCAAGGGGTTCCCGTTTGGGCGGGCCGTTATCCCTCGTAACCACCGACTCATCGCCCGCTGCGCTGGCAAGGAATAGGACATCCAATAAGGAATTTTGCATGAGCGGTGAAGTCCTCATCAATTTAACGCCCATGGAGACCCGCGTTGCGCTGGTAGAAAACGGCGTATTGCAAGAGGCGCTGATCGAGCGCTCTCGCAGGCGCGGTATCGTAGGCAATATCTACAAAGGCAAAGTGGTGCGCGTACTGCCTGGCATGCAGGCTGCCTTTGTTGATATTGGCTTGGAGCGCGCAGCCTTTATCCATGCCCACGAGGTCATGCCGCCGGGCACGCCCAACGACGAACAGCAAACCATCGGGCAACTGCTCCATGAAGGCCAGGCGCTGGTCGTACAGGTCACCAAAGACCCCATCGGCACCAAAGGGGCGCGGTTGACCACGCACCTATCGATCCCTTCACGCTACCTCGTCTATATGCCCGACTCGCCTCATCACGGGGTGTCGCAGCGCATTGAGGATGAACGCGAGCGCGAGCGTTTGAAGACGCTGTTGGATAAGAGCATCGACGAACAAACCCTCGAGGTGACGGGCGGTTTCATCGTGCGCACGGCCGCAGAGGGCGTGGGCGATGAAGAGTTGGCCAGCGACATGTATTTCTTGCTGCGTATCTGGCGGAAGGTCAGCGAGCGCAAGATCACCGCTGCGCCGCCCAGTGTCATCTACGATGACTTGCCGCTGTTCATGCGCACGCTGCGAGACGTGATGCGCGATGACATTGAGAAAGTCCGCATCGACTCCCGGGAAAACTTCGTCAAGCTGGTCGAGTTTGCCGAAGAGTTCATGCCCGATGCGGTGGATCGTATCGAGTATTACCCGGGCGAGCGGCCGATTTTCGATCTCTATAGTGTCGAAGACGAGATCCAGAAAGCGCTAGGTCGCAAGGTGCAGCTGAAATCGGGAGGGTACTTGGTCATCGACCCCACCGAGGCCATGACCACCATCGATGTGAACACCGGTGGCTATGTGGGGCATCGCAACCTCGAAGAGACCATCTTCAAGACAAATTTGGAAGCGGCCACTGCCATTGCGCGCCAGCTTCGGCTGCGTAATTTGGGCGGTATCATCATTATCGACTTCATCGATATGGTGGACGTAGAGCACCAGCGCCAGGTGCTGCGGGTATTGGAAAAGGCGCTGGAGCGTGATCATGCGAAGACCAAATGTACCGGCGTCACCGAGCTTGGCTTGGTGCAGTTGACGCGCAAGCGTACCCGGGAAAGTCTAGAGCAGACGCTCTGCGAAGCGTGTCCTACCTGTAGCGGTCGCGGTACGCTCAAAACCCCAGAAACCATCTGTTATGAAATCTTTCGGGAGATTCTTCGCGAGGAGCGAGCTTACAGCGCAGAGACCTATATGGTGCTGGCGTCTCAGCCGGTGGTGGATCGTCTGCTGGATGAAGAGTCTGCGGCCGTTGCGGACCTGGAGACCTTCATCAATAAAACGATTCGCTTCCAGGTAGAGCAGCACTACTCTCAAGAGCAGTACGACATCGTACTGATGTAATGATGTCACCTCGCTCGCTCGTTCGCGTCGGTCTGGTCAGCGTTGCGGCTGTATTGGCGACGCTGGCCGTACTGCTGCTGGCGCTGCGTATTTTGGCTAGCCAGGCGGATGCCTTGACCCCACGCCTCGAAGCCCTGCTCGAAGCGCGTATTGGGGTGCCGGTGCATATCGATCGGCTTGCGCTCTCGTTAGAGCGCAACGACCTGCATGTAGAACTCGAGGGGCTTCGGTCGCAAACGCCCGCAGACGAAGCCTTGGTGGAAGTTGACCGCCTCTCGCTGCGCCTTGATGTGTGGGAAAGTCTGCGTCGGTTCGCGCCCATTTTCAGCGATGCGCGTATGTTTGGGCTTGGCTTTCATCTTTACCAGCAGCCGGATCGTGAGTGGAGCTGGCCCTCCCCAGCCAAGTTGCCTCTCGGCGTTACCCCCGAGCCCGACGTCGATCTTGCCTCCTTGGATGCCTGGGCGGAGCTTCTTTTACGGCAACGCGTTTGGGTCGACAATAGTCGCATCACTCTGCACGGTCAGGAGCAGACCGTGATGCTTCACGCCCCTTCGCTTTTGCTCAACGGCGACCGACACCGCACTCGGCTAGAAGGGGCGCTGACGATCGTCGATGCCCCCGACGCCGAACTTCCGGCCATGACCATGCGCGCAGAGATGCAGCCGGGGCAGCGGGGGTTGCGTGATTTTTCGGCGACGCTGCAGCTCGATATGCAGCTCGACCATCTGGTGGTGCTAGCGGCGCTGTTCCGACCAGATCGCATGCCTTTTCTCGAACAGGTAGGCGGCCAAGTGCAGCTGTGGGGGCACTGGCAAGAAGGCTCGCTGGCGGATGCGCGGCTGGCGCTGGATATTCCCGAGCTGACGTTGCGCAAAGACGTCGAATACGCCGTGCTGCGTAACATCCAGGCGACGGGGCAGTGGCTGCGGGATGGTGACGGTGGCGAGGCATGGCTTAGCGGCAATGCCGAGACCGTCGAGTGGGCACAACCCGAGGGCATCAGCGATGGTCCAGCGCTGCCGCGCCACTGGTATGTATCCCACCAGCCAGGGCAGTGGGAGTTGCGAACCAGTGCGTTCGAACTCTCCTCTCTGGCGGCGTGGCGTGAGTATGCACTGCTGCCAGAATCCCTGACGCGGGTGCTGCAAACGCTCTCACCCCGGGGGCAGGTGCAGGGGTTGCGTCTGGGACAGCGAGACGGGCGCTGGGGCGTCGATGCGGCGCTCACCAACGTTGCCGTGCTGCCCTGGCAACAGGCGCCGGGCGGAGGGCCGTTGGATGCCTGGGTGCAAGCCCGCGACCTTCGTGGTCGCGTGACATTCAACAGCGCAGGCGACAGTACGCTCTACTTCCCCAAACTGTTTGACGTGCCGATGCAGCTTCGCCATGCGGAGGGCATCGTCGAGTGGGTGTACGACGGTCCTAATACCATGATCAGCGGCCGTGACCTGAACGTTGACTGGGATGGTGCCAAGGTCAGCGGTGGATTTGGCCTGATTACCGGGCAGCAGAACGGTCAGTTTGGCCTCGATATCGCCTTTGCCGACGTGGATGCGCGCACTCGTCCGCTCTCGCAATGGCTGCCGATGAAAGCGTTCGACCCTGCCCTGCGTGATTGGTTAGCAAACGATATCGGTGGTCGCGTGCCGCAAGGCTCGCTGAAGCTGAGCCAGCCTCTGGGGCCCAATGCGTCATCCGAGCAGCTTTCGGCGACGCTGGCGCTAGCGGTCGAACAGGGGCGTTTGCCAATGGCCCCCGGTTGGCCCACGCTAGAAGAGATCGAAGGGCGCCTGCTCTGGCAAGGCGGGGTGCTACAAGCTGACGTGGCGCGTGCCCAGAGTCAGGGAGTCGACGTCACGAACGGCCTGGTACGCATGGAAGAGAAGCAGCCGCTTACGCTGTCGGCAGATCTGAACAGTGACGGCGATGCCTTGTTGAGATTCCTCCAAGCCATGCCCGATACGGGCCCGCTACCGCTGGGCGATTTTGTGGCAGAGGGGCAGCTCGATGGCGACATCGCGCTGGTACTTCCACTAGAAGCTCCTGAGACACTTCAGTTAGAGCTCAATGTGCGGCCGGCACTCGCGGTGATAGATGTCGTCTCCCCATCCATCACACTGCGGGATATCGATGGTGAGCTTCACTGGCAGCAAGTGGGGCCCGAGCACGCGTTGACCGGCGCGCTGAGCAGCCGGTGGCAGGGGGGGGATCTGCAAGCGACGTTAACGGCCGATGAGCGTGTAACGCTAGACGGGCGCGTGGCTTCCTCGGCGCTGTGGGCGCTGGCTGGGGTGCCCGCCGAACAGGCTCGTCAAGTCGTCGATGGTAGCGCCCAGTGGCAAGCAGAGATTGCGCTGTCGCCCAGCCCCGTAGTGACGTTGCAGAGCCGTTTGATCGGTATGACCAGCGCGCTGCCGGCGCCTTTTGCCAAACGCAGTGAGGAGCCTTGGCCGCTGCGACTGCGCGCGGAGCTGGCGTCTGGGCAAGTCGCCATGCAGCTAGCCGATAAGGCTGCGGTCAGGGCGCAAACACTGGCAAGTGGAGAGCTGGCGGCTGATGTGACCCTGGGTAGCGCGGTTCAGCGCCCCGGCTGGCCCCAAGACCCCGGCTGGCGTTTTGACGCGGGTTTTGACGTGCTGGATCCCATGGTATGGCAGGCGGCACTTGCACCGCTGATGTCGGCCGACAGCGCATCCGCCCAGGGCGATCACCCACCGTTCGACGTGCGGTTGCACACCGACTGTCTGATGTTTCGAGACACCTGCCTGGGTACGATTGATGCCTCCGGTACGCTCAGTGCAGAGCGAACGGCGCTGACGCTCAGCGGTGATATGTTGACAGGCCGAATTGATTATCAGCCAGCCAGTGCGCGCCCGCTGGATATCGCCATTTCCTCCCTAGTGCTGGATCCGCTTTTCGAGTTACCCTCCAAGCCGCACGATGCCAGTGCAGCCGCGCCTGACTCTTGGGTCGAGGCGGTCGACACCCAGCACGTCGATCCGGTGGCCATTCCCGACGGACTGGCGGACCTACCCAACGGCAGGTTGCGGCTAGCGGAGCTCAGCGTGGGCAATCGGCGCTTTGGGCCGCTCACGGCCTTCTGGCAAACCGATGATCGCCGTTTTTCGCTATCGCCGGTGGGGGTGACCCTTGGGCAGCTCTCTGCCCGGGGCGAGTTGGTATGGGAAGGCAATGCGGTGAATAGCCGAACCCGCGCCGATATCTCTATTCAAGGCGGGGACGTGGGCACGGCGCTGGAGCGCCTGGAACAGCCGGTGGCTATGCGCAGCCGAACGACGGATTTGTCTGCCAACCTCACTTGGCCCGGTGCACCCTGGCAAGTAGATTTGAGCCGCGCTGGTGGCGAGATGAGCGCAGATATTCGCGACGGCCGCTTCGTGACGCTCGAATCGACGCCAGCGCGCTTAGTGGGCCTGCTCAATTTTGATAATATTTTGCGCCGCCTGCGGTTCGACTTCTCTGATTTGACCGGCCAAGGCACGGCCTTTGATCGTGTTCACGGCACTGCCGACGTTGCCCAAGGGCAGTTACTGTTGCGTGGCCCCCTACAAATTGATGCACCCGCCACCACGCTGTCACTGACGGGAAGTGTTAACCTCTTACAGCGTGAACTTGATCAGCGTCTCGGCGTCACACTGCCCGTCAGCCAAAGTTTACCCATTGCCGCCATTGCGGTCGGTGCGCCCATCGTCGGCGGCGCGCTCTTCATTGCCGATCAGCTGTTCGGTGATGCGCTGGATCAAGCAACCACTATCTATTACCGCGTGCAAGGTCCCTGGACCTCGCCGCAAGTGACTTTAGAAGGCCCCCAATGACCGCACACAAAAGCGATATAGAGTCTGCTGTTTCCATTTTGCTTACCCCAGGTGGCCTCGATCTGAACGCTCTGGATACGGGCCTGGGCTATGCCATGGGAGCAGGCATCGATTATGCCGATCTCTATTTTCAGCGAACCTGGCAAGAGGGTTGGGTTCTGGAAGATGGTGAAGTCAAAGAGGCCAGCTATAACATCGACGGCGGTGTGGGCGTACGTTCACTGGCGGGCGAAAAAACGGGGTTTGCCTACTCCAACCAAATCACCGCCGATGCATTGATGGATACCGGACGCACGGCGGCGGGCATCGTTCGCAGTGGTAAGCAGTTGCCCGGCCAGAAAGTAACGCCGGTCAGTGCCGCCGCGCGCTATGCGGGCATCGACCCACTTGCCGGGCTATCGGCCGAAGAGAAGGTCGCGATGTTGAAAGAGGCCGACCGAGTAGCCCGAGCTGCCGACCCGAGTATCAGTCAGGTGAGCGCATCCCTGTCGGGGACTTACGAAGTCGTGCTGGTGCGTGCCAGCGACGGCACTCTCGCCGCGGACATTCGCCCCCTAGTGCGCTTTAACGTCAGTGTGATCGCGGCCAAGAACGGCCGCCGCGAGCGCGGTGGCGCGGGGGGCGGTGGTCGCTACTCCATGGCGCGCCTGCGCGACGAAGGCGTGGCCGAGCGCTACGCCAAAGAGGCCGTGCGTCAAGCGCTGGTCAACCTCGAAGCCATCGATGCACCGGCCGGGCAGATGCCGGTCGTGTTAGGCGCAGGCTGGCCGGGCATTCTGCTACACGAAGCCGTTGGCCATGGCTTGGAAGGCGATTTCAACCGCAAAGGCAGCTCGGCCTTTGCTGGCCGGATGGGGCAACAGGTCGCCGCCAAGGGTGTCACGGTGGTCGACGATGCGACGGTACCGGATAGCCGTGGTGCGCTCAGTGTGGACGACGAGGGCACGCCCGGTCAGTACACGCCATTGATCGAAGACGGTATTTTGACGGGTTACATGCAGGATAAGCTGAACGCACGCCTGATGAAGATGGCGCCGACCGGCAACGCTCGTCGCGAGTCGTTTGCACACCTGCCGATGCCGCGTATGACCAACACGGTGATGCTGGCCGGACAGGATGACCCCGCCGATATCATCAAAAGCGTCAAGCGGGGCATCTACGCGGTGAGCTTCGGTGGCGGCCAGGTGGATATCACGTCGGGCAAGTTCGTCTTTTCGGCCAGCGAAGCTTACATGATCGAAGATGGCAAGATCACCGCACCGGTGAAGGGCGCGACGCTGATCGGCAACGGGCCTGAGGCCATGGGGCGGGTGTCGATGATCGGCCATGACATGGCGATGGACACCGGGATTGGCGTGTGCGGTAAAGAGGGGCAGGGCGTGCCGGTCGGTGTGGGTCAGCCCACCCTGAAACTGGATGAACTGACTGTCGGCGGCACGCAGTCTTCTTGAGCGGCCTGTTAAAGCGCTAGTGTCTCGCGCAGGTGCTTGAACAGCTTGCGCGAGCTGGTGGGTGGCTTGCCCTGCTCGCGCTCTTTGCGGGCGTTGCGCACGAGTTGGCGCAGCGCTTGTCGATCCGCATTGGGGTAATCGGCCATGAACAGATCGACGGCGTCATCGCCCTCGTCGACCATGCGATCCCGCCACTTCTCGAGGCGATGAAACGCATGGTCGCGCTGCTCTTTTTCCTGCTCGATGGCATCGAACACGCCCTGGATGGCCGTTAGATCCTCTTTGCGGATGAGCTTGCCAACGTATTGCATATGACGGCGGCGGCCCTCATGCGAGCGGATGCGGGCGGTTTCATCGATGGCACGCAGCATGTCGTCCGACAGGGGGAAACGGGCGCGCTCGGCAGGGTTCATGGCAATCAGCGTTTCGCCTAGCGCCTGCAAAGCATGCATCTCACGCTTTAGCTGCGATTTACTGGGACGCTCTTCCTGTTCGTCGATGTCGATTGGCTCGGGGCGTTGCTTGGGCATATAAGAACTCACTGATTAGATTCGTTTGCAGCATTATATCAGGCTGCGACCACAACATTGATTCGCCAACGCGATTCAGGCGAAAAGGAGGCCAAATGGCACAGGCATTTGATGCATCGGCGCAGCAGGCACTGCTGACACAGCGCGCTGAGGAAGCGCTTGCCCTGGCAAAGCAGCTAGGAGCAGATGCCGCCGAAGTGGGCGCCAGCGTTGACCAGGGCATGGGTGTCAGCGTTCGTTTGGGCGAGGTGGAAACCGTTGAACTATCTCGGGATCAAGGCATTGCGGTGACGCTTTACGTGGGCAAACGGAAGGGAAGTGCGTCTTCTACCGATGCCAGCAGCGCCTCGATTCGTGCCACGGTAGAAAAGGCACTGGCGATTGCCCGCTATACGGGCGAAGACCCCGCCGCCGGTCTGGCAGAGGCAGCGTTAATGGCCACCGATCTGCCCGATTTGAAAGTGCATCACCCTTGGGCGCTCTCGACGGAGGAGGCCATCGATTTGGCGCTGCGCTGTGAGCAGGCAGGTCGCCGCGTCGAGGGGATCCATCAGTCGGAAGGGGCATCGCTTTCAAGTGGCGAGGGCGTGCGCGTTTATGCCAATAGCCACGGCTTTCTGGGGACTCAGAAAGGCAGCAATCACTCGCTCTCCTGCATGCTGATCGCTCAGGATGACCAAGGCATGCAGCGTGATTATGACTACACGGCGGCACGGAATCCGCTCCATTTACGCCAGCCAGAGGACGTGGGGCAAGAGGCCGCAGCGCGTACGCTACGGCGACTGGGCGCGCGTCGACCGCCGACCGGTACCTTTCCGGTGCTGTTCGACCCGACGCTGGCCAGCGGCCTGATCGGTCATCTTATGGGTGCTTTGGCAGGCGGAGCGCTTTACCGCGAAGCCTCCTTTCTATGCGACCGCCTGGGGACACCGCTTTTTCCCGAGTGGTTTGGATTGGAAGAGCGACCCATGGAAGTGGGGGCGACGGCGAGTTCGCCATTCGATGCCGAGGGGGTGCAAACCCGCAATAATCGTTTCATCGATCAGGGGCAGGTCGCCAGCTACATGCTCTCTGCCTACAGCGCACGGCGTTTAGGCATGCACTCGACAGGCAATGCAGGCGGCGCACGTAACCTACGCTTGCTGGCTCCTTTGACACCGCGTGCCGAGCTCTTGAAACAGATGGGGCGCGGTATCTGGGTCACCGAACTCATGGGCCAGGGGGTGAATGGGGTGACCGGTGATTACTCGCGAGGCGCGGCGGGTTTTTGGATCGAAAACGGTGAGGTTCAGTACCCAATCGAGGAGTTCACGATCGCCGGTAACCTGAACAAGATGTTTGCAGGACTAAGCGCTGTGGGCGATGACACGGATACCCGTGGCAGCATTCACACGGGTAGTTGGCTTGTGGATGCGATGACCGTCGCTGGCAGCTAATCGTTGACGCGGAGTCGGTTACTGGTCTTCGTCAAACCGCGCGTCGAACAGCGCTTCGATGGCATCGAGCGCTTGTTCGGCGTCTTCCCCTTCCGCAGCTACAGTGAGCTCGGTGCCGCAGGGCGCCGCGAGCATCAGCAGCGACATGATATTAGCGGCATCGGCTTTTTGCTGCTGCTTGTATACGTGGATGCTGGCAGAAAACTGCTGGCCACACTGAACCAATTTGGTGGCCGCGCGGGCATGGAGGCCGCGCTGGTTGGTAAGGGTTAACGTTCTTTCGGGCACTCTGGTTCCTTTTTGCCGAGTGGGTCTTTGAATAAAAAGGCTTAGGGCGTACGGGTGGTCGCGGTGGTGGGGCTTGGCGCCACGGGCTCTTCGCTCAGCGTGTACTGCAGCCCCAGTTCGCGATGTCTCAACTGCACTTCTCCGGTCTGCTTAACGAGCCGCTGGGCGAGCTGCTCCACCATGTAGACGGAGCGGTGCTGGCCGCCCGTGCAGCCGATAGCTACGGTCATGTAGCTACGTTGGCTGTTTTGGTAGGCCGGTAACCACTTCTCCAGCCAAGCCTGAATATCGCTGGCCATGGCTTCCACTACCGGGTAACCGCTCAAGAAAGCGACGATATTGGCATCGCGGCCAGTATATTGCCGAAGGGTAGGGTCCCAGTATGGGTTGGGCAGACAGCGTACGTCGAAGACCAAATCCGCATCCAGCGGAACGCCGCGTTTATAGCCGAAGGACTCAAAGGTGAGCGTGAGCTGATGCTGGCGCTGGTGGGCCACTTGATCGGTAATGCGGCGGCGCAAATCGTGGACGGAGAGCCGAGACGTATCGATCAATAAATCGGCGAGATCGCGTATTTCATGTAGCGTCTCCTCCTCTTTGTTGATCGCCTCTTCCAGCGTCATTTCGCTGTCGCGAGTGAGGGGGTGGCGACGACGAGTGGCGGAGTAGCGCTCCAGCAGAATGCGTGCGTCCGTGGTTAGATAGATCACCTGAAAACGAATGTCTCGCTGGCGTAGCTCTTCCAACAGCGCTGGCAGACGCTCCAGCGCGATGGGGAGGTTGCGCGCATCGATGCTAACGGCAATACGAGTGCGTTCTCCTTGAGCGCGCAGCTCATCGATCAGCGAGCCCAGCAGCATGGCAGGTAAGTTATCGATCGCATAATAGCCAAGATCCTCCAGCGCTTGTAAGGCGATAGATTTACCGGACCCCGAACGGCCGCTAATGATCACCAGTTGCATAGCGTCTCTCTTGGCGTATGAGCGTAGGAAATAAACAGTGATGGACGTGTGAGTATCTTACGCGGCCTGTTCGCGTATCTTGGCCGTCATCAGGGTCAATAGCTCTTTTTGACTGCTGGCTTTGCGTAGCTGTTGACGGGTATTCGCATCGTTCATGATCGTCGCGACTTGCCCAAGCAGAGCGAGATGCGTGTCGTCCGCCTCTTCGGGTACGAGCAACACGAACACTAGATCGACGGGATCGCCATCGATGGCATCGAAATCGACCGGCTCGGCAAGTTTCAAAAAGCCAGCGATGGGCGAGCTACAGTGCGGGCTGCGTGCGTGGGGGATGGCAACGCCGTTGCCAATTCCCGTGCTGCCGAGACGCTCGCGTCCAATCAGGCGGCTAAACACTTCTTGGCTATCGAGGCTGGGTGTGTTTTGGGCGATGAAGGTGCTGAAAAACTCCAGCACCCGTTTTTTGCTGCCCCCGGGCACGTCGTAGAGCACGCGCTCCGGGGGGAGGATGGTTTCCAACGTCATTGAGTTAACGCACGCCTGCGCCCTGGGCGCGAGCTTGTGCTTTTTCCTTGTGTTTAACGAGTTGACGATCGATTTTGTCTGCGAGCGCATCGATAGCGGCATACATATCGTTATCGAGGGCTTCGGCATGAAGGTCGGCACCGGCGGCATGCAGCGTACAGGCTGCCTGCTGGCGTTCCTTCTCGACAGATAAGGTCACTTGCACCGTGGTGATGTTGTCGTAGTGGCGTTCGACGCGTTCCAGCTTTTCGTTAACGTAGTCACGCAAGGCGTCAGTCAGTTCAACGTGATGACCAGTGATGTTTACTTGCATTGACGTGCTCCTTATCCATCGGGCTGTACTTCGATTGTAACCCTTTTTGCGCTATTGCAAAGCCCCTGCGTCGAGTTTGTCATGCCCTACCGTTTAACTAACGTAAACGGCGGCGCTCACTGGACGAGGGAATACCCATTGACTCGCGATATTTCGCTACCGTACGCCGGGCAACGCTGATGCCTCCCTCCTCAAGGAGGGTCACCAGGCGACTATCGGAGAGCGGTTTACCCGACGGCTCCTCTTGTATCAGTTTTTTGATCCGTGCACGAATGGCGGTGCTGGAGTGGCTATCGCCGCCATCGTGGCTGCTGACTTGGCTCGAGAAGAAGTACTTCAACTCGAACACGCCTCGTGGCGTATGTATGAATTTCTGCGTCGTCACACGGGAGATCGTGGACTCGTGCATCTCCACGGCCTCGGCGATGTCGGCCAGGATCAGCGGTTTCATGGCCTCTTCGCCGTGCTCTAGAAAGCCGATCTGGCGGGCGATGATTTCACGACCTACTCGCAGAAGCGTGTCATTACGGCTGGAAAGGCTTTTGATCAGCCAGCGAGCTTCTTGGAGGTGCTCTTTCAAGAACTGGTTGTCTTGGCTCTTGTCGGCACGTTTGATCAAACTGGCGTAATCGGGCTGGATACGCAGGCGCGGCAGCGCCTCCGGGTTGAGCTCTAAGTGCCAGCCCTCGTTGTCATGGCGCACGACCAAATCGGGCGTAATATAGCTGTCGTCGGTCACGCCGTAGGCGCTGCCTGGGCGTGGGTCAAGGCTGCGAATTAAACGGATGACGTCGTCCAACTGCTCGTCATCCAGGCTCAGGCGGCGCTTGAGTAGCCGTAAATCGTCTTTGCCCAACGCTTCGAGAAACTGACGCACCAAGCGTTTTGCGGGCATCAATAGCGGGGTGTCTTCAGGCAGCGCGGCCAGCTGAAGCATCAGGCACTCGCGCAGGTCGCGGGCAAACACGCCGGTGGGCTCGAACTGTTGTAAGCGCAACAGGGTGTTTTCTACTTCACGCTGGCTCAGGCTGTCGTGGCCTTGCGCCTTGAGGCCTTCGCGGATGTCGTTGAGCGGTTGAGTGAGATAGCCGTTGGCATCCAGTGCATCGATCAGGCTTTCGGCAATGGCATAGTCGCGGGGAGAGAAGTCAGTCATGGCCAATTGCCATAACAGATGGCCATGAAGGCTTTGGCCTGCTGCTTGGCGCTCGAAGTCGGGTCCTTCGCTGCTACCGCCCAAGCTGCCCATGTCTTGGTAGGTGTCCGACCAGTCGCTGTCTACGGAGAGTTCGTTGGGAATGCTGTCCGACCACTCGGTCTCTTGAGGCTCGCTAACAGCCTGTTCGCCAAACTCATCCTCTTGTTCGAGCATGGGGTTAGCGTCCAGCGCTAGCTGAATTTCTTGACGGAGGTCCAGCGTGGAGAGCTGTAGCAGGGCAATGGCCTGCTGCAGCTGAGGTGTCATGGTCAGCTGTGTGCCGATACGCAATTGGAGAGAAGCTTTCATGACCATCTGAGAACCACTCGTTAATCAGAAAGCTCCACCCTAGAGCGAGTTATGACTCTGTGCAAGTGCAATAAGCATGCCACTAAAAGAAAAGTTTGGTCAGGCCAGAGTTTAGAGGCGGAAGTCTGCGCCTAGATAGACATCACGAACCTTCTGGTTATTGAGGATCTCCTGGGCGTTTCCACTGGCGATGATATGGCCGTCGCCAACGATGTAGGCAATGTCACAAATATCCAGGGTTTCGCGCACGTTATGGTCAGTGATCAAGACGCCGATGTGGCGTTTTTTCAGTGCGCGAATGATGGTTTTGATTTCACCCACTGAAATAGGGTCGACCCCGGCAAACGGCTCGTCGAGCAGAATGAATGCGGGCTCGGTAGCGAGTGAGCGAGCGATCTCCACTCGGCGGCGCTCGCCCCCTGAGAGGCTCATGCCCAGGTTGTCGCGAATGTGGGTAATATGGAAATCTTCGAGCAGTGACTCGAGGCGTGCTTCCCGAGCGCTGCGGTCCAGCGCTTTGCGCGTCTCGAGAATCGCCATGATGTTATCGGCCACCGAGAGCTTGCGGAAAATGGAGGCTTCCTGGGGAAGGTAGCCAATCCCGGCCATGGCGCGCTCGTGCATGGGCGCATGGGTCAGGTCGACGTCGTCGATACCGACGCTACCGGCATCGGATTTGACCAGTCCAACGATCATGTAAAACGACGTGGTTTTACCCGCCCCGTTGGGCCCCAGCAGGCCGACGACGCTACCCTGAGCGATTTCCAGGTTGATATCTTTCACGACCCGACGGCGTTTGTAGCTCTTCGCTAGGTGATGGGCGTAGAGCGTTTTGACAGGTGCGGAATCTGCAGAGGTTGATGCTGCCACGTGGCCGCTCCCTATTGTTCGGGCTGAAGAGTCATGCGAATGCGCTGGTTGTCGCTACCGCTCACGTCGGAGCGTGCTTGCACCACTTCCTGGTCGATGAAGTACTCCAAACGCCCCCCTTGGAAACGGTCGCCTTGCTGTGTCAGTTCGGCTTGGTCGATCAGCTCTACACGGCGTTCGGCGACATGGTAAACGATACGACGCGCCCAGCCCTCCATGGGGGTTTCTTGATCTTCGAGCTGATTGCGCAGGTAGGCGCGCTCACCCGTGGCAATGGCGCGTGACAGCTCGCCTGAGTCGTTGCGCTGAATTTCGACGCGTTCGCCGCGCAGTTGCATCTCGCCCTGGCGAATGTCCACGTTGCCTGAGTAAACAGCGGTGCCAGCGCGCTGGTCGAGGTCCAGGCGGTCGGCTTCGACCTCGATGGGGGCTTGGCTTTGTGCCATGGCCGCCGTGGCGAGGGGTAGGGTTAACGCAAAGAGTGCAGTGCGGAGAGAGGCGTTCATCGCGACTCCTCAGGGTTACGAGTGGCAGGCGGGTGGACGCCGCGCACGTTATTGGTCAGGCGGACTTGGCTGTCATCGAGCCAAACGTCCATGCGGGAGGCTTCCATGCGCTGCGGCGGCTGCTGCAACAGCACGGGCGTATCGCTCCAGGCATGGCGCGTCACGCCATCGTAGTTTAATTGCTGCGTGTCGAGCTGCCAGCCCTCTTCGGGAGCCAGTAGCCGGGCAGACCCTCTTAGCGTCAGGGCCTGGGAATCGGTATTCAAGGTGCCGGTGTCTGCCGTGGCCAGCCACTCCCGCTGTTCGCTGTCGAACAGCGTCGCGCGCGGCGACATGACATCGGTCATGGCCGTTTGAGGCGTATGGACCAGTCGAGGCGTGACCAGCGACTGCTGGATAGCGCCTGTCTCGCCAAACAGGGTAATTTCGGCGTTCTCCAACACATGCCCAGGCTCCTGGGCACGGGCCTCCTGATCGATCTCACCCTCTTGCGGGCCGCGCGGGTCCAGCCAGACCAGCAGTCCGCCCAGGGCCACGACCATCGCCGTGATCCACACCCGTTTTCTGACTCTGAGACCCATCACGAGTGCCTGTGAAGATACGTGTCGAGCACGGCATCCCAGTGCCCTTGCGAAGTGAGCAGCGTATCGCAAATTTCACGTACCGCGCCGTGGCCGCCTAGCCGTTCCGTGATCCAATCGGCATGGGTGTGCATGTAATCAGGCGCATTGGGGACCGTGATGCCGACGCCGCAGCGCTTGATGGGAGCGAGGTCAGGCAGGTCATCACCGCAGTAGGCCACCTGCTCGAGGGTGATATCCAGTCGTTGGCAAAGCGCGCGAAGCGTCGTGAGCTTATCTTCGCAGCCTTGGTGAACGTGGCTAATGCCGAGCGCCGCCGCGCGCTGGCTGACCATGGGCGAATCGCGTCCGGTAATCAGTGCCACGTGAATGCCGACCCGCTTGAGCAGTTTCAAACCATGCCCGTCTTGGGTGTGAAACGCTTTGATTTCGATGCCGTCCGCCTGAAAGTAGAGGCGGCCATCCGTCAAGACGCCATCTACGTCTAGCGCGAGGAGTTTTACACGGCGAAGTCGGTCGAGTAGTGCATCGGGTAGGGCCATATAGCCTCCTTAACATCCATGGCGAAAAGCGTTATCACGCAGTTAAATCACACCGCTGGCTAGCAGATCGTGCATATGTAGCGCGCCGATGGGGCGCTGCTGCTCGTCGACGACAGCGAGCGCGGTTATCCGGCTATCTTCCATAATACGAACGGCCTCGGCAGCCAGTACGTCAGGGCCGATACGTTTGCCTGGGCGCGTCATGACATCGTCGACGCGCACGTCGCGCAGGTCATGAAATTGATCTAATGTGCGCCGAAGGTCGCCATCGGTATAGACGCCCGCCAAACGGCCTTCGCTGTCGATGACGCAAGTGAACCCCAGCCCTTGGCGCGTGATCTCCAATAGTGCATCGCGTAGCGGGCTTCCCAAAGCGACCTGGGGAAGCCTTGAGCCATCGTGCATTAGGTCACGCACCCGCAACAGCAGGCGCTTACCCAGACTGCCACCCGGATGGGACAGCGCAAAATCCTCGGCGGTAAAGCCGCGTGCTTCGAGTAGGGCAACGGCCAGAGCGTCGCCAAGAGCCAGTGCCGCCGTGGTTGAGCTAGTAGGCGCGAGGTCCAGTGGGCACGCCTCGCGTTCCACGCCGCTGTCTAAATGGGCATCGGCGTGGCGGGCAAGGGTAGAGCCTGGGCGCCCGGTCATGCTGACCAGCGGGGTGCCAAGCCTTTTAAGAAGTGGTAGGAGCGCCGTCACTTCGGCGGTTTCGCCGGAGTTGGAGAGCGCGAGTACTACATCGGTACGGGTAATCATGCCCAAGTCGCCGTGACTGGCTTCACCTGGGTGTACGAAAAAGGCGGGCGTGCCGGTACTCGCCAGCGTCGCAGCAAGTTTGCCCGCGATGTGTCCTGACTTGCCCATGCCGGTGACGACCACCCGGCCTTGACAGGCGAGGATGAGCTGGCAGGCGTGATCGAACTGTTCGTCCAGTTTGGCCTGAAGGCCGCCGATGGCCGCTTGCTCAATTTGCAGCGTTCGCAGCGCACTTTCACGCAGTTGGCTGGGTGTAGAGAGTGGCTGGCCCATGGCATGTCTCGTTTTCATAAAGTGAATAGGTAGCAAGTAAGAATAACATCTTGCGGCGCTATTTAGCTAAAGCGTGGCAAACTCACCAGCCCCGTGGCGATGCATACGCCGTAAAAAAGGTTGGCGTAGTAATCATTTGCGCCGCTGTTACTGAGAGTAGCGTTAAGATACGATGTTCGATAATATTTCGAAAACACTGTTTTTTAAACTGCCCCGTGACTTGTCGGTTTATACTGACGCGTTCTGGCATCAACGATGAAGGTCAATCAGCACATGACGGATGTTCCCTTCATACAGGTCGAAGACGTCTACTTTTCTCGCGGTGAAAGCGAGATCTTTCGCGGTGTGAGTATGACCATCCCTCGCGGTCAAGTAACGGCCATCATGGGGCCAAGCGGTACGGGTAAAACGACACTCTTGAAGCTCATCGGTGGCCAGCTGACGCCCGATCGTGGTCGGATCTTGATCGATGGGCAGGATGTACACCGGCTGTCACGTAAAGCGCTGTTCGCACTGCGCAAGCGCATGGGCATGCTGTTTCAAAGCGGGGCCCTGTTTTCGGATCTGGACGTTTTCGAAAACGTGGCCTTTCCGCTACGTGTTCATACGGATTTGCCAGACGCGATGATTCGCGACCTGGTGCTACTAAAACTCCAAGCGGTAGGACTGCGGGGCGCGAGGCACTTAACGCCTGCCGAACTGTCTGGAGGGATGGCGCGTCGGGTAGCGCTAGCGCGTGCCGTAGCGCTGGACCCCGAACTGATTCTTTACGACGAGCCGTTCGTCGGCCAGGACCCCATTTCCATGGGCGTGCTGGTGCAGTTGATCAAGCGGCTCAATCAGGCGCTGTCGCTGACATCGGTAGTGGTCTCTCACGATATCAAAGAGACGTTGAGTATCGCGGATTACCTCTACTTGATCGCCGATGGGCAGGTGGTGGCTCACGGCTCCCCAAGCACGCTGGAGACGAATCAGGACCCTCGGGTCAGCCAGTTCATGCACGGCGAACCAGATGGCCCGGTACCGTTTCACTATCCCGCAGAGACGCTCTATCGGGATATCCTCGGCCACGATTTAGCAATAAAGGCAGGGTAGATGCAGTCCAAATTTTCTCACTACGCGGCGCGAGTGACCCGCCTGGGGCGCAAAGGGTGCGACGTGGTCGAAGCGCTAGGACGCGCCACGGTGTTTCTAGTGCAGTCGGCCGTAGGGGTGCCGTCGCGGGAGGGATGGTCGCTTTGGCTACGCCAAATGCACTTCGTGGGCGTCTTGTCGCTGGCCATCGTGTTGGTGTCGGGGCTTTTCATTGGCATGGTGCTGGCGCTGCAGGGGTATACCATTTTGGTGGATTTCGGTGCTGAGGAGGCATTGGGCCAAATGGTCGCCCTCTCACTGCTGCGTGAACTTGCTCCAGTGGTTGCGGCGCTGCTCTTTGCTGGACGGGCAGGGTCTGCCTTGACCGCCGAAATTGGCTTGATGAAAGCCACCGAGCAGCTCACCAGTATGGAAATGATTGGTGTCGACCCGCTGCGGCGTGTTGTGGCTCCCAGGCTTTGGGCGGGCTTCGTCGCGCTGCCCATTCTGACCGTCGGTTTTAGCGTTGTGGGTATTTGGGGCGGCTACTTGGTGGGCGTCGAGTGGCTGGGCGTTTTCGAAGGCTCGTACTGGAGCAACATGCAAGCCAGCGTGTCGTTTTTCGATGACATCGGTAACGGCATGATCAAAAGCGTGGTCTTTGCCCTCGTCGTGACCTGGATTGCCGTGTTTCAAGGATATGACCTAGTGCCGACCTCGGAGGGGGTTTCCCGCGCCACCACACGCACGGTGGTGTACTCCTCGCTGGCCGTGCTCGGGCTGGATTTCGTTTTAACCGCCGTCATGTTCGGCGGCCTTTAAGGGTGGAGTAGTCTCATGAAACGCAGCAAAACCGTAGAGTTTGGCGTTGGTCTCTTTATGTTGGCCGGCATCGTTGGGCTAGTGTTTCTTGGCCTGCGTGTCAGCGGTTTGACGCTATCGGCGCCCTCCGACACGTTTCGCCTGGAGGCCAATTTTGCCAACATCGGCGGTTTGAAGCCGCGCGCACGGGTCACCATGGCAGGCGTTACGGTAGGCCGGGTAGAGGCCATCGAGCTGGATACGGAGTGGTACGACGCGCGCGTCATCCTCAGCCTGGATAGTGAGCTGGAGGGTCAGCTTTCCCAAGATACCACCGCCGCCATTTTGACGGCCGGCCTGCTGGGAGAGCAGTACATAGGGCTCAGCGTTGGCGGTGCGCCAGAGGTGCTGGAGGAGGGTGACGTCATCCGCGATACCCAGTCCGCACTGGTGTTGGAAGAACTTATTCAGCAATTCGTATCCAATATGGTCAGCAACTAGCTGCCATCCGTTATCTTCATTCAAGAGGTCGAGATGATGTTCAACGTTTATTTTGCTTTCGTTCAGCGCGTTGCGTTGGCCGCTCTGCTCATGCTGGCACCGCTGCTGGCTCAGGCGCAAACCCAATCTCCCGAAGAGATGATTCGTGACAACATCGAATCCTTCATGAGTCAAATCGATGGCAAGAAGGAGTATTACGCCAACAACCTGGATGAACTGAAGGCGCTGGTGAACGAGAGTCTCGATGACGTAGCAGATTTTCGCTATATCGGTGCCAGTGTGATGGGGAGCTATTTCCGCAACGCAACGCCGGAACAGCGGAGTCAGTTTGCCACCGTGTTTCGTCAAACGCTCATCGACACGTACACCCGTGGTTTGGTGACGTTTGATTATGATGAGCTGCGCGTATTGAGCGAGCAGCGCGGACAACGCTATGACGATCAAGCCAGTGTGGATATGGAAATCGTGGCGAGCAATGGTCAAGTGTATCCGGTGAGCTACAGCCTGCGTCTGTCTGATGGCCAGTGGCGCGTGGTGAACGTGATCGTCAACGGCATCAATCTGGGGCTGACCTTCCGCAACCAGTTCGATCAGGCCATGCGTGACAATAACCGTGACTACGATGCGGTCATCCGCGGTTGGGCACCCGAAATCGGCGTCGATGAGCTGGAGCAGGGAGGCGACGCGTGACATCGCTCCTCTCTCGCTCAGAGGTGACGCTGTCCGTGCAGGACGATACGCTGCTGGTCGCGGGCGATTTGGTCATGAGTGCCGCCGCCGACGTGGCCGCTCGGGGCGTTCAGTGGCTGCGTGAATTCGAGCGTTCATCAGTGCGTTTGGATTTTGCGCAAATCAGCAAAGCAAGCAGCGTGGCGCTTAGCGTTCTGTTCGAGTGGCTGCGTGCTTGCCAAGCGCTTCAGATCACGGTGCGGTCCATCGTATTGTCGCCGCCACTGCAGCGGTTGGCGTCTCTGGCAGAGCTGGACGCACTGACCGCTCGAGACGTCTCTGCCTGATATGCGCAACCCCAAGAGCAGCCTACGGCTGCTCTCTTCATTGGCGGCGTGGCTCAGCATCGCCAAGTGAGCTGCTTTTCTTTATCATGTCTCCCTATTGCTTACCATTTCAACGACCCCAAAGGAGTTTCCTGTCTCATGCAACCCAACGAGGTAAAAGCACTGCTTGAATCCCGCATCGATGGGTGTGAGTTCCACATCCAGGGTGAAGGCTGCAATTTTCAGGTGATTGCGGTTGGTGAAGCCTTTGAAGGTCTTTCTCCAGTGAAGCGTCAGCAGCTCGTTTACGCCGCGCTCAGCGAAGAGATCGCGTCGGGCGCACTGCACGCTATCAGTATCAAAACGTTTACTCCGACGCAGTGGCAAACTGCGGCGGAAAACGCTCAGTAACGGCCGCTCCATGGATAAACTCATTATTACGGGCAATGGCTCGGTCGATGGCGAAGTGTGGGCAAGCGGCGCAAAAAATGCGGCGCTTCCCATTTTGTGTGCGAGCCTATTGGCAGATGGTCCGGTGGTCATCGGTAATTTGCCGCATTTGCAGGATATTACCACCACGCTAGAGCTGCTCGGGCGGATGGGCGTCGAGCCGGTGATGGGCGAGAAGATGAGCATCCAGTTGGATGGTTCTCAGGTGACCCAGTGTCATGCACCCTACGAGCTCGTGAAGAAAATGCGCGCTTCCATTCTGGTGCTCGGCCCGCTGTTGGCTCACTTTGGCAAGGCGGATGTCTCGCTGCCAGGCGGCTGCGCCATCGGCTCTCGCCCCGTGGACCTTCACCTGCGTGGTCTGGAGGCCATGGGCGCGGAGATTCATGTCGAGTCGGGCTACATTCGTGCCCGTGTCGACGGTCGCTTGAAAGGTGCGACGATCTTTTTCGACACTGTGACCGTGACCGGTACGGAAAACCTGCTGATGGCTGCAACGTTGGCAGAGGGGCGTACCATTCTCGAAAACGCCGCCCGTGAGCCTGAGGTCGTCGATCTGGCCGAGTGCCTGATCAAGATGGGCGCGAAGATCCGTGGTCACGGAACAGACACCATCGTCATCGATGGCGTCGCCTCACTGCACGGCTGTGAGCACGATGTCATGCCCGACCGTATCGAGACGGGCACCTTCTTGGTGGCCGCCGCTATGACAGGTGGGCGAGTGAAAGTAAAGCGCACGCGGGCCGATATTTTGGAAGCGGTGCTCGCCAAGCTGGAAGAGGCGGGCGCCGATATCGACAGCGGTGACGATTGGATTTCGCTGGACATGCACGGCAAACGCCCTAAAGCGGTCAATATCCGCACGGCGCCTTACCCCGCGTTCCCCACTGACATGCAGGCGCAGTTCGTCGCCATGAACGCTGTTGCCGAAGGACACTCACGAGTCGTTGAGACGATCTTCGAAAACCGCTTCATGCACGTGCAAGAGCTGAACCGTATGGGCGCGAACATCGTACTAGAGGGTAATGCTGCGTTGATCAAGGGCGTTGATAAGCTTTCTGGCGCTCCGGTCATGGCCACGGACCTTCGTGCTTCCGCATCGCTGGTCATTGCGGCCATGATGGCCGAAGGGGAGACGCTGGTCGATCGTATCTACCATATTGATCGTGGCTACGAGTGTATCGAGGAAAAATTACAGCTGCTGGGGGCGAAGATTCGCCGTATTCCCGGCTAAGCCACGCGGACAACACTGGCCTTAGACCATGAGTAAGCAACTGATTTTGGCCCTTTCCAAAGGGCGTATTTTGGATGAAACGCTGCCCTTGCTGGCAGATGCGGGCATTACGCCCGCCGAAGACTTGAGCAAAAGCCGCAAGTTGCTGTTCGATACCAACTTGCCCGATGTCAAGCTGGTGATCATTCGCGCCACCGACGTGCCCACCTACGTACAGTTAGGCGCGGCAGATGTGGGTATCGCCGGTAAAGACGTGCTGTTGGAGCACGGCGCGGAAGGTCTTTACGAGCCGCTCGATCTGGACATTGCTCGATGCAAGCTGATGACGGCAGGCGTGACCGGGCAGCCGCCTGCCAAAGCGCGCCGCCGTGTGGCCACTAAGTTCGTCAACGTCGCGCGTCGCTACTACGCCGAGCAGGGGATTCAGGCAGAGGTCATCAAGCTCTACGGAGCGATGGAGCTGGCTCCGCTCATGAACTTGGCCGATGAGATCGTCGATATCGTCGACACTGGCAATACGCTTCGCGCTAACGGCATGGAGCCCCGAGAACTCATCGCCCATATCAGCACGCGTTTGGTGGTCAATAAAGCGGCCATGACCATGAAGCACGACCGCATCAAGCCGCTGCTAGCGCGCCTGGAAAGTGCCGTGAAAAAGCGTCAGACGCAGCCTATCGAATGACACGAGGTTCATCATGAGCGATACAACCACAGCCACTATTGCCCGCCTCTCGACCCGTGACGCGGCCTTCCACCAGCGCCTCAATGCGCTGCTGGATTGGGAGGGCGTGTCTGATAAAGCGGTCCAGGCTCGTGTTGAAGAGATCTTGGCAGACGTCAAGCAGCGCGGTGATCAGGCCGTCATCGACGCCACGAACCGCTTTGACCGTCTGTCGGTCGCGTCCATGGATCAACTGTGTCTCTCCCCCGAGCAGTTGAAAAAAGCGTACGACGGTTTGCCAGAGGCCCAGCGAGAGGCGTTGGCCACGGCCGCCGAGCGCATCAAGCGCTACCATGAGCGGCAGAAACCGACCTCTTGGCAGTACGAAGAGGCTGACGGGACGGTACTCGGCCAGAAAGTCACCCCGCTCGATCGGGCCGGTATTTATGTGCCGGGTGGCAAAGCGGCCTATCCGTCCTCGGTGTTGATGAATGCGATTCCTGCCCACGTAGCGGGCGTGCGTGAAATCGTCATGGTGGTGCCCACGCCGGATGGTGTGCTGAATGATCTGGTGCTGGCGGCAGCGCATCTGGCGGGCGTGGACTACGTGTTCACCATTGGTGGCGCTCAAGCCGTCGCTGCGCTGGCCTACGGCACGCAAAGTGTTCCTCGCGTCGATAAAATCGTGGGCCCAGGCAATATCTACGTCGCCACGGCCAAGCGAGCCGTGTTCGGTCAGGTGGGTATCGATATGATTGCCGGGCCTTCCGAAATCATGGTGGTGTCGGATGGGCAAACCGATCCGGATTGGATCGCTATGGACCTCTTCTCCCAAGCCGAGCATGACGAAGACGCGCAAGCGATTTTAGTGAGCTGGGACGCCGCGCATTTGGACGCTGTGGCGGCTTCCATCGAGCGGTTGCTGCCAACGCTAGAGCGCGAAGAGATTGCCCGCGCCTCGCTGAACCGCCGCGGCGCGCTGATTCTGTGTCACGATCAGGCTGAAGCGATCGAGATGATCAATCGCATTGCGCCAGAGCATCTTGAATTATCGGTCGCAGAGCCTGAGGCATGGCTAGACGATATCCGCCATGCGGGCGCGATCTTCATGGGTCGCCACACGTCGGAAGCGCTGGGAGATTACTGTGCAGGCCCGAACCATGTCCTGCCGACGTCCGGCACGGCGCGCTTCTCCTCGCCGCTAGGTGTGTACGATTTTCAAAAACGCTCTTCCATCATCCATTGCTCTCCAGAGGGCGCCTCCGAGCTGGGTAAAGTGGCTTCCGTGCTGGCGCGCGGGGAGTATCTTACTGCCCATGCGCGCTCGGCGGAGTATCGTATCCGCGACTGATAGGCAGTAAGAACGCCCCGGCAGGGCGGCTCAAGAGCCGCTCTGCCGATCGGCTGACGTAGCGTTGGTCGGTACGGGGCGCTCGCCTACCTCCAGCGTCATTTCCATGCGTTCGCCGCCGCGGACAATCGTCAGCGGTAGCGACGTACCGGGCGGGATCGAAGCGATATCGCTCATGGTCGCTCGGGCATCCAAGATGACTTGTCCGTCGATGGAGAGCAGTACGTCACCTGGCTGCAAGCCTGCCTGGGCGGCAGGGCCGCCGCTCACGACGCCTGCGACGATGACTCCCTGCGGCGTCCGTAATCCAAACGATGCGGCCAGCTCCCTTGAAAGAGCCTGGGCTTCGATGCCCAGCCACCCTCGAATGACCCGTCCGCGGGTGACCAGCTCGTCCAAAATGCTGTGCGCGAGATTGGCAGGAATCGCGAAACCAATCCCCTGGGAGCCGCCGGAGCGAGAGAAGATCGCCGTATTGATTCCCACCAATGCGCCGTCTGGGTTGACCAGCGCGCCGCCTGAGTTACCGGGGTTAATGGCGGCGTCGGTCTGAATGAAGTCTTCGTAAGCATTCAATCCCAGGTGGCTGCGCCCGGTGGCGCTGATAATACCCATGGTAACGGTTTGGCCAACGCCAAAGGGGTTGCCAATGGCCAGCGCCACATCGCCCACCGCGACCTCTTCTGAGTCGGCAAGCTCAATGACCGGTAAGTCGTCTAGGTCAATCCGGAGCACTGCCAGATCGCTTTCTGGATCGGTGCCGATGACTTCCGCGAGGGTTTCACGCCCGTCGCGAAGCGCGACCTGTATTTGGTCGGCGCCGTTGATCACATGATGGTTGGTCAATACGTAGCCGTCGTTGCTGACGATGACGCCAGACCCCAGGCTCGACAGCATGCGCTGGTGGGTCGTGGCATCGTCACCGCTGAAAAATTGGTTGAAGAAGGGATCGGACATCAGCGGGTGCTGGTCGCGCTCGACGATTCGAGATGAGTAGATGTTCACCACCGCAGGGGCGGCTTGATTGACGGCGTTGGAGTAGCTAGCAGGGCCTTGCTGCCGGGAAAGCGGAGCTGCTTGTTTGATATCCGGCGCCGGACGATTTGCACTGGGTTCGCTGCTGGTCGTTGGGACCAGTGCAGGGGGGGATTCGAAGGCGGTGGGAGCCTCCTCCGTTACCGGGGGCGTTTGACGGAATGGGTTGGGCAGCTGCTCGGGAAAGGCGAGCAGCACCACGGCCGCAAGCAGAAGCCCGGTCAAAATGGGCCATAAATAAGGCAGCACGAAGCGGTGCATGCGAAAGTTCCTCAGCGTGTGGCAGTCTAAACGGTCGCGAGGTTCGCGATAACGTAAAGCGAGTCTTACAATGGCGCTATGGTAACACCGAATGCCGCTGTGCCTCACGGGGGCTGGTTTAATTGCAAGAAGGAGAGAGCGTGAATCACCGTGATCAGTTAGTCGCTGCCTGCGACCACCAGTTACGCGCCACTCAATTCAAAGATTTTACGGTCAACGGCCTTCAGGTCGAGGGGCGTGAGCAGGTGCGTCGGGTCATGACAGGAGTGACGGCTTGCCAAGCGTTACTGGAAGAAGCCGTGGCATGGCAGGCCGACATGGTGCTCGTGCACCATGGCTATTTCTGGAAGAACGAGCCTGTCCCCATCACGGGCATGAAGCAGCGTCGAATCAAAACGTTGTTGGCCAATGATATCAGCTTGTTGGCTTACCATTTGCCGCTAGATGCCCATGCGGAGATGGGGAATAATGCGCAGTTGGCCAAGCGCTTGGGTTGGAAAGTCGAGGGATGTCTAGACGGAGAGTTGGGTGAAGGGCTGCTCTGGTCGGGACGGCTGGTGACGCCACAGAGTGTGTCAGCGTTGGCGCAGCAAGTTGGCGTTATCCTCGAACGCGAGCCGCTCGTCGTCGAGGCGCCAAGCCGTGAGCCCATCGAGCGGATTGCCTGGTGCACCGGTGGGGCACAAGACATGATTACGGCGGCCTACGAGGCCGGTGCCCAGGTGTTTATATCGGGCGAGATCTCTGAGCGAACGACCCACTTGGCCCGTGAAATGGGCATTCACTATCTAGCAGCGGGACACCACGCGACCGAGCGTTACGGTGTTCAGGCCATGGGCGAATGGCTGGCCAGCGAGTTTGGCGTTGAACACCGTTTCGTCGATATCGATAATCCGGCCTAGCCGAGGGTGGGGAGCAGGTTGCTGACCAGGGCCACAACAGGGTGGGCCCTGGCACGCGGTGATAGCGTCACGCGTTTAGTAGCGTGGCGGCTGGGCAGCGGTATTATCTGTGGCTCTGTTCTCTTTGAGGCCAAAGTCTTCCGATAGCGTCCCGTTTTTGCCAGCGGCGTAGTCCCGAGGCATGGCAACGCTTTGGTCGCCGTCAGGGGTGGCGGTCGGCTGAGAGGACGGTTTGATGCTCGTGAGTTTCCATTGGGCGGCTTCGCTCTCTACTTGCTGCTCTAGCTGGTCCGCCTCATGGCGAATATTCTCCAGGCGCTGCTGAATGCCGGTGAGGTGATGGTTCATCCCTTTCTTTAAATCGGCAATTTGGTGTTCACGCTCAAGCAGCGTCTGCTTGAGCGAAGCGACGTCTCGCGCACCTTTGCTGAAAAGCCGATAGCACCCAAGGCCAATGATGAATCCCACGGCCAAGCCAATGATTGCAAAAGTGAATGGCGAGCTTGCTTCCACAGTCCTTCTCCCTAAGTAATGCGCGCCGCTGTGTACAGGGCGTGACTTTAAAAACCGCCCCATTATAGGCGCGTCTCAGTCGGTTGGGTCAATCCGCTCATGCGCTTAGCGTTCAAGCGGCGTATAATTGCCCTCATTTTTGTTGAGCTCGTGTTGTCTGGCGCTTTAAGGCGGCGGGCACGCACTCAGGCTCAAGTGTTGCGGGAGCACCATCTTCATGCCATCAGTGTCTGAGCGTCAGGCGTCCGATTCCACTCGTCGCCCCACGCCGCTTGAGCGCTATCAAGCCGATCTCAAGCGCAGCGATTTTCAGTATGACCCGGCCCAAGAGCAGGCGGTCAAGCATCTCCAGCGGCTCTATGATGAGCTGTTGGCGACGCCAACGACGGTGCCCAAGGCCGTGGTGGCCAGCAAAGGAATCAAAGCCAAAATGGCAGGTTTGCTGGGTAAGAAGCATGCGCCTGCCAAACCGCCGTTGCCCCAAGTAAAAGGGCTCTACTTCTGGGGAGGCGTGGGGCGTGGTAAGACCTACTTGGTCGATACCTTTTATGAGGCGCTGCCGTTTCCCGAAAAAATGCGCACCCATTTTCACCGGTTCATGCAGCGGGTTCATAATGAGCTAACTCATTATAAAGGCGAGAAAAACCCGCTCACTCTCATCGCGGGTAAATTTGCCGCCGAGGCACGCGTTATCTGCTTCGATGAGTTTTTCGTCAAAGATATTACCGACGCCATGATTCTCGCTAACTTACTGGAAGCGCTCTTCCAGCGCGGCGTGGTATTGGTGGCGACATCGAATATCGTCCCGGACGATCTTTACAAGGATGGGCTGCAGCGTGCGCGGTTCGTGCCTGCCATTGAATTGGTAAATCGACATTGCGAGGTGGTCAACGTCGATTCGGGTATCGACTATCGTCTGCGGGCACTGGAGCGTGCTGAAATTTTCCATGCGCCTCTCGACGCTGCGGCCGAGAAAGAGCTAGCGCGCAGCTTCCGAGAAATTGCCGGTCAGCCTGGGGAGGAGGGTGCACCGCTGGAAGTTAATCACCGGGTGCTCAAAACGCGTCGCCTGCATGAAGATGTGGTGTGGTTCGAGTTTGCCGAACTGTGTGACGGCCCGCGCAGCCAAAACGACTATATCGAGCTGGCCCGCGAATTTCATACCGTTCTGGTGGCCAATGTGCCGCGGATGGATGGCAAGATGGACGATCAAGCGCGGCGTTTCATCAACATGGTGGACGAATTCTATGATCGCGGCGTGAAGCTGCTGATGTCTGCGGAAGTGCCGGTGGAGTCGCTTTACAGCGACGGTAAGCTGACGTTCGAGTTTCAGCGGACCTTGTCGCGATTGCAAGAGATGCAGTCTCGCGAGTATCTGGCGCTGGCGCACAAGCCTTAGGGTGGTGGCACGCAAAAAAAGTCATAGAGCCCTTAACTTGAGCGGATGCTTACTGTAGAATGCCGCCTCGCTACACGTTGCTGGCATTTGCCCGCAACCAAAAAAAATAGGGATGGTGCTTCACCGCTTGGCGGTGTGAGTTACCCAACACACTTAATCTGGTGATTTCATCCATGAAGACGTTCAGTGCTAAGCCGCAGTCCGTCCAGCGCGACTGGTACATTGTCGACGCTACGGACAAAACGCTCGGTCGTCTGGCAACCGAGATTGCTCGCCGCCTGCGTGGCAAGCATAAGCCCGAATTTACCCCTCACGTTGATACCGGCGACTACATCGTCGTGATCAATGCAGAGAAAGTCCAAGTAACCGGTAACAAGGCTAAGGCTAAAACCTACTACCGCCACACAGGTTACCCGGGCGGTCTGCGCTCCATGACATTCGACAAAATGCTCGACCACGCTCCCGAGCGTATCATCGAGTCTGCCGTTAAAGGCATGCTGCCGAAAGGTCCGTTGGGTCGCGCCATGTACTCCAAGTTAAAAGTGTACGCCGGTGCCGAGCATCCGCATGCTGCCCAGCAGCCGCTTGAACTGAACATCTGAGGAAATCTTCGCCATGACACAGCAGTATTACGGTACCGGGCGCCGCAAGACTTCCACCGCTCGTGTGTTCCTGAAGCCGGGTTCCGGCAAAATTACCGTCAACAACCGTGAGCTTGACCAGTACTTCGGTCGTGTTACCGGTCGCATGGTTGTTCGTCAGCCGTTAGAGCTGACTGAAACCCTAAACCAGTTCGACGTCTACGTTACCGTTGAAGGCGGCGGCGGCTCTTCACAGGCTGGCGCTATTCGTCACGGCATCACGCGTGCCCTGATGGATTACAACGAGGACTTGCGTCCTACGCTGCGCGCAGCGGGTTATGTCACCCGTGATGCTCGTCAGGTCGAGCGTAAGAAAGTCGGTCTGCGTAAAGCACGTCGTCGTCCGCAGTTCTCCAAGCGTTAATTTTACGCTATGCGGCAAACACGCCCAGGTCAAAGACCTGGGCGTTTTTTATTGGAATATCAAAAAATTATAACGCTCGTACCACCATGGTCCGGGGCGGTTGTTCTTGTGCAGAGCGCTTTGTTTTTTTAACATAGACTGTATTTGATATTCGTCGTCGCAAGACGCCTTTGCGACGGAACGGGTAAGCTGATGGGAGAAACCAGAAATGGCAGATAACGGCGTAAACAAAGGCCGGCGCCGTTTCCTCGTAGGCGCCACCTCCGTTGTGGGGGCGGTGGGCGCTGTCGGGGTTGCGGTCCCCTTTGTGGCATCTTGGCAGCCTAGTGCCAAGGCAAGAGCGGCAGGCGCGCCGGTTCAAGCGGATATTTCCAAGCTTGAGCCAGGTCAGCGTATGACCGTCGAGTGGCGTGGTCGCCCGATTTGGATCATTAATCGTACGCCTGAGATGATCGAACGGACCGAAGCGCTAGGGGCTGACAGCTTGGCGGATCCAGAGTCCGAAGTGCCACAGCAGCCTGCCTATATCCAGGGTGGTCTGCGCTCGATCAAGCCTGAGATTGGTGTCTTGATCGGCATCTGTACCCATTTGGGCTGTTCTCCCTTGTATCGGCCTGAGCCGGATGCGGAAGGGGTGGGTGTCGATAACTGGCCGGGTGGTTTCTTCTGCCCATGCCACGGCTCTCGTTTTGACTTGGCCGGTCGCGTCTTTAGCAACGTTCCTGCGCCGACGAACCTTGAAGTGCCGCCCTACCGCTTTGAAAGCGATGACATCATCGTGGTCGGCGAAGATGAGGAGAGTGCCTAATGGCTAATCCAAATAAGGCGAAGGCCGAGAGTGGCATCATGCGCTGGGTGGACGACCGATTCCCCGCCACGCAAATGATGCAAGACCATCTGACGAAGTACTACGCGCCGAAGAACTTCAACTTCTTCTATATATTTGGCGTGTTGGCGCTGCTGGTGCTGGTCAACCAAATCCTGACCGGCGTTTGGTTGACCATGAGTTTCAACCCCTCTGCCGAAGGTGCATTTGCCTCCGTCGAGTACATCATGCGTGATGTCGAGTGGGGCTGGTTGATTCGCTACATGCATACGACGGGGGCATCCGCCTTCTTCGTGGTCATCTATCTGCATATGTTCCGCGGATTGCTTTATGGTTCCTACAAAGCGCCACGTGAGCTGGTGTGGATTTTTGGTATGGCCATCTATCTTCTGCTGATGGCCGAAGCCTTCATGGGCTATCTGCTTCCATGGGGGCAGATGTCTTACTGGGGGGCGCAGGTCATTATCTCGCTGTTCTCGGCCATCCCGGGTATTGGCCCTGATCTAGCGCAGTGGGTGCGCGGTGATTTCCTAATTTCAGGCATCACGTTGAACCGTTTCTTTGCGCTTCACGTCGTTGCGTTGCCCATCGTGATTTTGGCATTAGTCGTGCTTCACATCATTGCTCTGCATGAAGTGGGTTCTAACAACCCTGATGGTATCGAAATCAAGCAGAAGAAAGACGAGACCGGCAAGCCGCTCGACGGCATCGCTTTCCACCCGTACTACACCGTGAAGGACTTGGTGGGTATTGCGGTGTTCTTGTTTGTCTTCAGTGTCGTGGTGTTCTACTTCCCGGAAGGGGGGGGCTACTTCATCGAGCGGCCGAACTTTGAACCGGCTAACCCGCTGAAAACGCCTGACTACATTGCACCGGTTTGGTACTTCACGCCGTTCTATGCCATTCTGCGTGCGATTACCTTCTCGCTGTTTGGTCTTGACGCTAAGTTCTTGGGTGTCGTCTGCATGGGTGCGGCCATCGCGGTGTTGTTCGTGCTGCCGTGGCTCGACCGTAGCCCGGTGCGCTCGATGCGCTACAAAGGCTGGATGTCCAAAGTTATGCTGCTGCTGTTCTGCATCAGCTTTGTGATTCTTGGTATTCTAGGTGTGCTGCCGTCCACAACAGGTCGCACCATCTTGGCGCAAGTGTGTACAGCCATTTACTTCGCCTTCTTCCTGCTGATGCCGCTCTACACCAAGCTGGAGAAGACTAAACCCGTTCCGGAAAGGGTGACTGGCTAATGAAAAAGCAACTATTAGCACTGCTCTTCGCAATCGTGCCGGTAACCGCGATGGCGGCTGGTGGCGCAAGTGTGCCTCACAGCATGGAGCCTGACCTACAGGATCAGGCGTCTTTGCAAAATGGCATGAAGCTCTATGTTAATTACTGCATGGGCTGTCACTCGCTTGAGTACCAGCGCTTTGCGCGCGCGGCTGATGATCTGGGTATCCCTCAGGATCTGGTAGAAGAGAACTTAATCTTCTCCTCAGACTTGGCGTTCAACGACCAGATGCACATTGCGATGGATCGTGGCGATGCAGAGTCTTGGTTTGGCGCTCCGCCGCCCGACCTGACGCTGGAAGCACGTCTACGTGGCACCGACTGGATCTACTCCTACCTGTTGGGCTTTTACAAAGACCCGAGTCGTCCCACTGGTGTGAATAACACCGTGTTCGATTTGGTGGCGATGCCTAACGTGCTGGAGCCTCTCCAAGGCGTTCAGGAATTGGTGTGTGCCGAAACCGATCAGCCGGTGGCGGGACAGTCTCCCGACCCGCTATCAGGTAAGTATCAGTCTTGTGATGTGCTGCAAGTGACTCAGCCAGGGGCGATGGAGCCAGCCGAGTTCGAGGAAGCGGTATATGACCTGACCAACTTCCTGGCCTACGTGGGTGAGCCTTCCAAGCTGCAGGCGCAAGCCCTGGCACCTAAAGTACTTATCTTTATCTTTATTTTTGGTGTGATTGCTTACCTACTCAAGCGTGAGTACTGGCGAGACGTCCACTAATCAGTAAAGTAGGATAGGCGGTTCAGGCGCACGGCGAAAGCCGTGCGCCTTTTGTTTACGGCGTCATTATGTATCGTTGGCTACCTTCCCATAAGAGGGTGCTGGCATGTTATTATCGAGAATTGTTTTGATGCGAGGATGCTTTCATGGGTGTTGTGGCCAAGCGGTCGTCAATGATCTTTTACTCGGGTAGTGATGATCATTTCAGTCATCGAGTGCGCATTGTTCTGGCTGAAAAAGGAGTAGCGGTCGACATCGTCGATGTCGCTGAGGAGCAGCCGCCTGAAGAGTTAGCAGACCTCAATCCGTACAACAGCGTTCCGACGCTGCTGGATCGTGACTTGGTGCTTTATGAATCCAAGGTAATGATGGAGTATCTGGATGAGCGTTTTCCTCATCCGCCCTTGCTACCGGTCTATCCTGTAGCGCGTGCTCAAAGCCGTCTGTGGATGCATCGCATTGAGCGCGAATGGTGCCCGATGTTAGAGCAGATTCGCACCGGTGGTAAGAAAGAGGCCGATAAGGCACGTAAAGAGCTGCGTGAAAGTCTGATCGGTATTTCACCGATCTTCGAAGACATGCCTTACTTCATGAGCGAAGAATTCACGCTGGTGGATTGCTGTTTGGCGCCGATTTTATGGCGTTTACCGGAGCTGAACATCGAACTGCCCGAAAAACAGGTCAAACCGTTGCTGGGTTACATGTCTCGGGTATTCGAGCGTGAAGCGTTTAAAGCATCTCTGAACGAGCGTGAAAAAGAGATGCGCGCTTGAATTCATTCGGCCTCTTCCTGTTAGAGGCCATTCACGTTAGGAGGAGGGAGCCTTATGAAGTCGAGTCGTCCCTATCTCGCCCGAGCCCTTTACGAGTGGCTGTTGGATAATGAGCTGACACCGTACCTCGTGGTGGACGCTACTCAGCCTGGTGTCGAGGTGCCGAGGCAGTTCGTACAAAACGGACAAATCGTACTCAACGTGGCGCCGACGGCTGTTCGCGATCTATTCATGGAAAATCAGGCGATTGGTTTCAATGCGCGTTTCGGCGGTCAGCCCATGCAGGTGATGATCCCAACGCCTGCGCTGATTGCTATTTATGCCCGTGAGAATGGGGCGGGTATGGTGTTTGGTCATGAGCCTGAGCTGGATGCGGCAGGCTTCGACGAGCATGATGAGACGTCGGATGATGTGGAAGATGCGGCGTCGGAGGCTTCGAAGCCGGAGTTGACTCTGACGGAGCCAACGTCGGATACGGCGTCCAACGGTTCTTCCGAAGCCGGTGCCAGCGATGACAAGCCCAAGAAGAAGCCTACGTTGCGTGTCGTGAAGTAATTCGCTGAGTGGCTCGCCTGTATACAAAACCTCGCCAGATATCTGGCGAGGTTTTGTCGTTCATGGAGGCTAGTCGAGGTAATCGAACACCTTCACGATTCGCTGAACGCCTCCTACCGATGAAGCGGCGTTGACGATGCGGTCAGCCTCTTCACGCGTCACCATGCCCATCAGGTAGACGCTGGCATTTTCCGTGGTGACCTTCAGCTTGGAGGAGTCGATGCGGTCATTGGTGGCCAAGTGGCTGATCACATTGGTAGTGAGCCACGTATCCGTCAGTCGCTGAGTCGCGGGTAGATTGGCTGCCACGGTCAGTTCGTTATGGACTTTTTCCACGCCACGCAGGTTGGAAGCCACGCTACCGGCCATGTTCTTTAGCTCTTCGCTAGGCACTTGTCCGACGAGTAGCAGGGCACCATTATAGCTGTGGGCGCGGATGCGGGCATCGCCAAGGCGGGCGTCTGCGCGGGCCAGGGCGCGCTCTACTTCGCGCTCGATGGTGGCATCGACCGCTTCTACGTCGTTGCTGCGCTGGCCGTAGTTGGACGGATTCGAGGCGCTATTGTTGGCGCAGCCGCTGAGGGCGATCGCGCCACAAAGCGTTGCAGCCAGTAGGGTTTTGGAGGAGAAGCGCAGGGCCATGGGGATGACTCCTTGATCAGTAGGGATTCACAAAACGCGCGTTATTAGTCAGCGCCGCCAAACAGTTGTTCGTCAATTAAATCACAAAGACAGTGAATGACGAGCAAATGCACCTCTTGGATGCGCGCGGTGGAAGTGGCAGGTACGCGAATTTCGCAGTCATCTTGGCCCAGCAGCGAGGCCATATTGCCACCGTCACGTCCGGTGAGGGCTACCACGGTCATGTCACGGTCGTGGGCAGCCTGGATGGCTTGAACGACGTTGGCCGAGTTGCCGCTGGTGGAGATTGCCAGCAAGACATCGCCAGGCTGGCCCAGTGCGCGGATCTGCTTGGAAAAGACTTCGTTGTAGCTGTAATCGTTCGCAATGGAGGTGAGTGTCGATGTATCGGTCGTCAGAGCCAAGGCAGGGAGACTGGGGCGCTCGCGCTCGAAACGATTCAGTAGCTCAGACGAAAAGTGCTGGCTGTCACCGGCACTACCACCGTTGCCACACGCGAGAATTTTTCCTTCGTTGACCAAGCACTGCACCATCATTTGACTGGCGACCTCGATGAACGGAGGTAGCACTTCACTGGCGTAGGTTTTGGTATCGATGCTGGCATTAAAATGGCTGAGTATACGAGATTGAAAGTCCATCAGGGCTTCCTAGTTAAGAGTATTAATACGCGTCGAAAGCCGCTTGCTCCCAATGGAACTCGAGAGCGGGCGGTCTGCCTGTAATGGCTAGGATATCAAAGCGACAGGGGCATGAGAGGTCATGTCGCGCAAGATAGAGCGACGCGGCGCGAATCAAGCGGCGACGCTTTTGTGCGTTGACCATTTCGAGTGGGTGCCCGTGGCGCGTCGTGGCGCGGTGTTTGACCTCGACGAAGACCAGCGTATCCCGGTCGTACATGACGAGATCTAGTTCGCCGCCTTTAACATGGTGGTTGCTGGCCACCCACCGAAGACCACGCTGCTGCAGCCATTGAGCGGCTAATTGCTCAATGGCTACGCCTCGTGAGCGAGCTGTCTGTGGTCTACTGCTCGTCATCCAGTAAGCCAGGAATCAAGATGGGCGACGGCGTGCCGTTCTGGAATTTGGCCCAAGGCAGTTCGCGATGAATGCGCCCGTCGTTGGAGAGCGATAGGGTGCCGGTACTGCCGCTCAGGCCATTCAGTCCAGAAAGGTCCGACATGCGTTTAGCGAGTTCGTAGGCGTCCACGCCCATGGCCATTAGACGGAACATGGAGGCATCCGCTTCATCGCGCAGCGCTTGATACGTGGGGTAGAAGGGCAGCACTTCTTCGCCGCCTACTGCGGCGTCCGGGATTTGCCAGGGGATGTCCATGAACATCACGTCATTGAGATCCTGATCCAAGCGCGTTTGTAGGCGCCCTTCGTGCAGGTGAGACGTGGCGTAAATGGGCAGATCCGGCGCGTAGTAGTAATCCAGCGTAGGCGGCACTTGGCGTGCGTAATCCGGGAGTGCCAGCAGGAAGAGGGCATCGATGTTGCCAAGACGCGCCCGTTCGCCGCTGACGTTGAGCGCCGTTTGCACCGCATTCGATACCGGGCTGCTCGGGTTGTAGCGCACGGCATTCGTCACCTCGCCACCCAGGCGCTGAAACTCGTTCCAGAAGGCTTCACCAACTCGGCGGCCCCAATCGTTATCGGGCACCATCAACGACATTTGGCGCTGACCGTCTTGATAAGCACGTCGCGCGGCTTGGCGGGCTTCGTCTTCCGCAGACAGGCCATACTGCAGCAGGCGCTGTGCTTGATTGTTGGCGCTGCTGCCGTAGTTGAGGGCTAGCGTAGGCAGCGGAACGCTATCGCGCTGTTCGAGCTGGGTCACTTGATCTTTGTCCAGCGGTCCAATCATGAGCTGCGCGTTCATCTGCTGCGCGCGGCTATAGAGTTCGTCTAGCGAGTACTGTGCGGCGTCGATGAAGCTTAACTGAACGCCGTCATCGCTGATGTCGTTATGACGGCGCATGGCGCTGGCAATGGTGTTGGCCACGCTGCTCAGAGGGCCAGACTCCGGCAGCGCAACGACGATGCGGCGCACGTCGGTGCCATCCAGCTCGGGAAGCGTGACTTGCACCTGATCCGGCTGCTGATTCATGGCCTGCTGAGCCCACTGACGCCGTTCGGCTAAGGTCTGCTGCTGATTGGCTTGCATGGGCAGTTCGTCGTCCAAGACCTGGGTGGCGCGGAGTACCGCGCGTGGGTCGTTCAAGCCACGGGCAAGTTCGGAAAACAGCATGGCCCAGCGAACGCGGTCGGTGTCGTTGAGCTGCGCCTCGTCGATGCTGTTGGCGGCATCGAAGGCGTTTTCACGCTGACCTTGGCGGGCCAAAATGTTGGCCGCTTCCAAGCGCGTGCGTGCCGCTTGCTCCGGGGCTTGCTGTTCGGCTTGATCGAGCAAGCGCCCTGCGTCCTGGTCAGGCACGCGATCAACCACGCTGGGAGGCTGCATGGCGCACCCGGTGATGAGCAGTGCCATGAAGGCAGTGGCCAATAGGCCACGAAGTGACTGTTTCATGTATCCTTCCTTAGTTTCCATTTGCGCTGTCGCGGTCTATCAGCTGGTAAGCGTGGCTTTCCACAAGCATAGCGCACCGTCAGGGCAAGCCATTAACAAATCGGGAGTCACGATGACACACCAACATCCGGGCACATTGTACGTGGTTGCTACGCCAATTGGGAATTTGGACGACTTAACGCCGCGTGCCGCTCGGGTTTTAGCCGATGTGTCGCGCATTGCGGCGGAAGATACCCGTCACAGCGCGCGCCTACTCGCTCATTTAGGCGTCAACACGCCCATGATGTCGCTACATGAACACAACGAAGCCCAGCGGGTCGATACGCTGGATCGCTACTTGCTGGCGGGCGAGAGCATCGCGCTGATCAGCGATGCGGGTACGCCGCTGATATGCGATCCGGGGTTTGTCTTGGTGCGGGAGTTGCGCGCCAGAGGGCGGCATATCGTGCCGCTACCCGGCCCCTGTGCGCTAGTCACCGCGTTGTCCGGCGCGGGCCTGCCCACTGACCGCTTTACGTTCGGCGGCTTCTTGCCTTCCAAGCCTAGTGCCCGCCGACAAGCGCTGGAGAAGTGGCAGAGTCGTGAAGAAACGCTGGTGTTTTACGAATCGCCCCATCGTATTGTCCATACGCTGGAAGCGCTTTGCGAACAGATGCCCGAGCGAACGGTGGTGCTGGCACGGGAGCTGACCAAAACCTTCGAAACGTTTTTGCAGGGCGCTCCGGCCGCGCTGCGGGATCAGCTCGCGGAGGACCCCAACCAGAGTCGCGGGGAGTTCGTTGTCATGATTTCTGGGGCGCCCCCGGCGGTACGAGAGGACGAGCAGTCCATCGCCGCTGAGGAGTTGCTGGCTGCTTTGCTGGCCGAGGGTGTTGGCGTCAAGCAGGGGGCCTCGGTTGCGGCGCGAATGTTGGGCGGGCGCAAGCAGGAGTGGTACGCCCGGTTGCAGGCAATGAAAGGTCAGCATTGAGGCGAACGCAGGGCGCTGGTATGCTTGCCGCCGGAGTTGGCCAGACAGTCGTCGCTGGCGCGTTCGCAAGAGCCGCCAGGGGAGGAAAGTCCGGGCTCCATAGGGCAGAGTGCCAGGTAACGCCTGGGCGGCGTAAGCCGACGGAAAGTGCAGCAGAGAGTAGACCGCCTAAGCCTTTCGGGGCCGGTAAGGGTGAAAGGGTGCGGTAAGAGCGCACCGCGCGCCTGGCAACAGTGCGTGGCATGGTAAACCCCACTCGGAGCAAGACCAAATAGGGACCCAACGGCGTGGCCCGCGCTGGGTCCGGGTAGGTTGCTTGAGCGCTGTGGTGACGCAGCGCCTAGAGGAATGACTGTCCACGACAGAACCCGGCTTATCGGCCGACTCCCCATTTCCATGAAAGGCGCGCCCGGCGCGCCTTCCCAAATTTTGTGTGAGAGTAACATGCCTTCTGCTGACGCTGATCAGGTCGCCCGCTTTCGTCATACCAGCGTTTTATTGGAAGGAGCGGTAGATGCCCTGGTCCATGACCCTGAAGGAGTCTATCTGGACGGTACCTTTGGTCGTGGCGGTCACTCCCGATTGATTCTTTCGCGCTTGAGCGACCAGGGCCGATTGTTGGCCATGGACCGCGACCCGCAGGCCATTGCTGCCGCGGCTGAAATAGATGACGCCCGTTTCCACATTACTCAGCGTGAGTTCGCCCATTTGGCGGAATTTGCCAAGGAGCAAGGGCTCTACGGCAAGCTCTCTGGCGTGCTGCTAGACGTCGGCGTCTCTTCCCCACAGCTCGACGACCCGGAGCGCGGTTTCAGCTTCATGCGTAACGGCCCGCTGGACATGCGCATGGACCCTACCCAGGGGGAGAGCGCCGCCGAGTTTTTAGCCCGCGCCAGCGAAGCCGATATCGCCAACGTCTTCAAAACCTATGGTGAAGAGCGCTACGCCAAGCGATTGGCGAATGCCGTCGTGAAGCGTCGTGTGGAGCAGCCTTTCACCCATACGGTGGATCTGGCCGAGGTGCTGAAGGCTGCCCATCCGGCGTGGGAAAAGGGGCGCCATCCGGCGACCAAAGCGTTCCAGGGGCTACGAATTTACCTCAACGGGGAACTCGAGCAATTAGACGCCGCCTTAGAGGCAGCGTTAGAGGCGCTGGCACCGGGTGGGCACCTCGTGGTGATCAGCTTCCACTCTTTGGAAGACCGTCGCGTGAAGCGGTTCATTCGTCATCACGTGCGGGGAGATACTCACTTACCCCGCGGGGTACCCATTCGGGACGATCAGTTGAATCGCCGTCTGGAGGCGTTGGGCAAGGGGAGTCGTCCGAGCGACGAGGAAGTCGATGCTAACCCCCGCGCGCGTAGTGCCGTCATGCGGGCGGCTCGTAAGCGAGGCTAATCATGAACATGGAGCGGTTAGGGCACTGGGCGTCCACATTGAGGGCAGAGTGGCCGTTTAAACTGCGCCTACGTTGGTGGCCCATCACGATGATCGTGCTTTTCATGGCTTGTTTGCTGACCGGTTTGGCCGTAGTGACGACAACGCACATGACGCGGATGCAGTATGCCGAGCTGCAGCGGTTGGAGCAGGAGAAAAACCAGCTGCAGACCGAGTGGGGCCAGCTGTTGTTGGAGGAGGGGGCGTGGTCTACACCCGCCCGCATTGAGCAAATTGCCACGGAACGGCTAGAAATGCGTATTCCTGACGTAAATGATGTCGAGGTGATTCGGCCATGAGGCGTGACGGTCGGGGAGGGAAGTCCCGCCAATACCCCATTGCGCCGCCGCTTGCCGGTGGGCGTTTTTTCTTTATCTTATTGGCCGTTGGCTTGGCATCGGCGATTTTGATTGGGCGAATTACGCTGCTCCAGGTCATCGATCGCCCCTTCTTGCAGAGCCAGGGCGATGCCCGCACGCTGCGCCATGAAACCATTCCCGCCCACCGTGGCATGATCACCGACCGAAACGGTGAGCCGTTAGCCATTTCTACCCCGGTCGTGACGCTGTGGGCGAATCCGCAAGAGTTGCCGACGGACGCCATCCAGCGCGTCATGCTTGCCCAGGCGTTAGGCATGACGCTGGAGGATTTCGAATCTCGCGTGGCTCGCTACAGCAGCCGTGAGTTCATGTACCTGCGGCGGCAGATGACGCCCGAGGCGGCACAACGCATCCTCGATTTGCGCACGCCAGGTGTTTACCCCCAGCGTGAGTACAAACGCTACTACCCTGCTGGTGAAGTCGCGGCTCAAATACTCGGGGTCACCAATGTGGACGACGTTGGCCAGGAAGGCTTGGAGTTGGCGTATCAGCCTTATCTAGCAGGCCACCCCGGTCAGCGGCGCGTCATCAAGGACCGACGCGGCCGGCTGGTACGAGAGCTGGGAGTCATTCGCGAGGCGCAGCCCGGCGGAGAGCTAACATTGGCGATCGACCAGCGTATTCAGTACATGGCCTATCGTGAGTTACGCGCCGCCGTGGCCGAGCATCAAGCCGATGGGGGCGTGCTCGTGATGATGGATGCACGCACCGGTGAAGTGCTGGCAATGGCCAATTTTCCCTCCTACAACCCCAATAATCGGGCCGGGTTGGATCCTCGCGGGTTGCGTAACCAGGCGCTGGTCGATGTATTCGAGCCGGGGTCGGTGATGAAACCGCTCGCGATGGCGGCCGTTCTTGAAAGTGGCATCGTTGGTCGTGATGCGGTCGTCGACACCTCGCCGGGGTGGATGCGTCTGGATGAGTTCACGATCCGCGATTTTCGTAATTATGGTGAGTTGGACCTCGCGGGGATTCTCGAAAAGTCGTCCAACATCGGTATGTCCCGTTTGGCATTGCAGTTGAGCGATACGGCGATTTGGGAAAAGTACAACCAACTGGGCCTTGGGCAGAGTCCAGGCACTGGATTTCCGGGCGAATCGACGGGTAATTTACCCGCCCGTGTGCAATGGTCTCGAAGTGAACGCGCGGCGCTTTCCTATGGCTATGGCCTATCTGTCACCGCTGTCCAATTGGCCAGCGCGTACACAGCGTTAGCCAATGACGGTGAGCGCCTCCCTCCTTCGCTGCTAAGGTTGTCAGAACCCCCGCAGGGCATTCCCGCCATTGAGCCTAGCGTTGCGAACGACTTGCTCGACATCTTGGAGACATCGGTAGGGGCTTACACCGGGGGGCGACGGGCACGGGTAGAAGGGTATCGCGTAGGCGGTAAAACCGGCACTGTGCGCAAAACCGGCCAGCAGGGATACGCCACCGATGCTTACCGCAGCGTGTTTGCCGGTATCGCCCCGATTTCGGACCCGCGTATCGTGACGGTAGTAATGATTGACCACCCCAAAGCAGGTGAGTTTTATGGGGGAGCCGTGGCAGCTCCGGTGTTTTCGAGCGTCACCGGTAACGCTCTGCGCTTGCTGGATGTGCCGCCAGACTACGAGGTCGAATAGTGTTTAAGGAGATGGCATGACCATATGCCCAGATCAGTTACGGAAAGCGTTGCACCACGTATGGCCGAGCGCCGAACTGCCGGCCCTGCCTGACCTACCTCGGCAGCTTCATCTGATCACCGATTCTCGCAAGCTCCAGGCAGGCGATGTGTTCGTTGCCGTGCCCGGCAGTCAGAGTGATGGCCGAGCGTATATCGAGCAGGCGTTGGCCAGTGGGGCTACCCTGGTGCTGGCGCATACCAAAGAGAGCGACGTGAGCCTGGACGGGCGCGTGCTGTTTTTGCCGCATTTGTCGCTACGCCTGGGGGAGCTGGGGCGTACGTTATTTGACGTGCCGAGCGGGCTTGAGATCATTGCGGTCACGGGAACCAACGGTAAGAGCTCGGTGACCCACTACGTTGCTGAGCTCAGCGAACGCTTGGGAACGCCCGCCGGTGTGATCGGCACCTTAGGCGTGGGACGTCCAGGGAAGCTGTCGGAGAGCGGGTTGACGACACCAGGACCGCTGGCGCTGCAATCGACGCTAGGTGAACTGGCACGCCAGGGCGTCAAACGGGTTGCGCTGGAGGCCTCTTCCCACGCGTTGGATCAGCAGCGCTTGGATGCGGTGGACGTGAACGTTGGCGTGTTTACCAACCTGACTCGGGATCACTTGGATTACCACGGCAGCATGGCCGCTTATGCGGCGGCGAAGGCCAAGCTCTTTCGTCGGACAGAGTTGACCCTGGCCGTTGTGAACGGTGACGACCCCCTGGCCCGCTTGATGCTGGCCGGGTGCGATCAGCGCGTGCGCGTGTTGGCGACCGGCAGTGATGAAGCCGTCACGCTACGGGTGTTGGATTGGCAGCCGCATGCTCTCGGGCAGCAGGCGTTGATTGCGACTCCAGACGGTGAGAAAGCGCTGCAGCTAGGACTCATGGGCCGCTTCAATCTGGACAATGTGCTGCTGGCCATCGCCGTGCTGTACGGGTTGGGGGAGTCGTTGGACGCTCTGTTCGAGGCTGCGACAACGCTTTCGCCGGTGCCGGGGCGTATGGCGTGCTTCGGTGGTGAACACGCGCCCAGTGTGGTGGTGGATTATGCCCATACCCCAGATGCACTACAAAGTGCATTGGGTGCGTTGCGTGCCCATTTGGGCAGTCAAGGTAAGCTATGGTGCTTGTTTGGCTGTGGAGGCGAGCGCGATACCGGCAAGCGCGCCGAAATGGCCAGCGTGGCAGAGCAGCTGGCAGACCGGGTCGTGGTGACCGATGACAATCCGCGCGGTGAGTCGGCGGCGCACATTCGCCAACAGATTCTCACCGGCTTTACCGGGCGTGCCACGGTCGATGAAGTCGGTGACCGCCGCCAAGCCATCCGCCACGCGGTACATCAGGCCGCGCCAGAGGATGTCATTCTCGTGGCCGGCAAAGGGCACGAAGCATATCAAGAGATCGATGGCGTACGTCATGCCTTCCAAGACGACGAGCAGGTGCGCGACGCGCTTGCTACGCGAGGAGCCGCGTGATGTGGACGTTGGCAGAAATGGCTACCGCGCTGGCGAGCCCTGTGCCGCCAGAACTTGCAGAGCAGCGGGTGTCAGCCATCGTGACCGATACGCGCAACATCGTTCCGGGTTGCTTGTTCATCGCCTTGAAAGGGCCGCGCTTCGATGGTCATGCGTTCGTGGAACAGGCAAGAGCGCAAGGAGCCGCCGCCGCGCTCGTAGAGAGGCGTGTGGATAGCGCCATGCCGCAACTGGTGTGCTCGGATACCCGCTTGGGGCTAGGGCTATTGGCCAAAGCATGGCGCAGACGGTTTAGCCTGCCGCTCGTGGCGGTCACCGGTAACAGCGGCAAGACCACGGTGAAAGAGATGACCGCTGCCCTGCTGGCACCGTTAGGGAAGGTGCTGGCGACAACGGGTAATTTCAACAACGATATCGGCGCTCCGCTAACGCTGCTGCGTCTCTCCGAAGAGCATCAGGCGGGCGTGATCGAGTTGGGAGCGAATCATCTTGGCGAAATTGCCTGGACGAGCCAGCTCACCGCCCCGCAAGTAACCATCCTGACGAATGTGACCGGTGCACACGTAGGGGAATTTGGTGGCATGGGGCAGATTGCACAGGCCAAAAGCGAGATTTTATCGGGCCTCGACGCCCATGGCACGGCCATCATCAACCGAGACGATCATTACTACGCTTTTTGGTCGGCCTGCGCCGCTCCGCGGCGCTGTGTAAGTTACGGCTTACACGAGGATGCGGACGTTCACGCTCGGGCACTTTCCTGCGACTCTCAGGGGCGGTATGCTTTCACGCTTATTGCCCATGGTCAGCCTCTCGGCGACGTTCAACTGCCGCTCATTGGCAGGCATAACGTCAGCAATGCCCTGGCTGCCTCTGCAGCGGCACTGGCGCTGGGCGTGTCACCGCAGAACGTGGTAACCGGGTTGAGCGGTTTGACCTCGCTGTCCGGGCGTCTGAGCGTGGTCGCCGGGTTACGGCATACCACGCTGTTGGATGACACGTACAATGCCAATCCTGGCGCGGTGAAAGCCGCACTGGATGCGCTGGCCAGCTTTCCAGCGCCGCGCTGGTGCGCGTTAGGAGCGATGGGGGAGTTGGGGGACGAATCGCAAGCCCTCCATGCCGAGATTGGCCGCTACGCGGTGTCGCTGGGCATCGATGCGCTATTGACATACGGCGAGGCAGCCCGGGCGGCCTCGGATGCCTTTGGTCGCGGGCAGCATTTTGACGATCACGAGACGCTGGTGCGTCATGTTATTAATACTCTTCCACCCCACACCACACTGCTGGTGAAAGGGTCGCGTAGTGCTGGCATGGAAACGGTCATCGCTGCACTGCGCGCGGATGACACAAGGTAAACGCCGTTCATGTTACTTCATTTGGCGAATTTCTTAGCCCAATACCAGTCAACGTTTCAAGTTTTTAACTATTTGACACTGCGCGTTATTTTGGCCGCGCTCACCGCACTCATGCTCTGCCTCTGGTTGGGCCCGTGGGTAATTCGCCGGTTGGTGGAAGGCCAAATTGGGCAAGCAGTGCGGGATGACGGCCCCCAGTCGCATCTCTCCAAAGCGGGTACCCCGACGATGGGCGGGGCCATGATTCTGTTGGCAATTGCCATTAGTACACTGGTCTGGGGCGACTTGACCAACCACTACGTGTGGGTCGTGCTGCTGGTGACGCTCGGATTTGGTGCGATTGGCTGGGTCGATGATTACCGTAAAGTGGTCGAGAAGAATCCCCGTGGCCTGCCGGCACGTTGGAAATACTTCTGGCAGTCGGTCGTGGGGATTGGAGCGGCCGTGGTGCTCTACGTAACGGCCGCCACGCCTGCAGAAACCAGCCTGCTCATTCCCATGTTCAAGGACGTCGCGCTTCCGCTGGGCGTGTTTTATATCGTGCTGAGCTACTTCGTGATCGTAGGCAGCTCGAATGCCGTCAATCTCACCGATGGCTTGGATGGCTTGGCGATCATGCCGACCGTGCTCGTGGCCATGGGGCTGTCGGTCTTTGCCTACGCTAGCGGCAACGCGGTGTTTGCGAACTATCTGCATATTCCTTTCATTCACGGCACCGGTGAGCTGGCGGTCTTTTGCGCCACCATCGCTGGCGCCGGTCTTGGCTTTCTGTGGTTCAACACCTATCCCGCCCAAGTGTTCATGGGGGATGTCGGTGCCCTGGCGCTGGGCGCGGCGCTTGGCGTGGTGGCAGTCATCGTTCGTCAAGAGATCGTACTGTTCATCATGGGCGGTATTTTCGTGCTGGAAACTGTCTCCGTGATCCTGCAGGTGGGCTCCTATAAGCTCACCGGACGCCGTATCTTCCGTATGGCCCCACTGCACCACCACTACGAGCTAAAGGGGTGGCCAGAACCTCGGGTCATCGTACGCTTCTGGATCATCACGGTGGTGCTAGTCCTACTTGGCCTCGCCACTTTGAAATTGCGATAAGTCGAGACCCGATAGGCGGTAAGCCCGCCTTTAGCACAAGGCAGAAGGAGCCACATGGTGCAGGTACCCAACGGATTTACGGTGGTCGTCGGACTAGGAGTTTCTGGTCAGGCCATTTGCCGTCATCTTACCCAGTTGGGTAGGCCGTTCATGGTGGCGGATACCCGCGAGACCCCGCCGGGACTCGAAGTCTTTCAGCAAGCGCACCCTGGTGTCCACGTACATTGTGGTGCCTTGACGCTGCTGGATATGCGCGAGGCTTACGAGGTCGTCATCAGTCCGGGGGTCGACCCTCGGACGGCAGGTTTGGAGGGGTTGCTGGATCGTCACAATCCGGCCACCGGTGACCCGATGCTCGTGGGTGAAATTGCCCTGTTCAAGCGTGCCGTCAAGGCACCCATTGCCGCGATTACCGGGTCGAATGCCAAATCCACCGTCACCACGCTGCTCGGCGAGATGGCCGCTGCATCGGGAATCAAGGCCGCGGTGGGGGGCAATTTAGGGACACCTGCGCTCGATCTGTTGGCGCAGCAGCCTGACGCTGACCTCTACATTCTGGAGCTATCCAGTTTTCAGCTAGAAACGACCCCGTGGCTAGGCGCTGCATCGGTGGCGTTTTTGAATCTTTGCGACGACCATCTGGATCGGCACGGCGACTTGGCGGGTTACCGTCAGGCCAAACAGCGCATCTTCCTGGGCGCCGCGCACGCCGTGGTGAACGCAGACGATGCCCAGACGTGGCCAGAGCCGATGCTCGACCACGTCGACTACTTCCGCAGTGAACCACCCACCGGCCAGTCCTGGGGGCTCGACGAGCGCCAGGGACGCTGGTGGTTGATGCAGGGGCAGACGCCTTGGTTGGCGGCTGACGAGCTTCAGATGGCGGGTCGGCATAATTATGCCAATGCGTTGGCTGCACTGGCGATGGGAAACGCGTTAGGCTTCGGTCGCGAGGACATGTGTCGTGCCCTGCGAGCATTCGCGGGTTTGCCCCATCGAAGCGAATGGATCGCCGATATTAACGGGGTCCGTTGGGTCAATGATTCCAAAGGAACCAACGTTGGGGCCACGCTGGCGGCCATCAACGGTATTGGTCCCACTCTCGATGGAAAGCTCATCCTGCTGGCGGGGGGCGTGGGCAAGGGCGCTGACTTTACGCCCCTAACGGCTCCACTTGCTGAGTGTGCCCGTGCGGCGATCGTATTTGGCACCGATGCGCCTCGTTTGATGGAAACGCTGGCAGGGGCACTGCCCGTGGAGCGGGTCGAGCACTTGACGCAGGCCATGGAAGTTGCCTTTGCCATGGCCGAGCCCGGTGATTGTGTGCTGCTGTCTCCCGCTTGTGCCAGCCTGGATCAATTCGCGAATTACCAAGCCCGTGGCGATGTCTTTCGTCAGTGGGTGGCGCGCAAACGTAATGAGTTGACGATATGAGCGATGCGTCCGTTAGCCGTATTCAGCGCTTGCGCGCTGCCTTGACGACTCAGCATCTGCCCTGTGATATCTGGCTGGTCTTGGCCGTCGTGGCGCTGGCGGGGTTGGGCTGGGTCATGGTCAGCTCTGCCTCGATAGGACTTCTGGAGAATAGCTACCACTACTCCCGGCAGCACGGCATTTTTTTGGTCTTGGCGATGGCGGCTTGCCTGTTCATGCTGTGCGTGCCTCTGGAGCTTTGGCGCCAGAATGCGGCGCTCATTCTGCTCGTCAGTATTTTCATGCTGGTAGTGGTGCTGATCATCGGTCAGGAAGTGAACGGCAGTAAGCGCTGGATTTCACTGCCGGGACCGCTACCGAGTTTGCAGGTCTCGGAGTTGGCGAAAATCGGTTTGATCTTCTACATGGCGGCATTTATGTCGCGTTTTACCTACGAGTTGCGTCAGCGGGCGTTTACCATGTGGCGGCCCCTGGCCGTTCTGGCGGTGCCTGCGAGTCTGCTATTTCTTGCTCCAGACTTCGGCGGCATGGTGGTCTACACCGTTTGTGTCATTGGCATGCTGATGATGAGCGGTGCGTCGCTGACGCTGCTGGTTGGCAGCGGTGGCGTGTTAGGGTTTGGCGCGGTCATGATGGTCGTGATGGAGCCTTACCGCTTGGCGCGCTGGACCAGCTTCCTCGACCCTTGGGCGGATCAGTTTGCCACTGGCTATCAGTTGACCCAGGCGCTGATTGCGTTTGGCCGTGGCCACGTCACCGGCACGGGGTTGGGCAACAGCGTCCAAAAACTTCACTATTTACCGGAAGCGCATACGGATTTCATTTTTGCCGTGGTGGCCGAAGAGCTGGGCATGATTGGCGCCATTGCCATGGTGCTGCTGTTTACCCTGTTCATCGTACGCGCGATGTGGGTAGGCCGTCGGGCAGAGCTGGCAGGTCATCTGTTCGGTGCCTACGTCAGCTATGGGATTGGTTTTATCGTCGCTGCTCAAGCGTTCATCAATATGGCGGTGAGCTCTGGTCTGTTGCCGACCAAAGGCCTCACATTGCCACTCATCAGTTACGGCGGTTCTAGCCTCTTGGTGACCGGTATGATGATCGGGCTGCTGCTACGGGTCGATGCGGAAACTCGCCACCGCCCGCGACGTACGCCGACCCCTTATCGTGCGCGTCGAGAACCACGTTTATCGTAATCACTCAAGGAGCCGTTTGTGGCGACCAACTCACGTCGACGGATATTGATCATGGCCGGGGGGACCGGTGGGCACGTCATTCCTGCGCTTTCGTTAGCGCATGCGTTACAAGCCAAGGGTGTCGACGTGGAATGGCTCGGGAGCCCGCGCGGTATCGAAAATCAGTTGGTGCCCAAAGCCGGTATTCCGCTGCACACCATCGCCATTCAAGGGCTAAGAGGTAAAGGGCTCGTTGGCTGGTGCAAAGCGCCCATGAATCTTTCCAAGGCGGTATTGCAGGCGCGGCGTATCATTCAGCGTTTCAAGCCGGACGTCGTCGTGGGGCTTGGCGGTTTCGCCAGCGGCCCTGGCGGGCTAGCGGCGTGGCTGTCGCGGGTGCCGCTCGTGATTCACGAACAGAACGCCGTGGCGGGTCTGACCAACAAAGTGCTGTCGCGCCTGGCGACGCGTACCTACGCCGCCTTCGACGATGCGTTCGGCCAGCGGGCTGTCGTCATTGGTAACCCCGTGCGTGATGAGATCACGGCGCTAGGGGAGCATCCCAAGCAGGTGTCGGATCTGGTGGGGCGGCCGCTCAGGCTGCTGGTAGTGGGTGGCTCCTTGGGAGCGGTTGCTCTCAACGAGCGGTTGCCCCCGGCACTGGCCGCGCTACCGCCAGAGCGGCGTCCTGACGTTCGCCACCAAGCCGGTAAAGAGCGCGATGTCGCGACGGCGCAAGCTTACACGGAACATGGCATCGTCGCCGATGTCAGCCCGTTCATTGATGATATGGCAGCGGCCTATGCCTGGGCGGATTTGGTGGTATGCCGTGCGGGGGCATTAACGGTGGCAGAGTTGGCGGCTGCCGCCAAACCGGCGCTGTTGGTGCCTTTTCCCTTTGCCGTCGATGACCATCAGCGAGTCAATGCCGATGTGTTGGTCAAGGCGGGAGCGGCGCAGTGTGTGGTTCAGTCCGCGCTGACGCCTGAGCGTTTAACCCAATTACTAGATGAATTATTGGACCCTGACAGGCTCGCGACCATGGCGTCGAAGGCGCGCCAGGCTGCTCATTTAGATGCCACCGAGCGTCTTGCCGACGGCTGTTTGGGTTTGGTAAAGCAAGGAGAAACTGCGTGACCGATTCAGTGACTAACCTGTCGCCGCGGGGCGCACGCCCTGCCGGCCCCGGCATGCGTCGTATTCAGCGGCTGCATTTCGTGGGTATCGGTGGTGCAGGCATGTGCGGTATCGCCGAGGTATTGGCGAACCAGGGTTACCAAGTCAGCGGTAGCGATATGAAAGCGTCCGCCGTGGTAGAGCGTCTGCGCCAGTGCGGTGTCAACGTGGCGATCGGTCATGCGGAAGCGCATGTCCAGGGAGCCGACGTGGTCGTGGTGTCCAGTGCGATTGACGATGCCAACCCTGAAATACGCTGGGCCCATGAGCACCGCGTGCCGGTGGTGCGTCGTGCTGAAATGCTGGCAGAGCTGATGCGCTTTCGCCATGGCATTGCCGTGGCGGGCACCCATGGCAAAACCACCACCACCAGCTTGACGGCCACGCTGCTAGCGGAAGGGGGGTTGGATCCGACGTTCGTGATTGGGGGTAAGCTCACTAGTGCCGGTGCCAACGCCCGCTTGGGTGAGGGCGACTACCTGGTGGCCGAGGCCGATGAATCCGACGCGTCGTTCCTGCACCTGCAGCCCATGGTTTCGATCGTGACGAACATCGATGCCGACCACATGGCGACCTATGGCGGTGACTTCGAGCGGCTAAAAAGCACGTTCATCGAATTCTTGCACAATCTGCCGTTCTACGGGCTGGCGGTGCTGTGTATCGACGACCCCCACGTGCGTGGCCTGTGTGAGCAGGTGAAGCGACAGTTCGTCACCTATGGCTTCGACGAAGATGCCGACTATCGCATCGTCGACTTTTCGCAGCAGGGGGGAGAGGTCTCGTTCACCGCGCTGCGCCCCGGCGATGCCGCGCCGCTGGCTATTCGCTTGGCCATGCCAGGACGACACAATGCGCTCAACGCCATGGCGGCGATCGTGGTGGCGACGGACGCAGGCGTCAGCGATGAGGCGATTCAACGGGGACTGACCGGATTTGCAGGCGTGGGGCGCCGTTTTCAGGTACACGGCCACTTTCCAGCACCGTCGGGGAGCGGCGAGATCATGCTGGTGGACGACTATGGCCACCATCCCCGTGAAGTCGACATGGTGATTCAGGCAGTGCGAGCCGGCTGGCCCGACCGCCGTCTGGTAATGCTCTACCAGCCTCACCGCTATAGCCGCACTCGGGATCTATACGAGGATTTCGTACGCGTGCTCTCTCAGGTGGATACGCTGGTGCTGCTGGATGTGTACAGCGCGGGCGAGGCCGTACTGCCTGGGGCAGAAGGGCGCACGTTGGCAGGCTCCATCCGACAGCGCGGGGAAGTCGACCCGCTCTTTGTCGAGCACAAGCATGAACTGCCCGCCTTGCTGACTAACGTGCTGCGGCCGGGTGATATCTTGATTACTCAGGGCGCTGGGGATGTGGGCGGTATTTCGCTACGTTTGGCTCAGGCCAAGCTGGCGCTAGACGAGGTGGCGCTATGAACAGGGGGCAAGTCGGTTCCTTGGACCGTGTCGTCGTCGTGTATGGCGGCACCTCTGCCGAGCGAGAGGTGTCTCTCAAAAGCGGCGCAGCGATTTTGGCTGCCCTAAAGCGTCAGGGTGTGGATGCGATCGGCTACGACCCTAAAGAGGGTGGCCTCGCTGGACTCGAGCGTTTGGCACCCAGCGCAGTGTTCGTTGCGCTACACGGTCGCGGCGGCGAAGACGGAACCTTGCAAGGGGCACTCGAGCTGCTAGGCCTGCCCTATACCGGCAGCGGCGTACTGGCCTCCGCGTTGGGGATGGACAAGCAGCGTACCAAGCAAGTGTGGCAGGCCGTGGGCTTGCCCACGCCGGAATGCATCATGCTCAGCGAGCACGCCGACTGGGCCGCCGTGGTTGAGCAGCTCGGCCTGCCAATGATGGTCAAACCGGTGCATGAAGGCTCTACCTTGGGCATCAGTATCGTCAAAAGCCAAGAGGAGCTGCGATCGGCGTATACGGCAGCGGCCAAGTTCGATGCGCGTGTCATGGCAGAGCGATTCGTCGTCGGTGATGAGTACACCGTGGCGCTGCTGGGAGATGACGTCTTGCCTGCCATTCGCGTCGAGGTGCCGGGCGGTTTCTATGACTATGAAGCCAAATACATCGCCAATACCACCCAATACCACTTGCCCTGCGGCTTGTCCGATGAGGAGGAGCAGTCTTTGGCAGCGCTCTGTAAAGAAGCGTTTGTCGCGGTAGGCGGTCGGGGCTGGGGACGCATCGACGTCATGCGGGACAAAGCAGGGCAGTTTTGGCTCATCGAAGTGAATACGGTGCCGGGCATGACCGATCATAGCCTCGTTCCGCAAGCGGCTGCCCATGCGGGTATCGACTTCGACACCCTGGTCATGCGGATTTTGCAGACGGCGATCGCGCCGAGCGTTGCGTCATGATGGACTGGGTAAAAGGCGTGTTATGAAAAAACGCAACGCATGGCTAGGCGTTGTGCTGTTGGCGCTACTGCTGGGTGCCGGGGGGCGAGCGCTGTGGTTATGGCTGGACCGCCCCATCGAGCGAGTGTCGATCCGCGGTGAGTGGGAGTACGTCAGCGCCGACTATTTACGTACCCAGTTAGCGCCGCTGGTGCAGGAAGCGACCTGGTTATCGGCTGATTTGGGCGAACTTCGCCGTCGCGCACTCACCATTGGGTGGCTAAACGAGGTGCGCATCTCCCGTGAGTGGCCCAACGCGCTGGTCTTCGAACTCGTCGAGCAAACGCCGGTGGCACGCTGGAACGACGAGTTTCTCTTGAACCCCGAAGGGGAGCCGTTTGCTTTTGCTCCCCTTGCCGTTCCTGAAGGCTTGCCCGACTTGGCAGGCCCTGGGGGGAGCAGTGAAGAAGTGTTGGCCTACTATCAGCGTTTGCTGCCGCACTTCGCTGGGTTATCCCTGTCGCTCGCTCAGCTACGATTGGAGCCGCGTGGCGCCTGGCGTTTACAGCTATCCAGCGGTGCTTGGGTAATGTTGGGCCGTCGTCAGCACGGCGAGCGATTGGCGAGACTGTCAGCTTCTTGGCAACGCGAACTTGCCAATGTCAGCGATCATATTCGCTACATCGATTTGCGCTACCCTAATGGTGTCGCGGTCGCTTGGCACGGAGAAACAGAGTTTCAAGAGAGTGAACCATCGACAAATGCAGAGTAACCGTCGATGACAATGTGCAAAAAGTAGGTAAAGGTGAGTGGTTGCCAACGCCGAAAAACCCGTCAATGGGGTTTAAATTGCCGTTCAAGCCAATTATCGTGGGCGTGGGCTAGTCGTATTGCGACTATTGTTTCTATACTATGTCCCTAGCGGTGCTGTGGGTGGGTTTTTATTATCCTATCAGCGGTTAGCACGGTTCATCGCGTATTAAGTTTAACGTTACTAATTTCAATTTGGCAGCTGCTCTTTTTGCTAAGGCAATTAAAGTATCTTCCGTATTATTTAAAATGACGGCAAGGAGATTCCCCGACTCATGGCAGGCTCACCCAACGCATCCAATATGGTTGTCGGGCTGGACATTGGAACGTCCAAGGTCGTCGCGATAGTCGGTCAACCCACCGATGATGGTGGGATTGAAATTGCCGGTATCGGTTCACATCCGTCGCGCGGCATGAAGCGCGGCGTCGTCATCAATATCGAATCGACGGTTCAGTCGATTCAGCGCGCCGTAGAAGAAGCGGAGTTGATGGCAGGGTGCGATATTCACTCGGTGTACGTGGGTGTGGCCGGCAGTCATATTAGCTCGATGAACTCAGACGGTGTCGTGGCAATTAAAGAGCGTGAAGTCACGCCTTCCGATATCGACCGAGTGATCGACTCTGCGCGCGCTCGTGCGATTTCCGAAGGCCAGCGTGTGCTGCACGTGCTGCCGCAGGAGTTCTCGATCGATGCCCAAGGCGGCATTCGCGAGCCGTTGGGGATGTCCGGCGTGCGGCTGGAAGCCCAAGTGCATCTGGTGACGGCGGCCCTCAATGCCGTTCAGAATATCGAGAAGTGCGTGCGCCGCTGTGGGTTGGATGTCGACGCGATCATTCTCGAACAGCTTGCGTCGAGCATGGCCGTGCTGACTGAGGACGAGCGTGAGCTGGGTGTTTGTATGGTCGATATCGGCGGTGGCACCACCGATATGGCGATCTTTACCGAGGGAGCGATTCGCCACACGGCGGTCATTCCCATTGCTGGCGATCAGGTTACCAACGATATCGCCATGGCGCTGCGCACGCCGACTCAGCACGCCGAAGAGATTAAAGTGAAATACGCTTGCGCGTTAACACAATTGGCAGCAAGCGATGAGATGATCAAGGTTCCCAGTGTCGGTGACCGTCCAGCCAGAGACCTATCGCGCCAAGCGCTGGCAGAAGTGGTCGAGCCACGTTACGAAGAGCTGTTTACCTTGGTAAGAGACGAATTACGTCGCAGCGGCTATGAAGATATGGTCGCTGCGGGGGTGGTGCTCACCGGCGGCACCTCGCGCATGGAAGGTGTAAGCGAATTGGCAGAAGAGATTTTTCACATGCCGGTTCGTATTGCCTGCCCGCAAAATGTCAGAGGCTTGGCAGATGTGGTTCGCAATCCTATCTATGCGACGGGCGTTGGTTTACTGCATTATGCACTGCAGGAAACGCGTCATGGGCAAGGCCTAGAAAGCCACGGGGGAGTCGTTGCGGCCCACAAAGGACGTAACGAATTAGCCCGGCGTGATATCAAGGATGGCCATTCGGCGCTGGCAAGAATCAAAGGCTGGTTCAAAGGAAATTTCTGATAGGGCCGCAAGCGCGGTTCAGGAGACGGGGCTTATGTTCGAATTGGTAGATAACGCACCCTCGAGCAGTGCGGTCATCAAAGTAGTGGGCGTTGGCGGCGGTGGCGGTAACGCGGTCAACCACATGGTCGAGAGCAACATCGAAGGCGTCGAATTCATTTGCGCCAATACCGATGCTCAGGCCCTCAAGCGCGTATCGGCAAAGACGGTGCTGCAGCTAGGTAGCGAGATCACCAAAGGCCTTGGTGCTGGCGCGAATCCCGAAGTGGGCCGTCAGGCTGCCATGGAGGATCGTGAGCGCATTGCCGAACTGCTCAGCGGTGCCGACATGGTCTTCATTACCGCTGGCATGGGGGGGGGCACCGGTACCGGCGGTGCGCCCGTGGTAGCGCAGGTAGCCAAAGAGCTGGGTATTTTGACGGTAGCGGTCGTGACACGCCCCTTCCCCTTCGAAGGGCCTAAGCGGATGCGCGCTGCTGAAGAGGGCATGAAAGAGCTCTCCGAGCACGTCGATTCATTGATCACCATTCCTAATGAAAAGCTGCTGTCGGTGCTTGGCAAGAATGCCACGCTGCTGACGGCCTTCAGTGCTGCCAACGATGTACTACTGGGCGCGGTCCAGGGTATCGCGGAGCTGATCACCAGCCCTGGCATCATCAACGTCGACTTTGCCGATGTGCGCACCGTTATGTCGGAAATGGGCATGGCGATGATGGGCACTGGCGGAGCCACGGGTGAAAACCGTGCCCGCGAAGCGGCTGAAAAAGCCATTCGCAGCCCGCTACTGGAAGATATCGATCTACACGGCGCGCGCGGCATTTTGGTCAACATCACTGCAGGTCCCGACCTCTCGATTGGCGAATTCAACGATGTCGGTGCCACGGTTCAGGAGTTTGCGTCCCAAGAGGCGACGATCGTGGTCGGTACGTCCATCGACATGGAAATGTCCGATGAGCTGCGTGTGACGGTCGTTGCGGCGGGTCTCGATGGCAGTAAAGCCAAAGCTTCGGCAGCGCGCGAGCCCGCTCGTCGTTCAGCGGCAGAGGCCGGTGGCTCTGACTACCGAAAACTTCAGCAACCCACCGTGATGCGTCAGCAGGCCACGGCACGCGCGGAAGCCCCCGATGCAGCGCCAAAACCGCGCGCTGAGAAACGTCGCGCAGCGGATGCTGACGACTACCTGGATATCCCCGCGTTTCTACGCCGTCAGGCGGATTAACGCTCGCTATCAGGTTCATTGCAGCAGCAAACGAGAGTTTTATTGGTTAAAACGCTCGTTTGCTGTTAAAGTGAACACTGTTTGATAACTTTCTTCCCCTGCGGATCCTGTGGCAATTCGCCGCAAGCCGCCGTCATTAGAGCTTGACCACTACCCATGATCAGACAACGCACATTACAAAACGTCATTCGCGCCACTGGAGTGGGTCTGCACTCTGGCAAAAAAGTCCATATGGCTTTGCGTCCGGCGCCGGCCAACACCGGCATTGTGTTTGTCAGAACCGATCTGGACCCCGTGGTACATGTACCTGCCCGTGCCGAGCTAGTCGAAGACACCACGTTGTGTACGGCACTCTCTCATGAAGGCGTCAAAGTGGCGACCGTCGAGCACCTCATGTCCGCCTTTGCGGGTTTGGGCATCGACAATGCCTACGTCGATATCAGCGCCCCCGAAGTGCCTATCATGGATGGTAGCGCTAGTCCGTTCGTTTTTCTGATTCAATCGGCCGGTATCCTGGAGCAGGACGCGGCGAAAAAATTCATTCGCATCAAGCGCCGTATTGGCGTGACCGATGGCGATAAAGAAGCCACCTTTTTGCCCCATCAAGGTTTCAAGGTTTCGTTTGCCATCGATTTCGACCATCCGGTTTTCGAACAGCAGAAACAAACTGCGCTGATCGATTTTTCGACCACGTCGTTTGTCAAAGAAGTCTCCCGGGCGCGCACCTTTGGGTTCATGCGCGATCTAGAGTACCTGCGCTCCAACAATTTAGCCTTGGGGGGCAGCCTGGAAAACGCGATCGTGGTCGACGATTACCGTATCGTCAACGAGGGTGGTCTGCGCTACGAAGACGAGTTCGTCAAACACAAGGTACTAGATGCCATTGGCGATTTGTACCAGCTGGGATACAGCTTGATTGGCGAATTCCGTGGCGTGAAGTCGGGTCATGCCCTGAATAATCAGCTGTGCCGTGAGCTGATGGCTCAGCCGGATGCTTACGAGATCGTGACGTTTGAAGAAGAGAAGGCCGTGGCCCCTATCTCCTATGCGGCACCGGCGATGGCGTAATTTGCCGAAAAACAAAATGTTGGGGACGAGTTGAAATCGTGAAAGGGTCCCCCATCTACAAAGCACTGCTTCGGCGGTGCTTTGTTTGTTTTGGGTAAGCGCTTCTAGCGTGACGTTTTGGTATCTTCCGAACGCGCGTGAGAGGCTAAGCGCTCTAAGGCATGTCTCAGGCTAGGGCTGTCGGTGTCTTTGGCGCATTCGGCCAAGGTTTTGCCTGCGTCGTCGGAAAGCGTTCGCGTGAAGCGTTTAGGCGATTCGATGGGGCGTACGGGACGCACTTTGAGGGTAAATCCTGTTACTCCTTCAAAGCCAGGGAGCTGATGAAGTAGCGATAATAGTCGCGATTGCTCGTAGCGTAGCCACGTCAGCCAGCTTGCTTGTCCGCTGATGAGAGTCAGGCGCCCGCTGCTGAAGCCGCCCACGAAAATGTGTTCGCGCATTTCGTCGGGTAAATGAGCGCGAAGATGGCGCTGCGCTTGATCAATCAAGCGTGATTGCCGCATGAGCTGGCCAACGCCGCCTGACTTGGTCAGCAGTTGGGCAATGGGCTGTGCGCGAGAACGCTTAACCTTTATACTCATCAACTTGATTCCTAGGGTGTTGCGAGTGGCGTCGTACTGGCAACTACGAGCAGCACCTGTGTTTGACCGCCAATAGACAGAGCCTAACACGCTCGGGAGCCAGTCCACAGCATGTCATCAACGTTACAGATCGAATCTGCTTCGCCAAGGCGTCCTCGACGCTATGGCCTAGCGCGTTGGTGGTTGGCTGGCTTACTGGTGAGCTGTTTATTACCCGCTAGTCTACACCCATCCGACGCACTGAGAAGTAGCGACCGTGGCGTCTGCATCTGCTTTTGGATGCCTGCTATGCTTCGCGCCCAATCTCACTGGATCGCGAAGAAACGGCGCGCGCTTCGCCGCTGGTTTCACCGTCAAACGCGGCGAGCGCCCCAGGCCCCCCGTCGCCCTTTGTCTTTTCTGCCGTTCGCGCTCCCGCTCGTCGCTGCCCGCGATGTCGTGACGCCCCGTGGCCCGCCTGCTCGATAACGCATCGCTTCATATCACCCTCTTTGCTTGATACCTGAGCGTACCTGGATGGGGCGCTCACGATGATTTGGAAATTTCATGATTAACAACTTGTTACGTAAAGTAGTCGGTTCCAAGAACGACCGTGAAGTCAAGCGCATGCAGAAAAGCGTGCAGAGCATCAATGCGCTGGAAGAGACCCTGGCGGGCCTGAGCGATGCCGAGCTTCAAGCGAAAACTCCAGAACTGCGCCAGCGCCTAGACGACGGGGCAGCGCTGGATAGCCTACTGCCCGATGCGTTTGCCGTGGTGCGTGAAGCCAGCAAGCGAGTCATGGGAATGCGACACTTTGACGTGCAAATGGTCGGTGGTATGACCTTGCATCGTGGTCGAATCGCGGAAATGAAAACCGGGGAAGGTAAAACGCTGGTTGCCACGCTCGCGGTCTATTTGAACGCGCTGACCCGTAAAGGCGTGCATGTCGTGACCGTGAACGACTACCTTGCCCGTCGCGATGCGGAGTGGATGCGCCCCCTGTATGAATTCCTGGGGCTCACGGTGGGCGTTATTTTCGCCGGACAGACGGGGGAAGAGAAACGTCACGCGTACCAGTGTGACATTACCTACGGCACCAACAACGAGTTTGGCTTCGACTACCTGCGCGACAACATGGCGTTCTCGCTGGAAGACAAAGTTCAGCGCGGTTTGCACTACGCGATTGTCGACGAAGTGGACTCCATCCTGATCGATGAAGCGCGCACGCCGCTGATCATCTCCGGCGCGGTAGATGAAAATACCGACCTCTATGGCATCGTCAACCGCCTTGCCCAGCAGCTCGAGCAGGGAGAAGTCTCCGAAGATGAGGACGCGCCGGTAAGCGGCGATTTCGTGCTCGACGAGAAGCAGAAGCAGGTAGAGTTGACCGAACAGGGGCACAACAAAGTCGAAGAGCTCATGCGAGCCGAAGGGCTGTTGGGCGAAGGCGAGTCGCTCTACGCCGCGCAAAACCTCAACCTGTTACAGCACATGCACTCCGCGCTGCGCGCACGCCATCTCTATCACCTGGATGTGGATTACATCGTCGCCGAAGGTCAGGTAGTGATCGTCGACGAGCACACTGGCCGTACGATGCCTGGCCGTCGTTGGTCCGAGGGGTTGCACCAAGCCGTCGAAGCCAAAGAGGGAGTAACGGTTCAGCGAGAAAGTCAGACGTTGGCGTCTACCACGTTCCAGAACTACTTCCGTCTGTATGAAAAGTTGTCGGGCATGACGGGCACGGCAGATACCGAAGCGTTCGAATTCCGTCAGATTTACGGCCTGGATGTCATCGTCATTCCCACCAACCGCCCGCTGGCGCGTAAGGATCTCAACGATCTGGTGTACCTCAGTGCGGAAGAGAAGTACGAAGCCATCATCAAAGACGTGAAGGCAGAAACCGACGCCGGCCGCCCGGTGTTGGTGGGTACCGCCTCCATTGAAACGTCTGAGTATTTGGCGCGCCTAATGCGTGAGGCTGGGCTGAAATTTAACGTTTTGAACGCCAAGCAGCACCAAAGCGAAGCGGAAATTATTGCCCAGGCTGGCCGTCCCGGCGCGATCACTATCGCTACCAACATGGCGGGTCGCGGTACCGATATCATGCTAGGCGGTAACTGGGAAGCTGAGGCCGCTAAGTTGCACAACCCCTCGCAAGCTCAAATCGATGCGCTCAAAGCCGAGTGGCAAAAGCGCCATGATGCGGTACTGGAAGCCGGTGGCTTGCACGTGGTGGGCTCTGAGCGCCATGAATCTCGCCGTATCGATAACCAGCTCCGTGGTCGTGCCGGTCGTCAGGGCGATCCAGGCTCTACACGCTTCTTCCTCTCGCTGGAAGACAGCCTCATGCGCCTATTTGGCTCCGACCGGGTGAAGCGCTTGATGCAGGCGCTGGGGCTTGAGCGTGGCGAAGCCATCGAGCACAAGATGGTTTCCAATGCGGTCGAGCGCGCGCAGAAGAAAGTAGAAGGGCGTAACTTCGATATTCGTAAGCAGCTGCTGGAGTACGATGACGTTGCCAACGATCAGCGCCGCGTGATTTACGAGCAGCGTAATGAAATCCTCGCCTCTGATGACGTCTCCGCTGCGGTGGTGGGTATTCGAGAGGAGGTGATGGAAGACGCGATTAGCGATTACGTGCCCCCTCAAAGTCTGGCCGAGCAGTGGGATCTGCCTGGTCTGGAAGCGCATCTGAAAACGGAGTTCAATCTCGATGCTCCGGTCGTTAAGTGGGCGGACGAGGACGAGCGCTTCAGTGAAGAGAAGTTGCGCGAGCGTCTGCAAACCATGCATCGAGACGCCTACCAAGCGAAGATCGAGTCCGCTGGTGAAGCGCTGATTCGTCGCTTCGAGAAACAGGTGATGCTGCAAGTGCTGGATACCCGCTGGAAAGAGCACCTGCAGTCCATGGATCATTTGCGTCGCGGTATCCACCTGCGTGGCTATGCACAGAAAAACCCCAAACAGGAGTACAAGCGCGAGTCCTTCGAGCTGTTCCAGCATCTGTTGACCAACATCAAAGCCGATGTCACGCGTATTCTCAGCCACGTTCAGGTGCGTCAGCCAGAAGAGGTCGATGCTCTGGAGCAGAAGCGCCGTGAAGAACTGGCCCGTGAGAAGGCGACGGCTGCTAGCCGTCATGAGGCACCCGATACCGAGCCGAGCGAAGCCGCTCCCGGCGCCGATGGTCGTCCGCTGCGTCGTGAAAACCCGAAAGTGGGCCGCAACGACCCCTGCGTATGTGGCTCCGGTAAGAAGTACAAGCAGTGCTGCGGCAAATTGAGCTAATCACGCGCATACGTCAGTGTGCGTAAAGGAGAGAAACATGGCGGTGGGACATCTTCCCTTTCCGGAATTGCCACCCCTTGACGGGGTGCGTCTAGGGACTGCAAAGGCGGGCATCAAGAAGCCGGACCGCCGCGACATGGTCGTGATCGAACTGCCCGAGACGGCCACCGTGGCGGGCGTGTTCACGCGCAATGCGTTCTGTGCCGCTCCCGTGGTGGTGGCCAAGTCACACCTTGAGGCGTGCGCAGAGAGCGGCCTTGCGCCCCGGTACTGGCTCATCAATACCGGCAACGCCAATGCGGGAACGGGTGAGGCAGGACTGCAGGATGCCTATGCCAGCTGTGCCGCGGTGGCCGAGCAAGCCGGGGTGGACACCACCCAGGTACTGCCGTTCTCCACCGGCGTGATTGGCGAGCCGCTGCCCATGGCTCGTCTGCTGGCAGGCTTGCCTGACGCGTTGGCAACGCTGGCCGACTCGAGCCAGGCGTGGCAGCAGGCAGGAGAAGGCATTCTCACCACCGACACCCGCGCGAAAGGGGCCACGGTCACCGTGATGATTGGCGACCAGCAGGTCACGATCAACGGCATTACCAAAGGCTCGGGTATGATCAAGCCCAACATGGCCACCATGCTGGGGTTCGTGATGACCGATGCGGCCATCGCGCAGCCGTTACTCGCCACGCTGCTGCGAGAAACGGTGGATCGTTCGTTCAACTGCATCACGGTGGATAGCGATACCTCGACCAACGATGCCTGCATGCTGGCGGCAACGGGCACTGGAGCGCGTATCGAAAGCGACGAACACGTCGCCGTTTTCCGTAATGCCCTGCAGCGGGTGATGACCGAGCTGGCCCAATCGATCATCCGCGATGGCGAGGGGGCGACCAAGTTCATCACGCTGCAGGTGAACGAGGCCTGTACGCGCCAAGAGGCATTGGACGTCGCCTTCACCGTGGCTCACTCGCCGCTGGTCAAAACCGCACTGTACGCTTCCGACGCCAACTGGGGACGTATCTTGGCGGCGGTGGGGCGCGCGCCGGTGGCGTCGTTCGATGTCAGCCGTGTCGTCATCGATTTGGGCGATGTGCGTTTGGTGGAAAACGGTGGCCGTGCGAACAGCTATACCGAGGCGGCGGGCAGTGCCGTCATGGCTGAGGAAGAGATCACAATTCGCATTAATTTGGGACGTGGTGACGAGGCGGCCACTGTGTGGACCTCGGATCTCTCCCATGACTATGTGTCCATCAACGCGGATTACCGCAGCTAAGGCTGCGGCAACGTGCTAACGCAGCGAGATAGCGCCGTGCAAGCAAGGCGGCGCGCACAAAGTGGATAAGACGTAATGAGTGTAATGGTAAAACGACGGGTTCATGTTGCGGCGGCTGCGATGATCAGCGCCGATCAAAAGCACGTGCTGATCGCGCGCCGGCCTTCCAACGTCGATCACGGCGGCCTTTGGGAGTTTCCTGGTGGCAAACTGGCCCCTTACGAAACGGGACTAGAGGGCCTCAAACGTGAGCTGCATGAAGAGTTGGGGGTAGAGATCGTTCGTGCCCAGCCGCTCATTCGTGTTCACCATGAATACCCTGACAAACATATCCTGCTTGATGTATGGCAGGTACACGAGTTTGCGGGTGAGCCATTTGGTCGTGAAGGTCAGGCGGTGCGCTGGGTGCCGATGAACGAGCTGGTGAACTATCCGTTCCCGGCGGCAAACCTGCCGATCCTCCGAGCCGTCATGCTACCCACCGAGTACCTGATCACCGGTGAAGAGCCTGATGACGAGCGTTTCGCAGCGCTGCTGGAGCGCGCACTGCGCGAAGACAACGTCCGTCTTGTTCAATTGCGTGCGAAAAGCTTGGATGATGCGGCGTACGTCGCGCGTGCCGAACGCGCCCTCACGCTGTGTCGCGAATACGGCGCGAAACTGCTGCTCAACGGTGAGCCAACCCTGCTGGACCAGGTCGACGCCGATGGCATTCACCTGACCAGCGCCCGGTTGATGCAGCTAGATCGCCGCCCGATTGCCGAAAACAAGTGGCTGTCAGCTTCTACCCACGACCAGAAACAGCTCTCCCAGGCGGCCGTGTTAGGGTGTGATTTCGTCACCCTATCGCCGCTGCGTACGACGCCGTCGCACCCGGAAGTGGCCCCCATGGGCTGGCATGACTTCCAGCAGCTGGTGGAGCGTGCCGGTATGCCAGTGTTCGCGCTAGGTGGAATGACCCGCTTCGATGCCAACCACGCGCGCGCAGTGGGCGCTCAAGGGATTGCCTCGATTCGCGATTTCTGGAAGTAAGCGCTTTTACCTGATCGCCGATAGCAAAACGCCTGCTCTGGTAACAGGGCAGGCGTTTTGAGTTTTCAGGGCGAGTGTCTAGGCTTAGTCGCGATAGCGGCGGGTCAGGTCGCCATACGCGTCGACCCGACGGTCGCGCAGGTAGGGCCAAATGCGGCGGGTGTTTTCGCTACGCGCCATATCCAGGCTTACGACTAACTGCTCGGTCTCTTCACCCGCATGTGCTAACAGCTCGCCTTGTGGGCCGCAAATAAAGCTACCGCCCCAAAACGCGATACCGTCGCCCACGCCGGAGTGGTCCGCTTCAAAGCCGACGCGGTTAGCCACCAGAACAGGCAGTCCGTTGGCAACGCCATGGGCACGCTGAATCAGCGTCCAGGCATCTTTTTGCCGCGTCTTTTCGGCGTCGTCGTCGTTAGGATCCCAGCCAATGGCGGTGGGGTAGAGCAGCAGCTCGGCACCCGCCAGCGCCATCAGGCGCGCAGCTTCTGGATACCACTGGTCCCAGCACACCAAAATCCCTAACCGCCCCACGGACGTATCGATTGGGGTAAAGCCCTCTTTGCGAGTGTCGTCGGCGTCGCCAGGGGTGAAGTAAAACTTCTCGTAGAACCCAGGGTCGTCGGGAATGTGCATCTTACGGTACTGACCCACCCGCCCCTGAGCGCGGTCGTAGACCACGGCCGTGTTGTGGTAAAGCCCCGCCGCGCGTTTCTCGAACAGCGAGCCTACCAGCACGATATCCAACTCTTTTGCCAGTGCTGCTAGCCGCTGGCCGGTGGGGCCATCCAGGGATTCAGCAAGATCGAACAGCGCCGGGTCTTCGTATTGGCAGAAGTAGTGGGTGGCATGCAGCTCTTGCAATAGCACGAGCTGTGCCCCTTGGCTCGCTGCCGTGCGAATGCCTGCTTCGCTTTCGGCTAAGCTGCGTGCTTTGTCTGGCCATGCGGCTTGTTGAACAACCGCCACGTTGAGTGTCTGGGACATGCTGCCCTCCTTAAGAGTGAGTGGTCGCAGGCACAAGCGTACCTTTGGGTAGCTGCATGGTTAAGCAGTGCAGGCTACCGTGCTGTCGAATCACGCTGACGCACTCGATGGGAATCAGCGTATGCTCGGGAAAGGCCGTAGCCAGCGCCTGGAGGGCCGTGACATCCGCAGGATCCCCGTAGGTAGGGACCAGCACGGCATCGTTAATGATCAAAAAGTTGGCGTAGGTGGCCGGTAGGCGATGCCCATCTTCAGGATCAAAGCAGGCCTGGGGCCAGGGAAGCGGAACGAGCCGGTAGGGATCGCCATTACGCTGACGAAACGCTTTCAGTTCCTGCTCCATGGCCTGAAGGGCCGCATAGTGGGGATCGGTGGGGTCATCGCAGCGCACGTAGGCAATGGTGGTGGGACTACAAAAACGTGCCAGCGTATCCACGTGGCTGTCGGTGTCGTCACCTTCTAAGTTCCCATGCGTAAGCCACAGTACTCGGTCGACACCAAAGTCGTCTGCCAATCTCGCTTCGACATCGGCACGGGAGAGTGACGGGTTGCGGTTGGGATTCAGCAAGCAAGCGTCGGTGGTGAGCAGTGTGCCTTCGCCGTCGGTTTCGATGGCGCCGCCTTCCAGTACCATGTCACGAGAAGCCACCGGGCAGGCCCATACGCCTGCATCTGCCAGCCACTGCGTTAGCTGGTTATCCCGTTCGGCAGGAAACTTGCCGCCCCAGCCAGTGAAGGTGTAATCCAGCAGCAACGGCTGGTCATCTTCGTCCAACACCGTGATCGGCCCGTGATCCCGCGCCCAGGTATCATCGGTGGGTGCGACAATGAGCAGCAGCTGCTGTTTGGGGATGCCGTACGCTTCGAAGCTGGCGGTTAGGCGCTGGTAAGTCGCCTCGTCGGGCACGCTAATGATGACGCGTTGGTAGCGCGCGGCGGCCAGTACGATGCGCTCGAGCGTGGCCTCGATACGCGCCAGCATCGGTGCCCAGTCGCCGTCAGGGCGGGGCCAGGTGAGCTGCAGGCCATCTTGAGGGTGCCACTCGGGCAGTAGGCGGTGGGTCTTGGTAGCCAACGTCAACGGTGCTCTCTCTAGTCAGAATAAGCTTACCCAGCGGGCAAGAGGAACGGGCGCAATTTAGGGGGTTGCCTCACAAGTTGCAAGCGATACCGTCATCAAGGGAACGGTGTTCGCAGCCGCGACTCTAAGGCTGCGTTTGCACATGCAGCCATGCTAAAAAAACCGTACCATGGACGCCCATTATTAAGGAATGTCGCCATGCTTGATCGTTTGCCTTTTCTGGTGGGGCTGCGCTATGTGCGCGCTAAACGCCGGAACCACTTTATTTCGTTCATTTCCCTGACGTCGATGTTGGGCTTGATGTTGGGCGTCGCGGTACTGATTCTGGTGCTGTCGGTGATGAATGGGTTCGATCACGAGCTGCGCACACGCATTTTGGGCATGGTGCCCCACACCAAAATCGAATCCCAGGAAGGGTTGGTGGAGTGGGAGTCGCTGGCAGAGCAGTTGATGCAGCGCGAGCGAGTGATCGGCGCCGCACCTTACGTGGAGCAGCAGGGCATGTTCTCTGCCGGTGGCCGAAACCAAGGGGCGATGGTCAACGGCATTCACCCGGATTGGGAAGATCGCGTTTCCATCATTGGTGAGCACATGCGCGAGGGTGAACTGTCCGATCTGGTGCCGGGAGAGTGGAACGTCGTGCTGGGGTCGATGCTTGCGCGTCGATTAGGCGTCGGGGTGGGTGACCGCGTAACTCTGCTCGTGCCTGAGGCATCCATTACGCCAGCGGGCGTGTTCCCCAGGCTCAAGCGATTTACTGTGAGCGGTATTTTCAGCGTCGGTGCCGATCTCGATGCAAGTCTTGCGTATGCCAATATTGAGGATATGCAAACGCTGGCTCGCTTGGGCGATGCGGTGGGCGGGCTGCGACTGGAACTCGATGACTTGTTCATTGCTGGGAGTGAAACCCAAGCCATCGTGAACGAGCTGGGCCCGGGCTATCGCGGCACGGATTGGACCTTTTCCCACGGTAATCTTTTCCAGGCGATTCAAATGGAAAAGCGCATGATCGCGCTGCTGCTCACGGTGATCATCGCCGTTGCCGCCTTTAATATCGTCTCCACGCTGGTCATGGTCGTCACGGACAAGCGTGCCGATATCGCCATTCTTCGCACGATTGGCGCCACGCCGCGCTCGATCATGGGCATTTTCATCGTACAGGGCCTAGCCATCGGGCTGATTGGGATTGCCGTTGGGGTCGCCGTGGGCATTTTGTTGGCGCTCACCATTTCCGACCTCATTAGCTGGTTCGAGAGCGCCTTTGGTATTCAGTTCCTGGATGCCGGGGTTTACTTCATCAGCGACCTGCCGTCACGGCTGGAGTGGAGCGATGTGCGTGGCATCGTGTTGGCTGCCTTCGGCCTGACCTTCCTCTCGACGCTTTACCCTGCATGGCGAGCCGCTCGGGTTCAGCCTGCCGATGTACTTCGCTATGAATAAGGATGCTCCGATGACGTCAACCAACGCAAACGCCGTCATGCTGGAATGCCGTGAGCTGACTCGCATTTACAGCGAAGGCCCTCAGGATCTGACCGTACTGGACCAGCTCGAACTCACCGTGCATGCCGGTGAGCGCGTCGCGATCGTGGGTAGCTCTGGATCGGGAAAAACGACCCTGCTGAACCTGTTGGGTGGGTTGGATCGACCCAGTGCGGGCAGCGTGGTGATCGGCGGTGAGCCGCTGTCAGGGCTGAACGAAGCGGCGCTAGGCCGCTTTCGTAATCAATATATTGGCTTTGTCTATCAATTCCACCATCTGCTAGCGGAGTTCACCGCCGTTGAGAACGCGGCGCTACCGCTGATCATTCGTGGTCAGTCGAAAAAAGCCGCCGAACAGCGGGCCATGCAGTTACTGGAGCGGGTGGGCATGAAAGCCCGTGCCGACCACAAGCCGGGTGAGCTGTCAGGGGGCGAGCGCCAGCGCGTCGCGATTGCCCGCGCGCTCGTCACGGATCCTAGTCTCGTTTTAATGGATGAACCAACGGGCAACCTGGACCAGACGACTGCCGCTACCATTCTGGGCCTGATGGATGAGCTGGCCAAAGAGAGCGCCTGCGCCTTCGTCATCGTTACGCACGATGTGGGTCTTGCGGCCCATCAGGATCGCGTGATGAAGCTGGATGGAGGACGCCTGGTAGCACAGGCGGGGTGATTTAGTCGTCAAACTCTGATTCGATGCGAGCCCTGCGCCGCCGCCTCTTCAGGCGGCGGCGCTTCCAGTTATGAGAGACGTGCCAGCGCCAGATAAGACGAATGCCGACGTTTGCAACTGCGGCAAGGACGATGGCCGTGATCAACGACCCGAGCAGTAAGGGCGGCAGAATGTCGTGCATCTGTTCGGCAACCCAGCGTGTCGAGATACGTGAAGGCGCCTCCCGTGCAGGGGCGTCCAACAAAAACGTACCGATGCGATAATTAGCATAAAAAATCAGCGGCATGGTGAGCGGGTTAGTGACCCACACCAACCCCACCGACAGCGCCAAATTACAGCGACTCAGCCGCGCGCCCAACGCTGCCACCACCATCTGAAAGGGGATGGGCAGCATCGCGCAGAACAGCCCAACGCTAAACGCGTTGGCCACGCTGCGTCGAGTCAGTAGCCATAAACCCGGGTCCGCAATCAGCGGTGCCATGAAGCGCAGGGAGCGCTGGCGCTTTAGCGTGTCGGGTTTTGGCATGTAGCGCTGCAGGAAACGGCGCGGCATGTCAGGTACTCTTGCGATAAGTGGTTTCTATTATCCATATAGCGCAGGGCTTCGGCTATGGCGTGCACAGGAATGGTGAAGCACCAGGGAGGGGCGCATGGGACGGGGGGTGGCAATCCCTGCCGCCTTGGCGGCGTTGGTGGGCGGGCTTGTCGTAGGATTCACCGGTGCCCAGAGCGGTACGTGGTTACTGCCGCTGGCGCTAAGCGTGGGCGGCCTGCTGAGCCTGGCATCGCGGCCGAGCGCACTGCCGTGGCTGCTCATCGCGGGAGTCGTGGCGCTAAGCGTTCAGCAGGAGTGGTCACGCAGGTTGCCCGTTGGGTTGAGCGGGCAAGATCTCGAGGTTGACGCCAAAGTCGTCGATGTACAAGCACAGCCCGGGGCACAGCGGCTGCGCTTGCACATCGAGCGCTGTACGGCGCCTGCACACGTACCCAACTGCGAGCGCTTAGGCAGCGTTCGGGTAAGTGCCTACGGTCATACGTTCCAAGCAGGCGAGCGCTGGCGGATGATCTTACGACTGCGGCCGCCTTCTGGCTTTCTCAATCCTCATGCATTCGACTACGAGCAGTGGCTTTGGCGCGAAGGGATACACGCTACCGGCTACGTGCGTACGGACCCTGCGCCGCAAAAGCTGGCCGCTGCCGCTCCTCGGTTACGCCCGTGGGCCTCAGCGTGGTTGGCACAGCGTCCACTTGCACCCCGTACTCAACGCTGGTTAGCGGCGCTCACGCTAGGAGATAGCGAGCAGCTTACCCAGGAGGACTGGGCGCTGCTGAATGCCACCGGGACGACGCACCTAGTGGTGATCTCCGGATTGCACGTGGGGTTGGTGGCCTCTTTCGTGCTGTTGCTAGGGCGCTATAGCGCTCGCTTGAGCTCTCCCACCCATTGGCGGCTGCGGACGTGGCCCTGGTGGCTAGCCGGTGCGGCGGCCGTCGCCTATGCCGGACTGGCAGGATTAGCGCCCCCGGCCATGCGTGCGATGATTATGACGCTACTAGGCCTTTGGGTGTTGAGCGGTCGTCATGCTCCCGGACCCTGGCAGGCGTGGTGGCTCGCGCTTGCGCTGGTACTGATAGTCGACCCCCTTGCCTTGTGGCGACCAGGGCTGTGGCTATCGTTCTTGGCAGTGGGGTGGTTGATCATCATTTGGCAGGGACGCGCTCGGCCTCGCGGTATCAAGGGCTGGTGCTGGGCATTGTTGCGCTCCCAACTGTTACTTGCCCCATTGATGGCGGCAGCCGTGCTGTTGGCGTTTGGGCGTGTGGCCCCCGTTGCACCTTTGATCAATTTGCTAGCCGTGCCTTGGGTCAGCTCCATCATGGTGCCGAGCGCGCTGCTTGGCTGGCTGTTCTCGCCGCTGCCCGGCCTTGAAATGCTGCCTTGGTGGGTCTTCGAGCAGGCGTTGGCAGCTTTTCACTGGCTGTTGCGTGTCGCGGTCGACGCGGCTCCTCTCTGGCAGCCGCCTGCCCCGTTGGTCTATCCACTCGCTGGAAGCCTGGTGCTGGTGTCACTGTGCTGGGGATTGCCTGCCATGCCGCGCTGGCTTGGGATCGCGTCACTGGCGCTCGTCGCGACGCTACCCGGGTGGCCCCGAGAGTCGGCGCTGGCCGATGGGCAGCTTCGTGTGACCGTACATGACGTGGGGCAAGGCCAACTGGTCGAGCTGCGCAGCGCCAACCGTCGTTTTCTCTATGACACGGGGCCGCGTTTTCGCAGTGGCTTCATGCCGCTGCAAAGTCTGTGGCCTCCCGGTCAAGTCATCGATCAAGTGATCGTCAGCCATGCGGATACTGACCATGCTGGAGGCGTCGACGCGCTATTGGCCGATCATCAGGTGGGTCAGTGGTGGGCACCCGAGGGTGAGGCGTTACCGGTCGCGGGCCGGCCCTGTCGTCAAGGGCAGCACTGGCAAATGGATGGCATTCGCTATCGCGTTCTGTGGCCACCGAGGGGTAAGAACGCGCTTTCCTCGAACGATCGCTCCTGCGTCTTGGCAGTGAAGGTCGGTGAGCACCAGCTGCTGCTGACGGGGGACGTAGGCCGGCAAGTGGAGCGCCAGCTTCTCACGCAGCTCGATGGTCCAGTCAGCGTTTTAGTGGCAGGGCACCACGGCAGCGCAACGAGTTCGGGCGTTCAATTCGTCCGTCATACCACGCCACAGCACGTAGTGTTCAGTGCAGGGAGAGACAATGCGTTCGGGCATCCTGCCGACGACGTGGTGCGGCGTTTTCGGCAGCAGCAGAGCTGTTTGTGGAGTACCGCCCATGACGGAGCGCTGCGTTTTTTGCTCACGCCTGGGCAACCCATCTCGGTGCGGCCCATGCGCGCCCTGGCAGGAGGGCATCAGCGGTGTTGAAGCGGGCCACCATCAGGTAGAATCGCCCCACTGCACACTACTGCCGGGAGCGCGTGTGACTGATTCAGGTTGGATGTTATATAAGCGGTTATTGGGTTACGTGAAGCCACACTGGCGCGCGTTTGCGCTAGCGGTGGTAGGTTTCGTGATTTACGCAGCGTCGAGCACCGCGCTGGCGGAGATGATGAAGCGGCTGATCGATGGGATTCAAAACCCCGATGCCGCTTTCCGTTTTTTTCTGCCGCTGTTCGTGGTGCTCATGTTTGCTTCCCGCGGTCTGGGAACGTTTTTGAGCACTTATTTCATGGCATACGTTGGGCGCTATGTAATCCACACCCTGCGCTGTGACGTGTTCGCGCACTTGTTGCACCTACCGGGGCGCTTTTTCGACCATCACTCCAGCGGCCATTTGGTGTCTCGAGTGACCTATCATGTCGAACAGGTGGCGGGAGCCGCGACCAATGCCGTTACGATCATCCTGCGAGAAGGGCTGTTCGTGATTGGTCTGATTGGCTATCTGTTTTGGACCAATTGGATGCTGACGCTGCTGTTTTTGGGGGTTACCCCGATCATTGCCGGTGTGGTGAGCTACGTGAGCAAGCGGTTTCGGCGTATTTCCAAGCGCATTCAGCACTCCATGGGCGATGTGACGCACGTGGCGTCGGAGGCACTGTCGGGGTATCGCGTGGTGCGAACCCATGGCGCAGAGGCTTACGAGAAGCAGCGCTTCGAACGGGTCAGTGAAGAGAATCGTCGGCAAAGTATGAAAGAAGCCATGACTCGCGCGGTCAGCTCGCCTGTCGTGCTGATGCTGGTAGCGATATCCATGGCGCTACTGGTGTGGCTGGCCATGGCGCCTTCGCTCATGGAAAACATGACGCCGGGCGAGTTCGTTGCCTTCATTACGGCTGCTGCGCTGATGATCAAACCGGTACGTCAGCTCACCGAAATCAACGGTGAGATTCAAAAAGGGATTGCAGCGGCGTCTGAGCTGTTTGGCCTACTTGACCTTGCGCCGGAACGAGACGAAGGCACCCGACTCCCCAGCAAGCTGACCGGCCATGTGATGATCGAGGATGTCAGCTTCCGCTATGGGGACGACCAGCCAAATGTGTTGCATCACGTGAATCTGGACGTTGCCCCAGGCGAGCTGGTTGCCATTGTGGGCCGCTCGGGAAGCGGTAAGTCCACCCTGGTGAGCCTGCTGCCGCGTTTCTACCGTCCCAGCGAGGGGCGTATCTTGATCGATGGCGTGAATGCCGATGAGTACGCCCTAGGTCCGCTGCGTCAGAACATTGCGCTGGTCTCCCAACAGGTCACGCTGTTCAATGCGTCGATTGCCGACAATATTGCCTATGGGGTGACAGACCCCGATCCGGCAGCCATCAAGGCAGCGGCCGAAGCTGCCTATGCCAGCGAGTTCATCGAAAAGCTGCCTGAAGGGTATGCGACGGTAGTCGGGGAGAACGGCGTCATGCTCTCAGGCGGGCAGCGTCAGCGGCTTGCCATTGCACGAGCAATCTTCAAAGACGCCCCGATTTTGATTTTGGACGAAGCGACCTCCGCCCTCGACACGGAATCCGAGCGCTATATTCAGAAAGCGCTGGAGCATGTATGCCAAGGGCGCACCACGCTCGTGATTGCCCATCGCCTCTCTACCATTGAGCGCGCCGATCGCATTTTGGTGATGGATCAAGGGCGAATTGTGGAGCAGGGCACCCATCAGGTGCTGCTGGAAAAAGGTGGGGCGTACGCTGCGCTCCATCAACTGCAGTTCCAGGAGAACGAATGAGCTTGGCCGAGCGTTGGTTGAAAGCTGCCTATGACGGTAGCGCTTGGCTGACCCCGCTCTACCCTCTGGGTAATTTATACCGTTATCTTATGAAGCGGCGTGCAATGCGCTATGCGCTTGGTCAACAAATGGTACGGCGAGTGCCGGTGCCCGTGATCGTGGTCGGCAACATCACGCTAGGCGGCACCGGCAAATCTCCGCTGGTGGCATGGCTCAGCCGCTGGCTGCAGGCCCAAGGGTTTTCGCCGGGTATCGTCACCCGGGGCTATGGAGGCAAAGCGCCGCTCTATCCCTTGCTGGTAACCTCGGCAACGGACCCGCAGCACAGTGGTGATGAGCCGCTCATGCTGGCGCAGCAGACCGGCGTGCCGGTCGTGGCTGATCCACAGCGCGCCCGGGGGGCCGCTATGCTAGTGCAGCAGGGCTGCGACATAGTTATTAGCGACGATGGCTTGCAGCATTTGGCCCTGGGGCGCGATATTGAATTTGTGGTGATCGATGGCACCCGGGGGCTGGGTAATCAGCGCTGTCTTCCGGCGGGGCCGTTGAGAGAATCGGCGGCTAGGCTAGCGAGCGTGGATGCGGTGATCGTCAATGGAGCTTTGCAGCGCCCGTTGAAGATCGACAGCGTGCCCATGACGCTGGTACCCACGCGCTGGCGCCACCTGAGCTCCGGAGAGCAGCGCCCTCTGGCACCGCTGCCTTTCTCGTTACCGGTTCACGGATTGGCGGGCATTGGTCATCCACAGCGCTTTTTCGATACGCTGCGGACGTTAGGTGTCAGCGGAGAGATGCATCCGTTGGCCGATCACCAGCCTTTCGATGCCAATACGTTTCGGTTTGCATCGAAGCGCCCCATCATCATGACGGCGAAAGACGCCGTGAAGTGTCAGGCGTTCGCACCGCCTGATAGCTGGGTACTGGAGGTGGAAGCCCAGCTTCCACGTGCATTTGAGGACTGGCTGCGCGACAGGCTGTCCGACTTGACTCAAAGGGGAAGCACCGATGGATAAGGAACTGCTGGCAATGCTGGTTTGCCCACTGTGTAACGGCAAGCTGAAGTACGACCGCGAAGCTCAGGAGCTTTGCTGCCATTACGACGGGTTGGCTTACCCAATTAAGGACGGCATTCCTGTCATGCTGCCCGAAGAGGCGCGGCAGATGGATGCCGACGAGAAGCTGTCCACGTCACCTGGCCGTACCGGGGAGGCGTGATGGCAGATACGTCGACGCCGTTTATCGCCGTAGTGCCCGCCCGGTTTGGCTCCTCGCGGCTGCCGGGTAAACCGCTGCTGGACATTGCGGGAGAGCCTATGGTGGCGCATGTGTGGCGGCGGGCCAGCCAAAGCCAGGCAAGCCGCGTAGTCATTGCCACCGACGACGAGCGTATTCGTGAGGCCATGTTGCCCTACGGGGCAGACGTCATTATGACGCGCGACGACCATCCGTCAGGCACGGACCGGTTGGCCGAAGTCGCCGAGACGCTCGGCCTTAGCGACGAGACGCTGGTAGTCAATGTCCAGGGAGATGAGCCGCTTATCCCTCCCGTGCTCATCGATCAGGTGGCGCTCCGTTTGGCCGACGATCCCGATGCCGCGATGGCCACTTTGGCGGAACCGATCACGGATGTGGACACGCTCTTCAATCCTAACGTGGTGAAAGTCGTGCGTTCGCTTCAAGGGCGGGCGCTGTATTTCTCGCGTGCGCCGATCCCGTGGGATCGGGAGCATTTCAAACATCCCCCCAACTTATTGGACACCGACGCATGGCTACGCCATATCGGTATCTACGCTTATCGGGCAAGCTTTTTGGCAGCCTATCAGGATCTGCCGACCTCCACGCTGGAGCAGTTGGAGCAGTTAGAGCAGCTGCGCGCCCTTCAGCATGGCTACGCGATTCAGGTAGCGTTGGCCAGCGCGGTGAACCCCGCCGGTGTGGATACGGAAGAGGATCTAGCTCGCGTCAGAGCGCTGTTGGCGGTAGAAGGGGGGCAGTCATGACGCGCGTACTGTTTGTTTGCTTGGGCAACATCTGCCGTTCACCCACGGCGGAAGGCGTTTTTCAGCAGGCGTTGGCGCGGGCAGGGCTCACTCAACGTATCGACATCGACTCCTGCGGCGTGGGCGATTGGCACGTGGGTAAAGCCCCTGACCCGCGCGCCCAGGCGGCCGCACGTCGGCGTGGCGTCGACATCAGCCACTTGCGTGCTCGACAGCTAACGGTGAACGACTTCCATGCGTTCGATTACGTGCTGGGCATGGATCGCGACAACTTGGCGGCCATTCGGGCGTTACAGCCCGCCGATAGTCAGGCCAAAACAGGGTTGCTGTTGGAGTATGCCGGGTTGCCCAATACCGATGTGCCCGACCCCTACTATGGCGGCGAGGAGGGGTTCGAGCAGGTGTTGGACATGATCGAGCAGGCCAGTGCTGGATTGATCGACGAGCTAACCCGTGGTCGCTGACGCTGTGAACCAATCAGCCGCCTGGGTGGATTTGTCTGCTGCCAATACGCTGCGCCTACCCTGTCGGGTAGAGCACTATACCGCGCCCACCACGCTATCGAACCTACAGGCGGCGCTTCACCATGCCCATGCCCAGCAGTGGCCCATCACTCTGCTCGGCGGTGGCAGCAACGTACTGTTGCCGCCTACTCTCATGGGCATGGCGCTGCGACCGGCGCTTAACCACTGGTGGTTGGAGCGCCGGGAAGAGGGCGTTGTGGCCTTCGTCGGCGCTGGCGTCAACTGGCACTCGCTGGTCATGGCCTTGGCGGCCAGAGGGCTTTGGGGAACGGAGAATCTGGCGCTCATTCCAGGTGATTGCGGTGCGGCGCCGGTACAGAACATCGGGGCCTACGGCGTCGAGCTGAGCGATGTGCTGGAAGGTGTCCAGGTGGTCGAGCTGGCTACGGGGGGGGCGCGCTGGTTGAGCGTCAAGGACTGTCAGTTCGGCTATCGCGATAGTATCTTCAAACGGGCACTGGCGGGTCGAGTGGTGATTACTCAATTGGCTCTTCGGCTTTCCGAGCACCCACGTCCCGTGCTGGGCTATGGCGATTTGGCGTCCCGCATATCGGCTTCGCCCACGCCACTGGCGGTCGCTCAGGCGGTCTGCGCCATTCGTCAAGAGAAGTTGCCGGATCCGGCCGTGCTCGCCAATGCGGGTAGTTTCTTCAAGAATCCAGTGGTAAGTGATGCACACGCGCAGCGACTTCTGCAAGCATATCCGCAGATGCCGCACTTTCCTCAAGCCCATCAGCACACCAAGCTGGCGGCAGGATGGCTGATCGATCAGTGTGGGTTGAAGGGTCATCGTGACGGCGCATTTGGCGTGCATGAGCGACAAGCGCTAGTGCTCGTGCACTTTGGGGGAGGCGACCGTCCTGGGCTGCTGCGTTTTGCAGAGAGCGTGGCAAACGCCGTACACGAGCGGTTTGCCGTGACGCTAGAGCCGGAGCCTCGTGTGGTTTAAATCGCGCCTATTGCTGCTATAAAAAACCCCGCCGGAGCGGGGTTTTTCGTGTCTGGCTGTTACTCTTGCGAGTTCTGGCCTTGAGCGTTCTGCTGCTTGCGCAGCTCACGCGGATCGTTATGGGCACGACGGCGACGACGGCGCGGTTTAGGCGCTTCCTCGTCGGTGGCAACGCTAGCAGGCGCTGGCGCAGACACCTCGTCGGTCGTAGCCGTCGCCGCAGGCTCCTGCTCGGTCGTAGGGGGCGTCGCGGATGTCGCTTCGTCGGCGACGGCATCGCTGGGCGTCTTCTCGGCAGTTCGTTCGCTTGCCGGAGAGGTAGCCTCGGAGGTCGGTGCGTCTTCAGGCTTTGCAGAGGGCGCTGTGTCAACGTTATCCTGCTCCGCCGTTTCCGCCGTTTCCGCCGTTTCCGCCGTTTCCGCCGTTTCCGCCGTTTCCGCCGTTTCCGCCGTTTCCGCCGTTTCCGCTTTGGACTGGGTGTCGACGTCTGCTACCGGCGCTGCCTGTGCGTTGTTTTCCGCTGCTTCGGCGTGTGCTTGGTCAGGCGCAGTGCTGCTTGCCTCGGCCTCTGCCGGGGTGGTCTCAGGCGTTTGAGACGCATCCGTGGCCTGCGGCGCCGTGGCATGATCGGCTGGCTGGGCCTGGTCATCGCTTGCTTCGGCAACGCGTGTATCGGGCGCGTCGGTTTTGGGTGCCTCTGTCGCTGACGCCTCTACACGCGGTTCCTGCCTATCAGCGGTGGGCTTGCGCGCTGCAGTAACGTCGTCAGGCTCCGCAGGGCTAGCCGCTTCCGTGGAGGCGGGCTCGGGCTGCGGCGTGACCGGTGCCGCTGCGTCTTTAGCGTCGGCTTCCGGCTTGGATTGACGGCGCTGGCGCGTCGATTTGCGAGCTTTGTCGCCACTGTTGGCTGCACGCTCTGCGGTAGTGCTCTCTTCAGTGCTTTCTCCACTGCTTTCTCCAGAGCTCACTTCAGGACTCGCTTCCGCAGGTTGGGCGGCCTGTTCGCGTTGCATCGTCTCGGCGTCAGTCGGCGCCTCGGTGGCCGTGGCCTGAGGGGCTTCGGCTGCCTGGGAGGAGGCATCAGCGCTAGGAGCCGCGTCCGCGGGGGCTGTGCTGGCGGAGTCATCAGTGGCTTGGGGCGCCTTTGCAGCGTCCGCTTGCAGCTTCAACTGCTCGGCTTCGGCCTGCGGGTTGAGCGCCTGTTTACGCGAGCGGTTGCGCGGGTTGTTGCGGGTGCGCTTCGGCTTGCCGTCATCCTGCTGGCTGTCGTCGGCCTGCGCTGCAGGTGCGCGCTCCTCCTGCTTGTCCTGCTTGGGCTTGTTCTCCCGTGGCTTGTCGCGACGAGGCTCCTGAGGTTTACCAGACTCCTCCTTGGAGGTCTCTTTCGGGCTCTCTTTTACGCTCTCTTTAGGGCTCTGTTGACGCGTGTTTTTCGCGTTCTCTTGGCCTTTGCTATCGTCTTGTTGGGGGTGGCGGCGGCGATTACGCGTACGGCTTGGGCCGCTGCGCTTGTCGCTGGCATCTTCGTTACGTGATCCGGTGTTCCCCGCCGCGTTGCCGCGCTGATCGCTCTTGGCGTTATCGCTGCGCTGTTCCTGCTTGGGCGTGCTGTCGTTACGCTCCTGAGCCGGTTTGCTGCGTCGCTCGTTGCGGGGCGGGCGGCTTGGCTGCTCAGATGCCTTACGTGGCGCTTCCGCCTCGTTGGCCGTCTGGTGAGCGCTGTCATCACCGCCCAATAGCTTGGCAAAGCCACGGATGAAGCGGCCGAGCACGCTAGGCTGTTCGGCGGCGGGCGCTGGGGCAGCGGCTTTAGCAGGCGCTTCTTCGGTTTGCAGTGATGCAGGCGCCGGGGCGTTATGCACGACGCTCTTCACGGCAGCTTCGGCACGCTGCGCCGGCGGCGCAAAGCTTGGGTCTGGCTCTTTGCCGACGTCGGTGTCGGTCGACAGCTCGAAGCTGGAGAGCGAGTGGCTGTCATCTTCGTCTAAATGATCATCCCGCAGGCGCTGGACATCGTAATGGGGCGTGTCCATGTCAGGGCTGGGAAGCAGGACGACCCGAACGCCTTGACGCGACTCGATATCCGCCAGCACGCTGCGCTTTTCGTTCAACAGATACGTGGCAACCGGGACCGGCAGGATGGCGCGAATCTGGGCGCTGCGCTCTTTCATGGCCTCTTCTTCGATCAGGCGCATGATGGAGAGCGATAGCGAGCGCACGTCACGAATGGTGCCCTGACCGTTACAGCGCGGGCACACCACGCCGCTGGTTTCGCCCAAGGAGGGACGCAGGCGCTGCCGCGACATTTCCATCAGGCCGAAGCGTGAAATGCGTCCGATTTGAACGCGTGCGCGGTCTAGCTTCAGCGCGTCGCGCATGCGGTTTTCGACTTCACGCTGATTGCGTGCAGGCCCCATGTCGATGAAGTCGATCACGACCAAGCCGCCAATATCCCGAAGGCGCAGCTGACGGGCGATCTCGTCGGCGGCCTCAGAGTTGGTTTGCAGCGCGGTTTCCTCGATATCACTGCCCCGCGTGGCGCGTGCAGAGTTGATGTCGATGGAGACCAGGGCTTCGGTGTGGTCGATCACGATCGAACCACCCGACGGCAGCTTCACTTCCCGCTGGTAGGCGGTTTCGATTTGTGACTCGATCTGGAAGCGGGAGAAGAGGGGGACTTCATCCGCGTACAGCTTGATCTTCTGCTGGTACGAGGGCATGACCTGGCGAATGAACGCCAGCGCTTCGGCGTGAATCTCGGGACTATCGATCAATACCTCGCCGATATCCTGGCGCAAGTAGTCACGCATGGCGCGAATGATGACGTTGGATTCGCGATAGATCAGGAACGGAGCGGAGCGTTTGCCTGCTTCCGTCGTGATGGATTCCCACACCTGCACGAGGTAATCCAGGTCCCACTGCAGCTCTTCGGAACTGCGGCCGATGCCGGCAGTACGAACGATCAGCCCCATTTTGTCAGGAACGGTTAGCTGACCCATCGCGTCTTTGAGCTGGCTGCGATCATCGCCTTCGATACGGCGTGAAATACCGCCTGCACGCGGGTTATTAGGCATCAATACCAAAAAGCGACCCGCAAGGCTGATGAAGGTGGTCAGCGCTGCGCCTTTGTTGCCGCGCTCTTCTTTATCGACCTGAACGATGACTTCCTGGCCCTCTTTGAGCACCTCTTTGATGCTAGGGCGACCAGACACGTCCTTGATGAAGTATTCGCGGGAAATTTCTTTCAAAGGAAGGAAGCCATGGCGTTCAGCGCCAAAGTCCACGAACGCAGCTTCGAGAGAGGGCTCTACGCGGGTGATCTTACCCCGATAAATATTGGCTTTTTTCTGTTCCCTAGCGCCGGACTCGATATCCAAATCGTACAGGCGCTGTCCATCTACCAGTGCGACCCGCAGCTCTTCAGGCTGGGTCGCGTTAATTAGCATCCGTTTCATGTTGTCTCACGTAGCATGGCGTGCCGACGTGCTTTGAAAGCGAGCGTCGGCGAATCGCTGGGTGCTGCGTGCTTGTGCTCGGCGCATGGTTATGCTGACGCATTAAGCCGGGAAGGCAGTCGTGCCAACCCGGCCGAAAGGGCGTTGAGTACGTGGCGGCGGCAGAACGTGTTTCGGTGGCTGTCACGTCCATCCGGCTCTGCTGACACCGCCCACACCTGGCATTCATCGATTCGCCAACGCCGGTATCGGCACAGCGTTGATCTTAGCGCCCCAGCGTCGCAGCGCCTTGTGACGAACAGGGGCTGTTGGCAGGGGCGTAACGTTTATTTAATGACGGGCCCGCCGTTGCTGGTAGGGCCTGACGTTCTCTGTCGTCGAACGATGGTTGAACGACAGAGTTACTACATTTCAATACGTTGTCAGTAGGCAGTGCGTACACTTCGCTACTTGGTTCGCTCTGACCTGCGTGTTTGTCGGGCAGGTGCGAAGGCAAAACGTGGGCCATCTTTCGCTATACATAAGTGATAAAAGCGGGCCACGTTCGGCCCGGCCACGTTGGCCGATGAGCGCTTTGGAATATAACAGTAAAGACAACCACCAGCAATTGACGCAATGCCGCTAGGTCTACGTTAGAATGCCGTTTTTAGCCTGACGTTAAAGAATGTCACCAGGAGTACGCGGCAATGTCCGAAGGGCGTGAAGTACAGTGGGTGGAAATCGCCCCGGAACAAGCAGGTCAGCGAATCGATAATTTTTTGATGACGCGATTGAAAGGCGCTCCCCGCGCACTGATTTATCGCATCGTTCGTAAAGGGGAAGTTCGCGTCAATAAAAAACGGGTCAAGGTCGATTATCGCCTTCAGTCTGGCGACTTGGTACGAGTGCCGCCGCTGCGCCTAGCGCCTAAGGAGGCGGTAAAAGAGGTCAGCGACAACCTGCGCGACCTACTGGTGGGGAGCGTGATCATGGAAGGCCCCGATTGGATGGTGCTGAACAAGCCGTCCGGGCTGGCCGTCCATGGAGGAAGCGGTGTCAAGATTGGCTTGATCGAGGCGTTGCGCCAAGTGCGTGACGATCTGACGTTCCTGGAGCTAGTGCATCGTCTCGATCGTGATACCTCTGGCTGTTTGCTACTCGCCAAGTCCCGCGATGCGCTGGTTACCCTCAACGATGCGTTGAAAAAGCACGGCATGGACAAGCGCTATTTGGCGCTGGTCGCCGGGCGCTGGCCTGCCCGCAAAACATACGAAAGCGCCCGGTTAGACCGTTTCGACGCGGGCAACGGTGAGCGACGCGTACGGGTAGACCCCAATGGCAAGGTGTCGCGTACTCACTTCTCGGTGGTGGAGACGTTCGAGAAAGTCACGCTGATCGAAGCGGAGCCCGTGACCGGGCGCACCCATCAGATTCGTGTGCACGCCGCGCATGCCGGGCACGCGCTGTTAGGCGACGATAAATACGCGACCCGTGACAGCGGTTTGTTGACCAAGCAGTTAGGGTTGGGTCGTCTATTCCTCCACGCACGTTCGCTGACGTTTCCAGAGCCCGGTAATGGCAGGCCGGTGACGGTAAAAGCGCCGCTTCCAGAAGCGCTCGAAGAGACGCTCAATCGCGCACGTCAATAAGGGGAAGGGTATGCGTTACGAGCTGATTATCTTCGATTGGGACGGCACGTTGATGAATTCCGTGCCCAAAATCGTTGCCTGCATGCAGGCCGCAGCGGCAGATGCCGAGTGGGGCGAATTGGACGTGAAGGCCATCGAAGACATTATTGGGCTGGGGCTACCCGAAGCGATCGCTAAACTGTGTCCGGGCATTTCTCCGGAGCAGGCTGAGCGGCTGCGCCAGCGTTACTCTCACCACTTCGTGGAGGGGAACACGACGCCGATGCCCTTTTTCGACGGAGTGGAGGCGCACTTGGCTAAATTGCGAGAACGCCCTCAGCAACGGCTTGCGGTCGCGACGGGTAAAAGCCGTCGCGGGCTCGATCGCATCTTTCGCGAGACGGGGAGCGGCCAGTTTTTTCACGCGAGCCGCACTGCCGATGAAACTCGCTCGAAGCCGCACCCACAAATGCTGCATGAGATATTGGTCGAGCTGCAGGTGCCGGTAGAACGGGCGGTCATGGTGGGGGATACGGAGTACGATTTGGAGATGGCTCGCGCCTTGGGAATGGATCGAGTGGGCGTGACATACGGGGTGCACACGCCCGCCCGTTTAGCGGCCAGTCAGCCCATATGGGTGGCTGACGACATACCGTCGCTATTCCAGTGGCTTTACGGCGAGTCTCAGGATGGGCAGATCAAGACTTCAAGAAACGCAACGTAGGAATCGACGATGAGTGATGATCAGCGGCGCGATGAGCGTCATGGGCAGGCGCCTGGAGACCGTGCGTCGCCGAGTGACCATGATCGCTGGACGCAAGGGCCCGAAGTACCTGCTCAAGAGGGGGCGTCAGCACCGGTAGGTGCGCAAGGGGACGACGCCGAGACGCTGCGAGAGCGACAGCGGCTGGCTCAGCTCGAGATGATGGATCGCTGGATCGGTGGTGTGCTGACCGAACAGCGCCGAAGTCGCCGCTGGAAACTGTTCTTCAGGCTCATGCTGCTCTTGCTGGTATTGATCTCGCTGACGACGACGCTCTATCGCGTGTTCTTGGCGGAGCCGACCGCCGCCGTGCCCGCCCAGCAGCATTTGGCGCTGGTGGAAATCCATGGAGTCATCGCCAGTGATGCCCCAGCCAATGCGGAGCGCATCATTCAAGGTTTGAACCGAGCGTGGGAAAATCCCGGTGCCGCCGCCGTCGTGCTGCACATCGACAGCCCGGGGGGGAGCCCTGTTCAGTCGCAACGTATCTACACCGAAATCATGCGCCTGCGTGAGCAGGGTGATAAGCCGATCATTGCGGTGATCGAAGACATTGGTGCCAGCGGTGCGTATTACATCGCGGCAGCGGCTGATGAGATCGTGGCGTCTCCCGCCAGCTTGGTAGGGTCGATTGGAGTCATTTATGCCGGATTCGGTTTTCAAGAGGCCATTGCCGAGTTGGGGGTGGAGCGTCGTGTCATGACGGCGGGCGAAAACAAAGCGTTTCTGGACCCGTTTCAGCCGTTGGATGAGGACGTGGCGCGCTTCTGGCAAAGCGTGCTCACCCAAACCCATGAGCAGTTCATCGACGATGTGCAAGCAGGGCGAGGGGCGCGTTTGAGTGACAGCCCGGATATTTTTTCCGGGCTGATCTGGAGCGGCGAGCAGGCGTTGGGCTTAGGGTTGGTCGACGAGTTGGCGAGCCTGGAGCAGGTTGCTCGTGCCCAGGTGGGCGAGGCGTCCTGGGAGAACTACACGCCGCGCTTGGATCCCTTCGAGCGTCTAACGCGTCGCTTTACTCAGGCGGCGGCCGAGGTGCTGGGTGTTCACACCCGTCATGCGCCAATAAAGTTTCAAGTTCAGTAGCGTCAGGCATCGCCAAGGGGGTTCATGCCCACTTGGCGAAGCATGTCGCAGAGTGCAATGAGCGGTAGCCCGATCAGCGCGTTGGGGTCGCGCCCCTCGAGGCGCTCGAAGAGCGCGATGCCTAGCCCTTCCATGCGAAAGCTGCCAGCGCTATCGAGGGGTTTTTCCAGTGTGACGTAACGCTCGATTTCCTGTTCGCTCAAGGTGCGGAACACGACCTCGAACGGTTCGATGTGCACGTGGTGGCGCTGATGGCGTGTGTCGACCAAAGCGAGGCCCGTCAAAAACGTTACCTTGTGTCCTGAAAAGCGCACCAGGTTGGCGCGAGCGCGCTCTGCCGTGTGCGGTTTGCCGAGAATGTCACCCTCGAACAGCGCAATTTGGTCGGAGCCTATGATGCAGTGCTGTGGAAAACGTTCCGCCACCGCGTTGGCTTTGCTCAATGCGAGACGATGCACTAATGCCTGGGGAGACTCGCCATCGAGGGGCGTTTCATCGATGTCGGGTGAATGGCACTGGTAGGGCAAGTGCAGTCGGTCTAGTAGCGCTTGGCGAAAGCGGGAGCTAGAAGCGAGCACGAGGGGGGCGTTTTGCGTTTGCGGCACTGTCGTCTCCTTGTGGCCTGAAGGGTGCAATAAGCACCGGTAGTGAGTGTAGCGAAAGCGTAGTGACATGCCTAATGGTGCTATGGTCATCGATAAACCGAGAAGAATTATGCCATGAGCTTTGACACCAGGGGGGCGAGTGCCTATCATTGCGCGCCTATGTTGACCTCACAACTCCCCAGCCGGGTTGAGCCTTATAAGCTTGCAGCCCGCCGCGAACGACTCGAAGGCTCAGTGGCGCTGAATAAGCTGCCCCGCCTTGCTGAAGAAGCAGGTGACCAAACCGGCGACTGTCATGTCGTGCTCGAGTTTGGTGTGGATGCCCAAGGCCGTCGCGAAATTCGTGGCCATTTGCAAGCGACCCTGGCGCTGCCTTGTCGCCGCTGTATGGTGCCGCTTAGCCAAGACGTTGCTAGTGACTTCCTGCTTGGAATGATTACCGACGAAGCCTTGGCCGCCGAGCTGCCTGCCAGTCATGAGCCGGTGCTGGTGGAAAATGAACAGCTGGACTTGCTAACGGTGGTTGAGGATGAGCTCATTCTCAGCTTGCCTCAAGTGGTCTATCACGATGAGACCGAATGCCATGTCTCGGCGGAGCAGCTGGTCAGCAAGACCGAAGGCGCGGCGGACGAGTCCGCTTCAGCCAAGAACCCTTTCGCGGTGCTCAATGCTTTGAAAAGCAGTGGCGCTTTGAAAGGCAAAAAGTAAGCATCACTTACCCTACATACCTTGGAGTAAACACCCATGGCAGTTCAACAGAACCGTAAAACTCGTTCCAAGCGCGGTATGCGTCGTAGCCACGATGCGCTGAGCGCACCGACTCTGTCTCAGGACAAAGAAACCGGTACGACTCACCTGCGTCACCACGTCTCTCCGGACGGTTTCTACCGTGGTCGTAAGGTCGTTGAGGTTTAATCCTTAACATCCTAACGAGTGGCGGAACAGCGTGGGTGCAATGCGCCTAGCGATTGATGTCATGGGGGGTGACCAAGGCCCCCGTGCCATTATCGAAGGCTCTGCAAAGGCAGTGATCGAACGTCCTGACCTTGAGCTCGCTCTGTTCGGCCCCCGCCAGCGGATTACCGCTGAGCTTTTGCGCTTGCCGCAGCCTTTGGCTGCGGCAGCGTCACGTTTAGTCGCCTACGATGCGCCTAGCGTGGTATCGCAACACGCCTCGGCGGCCTGGGCGCTCCGCCATGGTCACGATACGAGCATGGCGCACATGCTGCGAGATGTCTCGGACGGCCGTGCCATGGCGGGAGTTAGCGCTGGTAATACAGCGGCGCTAGTCGCACTGGCTCGACGCGAGTTAGGCATGATTGCAGGGTTTTCCCGGCCCGCTATCAGCACTGCGATTCCAACGCGAGGCGGTCGACGCTGTTATTTGTTGGACTTAGGGGCCAATGTGGATTCGCCTGCTTCTCGGCTCGTCGATTTTGCCGTGCTGGGAGCCGCTATGGCGCACTGTGTGGATGGAGTCGTGCATCCACGGGTGGCGCTGTTGAACGTTGGTGCCGAGGCGACAAAAGGCAGTGTCGTGGTGCGTGAAGCAAATCGCCTGCTTCAGGAGAGGGCATCATCACTGCCCTTTGCCTATCAAGGCTATGCGGAAGGCGGCGACATCTTTCAGGGCGAGATTGATGTCATGGTGTGCGATGGCTTTGTCGGTAACGTGACGTTGAAGGCGAGCGAAGGTTTGACCCGTATGTTGGTAGAGCGTGTGCAGATGGCGTTCGAGTCACGCCTATGCGGGCGCTTGGCAAGTGTACTGGCCAAACCTGTGCTGAAACGGCTCAAGCAAGAGCTTGATCCCGTTCGATATAACGGCGCAAGCCTACTTGGGCTAAAACGGATTGTGGTGAAGAGTCATGGTGGTACCCGGGCAGATGGGTTCTACTATGCTATTCAGCGAGCCTTGCAAGAGGTCGAGCACGACCTGCCGATGCAGCTTGCCAAGCGTTGGGCGTAAGCCCGCGGTAAGTGAGAAGGTGCCACATGACGTTGTATGACTTTTGCGGGTGATCGGCGGCAGTAGGAGATACCTTGCGCTGCTCGTCAGCGTTGCCGATGACCACGCCTATCGCTCAACTGAGCAAATGCCTACAAGAGCAAAGGTGAACGACATGTCTCAACCCCTTGCCCTCATTTTTCCCGGGCAAGGCTCTCAGCAGCTTGGAATGCTGCGAGAGCTGGCCGAGCGCTACAGTGTGGTGGGAACGACATTTGAGGAAGCGTCCGACGCGCTGGGCTATGACCTGTGGAAGGTCGTCCAGGAAGGTCCCGAAGACGCGCTGAATGCCACGGCTTGCACCCAGCCTGCGCTACTCACGTCCAGTGTGGCTATCTGGCGTGTGTGGCAAGAGCTGGAAGGCCCCCGTCCCAGCGTGATGGCAGGTCATAGCCTTGGCGAGTACAGTGCGATGGTCTGTGCCGGCGTGATGGGGTTTGCCGAAGGTGTGCAACTCGTTCGCCTGCGCGGCGAAGCGATGCAGGAAGCCGTGCCCGCCGGTCAAGGCGGTATGGCCGCCATCCTCGGCTTGGACGATGCCGCCGTAGAGGCCGCCTGTGCCAGCGCTGCGCAAGGTGATGTCGTGTCCGCCGTGAACTATAACTCCCCTGGGCAGGTCGTGATTGCAGGCAGCAAGGCCGCCGTCGAGCGCGCGATAACGGCTTGCCAAGAGGCAGGCGCTAAGCGTGCTCTGGCCTTGCCCGTCTCGGTGCCTTCCCACTGCGCGTTAATGCGCCCGGCAGCCGAGCGTCTTGCCGAGGCGATGCAGTCGATCGAACTGCGTGCCCCCCGTTACACGGTGATTCAAAACGTCGACGCCCAAGCCCATGCGGATGTCGACACGCTTCGTACTCGTTTGATCGAGCAGCTCTACCAACCCGTGCGGTGGTCCTCCTGCGTTGAAGCCATGGCGGAGCAAGGTGCTAATGTCTTCATTGAGTGTGGTCCGGGCAAGGTGCTAACTGGCCTCAATAAGCGTATCGTACGCGGTGCCAAGGGGTTAGCGGTCAACGACCCCGACAGTTTGGATGCAGCACTCGAGCTTGCGCGCGAAACATTAGCGGGTAATGCGTGATAAACGGCGAATATCAGCTACCCTTGCTTAGTTCAGTGGAAGGAAACGTGTTATGACACAAGAGAAACGTGTCGCCCTAGTGACGGGAGCGAGCCGCGGTATTGGTCGCGCCATTGCCCATGAGCTTGGTCGCCAGGGACGCATCGTCATTGGAACGGCCACCAGCCCTGCTGGCGCCGAGAACATCGATGCCGATTTGAAGGCCAACGGCATCGAAGGCGCGGGCATGTGCCTGAACGTCACCGACCAGGCGAGCATCGATGAGGTGCTCAAGACGATTGGCGAGCGCTTTGGTGCGCCAACGATTTTGGTTAACAACGCGGGGATTACCCGTGATAACCTCCTGATGCGGATGAAAGAGGAAGAGTGGGATTCCGTCATGGATACCAACCTCAAATCCGTCTATCGTGTCAGCAAGGCCTGTTTACGGGGAATGACCAAGGCGCGTTTTGGGCGGATCGTGTCGATCAGCTCTGTCGTGGCGACCATGGGGAACCTGGGGCAGGCGAACTACGCGGCGGCCAAGGCCGGTATGGAAGGCTTTAGTCGCGCACTGGCGCGTGAAGTGGCGTCTCGTGCCATCACGGTCAACGCCGTTGCGCCCGGTTTTATCGCTACCGATATGACCGAGGCACTGCCTGAAGCGCAGCATGAAATGTTGCTCAAACAGATTCCTCTGGCACGCTTGGGTGGGCCAGAAGAAATCGCCGCCGCCGTGGGCTTTTTGACGAGTGATGCCGCAGGGTATATCACCGGTGAAACGCTGCATGTGAACGGCGGTATGAATATGCGTTGATGGCCTTGGGTTTGGCGGTTGCGTCAACCTAAGGGCGTCTATAAACTACCCCGCAGCTTTTGGCTTGCGGTTTCCAAATAGCTGGTTATCTATAACGGCTAATGTGAACGACTGGAGTACGTTGATGAGTACTATTGAAGAGCGCGTAAAGAAAGTAGTGGCAGAGCGCCTGAACGTTAAAGAAGAAGACATCCAGAACAGCTCTTCTTTCACTGAAGACCTGGGTGCCGACTCTCTGGACACCGTTGAATTGGTGATGGCGTTGGAAGAGGAATTCGACACCGAAATTCCTGATGAAGAAGCTGAGAAAATCACTACGGTTCAAGAAGCGATCGACTACGTCAACGCCCACCAGTAAGGGCGCGGTTATCGCAAAGAACCAGGGTGGGGTGTTGCCCGCCCGTATTAAAAAAGCCGTCCTGATTGGGGACGGCTTTTTTGCTTTACGCTCACAATGAATATAACGTTCAAACTCCGTTATACTAGTCACCAAATTTCAGCAGCAAATGACCCAGATGGGTCGTGTCACCATGGATGCCTGGAGGAAAGCTGATGGCGCGAAGAAGGGTAGTGGTAACTGGGTTAGGCCTGGTGACCCCAGTGGGTAATAGTGTCAATGAGTCGTGGGCGAACATCGTCGCAGGTAAAAGCGGCATTGCGCCGATTGAGCACTTCGATACCAGTGGCTTCAATACGCGGTTTGGCGGTTCGGTAAAGAATTTTGATATTAGTCCCTACCTGAACCCCAAAGATGCACGCAAGATGGATCTGTTCATTCAGTACGGCATGGCCGCTGGTGCGCAGGCCATTCAGGATTCAGGCATCGAGTGCACCGATGAGAACGCCGAGCGCATCGGTGTGGCTATCGGTTCAGGCATTGGTGGTTTGCCAATGATTGAACATAACCACAATGCGCTCAACAAAGGCGGTGCACGTCGCGTGTCGCCGTTCTTCGTACCGGGCTCCATTATCAACATGATCTCGGGCAACATGGCGATCCAGCACGGCTTCAAAGGGCCGAACATCGCCATTACGACTGCTTGTACCACCGGCACTCACAACATTGGTTATAGCGCTCGCACCATTGCGTACGGCGATGCGGACGTGATGATTTGTGGCGGCGCGGAGATGGCTACCACACCGCTTGGCCTGGGCGGTTTCTCGGCGGCGCGAGCGCTATCGACGCGTAATGACGATCCGCAGGCGGCCAGCCGTCCTTGGGATGCGGACCGAGATGGCTTTGTGCTCTCGGATGGTGCGGGGGTGCTAGTACTGGAAGAGTATGAGCATGCGAAAGCACGCGGTGCGCATATCTATGCAGAGCTGGCTGGCTTCGGTATGAGCGATGACGCCTATCACATGACGGCACCGCCGGAGGATGGTCGTGGCGCTGCCCTCTCCATGAGCAATGCCATCAAAGATGCCGCCATCGATCCGTCGGCCGTGCATTATATCAATGCTCACGGCACGTCGACGGCAGCGGGGGATTTGGCGGAGAGTCGTGCGATCGAGAAAGTGCTGGGCAGTGCGGCGCAGCACGTGGCCGTAAGCTCCACCAAGTCGATGATCGGTCACCTGCTGGGAGCGGCTGGCGCTGTCGAAGCCGTCTTTAGCATTCTTGCCATTCGCGATCAGGTGGCGCCGCCCACCATCAACCTGGACAACCCCCAAGAGGGCTGCAATCTCGATTACGTCCCCCATACTGCTCGTGACATGCGTATCGATGTAACGCTGTCGAACTCGTTTGGTTTTGGTGGCACGAACGGCTCGCTGTTGTTCAAGAAGGTATAAGCCTTGATGCCGATGCCCCAGGTGCCCTTCGATGACCGCGGGCTGGCGTATGGCGATGGTCTATTCGAAACCGTCTTACTACGCGATGGGCAGCCCGTGCTGTGGGAGTACCATCACGCCCGATTGGCAAAGGGCTGCCAACGTTTGAATATTCCATTGCCGTCTGCTTGGCAGCTGTCTCAGGCGTGGCAATCGCCACCTGAGGCAGCGCTGGAAGTTCTCAAACTGATCTTGACCCGTGGAAGCGGCGGTCGAGGGTATGCGTTACCTGATCAGGTAGCACCACGACTGTTAGCTCGACGTACGCCCTTTACGGCCAATCAATCGCGTTGGCAGCATGGTGTGTGTGTGCGTCTATGCCACCTTCGGTTGGGGCACCAGCCGCTACTCGCAGGCATCAAGCATCTCAATCGTCTGGAGAACGTGCTGGCGCGTCAGGAGTGGCACGAGCCCCATGTCGCCGAAGGGCTTCTCGTCGACCAAGCAGGTAACGTCGTGGAAGCCACCAGCATGAATCTCTTTTGGTCGTCACGGGGACGCCTGTATACCCCGCGCGTCGATCAGTGCGGTGTTGCGGGGACCTTGCGCGCGGCTCTGCTTGACGCTGGCATCATCCATGAGGCGCCGCTGGCCGTCGACGACCTACCCAGCGTCGAGCGACTCTGGGTAGGCAATTCAGTGCAAGGGGTTTGGCCCGTGCGTGAATTGAGAGAGGCGCACGGTTGCGAGCTGGCAACCTGGCCGCGTTTTGCAGTGGACCCGTTACAAACCGAAGCGCATCGGCTGCTGGGCTATCCAAGCGTGTTTCCATAACATGATCGAGGTATCAACGTGAAACGGTTATTTGCCGTCTTAGGGGTATTGGTGGTGCTGGCCATGGCCGCCGTGCTGGGTGGCTATGCCTATTGGCAGCAGCGCCTTGCGGCACCCATTGCCCTTGAGGAGCCCACCCTTTACCAAGTACCTGCAGGTGCTGGATTTCATCAGGTCGTACGTGATTTGGCTTCGCAAGGCGTGCTAGAGGATGCCTGGGCGTATCGGCTGCTGGCTCGCATCGACCCAGAGCAAGTGCCGCAGCTGCGAGTGGGTGAGTATCGTCTCATGCCTGGGATGAGCGGATTGGAGGTCATTGCTCTACTTGGCAGTAACAATGTCGTGACCTACTCGCTGACTGTGCCTGAGGGCTGGACGTTTCGCCAAATGCGCGCCCTGCTCGATACGGCTCCCAAGCTTGAGCACCGCACGGCCGACATGAGCGATGAAGAGATCATGTCGCTCTTGGGCCGTGATGGTACATATCCAGAAGGCTGGTTCTTTCCCGACACCTATCGCTATCACTTGGGCATGAGCGATGTGGACATCTTGCGTCAGTCGCTGGAGCGGATGGAGCGTATTCTGGAGGAGGTGTGGGCAGAACGGGATGAGGATCTCACGATCGATTCCCCTTACGAAGCGCTCATTATGGCCTCGTTGATCGAACGGGAAACCGGTGCGCCGGAAGAGCGTCGCGAAATTGCCGGTGTTTTCAAGCGGCGTATGGAGCGTGGCATGCGCCTACAGACGGATCCAACGGTCATTTATGGGATGGGGGAGCGGTATGATGGCCGAATCACCCGTGCAGACCTGCGGGAAGCGACGCCCTACAACACGTACGTGATCGACGGTATGCCGCCCACCCCGATTGCCATGCCGGGGCGTGCTGCGCTGGAGGCCGCGGTGAACCCTCTGCCTGGCGACACGCTCTATTTCGTCTCCCGAGGCGATGGCACGCACCACTTTTCGCGTACCTTGCGCGAGCATAATAATGCCGTCAATCGCTATATTCGTAATCGTTAAATCGCCGCCATCGGCCATAGATGGTGTCTCAATTGAGTAAGGGGCAGCAATGAGCAAGCGTGGGCGCTTCATCACTCTGGAAGGCGGTGAGGGAGTCGGTAAGTCGACCAATGTAGCGTTTGTCGAAGCGTGGCTAAAGGAGCGGGGGATCGAGGTGGTGCGCACACGGGAGCCCGGTGGTACGGCACGTGCAGAGGCCATCCGCGAGCTGCTGCTCGACCCGTCGCCCAATGAGCCACTGAGCGTGGACGCTGAACTGCTACTCGTCTTTGCCGCCCGTGCGCAGCACCTAACGGAGAAAATTTTGCCCGCGCTGGCGCGGGGCGCGTGGGTGGTGTGTGATCGCTTCACCGACGCGACCTTTGCCTACCAGGGCGGTGGACGTGGTATCGATGCACAGCGTATCGCACAGTTGGAGCAGTTCGTGCAGCGGGGGCTTGCCCCGGATGTGACGCTACTGCTCGATATGTCCCCAGAGGCTGCCAAGGAGCGCCTTGAGGGCCGTTTGCGCGATCTCAATACGCAGCGTGATCGGTTCGAGAAAGAACGTGTGGAGTTCTTCATGGCCGTGCGCCGCGCTTATCTAGAAAGAGCCGCGTCTGCGCCAGAGCGTTTTGCACTCATTGACGCGGCCCAGCCGCTGCAAGACGTTCAAGTAGCGCTGAGTCGTGTGCTGGAAGAGCGGGTTGCGCAATGGCGGTAACCGGCGTTTTGCCCTGGCACCATTCGACCTGGCAGCAGTTGGTGCGTCTGGCCGATAGCGGACGACTCCCCCACGCGCTGCTGATCAGCGGTGCCCATGGCGTCGGCAAGCAGCAGTTGGCGGAGGCGCTGATCGCCAGAATGCTGTGTGCAGCGCCAGGTGATCAGGCCTGCGGACAGTGCCATAGCTGCGCCATGCTGGCCTCGGGCTATCACCCTGACTTGTTGCGGGTGTCGCCGGAAGAGGGGAAGCGTCAAATTCGTATCGACCCGATCCGCGATGTGAACCGGTTCGTGTCGCAAACGGCCCAGCAGGGCGGTTATCGCGTTATTGTCATTTCCCCGGCGGAAGCGATGAACGTTGCCGCTGCCAATGCGCTGTTGAAAAGCTTGGAAGAGCCTGGCGACAAAACGCTCTTTATCCTGCTATCGGACGTGCCGTCTCGCACGCTGCCGACCATTCGCTCACGCTGTCAGCAGTGGCCACTGGCCAGCGTACCGTTCGAGGCATGTAAAGGCTGGCTGACGCAGCACCTGGGAGATGATGAGGCACACTTTTGGTGGCGCGTCTCCGGCGGGTTACCGCTCTTGGCAGTGGAACTTGCTGCCCCCGATGAGCGTGCCCTACGGCATCAAATTCACGACTGTTTCGAGCAGTTGGTACGCGGTGCAGAGCCGGTATCGGAAGCCGCGAGGCTGGATCGCCAAGCCATCGATGCCATCTTGTGGTACGGTATCGCATGGCTTGAGGACTTGATTCGTCTGGGGCTTTCCGGCGAGCAGAGCGTGTTGCACAATCCCGATTTGGTGCCGCTCTATCGACAGGCGGTCAAAAATGGCCGCGTTCAAGACTGGTTCCGGCTGCTGGATTACGCCCGAGAGCAGCGCCGCCTGTTCGCCGTAGGTGCCAACCCAAATCCCCAGCTCGTTTTGGAAGCGTGGCTAGTTCGCTGGTCTGCGCTGCTGCGCTCCTAACCACTTGTTGTAACGAGGTCGTGATGGCTGCCCAAAAAGCGCTCTCTTTGACGATACCGAATGTGCCGACGCTGCTTTCCGCCTATATGCCCTTTTTGGACCGTGGAGGTATTTTCGTACCGACGAAAACACTCTACGGCCTTGGGCAGTCGGTCATGCTGCTGCTGACCCTGCCAGGGGAGAGTGAGCGTCTTTCGGTGACAGGGCAGGTGATTTGGATATCTCCCGAAGGCGTGAGCGGTCGGCGTATGCCGGGCATTGGCGTGCACTTCAGCCAGCAGGATTACTCCGTTCGCGATCGTATCGAGACGCTGCTGGCGGGCCAGCTCGATAAAGCGCCTCCTTCATTTACGCTCTAATTCAGCACTTTTTTCTTTACACCCAAAGAGCCCTGCATGTTTGTCGACTCTCACTGTCATCTCGACCGTTTATCGGAACATACCCACGGTGGCGATGTGGCGGCCACCCTGGACGCTGCGCGTCAAGCGAACGTTAGCCAGTTTCTCGCGATTTCGACGACGCTGGAGGAGCTGCCTGGGCTGGCCGCCATTGCCAGAGAGCACCATGACGTTGCGATCTCCGCCGGTCTGCATCCGCTGTATCAGGCGGCGCACGAACCCAGCGTCGACGAGATCGTCGACGCTGCCGAGCAGTATGGCGCGGTGGCCATTGGCGAAACCGGGCTGGATTATCACTACCAGGAGAGCGTACCGCTAAGCGTCCAGCATGAGCGCTTCAAACGGCACCTGATGGCCGCGAGCGAGCTAGAGCTACCGGTGATCATTCATACCCGTGAGGCGAAAGAAGATACGTTGGCGCTACTGCGGGAGCATAGCAATCCGCAGGTGGGAGGTGTGATCCACTGCTTCACCGAAGACCTGGAGATGGCCCGAGAAGCCGTGCGACTGGGGTTTTACATTTCGCTCTCCGGTATTATCACCTTTCGCAATGCCGCGTCGTTACGCACGCTGGCACGCCAGCTTCCATTGGATCGGCTGCTCATCGAAACCGACAGCCCTTACTTGGCACCCGTTCCCCACCGCGGTAAGCCCAACGAACCCGCGTGGGTCGTCGAGGTGGCTGAGTGCATTGCCCGTGAACGAGGCATCAGCGTCGACGAAGTCGCCATGCAGACGACGGTGAACTTCTACCATCTTTTCCGTGCTGCCGCGCCCGATGCGCCTGCCCATGTAAAAGAGGCGCTGGCACAATCTGGACTGGTAGTGTAACGCGCGGTCTTTTGGGGAGTATGGCAATGAACATTGATCGGCTACTTCAGCAATCCGGCGGCTCGGCGACCATTCCCCCTGTCGACACTTGGCAGCCCGCGCTATCGGGCGATATAGACATTCGTATCCAGGCGGATGGCACTTGGCTGCATGAAGGCAGGCCCTTCGCGCGCCCGGCGATTGCTAAACTGCTTGCCAGCCTTTTACGGCGGGATGCGGACGGGTATTGCCTAGTGACTCCTGCGGAGCGCTGGCGAGTGACCGTTGACGATCGCCCTTTAATGATCGTCGAGGCCGATTTTCGCGACGATGCCTGGTGGCTGACGACCCAGTTCGAGGATGTGGTGCGCCTTGACGGTGATCACCCCCTATCGCTGTCGATGACACCCGACGGCGAGTTAGCACCCGAGTGTGCCATTCGTTTTGGCTTGGCGGCTCGGCTGCATCGTAACGTGTTCTATCGCTTGGTAGAGCAAGCCCGCGTCGACGAAACCGCCGAAGGGCACACGGCTTGCCTGCTCTACAGTGCAGGACACTGGCACCCGCTTGGCCAATGGAGCGATAGCATGCCAAGTGAGGCGCCGTGAAGCTAACGGCCGAACAGCAAGCGGTGGTTCACCATGGCGAAGGGCATGCTCGTGTTGCCGCCGTGGCAGGGGCGGGTAAGACCACGACCATGGCCGCGCGAGTACTGCATCTGCTGTCGAGCGGCGTTGCTCCCAAGCGGATGCTGGTGCTGATGTTCAACCGCTCCGCAAAAGAGGATTTTCAGCGACGCTTGGCCAGTATGGCGCCTGCGGGGCAGCCGCTGCCTGATGTGCGCACGTTTCACTCTTTAGGACATCGTCTCACGCAGAGCTTGTGTCGTTGGGGGGCGCTGGCGCCTCGACGGTTACTCTCCGCCGAGTGGCAGATGGAGCGCTTGCTGCGTCAGGCCAGTTTGAACGTGCTGGCCGACCAAGTGGAGCGCCGCGACGCTGCGCTAGAGGGCGACCGGTTGGAAGCGCTGGCGCATTTTTGCGGGTTGGTAAAGGCGGAAATGTTGCCCGCTGAGACGCTCTACGAGCGGCTTCAGTTCGAGCCAGACACGGACTACTTTCCTGCCGCCTTCGTCGAGGCCGAACGCCTTCTGGAGGCGGAGGGAGTGATGAGCTATGCGGATCTGCTCTACCGCCCCTTGCAGGCCCTGGAAGCCGATGCCTCACTTCGCCAGCGTGTCGAAGGGTTTTTGGATCATGTGATCGTCGATGAGTATCAAGACATCAATACGGTTCAGCAGCGGCTGCTTGCCGTGTTGGCTGGCCCCACGGCGAACGTCATGGCGGTTGGCGATGCCAATCAGTGCATTTATGAGTGGCGGGGGGCGCGTCCCGATACGATGCTGGAGAACTTTACCGCTACCTTCGGCGACGCCACCGACTATCCCCTGTCGATGACCTTTCGTCATGGTCACGCGCTAGCGCTCACGGCCAATCACGCCATCATGGCCAATCAGCGTCGGCCGGATCAGCTCTGTTTGGCGGACGCCCAAAATCCCAATACCCGTGTCTTTGTGGGCCAAGGCAGCCGCTTGCTGTTGGATGCACTCGTGGATTGGCAGGCCCAGGGGCGGGCATTGAGCGATGCCAGCCTGCTCGTGCGTAGTTGGGCACTGTCGGTACCGTTCCAGCTCGCGCTGCTTCAGGCGGGCATTCCCTTTCGGCTATTGCGGGAAGACCGCTTCGTATTTCGCTTGCCTTTGGTGCAAGCGCTGGCTGGCTATTTGAAGCTCTCCAGGCGTTCTGAACTGCTACACGATCCCGAACAACTGCTGCTGCTATTAGCCCAGCCGACCCCGTTCGTTGCCAGAGAGCGTTTGCAGCGCTTGGCCCACCAGCTAGCGAGCACTCAGCAGTGGCCGGAGCGCCATGAACCCGTGCTGGCTTCATTGAAACCGCTCCAGCGGCGCACTCTCAAAAAACGCTGGGAATTGCTGTGTGAGTTGCCAACGCTGAGTGCTTGGCCACCGGCAAAACTGCTTAGCCACGTGGTCGAAGCTATCGATGCGGAAAAGACGTTGAAGCGCGCCGCGGCGAGACGCGATAAGGGGGAGGAGGACGTGCGCCTGCTGGACGTGCTGATCGAGCAGGCCCAGAGCGTGCAAGATCCCGATGCGTTTATCGAACTGCTCGAGCGTCCCGTAGAGAATCAGGCAGGTGGCGTGCTGATCAGCACGGTGCACGGTGCCAAAGGATTGGAGTGGCCCTTGGTCGCGGTGGCGGGCGTCAATGAAGAAGACTTTCCTCACTACAGCCGCGACAATCCCCTCAGCGATGAGCGGCTAGAAGAGGAGCGGCGGCTATTCTATGTCGCCATCACTCGTGCCAAGGAGCAACTGCTCGTGCTGCACGATGGCGGAGCTCATAAGCCGAGTCGCTTCATCGCGGAAAGCGCCTGGCAGGACGGTATGCGCATTGCCGAGTGCCTCGCGCACTCGCGGCCGCCTAGCGAGCCCATTGAGGTGAACTCTCCCAGTCTGGTGGGGCGCTATCTGACAAAAGTAGGGCGTGAGGACATTCCCTTGGCGGCACCCCAGGTGAAAGAACCCGCTGCCGGCTACCAAGCCAATAGTCACTTCTACCCTGGCCAGCGACTGCTGCATGCGGTCTTTGGCGAGGGCGAAGTCGCGGCCGTCGAAGGAAACCCCTCGGACCCGGTCATCGACGTACGTTTTGCCCAGGCGGGGCGGCGACGTTTGATAGCGCGCCGCGCGCCTATCGAAATCATGGAGCCTGCGAACAGCGCCGTGAGCTGACGTTGACGCTCCGCGCGCACATGGTGTTTGACTTCACCTAATCTGGCCGATTAAATGCTTTGCAGTTAACTATTTACCCAACAGGTAATCGGCATGCGAAGGCAGTTCGTCTGGTCTTGCGCCATCTCTCTCGCGGTATACAGCGGCGCTACCATGGCCGACACCTCACTGCCTAGCGTTACCCTGAATGGGTTTGGCACGCTGGGCGTGGTGCATTCCGATGTGACCAATGCCGATTTCGTCGCCGACCCACTGGCGTCCTCCGGCGCTGGCTACAGCGGGGAGTGGAGTGCTGAAGTCGATAGCCGGTTGGGACTTCAAACGACGCTGGCCGCCACCTCTTCACTCTCCGCGACCGTACAGGTCGTCAGCGAAAAGCGCTTCGATGGTTCTTTCTCCCCAGACATCGAGTGGGCGTATCTGCAGTATGACGCCACGCCGACGCTCAGCCTCCGTGCTGGGCGAATGGTGCAAGGCAGCTTTATGAACTCCGAATACCGCAAAGTGAGTTTTGCGACGCCTTGGGTCAGACCGCCTGCGGAAATTTACCGTCTGGTTCCCGTCGCCAACTTCGATGGCGTCGATCTACGCTATCGCTACTATCTGGGAGAGTCGATTAACGATCTGCGTCTTAGCTACGGTGGCGGTAGCCTTGAATATGAAACGGGGGATATCGAGTCTTCTGACTCGTGGGGAGTCTCTCAGCACACCCGATGGGGCGATACGACGCTCTTTGTCAGCTATGGCGAGGTCAATGTCAGAGCGCAGGAGTTGACCCAGTTTTTTGATGTGTATCGACTGTTTGGACCGCCTGGGGAGGCGCTGGCCGACCGCTACGAAGTGGATGGCAAACCGGTGCGTATTTTGAGCGTTGGCGTAAACTACGACCCGGGTTCATGGTTCGTAGAGGGGGAGTGGGCGCGGCTCTCATCGTCAACGTTGTTGGGTACTATCGAAAGCGCCCACATGACGGCGGGATACCGCATTGGGCAATGGACCCCCTATGCAGGGGTGGGCCGAGCCCGCGTGCTCAGCAATCGGTTCGAGCCGGGCCTGCCCTCGGCGCTTTATCCGCCTCCGTTGTCCGATGCGGCCGTATTGCTCAATGGCACGCTCAATGGGCTCTTGTCGTCCAGTCTGTCTCAGGACAGCAGCACTCTTGGTTTGCGATGGGATTTTCGACCCGGAATGGCGTTGACGGTACAGTATGACCATATCGATTTTCGTTCTGGATCGCCTGGTGGGCTGATCAATCAGCAGCCCAGCTTTCAGCCAGGTGGCGACATGAATTTGTTCAGCCTTGCGCTCGACTTTGTGTTTTAGGGAGAGTGACGATGGCTAAGCGATTACCCCGATGGTGCTGCTGTTTACTGTTCGCTCTACTTCCTTGTACAGGCGTTGCGGATCTGCTCGTGGTGGTATCCGCCGAGGCAGAATTGACCCGGATTCAGCGGCAAGAGCTCAAGGACCTCTATTTGGAGAGCCGAACGCTGCGACAGGGGCGAACGGTGGTCACGCCTATCGACCAATCCGAGCGGTCACGGGAGCGCGGCGAGTTTTATCGTCGCTACATTGGAAAAACACCGGCCCAGTTGCGCGCTCACTGGGCAAGGCTGATTTTTACGGGACGCGGTCAACCGCCACAAACCTTTGCGGATAGTCAGGCGGTGGTAGAGCGGCTCGTTCGCGATCCCAACGCGCTCGGCTACATTGACGCTCGATTTTTGGACGAGCGGTTGAAGGTGGTCACCGTTGAATAACATCCGAGGTCCAGTACTGCGCCTGGACGCGCAACATGCCGCGCGCTCATGGCGACATCGGCTAGCTGAGCCGCTGACGCTCTTTGGCGCGGCCGGGGTGTTGATCGTGCTGGTCATTCTGAGTAGCACCCACTATCTGGTCAGCCGTGAGCAGGCCGCGATCAAGCGCCAAATCGAACTCTCGATTGGTGACATGGCGGACACCTACGAAGCCAGGGTGTTGAGATCGCTGCGGGAGATCGATGCGACGTTGAAGCTCGTCGACTTCGTCGCCAGTCAGCAGCGCTCAGACATTTTAGCAACGCTGGCGGAGCGTAACCTGTTGCCCCCTGAGGTGATTTTTTCGGTCAGCATCGTAGACGGACAGGGACGGGTCAAAGAGCGTACGGGCGCTTGGGAGCCGGCCACGCAGCGTGACAGTGTGCCTGCGCTGCCAGAGGCCCCCGGGCTGCTGGTCGAGGCGTTTTCGTCGGCGGGGCGACAGCAGCTGCTGTTTGCCAGAATGCTGAGCCATGGTCGTGATGCGCCCGAGTGGGTGACGCTAACCGTCGGCGCTGACTACTTCGTTAGCGGTTATAACGAGAATGCCTTGGGAGAGCAGGGGCTACTTGCGCTAGTGGATGCGAGTAACGTCACCCGCATTGGTCGAAGCGGTACTCGGCTGTACTCCAGCATCGCCATGGCGCTACCGACGTATGATGAAATCATGAGTAGTGACGACACGCCCTTCATTACCCGTTGGCAGGATGTCGAGCGGCTAACGCTGGTACGCCCACTGTTCCATTTCCCTTTGTCCATCGTGGTCGGTATCTCTGTGGAGGAGCAGTTGGCGCGCGCTTACCCGATGGAACGTCGCTACTGGCTGCGCGCGCTCTTCGTGAGTCTTGCGGCACTGATGATCCTCGGGCTTCTGGCGCGGCTTAGCCACCAGCTTCACCGCGAGCGTCAGCGGGTAACGGATGAGCGGCTGCGTCACGCGCACTATATCGAACATCTTGCGTTTCACGATACGCTGACCCAGTTGCCGAACCGGGCATATCTTAGCTATTTGGTGGATCACGCGATTGGGCGGTACCGGGGGACGGAGGGAGGCTTTGCGCTTCTATTCTTGGACTTAGATCGCTTCAAGAGCGTCAATGATACGTTGGGCCATGAGGCGGGGGATAAGCTGCTCAAGCTGGTGGCTAAACGGCTGCTATCTTCCGTGCGTGAACACGACGTTGTCGCCCGGCTGGGAGGCGATGAATTCGTCATTCTGCTAAGACACATCACCCAGCGGGAGCCCGTGACGCGTGTCACCGAGCAGTTGGTGGCTGCGATTCAAGAGCCTTTCTCGTTGCAGGGACAGACGTGTTTGATTTCGGTCAGTATTGGAGTGGCGCTGTTTCCAGACGATGGAGCCGATGAGCAAACGCTGATGAAGCGTGCCGATTCCGCCATGTATCGCGCCAAGCAGGCGGGAAAGAATACCGCGTTTCATGAAGAGCCGTCGCGCTAAAGGCGCGAATGCAGAAGGGAGCACCGTTGGCTGCCCTCGTTTGGGCTGCCAACGGCGAGACGCAGTTACATGTTGGGGTAGTTGGGACCACCGCCCCCTTCAGGAGCTACCCAGGTAATGTTCTGGGCTGGATCTTTGATATCGCAGGTCTTGCAGTGCACGCAGTTCTGGAAGTTGATCTGAAAGCGCGGCTGGCCTTGATCATCTTCGACGACTTCATACACCCCGGCCGGGCAGTAGCGCTGTGCGGGCTCGGCGTATTTGGGCAAGTTCTCACGAATCGGTAGATCGGGGTCTGCAAGGCGCAGGTGGCAAGGCTGATCCTCTTCGTGGTTCGTATTCGATAAAAACACCGAGGTGGATTTATCGAACGATAGCTTGCCGTCCGGCTTCGGATAGTCGATTTTCTCGAATTCGGCGGCTGGCTTTAGTGCCCCATGGTCAGTGGTGGTGTCATGAACGTTGGGGAGTTTATTGCCGAGCAGTTGGTTCACGAAGTTGTAGGCGCCGCCGCCGACCGTGCCGTATTTATGTATGGCCGGGCCGAAGCTCGCACTCTCTTTGAGCTCCTGATAGGCCCAGCTGGCTTCCCATTTGCGGGTGAAGCTGGCGAGCTCTTGCCCACCTTCATCACCCCCCTGGATGGCCTCGAAGACGCTCTCGGCTGCGACCATGCCTGATTTCATGGCGGTATGTAGGCCTTTGATCTTGGCAAAGTTGAGCGTACCCGCATCACAGCCAATGAGCAGGCCGCCAGGGAACGTCATTTTCGGCAGGCAGTTGTACCCGCCTTTGGCAATGGCCCGCGCGCCATAGGCCACGCGTTTACCACCTTCCAGGTATTGGCTTAGCACCGGGTGGTGCTTCATGCGCTGAAATTCATCGAACGGTGATAGCCACGGGTTCTGGTAGCCAAGATCCATGATCAGCCCAACGACGACCTGCTGATTCTCTGCATGGTAAAGGAACCAGCCGCCGTGGGTATTGCTATCCAGCGGCCAACCAGAGCCGTGGACGACCAAGCCGGGCTCGTGCTTGTCGGCGGGCACATCCCATAGTTCTTTCAAGCCGATGCCGTAGTGCTGTGGGTCACGGCCTGCATTCAAAGAGAAGTCATTGATCAGCCGCTTGCCCAAGTGGCCGCGCGCACCCTCGGCAAATAGCGTGTACTTGGCGCGCAGCTCCATACCGGGCATGTGGCCATCTTTAGGAGTGCCATTGGCACCGACGCCCATGTCGCCAATCAAGATACCGCGAACGACACCCTCTTCGACGATCACTTCCTGAGCGGCGAACCCTGGGAAAATCTCGACGCCCAACGATTCTGCCTGCTCCGCAAGCCAGCGGCACAGGTTGCCCGCACTGATCACGTAGCGCGTCAAATCGCCGCCGGTGTTGTGCATGCTTTTCGGCACGAGCGCATTGGGAATCTTCTGCGCTTTGTCGGCATCTTTGAGCAGGTATACATCGTCGCGAACGGCAGGGGTCGTGAGAGGCGCACCACGCTCTTCCCAGTCGGGAAACAGCTCCGCCAGTGCGCGAGGTTCAAAGACGGCCCCAGAGAGAATGTGGGCGCCGACCTCTGAGCCTTTTTCCACGACACAGACGGTGAGTTCTTGCTCGGCCTCGTTGGCTTGCTGCATTAAGCGGCAGGCGGCGGCAAGCCCTGATGGGCCTGCGCCGACGATGACAACGTCAAAGTCCATTACATCGCGTTCAACGTTTTCCACCCGGTTTCTCCTTATTCTCATAAGCGCCATCTGTATCGGGCTAGCGAATGGGCACTAGCTTATGAAAAGATGGCCTTAATTTAAAACGGTCGTTTGCTTCTGGTTATCTCCCATGATAGGCATAATACCCGTGTCAGGTCACCCCTACGATGGCAAAAGCACACTTTATAAGTGTCGGTGCGAGCAGCGATACCAGCGAGCTACGACCAAGGCCGCACGAAGAGAAAGTTGTTGCTGGTGGGTAGGCTGTGGCAAATTGATAGGGTTTTTCATTTACTAGCCTATCAAACGCTTGCATGAATTTTGAGCGCGGCCACTAGGTGGCGGCGCCTAGTCAGGTTAACGGCTTCTATCACGAGCCAAGCGAGGAACCTATGAAAGTACTCGTCGCGGTGAAACGCGTCATCGACTACAACGTCAAAATCCGCGTCAAAGCGGATCATTCTGATGTGGACCTTACTAACGTCAAAATGGCCATGAACCCCTTCTGCGAAATTGCCGTGGAAGAGGCGGTGCGCCTGAAAGAGAAGGGCGTAGCCACCGAAGTCGTGGCCGTGACCGTGGGCCCCAAGGCCGCCCAAGAGCAGCTGCGCACCGCACTGGCGCTGGGGGCCGACCGCGCTATCCACATTGAAACCGACGAGCGCGCCGAATCGCTGGCGGTGGCCAAACTGCTGGCCAAAGTGGTGGACGAAGAGCAGCCCGGCCTCGTCATCCTCGGCAAGCAGGCCATCGACACCGACAACAACCAGACCGGCCAGATGCTCGCCGCGCTGACCAATCTGCCGCAAGGCACCTTCGCCTCAGAAGTCGTGGTAGATGGTGACAAGGTTAATGTCACGCGTGAAATCGACGGCGGCCTGCAAACCGTCGCGCTGACACTCCCGGCCATCGTCACCACTGACCTGCGCCTCAACGAGCCGCGCTACGCCAAGCTG